>CAMIZL010000003.1 GCA_946403295.1 uncultured Clostridia bacterium | reverse complement strand
ATGATAGGTTGAGTAAAAAACTTATTGAGATCACAGAAACGATTTATAAAAAATAGAGAAATAAAACAATTATACGCTGGCTCGTGATACTTTGCTTCAATCGGCTGCTCCTTTTGTTGGTATACCATTGGATCCACTACTGGGAGCGGCCGAGAAATCTCTGGGCACCTATTGATTAAGGAAAATAAGGATTATGAAAAGATATGGAATGTTGCTTATCATCTTAGTATTGTTGGCTATGATGTTATTATCCGGATGTGATAAGAAAGAGAGGGGTGAGGAGCAGATATTGATAGAAAAAAAGCTGTCTCTGGCTCTTGATCTGGGTTTTATTGGCTTTCCCCCTTTGAGTATCGATCGTCGGGAAATAAAAAATAATGAAAAAGAGTTTAAAAGAATTGCTTTATATGGTTCACTTTCAGAGGCCCAAGAAAAAGAAAATAAAACATTGGATGAGCTGAATAAGTGTGAAGATGAAATCATCGCTGTTGCGTCAACTGTAGTAAATTCCAGAATAG
The DNA here is from genome assembly GCA_946403295.1 of uncultured Clostridia bacterium. Lineage (GTDB taxonomy): Bacteria > Bacillota > Clostridia > Lachnospirales > Lachnospiraceae > RUG11977. Next base: position 107,642 of record CAMIZL010000003.1, on the reverse strand, counting down.
AAAGGCTAAACGAAATAATTGTTCGTGATAATCTAAATGATAATCTTAAAGAAAAAGGGATTGATTATCCGGTTACGATGGATGATGTTTTAACGAAGACTGCTGAATTATGTGATTTTATCTATAACGATGACGTTGTAATGAAAAAAAACTTTACAAGTATAACATATGTGTATAAATAACACATGATAGAAAATGCGAGAGGATGATAATCAAAACAATGAAAAAAATGAAAAAACTGATCATATCGTTAATATGTATTGTATTTGCAACTACAGGATGTTTACCAATGCATAATGAAGTGGAAGGTGGAAAAGAAATGAACCGTAATGAAAGCCTATCAGAAGAGATGACAAATAATGAAAAGAGTACTTCGGAACAGATATATAAAATGATTCAGAATTCATCGGAAAACGAGGCTGTAATCTGGGATGGAATAAACGTTGGTACTGTTGAAAAAGATGTAGTGGGAGGAGAAGATGGAGGCTATTTGGACTTTTCAAGAGTTAGTCATTATATAGCCGACAATTTGATCATGTTTGACTATCCCAGCACATTTAAGCAGGTGGATGTTGATGAAACTCATCCGGATAGTTGTCATTTTATAAAGGATGATGCCGAATTCTTTGTTAGCAGAGTTGATTACCTTGAGGATTCTTCTGAGTTTGATAAAGACGAAAACTATATCGAAATCGACCTTAAGGGTCTAAAGGAGGGGACAACAAAGTATTATAAAAACTATAAAACGTATTTCGGTACCAAAGATATAGATGGGAAAAAGAAGGCGGGGTATGTTCTGATCTTAGAAAACAAAAGTGAACTGGCGAGGAGAGACTACAGGATTGAAGTATACGGATTGGGAGAACTTGACTATGTCACGATATTGGCTCTAACCGTAATGAACGGTTTTTCCGTGATATGGTATCCGCTCAAAGGTAATTGAGGGAAGTTGACTTACCTTTTTCGTAACATGTCGTCTGTCAGGAAAACGTGTCGTCTGTCAGGAATTCAAAACAAGCGGAATCAAATATGCTACAGAGATTTCAGAAAAAAACAAGAGATCAAAAATTGATAAAAACACTTCTAAATACGAAGGGAGAACAATAGATGACAAAATCAATAATAATATTAACTATTATTGTATCAGCGCTTATGTTGGCTGCATGTCATGAATCAAAATCTATTCATGATAAATCAATTGAAGATGATATGACTACTACTACAGAGGTTATAAACGATGAAAAAGATTTGAAAGGTATGACTCCTGTCGAAATTCTAAATAAATATTTAAACGAAGATCAGCTCAAGGATGAAAAAAGCGTGTATTGGAATGGTGCATCGGCTGAGATAAAAGTAAATGAAAATGATAAAGATAGAACCGGCATGGACGATGGACAAATAATTGAAGCAGTAGAACATTACAGAGCAAAAGAATTGATCTCGTTCAGATATCCCGTGGGGTATGAACTGAATGTAATTGATGATCGTAGTGATAAATGTCATTTGGTAGGGGATGATACTGAAATTTTTATAAGTCCTATAGATTACGAAGAAGAAGTAAAAAAATTTGATGAGGATGAAAATTATGTTGTTACTGAATCATTGGTAATAAGTGAAGACAGGTTAAAAACTTACAAAAACTATAAAACATATGTCGGAATAAAAGAAATTAATGATACAAAAAAAGGGGGGTTTGTTTTGCTATTTGAAAACGGAAGCGAAAATGCCCATCGCAGTTACAGGGTTGAAGTGTACGGGATTGGGAATATGGATTATGTAAAAGTGGTTGCAGGGACAGTAATAAATCATTTCAGAGTATTACTGCCCGGTCCTGTGTCGGCAAATAAATCGATTATGTAGATTTTAATTACAAAATCAAACAGGACGAAAAACATGATTTTTGGATCAAAATCGGGTCAAAACGTGTCGTCTGTCAGGAATTCAACACAAACGGAATCAAATGCCTAATACATATGCTATATATATGGAAATGGTTGGAAATAAGGAGTGAAAAGGTCAGTATGGTAAAAAGAATTATTATAGCAATCGCGTGTGTGATTTTAACTACAGTAGGTTGTATGAGTAATCAGGAAGAATTAAAGGATAGTTTTGTTATGAATAATAATGAGTTTGGCGATGCAGGAGAATTAATAAAATCAAATGAAAACCAGAAATCAGACATTTTTAAGGAAGGAAACTTGGTTGAACAAATCAATGAATTGATCAAATCAGATAGAATGGGGGATAAAAAAGAAGTATATTGGGACGGAACATCTGCCACCTTGATAGAGGATGAGTTGGATCAACAGGGAATACAGGATGGTCAGACTATTGAGTTGCTGGATATGTTCCTGGCTGATGAACTGATTGTTTTTCAATATCCTCATAATTATATTCAAACGGATGCGGATGATTCCAATCCTGATAAATGTCATTTATTAAAGGGGGATTCTGATATATACGTTAGTCGGGTTGACTATTTGAATGAAAAGGCTTTGCTTGACAGCGATGAGAATTATATTGAAACAGATACATTGGTGCTTCGGGAAGATTGCACAAGCCAATATAAACAACACAATATTTATCTTGGTACCAAGGAATTAAATGGTGTAAATAAAGTCGGCTATGTGTTGATATTTGAAAATGATAGTGAGTTAGCACCCCGGAATTATAAAATAGAAGTATATGGTTTAGGTTCGTTGAGTTATATCAGAGAACTTGCACTCACTGTGATGAACAGTTTCTCGGTAATATGGTATTCGCTTAAGTAAATATTGCTATCTTTTGATTTTATGTATAACAACGGTTGAATAACATATGGTATTGAAAGACAAATTATTATAATGTCGCGTATTATTGAAAGCCAATAAAAAATGTATTTTTGTAAAAGACATTCTCAGATGTTTTAGATAGGCAGGAGGTAAAAAAATTGATAACTAAATTGTTTGTTGTGATTGGAATATCAATCATAATGTTGGTTGCTTGTAGTAATTCTGTGGACAAACAAGAGACTGAATTGGATAAGAATATAATTAAAACTTCGAATAATGATGTAGTTGAATTGACGGAAGAATCTGAAGGAGAGGAAAAGGTTGTTATGGAGACAGAAAAAACGATAGATCCGAATGAATATGAAGCAAATAAAACAATGATAGCCAAAGAGCTAGGTATGGATGCAAATAATAGAGACCTGAAATATATAATGGAATTTTTTTATGATTTGGATGATGGTCTTATTATGGAATTGTCTCTTGATAAAACTGAAAATTCAGAAGAACTATATATTTAATTGGAAAACGGTCATGAATATCGATATTTATTAAATAAAGGAGATGTTGATGCAGTGTATGGCATTACGCAGGGCAAATGGCTGATAACATCAGAAAGATGATGAAAAAGCTGAAGTGCTTTTTGAATCTTTGAGGTCGATTTTTGATCAAAACATGTCATCTGTCAGGAAAACGTGTCGTCTGTCAGGAATTCAACACAAAACTAAACAATTGTGTTATATCATAAAAAACGGAGAAAGGGTAAATAAAGGAGTTATATGAGTGAGTTTTATATCAATACGGGTGCCGCGCTAGGTGCGGCCGATGAGATTAGGGATGCAGCAAAGATGTTAAATGAATGCTTGGAAGAGATAAGCATGGTAAAGAATTCTATAGGCAGCAGCCTGGGCAGTGCCAGTGCAGATATCACGTCCCGACAGTCAGAACTTTGTAATGAGCTTTATGATTGGAATGTTAATCTTACAAATCTTGGTGTAGCGCTTCATAGTATTGTAGATGAATACAAAAGGGTTGAAAAGAGTGTTACTGAACATGGTGGTACAATTTCGTACGGAGTTTGTGGGGGATTATTTGAATCAACAGTTATAGATACCTCAAAATGTAGGGATACCAAAGGTGGGCAGGTGCTGTTAGAAACGTCCGACGAAGATAAGGAAAGCGTAATAAACGATTTTGAAAAAGATCATATATTTATAAAAGAAGAATTTGATAGATTTCTGGCATCCGGAGATAACAATAAGCTTACAGAAGAGGATAAGAGCAATATAAAGTATTTAGTATATACTGCGGATGAACCGTATCGTTCTGTCTTTTTGTCATGTATAAAAAAGTATAAGATTAGCGATGGGGATTTGAATGATACTGCCTACTACTGGCCATTTCTTTTTAAAGGACTAAATTTTGATTATCCTGAAAATTTTGGTTCGGATCGAAAGGGTCCATATATAACATTTTTTCATGAATGCGGACATTGCATAGATGACTTGGCCGATAAATCAGCTTACTGGGGATTTGATACTCACAGTTATGAGTTTTACAGTGAAGATATGGGAAAAACTGTTACACTATATGATACTATATACTATGATGTGTATTATAACGAAAATAATCCACACAGCATTACAGGAATAGCATATAATAACAATTATATAACCAAGGGAGACGAAGAAGCGGAACGAGCTTTGGATACTGTGATTAATGCCTTTGTGTTTGGTACTGATCCTGATGGTCTTGATTACAATGAACGAGCTTTGTATAAAAATATAAAGAAGGCTCACGATAATTCATTTATTGGTGATGCTTCTTATGCTTGTGTTTCTGATGTTTATGGAGGCGTATCAAATAATGCTCTTAGAAATGGAGGCTGGGGACATGATAGCCTTTATTGGTCTTTGTACAGTAAATACACCCCCGGTAAAGAATTGTGGGCGCATTACTTTTCTTATAATATGGGAAAAGACGAGGAAGCCTTAAAGCATTTAAAAGAATTTTTCCCAGAATCCGCCAAACTTATGGATGATTATTCAAATAGTTTTATAATTCAGAGTGTACGGAGGGTGAACGTATGAAGAACAGGGTAGTTGTGTCTTTTTTGATATTATTATTTTGCTGCATTATATTGGCATGTAGCAGTTCTGACAGTATGCATGAAAAGGAAGGAATTGAAATGGACAAGCACGGGTTAGAATCGGGGAATCAAATGTACTATAGATCGCTTGATGACAGAGAGTTTTTGATGGAGGTTGCGGGATTTACCGCGGAACAGCTAGAAAATATTGATATTGAAGAGTTCTCTAGCTTTGTTGATCTAAGAACAACTAAGGATCTGAATTTTTCAAAATATGCATATGATACTGAATATGATCTTTTCTATAACGAAAACTACAATGATACTTATTTGATCTTGTCGGTACTTACGAATGACAGAATACCCAAGGGAACGAAGATAAAAAAAATAGGCTATACATATAATCCGAATGATTATGTTCTGGACGCTGTTTTTGATATTGAAAGGAAAGTGTTTTATGTGAATGATCGTCTTGGCAAAAGTAATAAGTATGACGAGCACAGGCTTGATGCAGACCTTTCCGGTATCGTGGATGAATACGAGATTTATGATTGGGATACAGTGATTGAAGATCACACACTTGGTTCTACTCGCTCTTATGGATGGAAACTTGTTTTCTTGGGAGATGATGGACACAAATATGCTTACGATGGCTTTGAAATGGGAAAGCACGTTTTCCCGGACGGATATGATAGGTTGAGTAAAAAACTTATTGAGATCACAGAAACGATTTATAAAAAATAAAACAATGATAGCCAAAGAGCTAGGTGTGGATGCAAATAATAGAGAACTATATGTTAAATTGGGAAACGGTCATAAATATCGATATCTATTAAATAATGGAACTGTTGATGCAGTGTATGGCATTACGCAGGGCAAATGGCTGATAACATCAGAAAGGTGATGAAAAAGCTGAAGTGTTTTTTGAATCTTTGAGGTCGATTTTTGATCAAAACATGTCGTCTGTCAGGAAAACGTGTCGTCTGTCAGGAATTCAACACAAGCGGAATCAAATATGCTATAGTGATTTCAGAAAAAAACAAGGGATCAGAAACCGATAAAACCGCATCTAACGGTCTTGAATATCGATATCTATTAAATAATGGAACTGTTGAAGCAGTGTATGGCATTACGCAGGGCAAATGGCTGATAACATCAGAAAGATGATGAAAAAGCTGAAGTGTTTTTTGAATCTTTGAGGTCGATTTTTGATCAAAACATGTCGTCTGTCAGGAAAACGTGTCGTCTGTCAGGAATTCAACACAAACGGAATCAAATATGCTATAGTGATTTCAGAAAAAAACAAGAGATCAAAAATTGATAAAAACACTTCTAAAGAGGAACCTACTACACAAGATTGGTGTGTATGACAAGGAATCAGAAGCGGCTAATGACCGTTTATCAAGAGGAGGTAAGATATGAGCGATGAGATTGGTGTAAACACTATTACTCTTAAAACAGAGATAGATTCGATCACCACAGAATTGCAAGGAATCAGAAAAGATATTGAGACAATGTTCACCGAGTTTCAAACCTTGGACAGTATGTGGGACGGAGAGGCAAGCGAAGCATTCAGAGCGCAGTTTATGAGTGATAAGGCTACGCTTGAATCGTTCTGTGATACGGTCAAATCCCTGATAGACAGTATGGATTTCGCAAAAGATGCGTATAATAAATGCGAAGCGGGGATCAGCGATACCATTTCTGCAATAAGAACATAAAAAGAGAGGAGTGAAAGTCTTGAGTATAGCAGGTGAAATAAAAGTAACTCCCGATGTATTACGTCGGCAGGCAGATGAAGTTGAAAGTCTTGTTAAAGGGATCAAAGTGAAGTTTGATTCGATAAAAACCGTTATGAACAAGACAAAAGGCCATTGGATCGGATCGGGCGGAGATGCTCACAGAGCCGGTTATGAAGCAGGAGAAGCTGACCTTGAAGAAATACTCAAACGTCTTCTCGAACATCCTGTAGATTTAAGACAGATGGCGGGTGTATATGATTCTACGGAAAGCAAAATTGTAACGAAAGCACTGTCGCTTCCCACAGATGCGATATCATAAATCATATAGGAGTATAAGATGGACAGAGCAACGATAGAGTTTAACTTTTCCAAAGCCAAAGAGCAGGCTTCGAAACTTGAGACCACCGCAGGAAGGATCAGAACCATCTCCAACAGTAATGTAAAGAGCGCCATGCAGGATGTTTCAATTGCGTGGAAAGGAGAAAATTCACAAAAATATGTCTCAAAGGGTGATGTGATAGCCGGCAAGATCGTTACGGTAGCCAACGGTGTGACTGCTGTTGCATCTACCATAAGGGCGGTAGCAAAAAATATCTATGACGCTGAAATGGAAGCGTTGAGGATCGAAGAAGAAAGAGCTTATCGCGCACGCCTTGCCGAGGAAGCCAGGAAAAAAGCAGAGGAAGAGGCCGCAAAATCTTCTTCAAAGAACGGCAAACATACCGGCGGTGGCGGACACTTTTAAGAACAGTTGTTGAAACATTGTTACAGGCGGACCTGTAATTGTGTATAAAAAAAATAGTCAAAATAATATTAGGAGGGACAAAAATGGCATTAATCAGAGTAACGTCAAGCGAGCTTAGGAACGCAGAAGCAGAGCTTACTGCATTAAACGGACAGCTCAAGAATGAGGCAGAGGAATTTATTAACGGTGCAAATGCTCTCGGCGCAACATGGGAAGGCGAGACAAAAGAGGCATTCATGCATGCTGCAAAGAATGACAAGATGCAAATGGACAATTTCATGACTCTGATCGACAAATATTGCAAAGCGATCGAGGAAATTGCAACAATGTATGATAAGGCCGAAGCGGAAAATACCGCGACAGCTACTGCCAGAAATTATTGATCAATGACAAAATAACAGAGAAGGAGAACAATTATGACAACATTACTTGTTACGCCCGAGAAATTGCTTGAAACCGCTAATTATTTTCAGGGAATATTCCAGAATGCAAACAATACTACAGCTCAGATGCTCAACACCGTAAGAAGCCTTTCGGGTAAGTGGGAAGGTGAAGCATCATCGGCATACCTGGCTCAGTTCAATAAGCTTGATACCGACATGACCAGATTAAAGAGAATGATCCAGGAACATGTTGATGATCTTAGTGCAATCGCAGCTAAGTATAAGGATGCTGAAAATGCAAATGCTGCATTATCATCAAGTCTTCCGATTGACGTGATCTCATAATATTGATCAGTTAAGTGTGATTCGCAGTCGTAAGTGATCATATCACTTGGCTGCGAATCACTTGTAGTTTTTGATTTTCTTGATATATGACCGAATCGAAGCGATCGATAATGCTTTGACTCGGCCTTTTACCATACATAATAAAGAATTAATTGGAAACAGTAAGTAATGCAGATTGCTACACCGGGTCATAAAACGATTACAAAGGAGAACGATCTATGTTTAGCGTTTCTTTGAAAAAATTAAATGAAGCGGCAAATGAATTGAGGTCTCTTATTCGACTAAACAGAAACGAGATAGGAAATCTTGAAGACGTCAGGTCATCTCTGCGTGGAATGTCGGGAATGGATGGAGCAATCTCTTCACTTGGTATGCGTATTGATGAGCTTAATTCTTGTCAACAATCTTTGATGAGTTTTTGTCAGGCCCTTGAAAGTATTTGTGATATGTACTCGAAGACAGACAGGAGAGTCAGTGACTTTTGCGAGGGAAATATTAGAAAAGTAGAATATCCGAAGATTCGGGATGTGCAGATCAATGTATATGATTCGGATTATATAATTTATTGATGTAGATCATAAACAGAGCAGGATCAGATTTAGAACGGTTTTGATCCGGGATCGAAGAAATAGAAAACAATACATGGGGAGAATATGGGGAAGATATGAAAGATATAGCAGCAGACATGCAACGAATGGTGGATCATTTTAATTCACAGGATCTTCCGTATAAAATGGAAATAGTTACAGAGGGTGTGAACGGAGATCAATATGTGGTTGCACGATGGAAATGGATGGATGCCGCATATTTTACCGGAGTATCGGTAACGAAGGAAATTCAGGAATTTGCGGTTTATTATAAACTTGAACCGGACGGAAAATACAGATATTTTGACAGTGCAGATAATCTTATTGCCAGAGCCGGAATGGCTGATGGGAGAAGAGGAGCTTCCGTTGCCGCGGAGGCTTTTTACGGAAAAAGGATAGAGTATAAGAAGACGGTTGTTCTGGGAAAAAACAATTTGAACGGCAAAGAGGGACTCGTCGGTTTTGTACTTAAATCCGGATCGATCCACAAGCCTGTGAAGGAATGGCTTGAAAAAAACGGTTACAAGAAAAGAAGAACTACTTTAAAAGAACACATAAATGGACTGCGGGTGTCCGTTAATCCGTTGATCGCGACTATAGTTGGGAGTGGTTTTTTTATTGCCGGAAGTGTATTCTCCGGTATTGGTGTAAATTTTTTATTAATGGGTATGCGCGGTGAATCCGTAGAAGTGAAAATAAAGAAAATAATTGATGGGATCGAACATATCGAAATAGTGAATTCTCCCGAGGAAACTAAGATTTTTGGTGAGATCATGGGCAGCATTGGTTTGATACTCTTGTTGTTTGCTATAACAATACTTTGTATTCACCTACCGGTGTTGAAAAAGTCAAGAAAACAATCGAAAGAGATAGAGTGAGGATTAAATAGTTTGAGTGAGTTTAACATTAAGACGGGTGCAGCGTTAACCGCGGCCGATGAGGTAATTAATTGTGCCGTTTTACTGAATGATTGCGTAAGCGAGATCAGTTCTGTAGCGAGTTCTATAGGTTACAGTCTGGGAAGTGCAAGTTCAAATATTTCGTCCGGACTGTCAAAACTTTGTAACGAGTTATATGATCAGGATGTCAATCTCACAAATCTTGGCGTGACTCTTCAAAACATTGTTGAAGAGTATAAGAAAAATGAATTTTATGTTGCGGCTTCGGCTGAAGGGAAGAAACAGGTAGATTTCTTTACATATGCTTCTCAAAACAGTAGTTATATACTTCCTTGGGCTTTACCTGCCTTTATCGTGTCTCCGTTTGCACCGGGACTCTCACTTGGCCTTAACGCATTCAGCGCTCTCCAGATCTTTAGAAAATGGTGGAATGATGATTCGGTTCTCCATGGGGATTTAGAGGCAAACGGTTGGTCGACCAAGGATGACAGTTTTAAGGTTAAAACCGATCTTCTGAAGTTTAAGGATAAGGATGACAAATACATCATTCCCGGAATGAAAAAGATTAATGATTACAATGATAAAAAGAACAAGTGGAAAGATAAGGGCGGGGATTATATTTATGATTTTAAAACGAAATCCTGGAAAAAAGCACTGACTGATGAAGAAAAAAAAGAATTCAATAATCTGGCCAAAGACAAAAAGGTATTTGATGGTGTTGACATAACTATTGCCTCTGCTGGTATAGAGAAAAAAGGTTATTTAGGTGGAATTGATGTTGAAAGGGAAATCGGTGATAAGGATGGAACGCACGCAAGTGGTGAAATTGGACTTTTCTACGGTGAGGCCGATGCAAATGCCTATATTGGATATTTAAGTGCAGGTGTTTCGGCAGGCGCCAGTTTTTCTGCTGTTCATGCGGAGGGAGAAGCTCAATGGGGTTCTGATATGGCAGGACTGTATGTTAAGGGTGAAGTGGATGCATTGAAAGCCGAAGCTGGTGTGGATGTTCGTTTTGGATTAAAAGATCAGGAAGGAAAAATCTCTCCCGCTCTTCACGTAAAAGGAGAAGCTGAGGCTTTATTGGCGGAGGGCTCTATTAAAGGCGGTACAAAAGTTCTCGGAACCGATGTGGGCGTCAAAATGGGTGTCAATGTGGGAATCGGAGCACATGCGGATGTTGGCTTAAGAGACTGGAAATTAACCCTTGATGTGGGAGCATCCTTCGGGGTTGGAGTGAGTTTAAAGCTGGATGTAGATTTCTCGGGTACAGTTGATGCTGTCTGTGATTTTGCAGAATCTGTATGGGATGGCGCGTGTGATCTCGTTGATAGTGTAGGTGATACTATAAGTGATGCTTGGAGCGGACTGGGAAGTTGGACCGGCTGGTGGTAATTTTGTTGAAAACAAGGGATTAAGAGTATGAAAAATGTAGCGATAGATATGCAAAGAATGGTGGATTATTTTAATTCACAGGATCTTCCATATAAGATGGAAATCGTAACAGAAGGTATAAGTGCGGAACAATATGTGGTTGCACGTTGGAAATGGATGGACGCCGCATATTTTACCGGGGTATCGGTAACGAAGGAAATACAGGAATTTGCGGTTTATTATAAACTTGAACCGGACGGAAAATACAGATATTTTGACAGTGCAGATAATCTTATTGCCAGAGCCGGAATGGCTGATGGGAGAAGAGGAGCTTCCGTTGCCGCGGAGGCTTTTTACGGAAAAAGGATAGAGTATAAGAAGACGGTTGTTCTGGGAAAAAACAATTTGAACGGCAAAGAGGGACTCGTCGGTTTTGTACTTAAATCCGGATCGATCCACAAGCCTGTGAAGGAATGGCTTGAAAAAAACGGTTACAAGAAAAGAAGAACTACTTTTAAGGAACATATCAATGGATTGAGAGTGTCGGTAAATCCCGTTGTTTCAACTGTAACGGGGTGTGTTTTCTCAATCGTCGGAACGGTTTTTTCAACTATCGGAGCCACATTCCTCGTGAAGGGACTTCTCGGGGATGCGATAGAGCTTACCGTTACCAAAACAGTGAATGGCATCAAGACTACGGAGAAAATCAAATCAGCGACAGGAACTATGATATTTGGCGGATGTTTCGGCGGAATCGGTCTGATCTTCCTGATCATCGGGATCGTGATACTTTGTATCCATCTCCCCGTATATATTAAAATGAGAAGATTAAAGAAGCAAACATGAGGTCTTATTTATTCAAGACATGTCGTCTGTCAGGAAAACGTGTCGTCTGTCAGGAATTCAACACAAACGTAAAAAAATATGATACAAATAAATAGTGAGAAATAGGACATAAGAATAGATAATCAATAACCGGGATGATCAAAACACCGATGAGGAATTCAGGGTGAAATGATAAATATTAAGGAGGAGCCATGAGCGAGTTTAACATCAAGACGGGCGCCGCACTGAACGCGGCTGATGAGGTTATCAATTGTGCGGTTCTGCTGAATGATTGCATCAATGAGATTAGTTCTGTAAAGTGCTCTATCGGCAGCAGTTTGGGAAGTTCAAGCGGGAATATCACGTCCCGGCTGTCGACGCTTTGCAGTGAGTTATATAATCAGGATGTCAATCTCACAAATCTTGGCGTGACTCTTCAAAACATTGTTGAAGAGTATAAGAAAAATGAATTTTATGTTGCGGCTTCGGCTGAAGGGAAGAAACAGGTAGATTTCTTTACATATGCTTCTCAAAACAGTAGTTATATACTTCCTTGGGCTTTACCTGCCTTTATCGTGTCTCCGTTTGCACCGGGACTCTCACTTGGCCTTAACGCATTCAGCGCTCTCCAGATCTTTAGAAAATGGTGGAATGATGATTCGGTTTTCCATGGGGATTTAGAGGCAAACGGTTGGTCAACCAAAGATGACAGTTTTAAGGTTAAAACCGATCTTCTGAAGTTCAAGGATAAGGATGGCAAATACATCATCCCCGGAATGGAGAACATCAAAAATTTCAATGATTCTCATAACAAGTGGAAGGATAAAGGCGGAAACTATACATATGATCCGGCTTCAAAATCATGGAAAAAGGCAGTAACCGAAGAAGAAAAAGAGGCATTTAAAGATGCTTCGGAAGACAAAAAATTGTTTGAGGGAGTCGATGTTACCATTGCCTCGGTAGGTGTAGAGAAAAAAGGTTATATTGGCGGAATAGATGCTTCTGCGATGGCCGGAGATAAAGACGGTACTCATGCGAGTGCCGAGGCAGGCCTGTTTTATGGTAAAGCTGAGGCTAATGCATATATCGGTTATGGCAGTATCGGTGCTTCAGCGGGCGCAAGCTTTGCTGTCGGTCATGCCGAAGCGGAAGCTCAGTGGGGATCGGACATGGCAGGTCTTTACGCGAAGGCTGATGTAGATGTTCTCAAGGCTGAGGTCGGAGCAGATGCCAATGTGGGTCTGTTTGACAAAGACGGTAATTTCAATCCTGCTCTTCATGTCGGCGGAAAGGCTCAGGCCGTCGTTGCTGAGGCATCGGCAAAGGTAGGCGGGAAAATTCTCGGTACCGATGTCGGAGTTAAGGGCAGTGTAAACTTCGGAATAGGTGCACATGCTGACTTTGGTCTCAGAGACGGAAAACTTACAGCAGATCTCGGAGCTTCGCTCGGACTCGGATTTGGTGTAAAAGTTGAACTGGACTTCTCGGGAACGGTTGATGCTGTTTGCGATTTTGCGGAGGCTGCATGGGATGGTGCATGTGATATAGCCGAGGATGTGGGCGATTTCGTAAGTGATGCATGGAGCGGACTGGGAAGTTTGACCGGTTGGTGGTAATAATTGTTGAGCATATAGTTTATTATTGGTATAATATACATACATATAATTGAGGAGGCGTTTTTGATATGAGTAAGGGTTTCTTACCTATCGGTACAGTTGTTGAGCTTAATAACTCGACTATTCCGGTTATGATAGCGGGATACTTGGCTGTTGCTCCCAAGGATCCCAAGAGAGTATGGGATTATTCGGGGTTCATTTTCCCGACCGGTATTTCTGAAGACGACGGACTGTTCTGCTTTGACAACGAACAGATCGAGACAGTTATAGCCTACGGCTACAGGGACATTCAGGCAGACCGTTTTATACGTCAGCTTATGGCTACCAAGGATGAAATAAAGAAAAAAGTGGAGGAGGGTTAAATATGTTTTCATATGACAGAGTGCTTCCGATCGGGTCAGTTGTACTTTTAAAGGGTGCGACAAGCAGATTGATGATCGTAGGATATCAAAGAATGTCTGCCGACACGGAAGACAAAACGATTTATGATTATTGCGGCGTTCCTTATCCCGAAGGCTATTTAAGCCCCGACAAGACTGCTATCTTTAATCATGAGAGGATCGATCGTATCATCGCTGTCGGCTTGCAGAATGAAAAATACGAGGTACTTGCCGATAAGATCAGAGAGATGGTTGCAAAGCGAGCGTGATAACCGAATGGGACTTTTTAAAAACAAGCAGGAAGAAATGCTGAAATCAAGGGTAATGGATAAGCTGAGAGAGGAAGAACTCGATCGTGCCATCCTGAATCCCAAATTTAACAGCGACGAACTCAGAGCCAGGATGGAAAAACCTGTCAATGTTGAGTATTTATCCGAAGCATCGGCGGGTGAGAAAACCCGAATGGTTCATATTACCGAAATGGGAGTGCTTGCCACTAAGGAATATATTCTTAATCCGAGAGATCCGATAAGCGTAGGGGCGGGGAATGACAATACTATTGTCTTAAGCGATCTTTCGGTCGGTGACCTTAAATGCGAGATCATGATACATAACGGTGTCCTTGCGGCCAAGAGCAATGATCTTGCAAGAAGAGTTGTTCTTAAAAGAAACAAAAAGAGTACATATCTGATGAATGAATTGATAGAGATTCGTTCGTTGGACGAGATCTTACTTGGAAAGACCACCATTAGGATAAGAATATTATAAAACAGGCGGAATGACTTAACGGTTATTCCGTCTAATGGTCATCTTCGCTCGGCGAAGATTATTTTTGTGTATGGCAATAGAATTGAAATAAAAATGAAGGGGGACGGACACAAAGAATGTTTAATGTGCAAATCAAGAGAAGGATGATCCTTGGACAGGCAAAAAAATGGATCGGTTTGATGCTCTGCATCCTTGTTACGATCGGAATCACCTGTGACGTAACTTTAGCTAAGGCTGCGGAGAGGACAGTGATACTTGAAAGCTCCTGCGAGAAAAACAAGATCAACTTGTTTACCAAGGGCTTTACACAGGAAGATGAGATCACGGCACTGGTTGGCAAAACTGCGTGCAAGATAAGCGATGTTTCTCCGATTAGGGATGACGGAACGGCGATCAAGACTTTGGTTTTGATCGATAATTCGGTAAAGTGTATTGATGACAGCCAGGCATTGTTTTCAGACTTCCTCGAGAGCTATGCCGCCGACAAATCGGCGATCGAACAGATAGCGATAGCTGTTTTCGGCGAAAGCATTACGAATGTGATCGATTATACCGACGATTATTATGCGTTGATCAATGCTGTAAGGGGACTGGCATACGGACAACAGTCTACGTTGCTGACCGACGTTTTATACGAGATCGTGGACGGTTTTGCCACACAAAACGATCTCGATTACCACAGGATAATCCTGCTTACGGACGGTGTTGAGGATGAAGCGATCGGGATCACCCGTGATGAATTGTTTGATAAGCTCAAGGAATTCCCGATACCGATATATGTTCTGGGATGTAAGGTTGAGGGTAATACGGATGAGCTTGAAAGTGTATTTTCTCTTTCCAGAAAAACGGGCGCCAAGAGCTATATACTCAATGATGTAGAGAAAAAACTCGAGATTGCCGAGGAACTCAAGAAAGATGAGAATATTCTTAAGGTATCCCTTACTTTGGACATTCAACTTCTCGACGGATCGGAAAAGGCTGTTAAGCTTTCGAACGGACAGAGTTCGGCTACGATCGATCTGCGTATGCCTCAGGCGGAATTGAAAGTCAAGCCCGAAAAGCCTAAGGAAGAACCCACACATGCAGTCAAGAATACAGAGACCGTTGTTGTGCAGGTAGAAACTGCCGGGACGGATGCCGAGCCGGAGAACGTAAAAGACAGCTCGTTCATTGGATTTATTAAGAACAACTGGATATATTTTGCCATCGGCGGAGGAGTTCTTCTTATCCTGATAATCGTGCTTGTTGTTGTTTTATGCAGGAGAAAGAAAGACAGCGTTACGGATAACAGAAATGAATTCTGTCAAATGCCCGCACCGGATCTTGAATCCGATGCAACATTAAAGGTAAATAATTATGCACCTGATGTGGAAGAAGGCGCTACCGTTCATCTTTGGGAGAGCAGAGCGGTTTATGTTACTCTTAAAGATGTGAACAGACCTGAGATGGTATACAGACAGATGATAAACGGAAGTATTACCATAGGAAGATCACCTTCAAAGAATCTGATCGTTATTGACTATGACAAGACCATATCGGGACAGCATTGCGTAATATCGCTCAGAGACGGTATGTTTTATATTTCCGACTCCGGATCGTCAAACGGAACGTTCGTAAATAATGAGAGAGTTTCCGGAGAAAAAATGATAAAGAGTAATGATATAATCACGATAGGACAAACATCTTATGTATTCAAAGGAGAATGACATGAAAAAAAGATTGTTGGCAATAGTATTGATCGTCGCGTTAGTATTTGGATCAGGCGGAAATGTTTCTGCACAGGCAGCGCAGTCGGATGCGAATATGGTACTTGAGGACTCTTTGTATGTTGGACAGTCACGTCGTATTATTTTCCAATACGGCACTTCCGTAGTTAAGGGTTCGAAGGTTGATTTTGAAATCATAAAAGGCAGTGATGTGGTTGAGATGCCCGATGAAAAAACGATCAAAGCACTTTCTGCCGGAGAAGCCCTGATACGCGGTACATACAAGAAATACTCAATAGATTACGTGATCACCGTTGTGGAAGCACCGAAAATGAAGGCACGCAAGGTCAAGGTCGGAGGCGTAAAGATCGCGGTACCCAAAGATTTCGTTGACGGCGAACCGTCCGAAGGAGGCATTCTTTTAAAGAATACCAAAAATGATACCTCTTTAATCATTGGGGCAGGAATGTCGTATGATATCGAAAACACGAAGCTTTCACAGGATGACTGGGATCAGATCAACAATGAAATAGCTGCTGCGGTAGAGACGACTTGTAACGCCGTATTTTCGTCATATATGGGTGCAGGTTTCGAGTTGACCGACATGGATTATACGAGCGAAATAGTAAAGAACGGAACAGTCAGATACCAATGTGCGTTTAAATTAAAGAATATCGGAAATTATTATCTCGATGTGGTCGGCATATGCAAGGAAGACGGAACGGTTATTCTCGCGATCGCTGCAGGATACAGCAAGAAGACGGTAAACGGTTCCATCGACTACATTTTGAAGAAAAACTGATACCAAAAATATCAGCATATAATAAGGAAACCTCTGACATGATTAGAATGACATATTCACAATTGTCCGAATGCGGGCCGGTCAGAAAGATCAATCAGGACAGCGTTCTTGCGCTGACCGGAGATGACTGTGCGCTGTTTTGCATTGCTGACGGTATGGGAGGGTACTCAGAGGGAGAAAAGGCGAGCTCGGCCATGACCGAAGCAATAAAAAAATACTGGGATGACAACCGGGATCTGTTCTTTGGTAATAACATGGGCGTCGTTTCGGATGGCCTTGAAAAAGTCATATCGGATGTCAATACGGAGCTTTTTGAGTACGGAAAGATGAATGCGATCTGCGGTACCACCGTTAGCATATTGTGTCTGTTCGGATCGAATTATTTTATTCTTTCTGTCGGGGATTCAAGAATATATCTCAGGAAGAAAAGAGATCTTTCTCAATTGACCGTTGATGAGATATGGTCAAATATGTGGATAACGGATCCGGTGTCGGGAAGAAGATTTCCCGATCCGAAATACGGACAACTCCTGAATGCGGTCGGAACGGATGAAAGCATTACTGTTATGAAGAGTTGCGGTACTTTGACCGAAAAAATGATGTTTCTTATGTGCAGTGACGGACTCTATAAGTTCTGCACGGAAAAAGATATCAAAAAGGCTTTAAAATACAAAAAGAAGCCGATCACGGAGAAAAGGATCGCAAAACTGAAAAGGGCAGTAGAAATTAACGGAGAAAAAGATAATCTTTCGATCGTAATAATCAAAATTGATGGTATAATATAATATATCAATTGTTGGCGGAGCAAAAAATGTATATTGACGAAATAATCAAACGGCAGCCGTTCTGGGGAGAATGGGTTATAGACAGCAAAATAGGCGAAGGCAGCTTCGGATCTGTGTATATGATCTCGAGGCAGGATTATACTTTTGTCAATAAAGCTGCGATGAAAGTGATATGTGTGCCCAAGGATCAAAAGGAGCATGATCGCATCCTTGAGAATGCGGGATCTTTGGAAGGCGCAAAGCGTTATTGTCGTGAGATCAGAGATCGCCTTTTGAATGAGATCAAGATAATGAATCAATTCAAAGGTAATTCGCAGATCGTCAGTATGGAAGACTATAAGGTCGAAGAAGCCGCAGAGGACGATTTTGGCTTCAGCCTCCTTATCAGGATGGAACTGTGCAAAACCGTAAATGCATATATAGACAATAAACAGGATTATTTCGCCAATGCATCCGAGCTCATAAGACTCGGTGTGTCCATGTGCAACGCACTCGAACTCGTTCATTCCAATTCGCTTCTTCACAGAGATATCAAGCCGGGCAATATTTTCGTTTCTCAGGACGGAAATTTTAAACTCGGTGATTTTGGAATGGCAGCGGGAAGGTATTCGGGAGAAGAAAATCCGCATGCGGCCGGAACATATGATTATATGGCTCCGGAAGTATGTAACAATCTCGGATATGATGTCAGAGCCGATATATATTCGCTCGGTCTTACTTTGTATTATTTCGCCAACGGTCTCAGAGGACCGTATTTGGAAAACGTGTTTACGGCTCCCACCAGAAACGACAAGAATATTGCATTTTCGAAGAGGATGAAGAATGAGCCGATGCTCCCGCCTTCGCTTGTTCCGAAGCCTTTGGCGGATATTATCCTCCGCGCATGCGCGTTCGATCAAAACGAAAGATATATGACCGCCCGTGATATGAAGGCGGCTCTCGTTTCGGCCGAAAGAGAGATATTCAGTGTGAATGTGGGGAACCAGGCGTTCATGAGCGGTTCTGCATCATACAGCCAGTCCTATATGGGAGGATCTTTTTCGGTTCAGGGAAATTCCGTGGGTTCGTCATCGCTTAAGGGGTCTGTGCCTGTGGCAGAGAATATACCCGTATCCGGATCGGTTTCAATGGGAAGCCTCGGTTTTGTTCCCGCGCAGGGTGTGATACCCGGATCTGTTTCGGGTTCCATGTCGGTCAGCAATCCGCCCGCAAGTGTTAACCGGGGAGCTTCCGGCGTACCTGCCAAAGAAGAAGCACCGGTTGTTGGTCAGGCAAATTTTGACGATAAGCCCGCAAAAAAGAAAAAAGGTTTGATCATATTCCTTATTTCGGTTGCTTCGTTTTTACTTGTAGCCTCAGCGGTTGTTTTAGTCATTGTGTTCAGCAGTCCCGAAGAAAACACTCCGCCCGATGTCATCGCAACCGGAAAACCCGGAAACGATACACGGGATACCGGAAATAATGTGATCGGTGAAAAAGATAAAACAGTTACCCCGCCTGCAGAAAAGATCGTCATTGAACCGGGAAAAACGGATCCGGATGATCCTTCGGTCGACGAAGAGAATAAAGATAACGATGACCCCGAAATCACTCCCGAAATTCAAAAGAAAGATCCGGTGCTTTTGGACGGATCGATCTACGCTTATTCCGATAAGGGTCATATCCTTAAGGGAATGAGCAAGGATGATATCAGGATCGATGCCGTATTTACCGACGGAGAGGAGACGGTCGAAGGTGAATATTCGCTCGATTGTCCCGAGATAGTTACGGAATCCGGTGAATACACATGGCACTTTAAACCGTATTCGAACGAGATATATAACGAAGTTGAAGGAAAGATCCGGATCAAGGTATTTTATCCGGATATGATCGAAGGACTTGAGGCATATGAAGCGATCGCCGACAAGAGTGAGATATTATACCTCACCCTTGAGGAAGAAAAACTGACCGACGTATCGTTCCTTGCCGATGCCGTTAATCTTGAGAAATTAAACCTTGACGACAACGAACTGACCAGCCTTGACGGTCTGGAAAAATGCGAGCATTTACGTACACTTGCATTTAATAACAATGCTTCGCTGAAAGATGTCGGCGCGATACTCGGACTCAAAGAACTGACCAAGGTATATGCCGATTCCACCGGAGTTGCAACGAAGGATCTTTTGCTGCTTGAAGAGATGGTAAAGTCAAATCAAAAGGGCTGATATTTGTTTTCCTGCCACAATGTGGATCATTAAAAACGCATTAAAAACAAATATAAAAAAACTCTTGCAATCCGAACGGGTCTATGATAATATACTATTCGCTGACGCGAAAAGCGAAAGCGAAATGTGATGGCGAATTGGTCAAGAGGCTAAGACGCCGCCCTCTCACGGCGGAAACAGGGGTTCGATTCCCCTATTCGTCATTCGGAGCTTCCCGAACATCCGGGGAAGCTCCTTTTTCTTCTTATGTATTTTTTAATTCGTTAAAAATTTTAATTTCCCTTGACACCCCCAATTATTAAATATAGAATAAAAATGTTGTAGTGGTTTTTCACTATGATTACAATAAAATATTTTCCAGGAGGGACTTGTTCTTGATTGAAGCTATTTGCGCCGTTTGCGGTCTACTCGTCGGAGCAGTGGCAGCATGGCTGATCGCCTCAAAGGTTGTTATCGCCCGTAAGATAAGGGAAGATGAAGCAACCATAGGAACTGCACAAACCAGGGCCAAGGAGATCATCGAAGAAGCCACAAAAGCCGGTGAAGCCAAAAAACGTGAGGCTTTGGTTGAAGTCAAGGAAGAATCTATCCGCGCCAAGAAAGAACTCGACAAAGAGGTCAGAGCTCGTAATGCTGAAGTTCAGCACTACGAACAGCGCGTGTTAAAGAAGGAAGAAAACCTTGACCGCAAGCTCGAAGCCGTAGAAAAGAAAGAAGCGAAGATCGCGGCTAAAGAACTGGAACTCGAACGTGTTATGAGCGAACAGGAAGAAGCTCGTGACAGACAGATTCAGGAATTAGAAAAGATCTCGTCAATGACCTCCGAACAAGCCAAGGAATATCTTATCAAAACAGTCGAAGATGAAGTAAAACACGAAACTGCCGTACTGATTAAGGATCTTGAGCAGAAGGCAAAGGATGAAGCCGATAAGAAAGCCAAGGAATTGGTTATCAACGCTATCCAGAAGACTGCTGCGGATCATGTCGCTGAGGCGACCATCTCGGTTGTACAGTTACCGAGTGATGAGATGAAGGGACGCATTATCGGTCGTGAAGGCCGTAATATCCGTACTCTTGAAACACTTACGGGCATCGATCTTATCATCGATGATACACCCGAGGCTGTAGTTATTTCAGGTTTTGATCCCATCAGAAGAGAGATCGCAAGGATCGCTCTCGAAAAGCTTATTGTGGACGGACGCATACACCCCACAAGAATCGAAGAGATGGTTGAAAAAGCCAGAAAAGAAGTTGAACAGTCTATCAAAGAAGCCGGTGAAAATGCTGCTCTTGAAGCAGGTGTTCATAACATTCATCCCGAACTTATCAAATTACTTGGTAAGATGAGATTTCGTACCAGCTATGGCCAGAACGCGCTCAAGCATTCTGTTGAGGTAGCACTTCTTGCGGGACAGCTCGCAGGAGAGCTCGGCCTTGATGTAAGACTTGCAAAGCGCGCGGGACTGTTGCATGATATCGGAAAATCGATCGATCAGGAAATGGAAGGAACCCATGTTCAGATCGGTGTCGATCTTTGCCGAAAGTATAAGGAATCAGCTATCGTCATCAATGCTGTCGAAGCACATCACGGTGATGTAGAGTTCCAGTCGCTTATAGCATGCATAGTTCAGGCTGCAGACGCTATCTCGGCCGCAAGACCGGGAGCGAGAAAAGAGACCCTTGAGACTTACACAACAAGGCTCAAGCAGCTCGAGGATATTTCCGGAAGCTTCAAGGGAGTCGAAAAATCTTTCGCCATCCAGGCCGGAAGAGAAGTAAGAGTTATGGTCGTTCCCGAACAGATAAACGATGACAACATGGTATTGCTCGCACGTGACATCTCAAAGAAGATCGAAGCAGAGCTTGAATACCCCGGACAGATAAAAGTCAATGTCATCAGGGAATCAAGAGTAACCGATTACGCAAAATGAAAACAAAGCTTTCCCCGTACGTATTTTGTACGGGGAAAATTTCATGTAAGGGGTCAAAAAATAAGCGACCGCAATACTTGCATGAATTATTATTCACGACAATAGAAAAAAATTGTTGTAATCTTTTGACATATACAGTAAAATAAAGCGATTATACGCTTTAAAATGTATAATTATAAGTAATAAACATCCGTGTAAGGGATGAAGAAAGGGTGTATCACATGTCATTAGAATTGTCAAAAAGAGCAACGGGGGTAAAGCCCTCATCAACACTTGCCATCAGTGACAAGGCAAAACAGCTTAGAGCAGCCGGAAGAGACGTTGTCAGTTTTGGAGCGGGAGAGCCTGATTTCCCCACACCGAAGAATATCTGCGACGCCGCGGTTAAGGCCATTAATGACGGATTTACAAAGTACACTGCAGCTTCCGGAATAGTTGAGCTTAAAGAAGCTATATGCGAGAAGTTTAAGAACTTCAACAAGATAAATTATGAACCTTCCCAGATCGTGATCAGCAATGGAGGAAAGCACTCGCTTACCAACGTTTTCTCGGCGATCGTTGATCCCGGTGATGAAGTGATCATTCCTTCACCTTACTGGCTTTCATACCCCGAGATGATCAAGCTCGTGGGCGGAGTTCCGGTTTATGTACAGTGCCGCAAGGAGAACGGCTACAAGATAAGCGCCGCCGAACTTGAGGCAGCTATTACTCCCAAGACGAAGGCTTTTGTACTCAACACACCCAACAACCCCACCGGCATGCTTTACTCGAGAGAAGAGCTTCAGGCTCTCGCCGATGTGGTCATTAAGAAGGACATCTACTGCATCGCGGACGAGATGTACGAGAACCTTGTCTACACCGACGAGGAGTTCGTGAGCATCGCATCCCTGAGCGATGAGATATACAAGAGGACGATCACCGTCAGCGGTATGGCCAAGAGCTACTCGATGACGGGCTGGAGGATCGGTTACACCGGTTCCTCTAAGGAGATCGCCAAGGCAATGGGCAGCATTCAGTCCCACCAGACCAGCAACCCCAACTCGATCGCCCAGAAAGCGGCCGTTGAGGCGCTTAAGGGACCTCAGGACACCGTTGCTGCCATGAAGGAAGAGTTCAAGAAGAGAAGCGTCTACACCTTCGAAAGGATCGACGCAATGCCTCATGTTTCGATGATCAAGCCCACCGGCGCGTTCTACGCTTTCGTGGATGTGAGCGAGACATTTAAGATGTCCCACAAGGGAACGGCCGTAAACGATGTGTTCGGCCTCGCGGATATACTCCTCAACGAGTATGATGTGGCGGTGATCCCCTGCAGCGACTTCGGATTCCCCACACACATCCGTCTTTCGTACGCAACCTCGCTTGAGACCATCAGAAAGGGCCTTGACAGGATAGAAACATTTCTTAAGACATTAAATTAATTAGGAGATACACCATGAAGAAGATCACTTCAAACGAGCTCAGAAAAGCATGGATAGATTTTTATACAAAGAGGGGACATGTTGACTGCAAAGCGGTTTCGCTCGTGTCCGACGGTTCTACCGGCGTTATGTTCAACGTTGCCGGCATGCAGCCTCTTATGCCTTACCTTCTTGGTAAGAAGCATCCCCTCGGAACAAGACTCTGCAATATCCAGGGTTGTGTTCGTACCAACGATATCGAGTCTGTCGGTGACCAAAGCCACGGAACATTCTTCGAGATGATGGGAAGCTGGTCGCTCGGCGATTATTTTAAAGAAGACCGTTGCAAGTGGAGCTTCGAGCTTCTTACCGAAGTGTTCGGTTTTGATGCCGATCATCTTGCTGCCACCGTATTCGCGGGTGACGAAAACGCACCCCGTGACGAAGAGGGCGCAGCATGCCGTATCGCTTCCGGTTTCAGAAAAGACCGTATTTTCTACCTTCCCGCCGAAGACAATTGGTGGGGACTTGAGTTCGGCCCTTGCGGTCCCGACTCCGAGATGTTCTACGTAAAAGATGTTCCGGATTGCGGACCGGGTTGCGGACCCGGATGCCATTGCGGTAAGTATACCGAGATAGGTAATGACGTTTTCATGCAATACGAGAAGCATCAGGACGGCACTCTTACACCTCTCGCAAAGAAGAATGTCGATACGGGTTGGGGACTTGAGAGAAACCTCGCATTCCTTAACGGAACAAGTGATGTTTATAAGACTGATATCCACGCTCCCGTTATCGCATATATCGAAAAGGCAAGCGGTAAAACCTATGATGCTGACGCAGTGATCACAAGATCGATGAGGATCATAGCAGACCACATCAGAACCGCCGTTATGCTTATCGGTGATGAGGCAAGACTCACACCTTCAAACGCAGGTCCCGGATATGTTCTCAGAAGACTTATCCGTCGTGCCGTAAGACATGCGCGTGTTGTAGGCATTTCAAGAGATGACCTTTTAAAGTGTGCATCGACATATATCGATGAAGTATATGCGGAAAGCTATCCTAACCTCGTTACGGCACGTTCGTTCGTGCTTGACGAGTTGAAAAAAGAGATAGAGCGTTTTGAAAGTACTCTCGAAAACGGCATGAAAGAGCTTACAAAGATCCTTTCGGCGAAGAAAGAGTCGGGAGAGAAGACGGTAAACGGTAAGGAAGCATTCTATCTCTACGATACGTTCGGATTCCCGCTTGAGCTTACTGTCGAGATGGCAGGAGAGGAAGGACTTGTCGTTGACGAGAAAGAATTTGAAGTTTCGATGAATGAGCAGAAGGAACTCGCGAGACGCGGAAAGAGCTTCTCTCAGAAAGATACATCGAGTGTGTTCGACGGTCTTGACGAATCGATCACCACGACATTCCTCGGTTATGATGCACTCGGATGTGACGGAAAGATCGTTGCGATCGCATCTGACGGAGCACTCGTTGATGTGATCAAGGAAGGCAGTGAAGCAACGGTCATCACAGACAAGACAACCTTCTACGGAACAATGGGTGGTCAGGTCGGTGATATCGGCGAGATCCTTGGGCATGACGGTTCAAAATTTGTTGTAACGGAAACCGTTCATGTAGCCGGCGGAAGAACAGCACATGTAGGCAAGGTTGTTTCGGGAAGCTTTAAGACATCGGACAGTGTATCACTCAATGTGGATAAAGAAAACCGTGCAAAGACATGCAGAAACCATTCGGCTACGCACCTCCTTCAGGCAGCGCTCCGTGAGGTACTCGGCGGCGATGCACATCAGGCCGGATCGTTCCAGGATCCCGAAAGGACACGTTTCGATTTCTCATACGGTCAGGCAATGACCAAAGAGCAGATCGCGCAGGTTGAGGCCATCGTTAACGACAAGATCGAAAAGGATCTTCAGGTTTCAACCGATGTCATGAGCATCGACGAAGCAAAGAAGACCGGTGCGATGGCACTTTTCGGAGAGAAGTATGGTGACAGTGTCAGAGTTGTTTCCATGGGTGACTTCTCCAAGGAGCTTTGCGGCGGTACACACGTTAAGCATACGGGCGACATCGCCGCGTTCAAGATCCTTTCGGAATCGGGCGTTGCGGCAGGTGTCAGAAGAATAGAAGCCATAACCGGAAGACACGTTTCGGAGCATTATCAGAAAGAAGAAGAGATATTGATAGCCGCAGCTGCAGCCGCAAAGACAGATATCGCTTCTCTTCCCGCAAAGGTTGCTTCGATGCAGGACGAGATCAAGGCGCTTATGGCTGAAAACGAAAAATTAAAGGCTAAACTCAACAGTGCAAAACTCGGTGATATGTCCGATAAGATCATCGATTGCAAGGGCGTCAGACTCATTTCGACAAGTGTCAGGGACGTAGATATGAACGGCCTCAGAGACCTTGGTGACAAGCTTAAGGCTCAGGTCGGCGAAGGTGTCGTATTCCTTGCTTCTTCGATCGACGGTAAGGCATGCCTTCTTGCAATGGCAACGGACGGTGCTATCGCCAGAGGTGCTCATGCGGGCAATCTTATCAAAGAGGCAGCCGTTCTCGTCGGAGGCGGCGGAGGCGGACGTCCCAACATGGCTCAGGCAGGCGGAAAGAATCCCGCCGGTATTGATAAAGCCGTTGCAGTCGCAGCAGATATTGTTATGGCACAGATAAAGGATTGATCGGATATGGCCGGTAAGGTTCGACTTGACGTGCTGGTCGTCGAAAGAAGACTGGCGGACTCGAGAGAAAAAGCAAAGGCTTACATCATGGCCGGTAACGTGTTTGTCAACGGGGTCCGTGAGGACAAAGCAGGCACGATGGTCAAAGACGATTGTGAGCTCGAACTTAAGGGAATAGCAAACAAATATGTCAGTCGCGGCGGATTTAAACTTGAAAAAGCCGTAGAGCTTTGGCAGGTTCCGCTTGACGGCAGGGTCTGCATGGATGTCGGCTCATCGACCGGCGGATTTACGGATTGTATGCTTCAAAACGGTGCGACTCGCGTCTATGCGATCGATTCGGGTACCAACCAGCTGGCATGGAAGCTCAGAAGCGATCCGAGAGTGGTCTCCAAGGAACAGACGAATATACGTTATGTTACTGCGGAAGATATTCCCGAGAAGATACAGACCGTATCGATAGACGTTTCGTTCATCTCGCTCACTAAAGTACTTTCACCCGTGAGGGCTCTGTGCGAGGAGGGTGCGAGCATAGTAACGCTCATAAAACCCCAGTTCGAAGCGGGACGCGAGAAGGTCGGAAAAAAAGGAGTGGTAAGGGAGCAATCGACGCATATCGAAGTGATAGCTCAGGTTATCTCATATGCGTTAAATAACGGATTTGAATTTAAGGAATTGTCCTTTTCACCGATACGCGGACCGGAAGGCAATATCGAATATCTTGCACTTTTCGAAGTCGCTAAGGATTATGTGCCGGGGGATGAGACGGAACCGCTCGCTCCCGAAGTGTCCGCGATCATAGAGAGTACAGTGGAGCAGGCTCACGCAGAGCTTTAAAACGGTCACGAAGTTATCGCTGTGAAAATGCGACGGACAGTGTAGCGGTCACGAAGCTATCGCTGTGAAAATACGGCGGACTGTGTAGCGGTCACGAAGCTATCGCTGTGAAAATGCGGCGGACAGTGAAACTGTCATGAAATGATCGTTATCGAAATATTATGAGGAGGAACCGTGAAGGAGAAGTATTGTCTTGTTACGAATGCTACAAAAGACAAGGGACTTAAGGTCACCGCAGAAATAGCCGATCGTATAAGAAATGCGGGTCATGAATGTGTTATCATCACAGACATCGATTTCAAAGGCGATTCGGCGGAGATCCTGCGCGGTCTCGAGCGCGTCGATGCGACCTGCAGATGTTGTATCGTTCTCGGCGGAGACGGAACTCTCATAAGGACTTCGAGAGTGCTTTGCGAGAAGGGAGTCCCCGTGGTCGGGATCAATCTCGGAATGCTCGGTTTCCTTTCCGTGGTAGAGAAGAACGATATAGAAAAGGCGCTCGGATATATCCTCGACGGCAATTATGAAGTAGAGGACAGGCTGATGCTCAGGGCGGACATACCCGGGCAGAATGCTTATAAAGGACTGCTTGCGCTTAACGACATAGTGGTTACGAGAAGCGGTCGTTCGAGACTTATCTCTGTGATCGTAAAAGTAAACGGAGTACAGGCTGCTTCGTTCCTCGGGGACGGCGTGATAGTTTCGACGCCCACCGGTTCGACGGGATATAATCTGTCGGCGGGAGGCCCGATCGTTACGCCTGCCGCAAAGCTTATGATCATAACGCCCATCTGCCCTCATTCGTTTAATTCGAGAAGCATCGTTATAGGCGGAAACGACAAGATAAGCCTTATGATAAATGCCAAGGACGGTACCGCTTCGGAGACGGCAGTCATAACCGTTGACGGACAGGATGTTCTTGAAATGGATTCCGATGATGAGCTTGTTATCGGAAGCTACGAGAAGACAGCAAAGCTTGTAAGATTTGAAGACACCAGCTTTTTCGGAGTTATCGACAGAAAATTCGGATCAGGCGAAAATCCTGCGGAAAGATAAGGGGGGAGCACTTATGAAGAACGAAAGACATTTGAAGATAATCGAGCTCATCGCGAAGCATGAGATAGAGACGCAGGAAGAACTCGGCGAGCTTCTCCGTAAGGCCGGTTTTGATGTGACTCAGGCAACCATATCCCGTGATATAAGACAGCTCAAGCTTACCAAGGTTACAACCCATGACGGGGGACAGAAATATGCATTGCTCGGGGATACCCCGAAACCTCCTTCCCCGCAGGGAAAATACAAAAGAGTCCTTTCGGACGGTTTCGTATCCATGGACACAGCTCACAGGATACTCGTGATCAAAACCGTGGCCGGGATGGCTATGGCTGTCGCAGCCGCCATCGATGAGCTGCACCCTCCCGGAATGGTCGGATGCATAGCGGGAGACGACACGATCATGTGTGCCGTCAAAACAGGAGCCGACACGGCGCATATAGTCGCCATGATCAAGGATATAATCAGAGAGACGCGCTGAAAACGGGGAAAATGACCGAAGCGCGGCCCCGTGACATACGGGATCGGCAGAGTTACGATCCGGACAATAAACAAAGAGAGAAAAACAATAAGGAGATAAAAAGATGTCAGGACATTCCAAATTTGCAAATATCAAGCACAAGAAAGAGAAGAACGATGCAGCAAAGGGAAGAATATTTACCCAGCTCGGACGTGAGATCGCTGTAGCCGTTAAAGAAGGCGGCCCCGATGTCAACAACAATTCAAGACTTAAGGCAGTCGTTGCCAAGGCAAAAGCCAACAACATGACAAACGATACCATTGAGCGTTCTATCAAGAAAGCAGCCGGCGATGTCGGATCGGTCAATTACGAAAAGGTTACATACGAGGGATACGGTCCTTCGGGTTCGGCTATCATCGTTGTTGCTCTTACGGACAACAAGAACAGAACGGCGGCAAATGTTCGTAACGCGTTCACAAAGGGCGGCGGCAGTGTTGGAACACAGGGCTGCGTAAGCTATATGTTCGATGAGAAGGGTCAGATCATCATCGATAAGGAAGAGTGCGAGATGGATGCCGATGAGCTTATGATGCTCGCTCTTGATGCGGGTGCGGAGGATTTTTCGGACGAAGAGGATTCTTATGAGATCATCACCGCTCCGGCTGATTTTGAAGCTGTCCGCGAGGCACTTGAGGCAGCAAAGATCCCCATGCTTGAGGCAGATGTAACAATGATCCCTCAGACCTATGTCACACTTACCGATGAGAACGATATCAAGATGATAAACAGAACACTCGATCTTCTCGATGACGATGATGACGTTCAGAACGTTTATCACAACTGGGATGAATGATAGAAATCGCTAATAAACAAACGGTTGAAATTGACCGAATTATTCAAATATCTGTTGAATAATTCGGTCTTTTCTATTATATCTTAACGAGATGTAGAATAAGTGTATTGATTCTCAACATTAGACAAGGTATTATTTGTATAAATCAACGAAATGAAGAAATTTACCTGTTACATACCCGAATCGGGGAATTATAGCAAAAAGGAGAAGATCGGTGGATAACAGAATATTTTCTACAACTTTACAGAAACTCAGAAAAGAGAAGAAAGTCACGCAGGAACAACTCGCATCCTGTCTTGGTGTGAGCGCGCAGGCTGTTTCCAAGTGGGAAAACGGCAGTTATCCCGAGGGAGATCTTCTACCGGCACTTGCGGACTACTTCGGTGTTTCAATCGATGTTTTATACGGAAGAGGAAAAGAAGAGGTTCCCTTCAACCAGCAGGTGTTTAACGAGGTCTACGATTGCTGCGTAAATGAATATCAAAAGACGGGCAGATCAAATGCCCATTACGAATTTGCCAAGCTTATAAAGGACATATTGTGGGCCGTGCAGATAGGAAGCTGGGTAAATAACCGCAATTTTTATTCACCTCCTTATTGTAAGACGGACGATCCCAAAATGGCCTCGGCGGTTTTTGACGATGTCATATATACGTATATGGGCCACAGGGAGGACAACGATTTCTTCCTTTTTCTCAACAGTCCCGAGGACAAACATGTATTTGAGGATCTGATAAATGATGCGGACCGTGTTGCCGTGCTTTTTAAGCTGCTTTCGGACAAGGATAACATCAAGATCATTTCATACCTTTATTCACTTACTCCGGGTGAATATGCGGGAATAGATATCATAGCGAAGGAAGTCGGCATTGACAGGGTCAAGGTCAAAAAGGCGCTTGACGACATGTCCGAGAAGATCGGAGATATCACCCGCGGTCATTCGCCGTTCCAGTTCGTTAAGGTCGTCAATCCGGCCGGGGAATCAAGAGTGTACGGTATCAGATCCGTTTACGGCGGATTGTTCATGGGCCTTATGATGCTTGCGAGAGAATATTCCAATCCGCCCGTTACATACCAGATGCACATCAACGCGAGAGAAAAGAGCTGGGTGGACAAAAATGCATTAAAACTGAAAAGATGATAAAAAACGTTTTGATGGTTTTGCTTTTGGACCGAAAAGCAGTATAATATCGGGGAGAGACATTGAAAGGTCAATACCTTATGAGCATATTACTTTTTCTGATCATATTACTTGCTTTAATAGTCGTAATCGGAATTTTAAACGAGAAGTTTTTTCATCTTCAGTCTGACATCGCGCTTATCATGTTTTCGCTGGTGATCTCGGCGGGACTTCTTGTTGTCAGTAAGATCTTAAACATCGAGTCGCTCGACAGTTTTGTGGAGGGACTCGGTGATTTTGGTTTTGAAAACTATTTGATGGACGGCGTTCTTTGCTTTATGCTCTTCTCGGGAGCCGGGAAGGTCAACATGAACAAGTTCAGGCAGAACGTGCGTGCCATCAGCCTTCTTGCGCTTCTCACGACCATGATATCATCGGTCGTATACGGAGCCCTGTTTTATCTTGTCAGTCGGATATTTAACCTTCCGATCGATCTGATCACGTGTATTCTTCTCGGATGTGTCGTTTCGCCTACGGATCCCATAGCCGCAACGGGCATCCTCAACAAGATCGGTCTTTCAAAAAACGTTTGCTCGGTCATCGAAAACGAATCACTCTTTAACGACGGAACGGGTGTCACGCTGTTTATCTTCGTCAGAGGTCTGGTTGTACACAGCGATGACAGCAATTTCTTTGCGCTTATGGGACGCGAGATATTCGGTGCGGTCGCCGTTGCTTTTGTTGTATCGTTCATCATGTTCAGGCTCATGAAAGCAACAAAGGATCCGATCAAATACATTCTGATATCGCTTCTTGACGTTTCGCTCGTTTATATCATATGCGAACATCTCGGATTCTCGGGAGTTATCGCCTCCGTTGTCTGCGGAATGTATTTTTCGTATGCCATGAGCAAGATGGAAAGGAGAGTGGCCGTCGTCGATCCGAGACAGCTCTACAAAGACTTCTGGGATATAGTCGAAAGTCTCCTGAATGCGATCCTTTTCATCATGATCGGCCTCCTGCTCCTCAACATCGAAGTCAGCAAGTATTTTCTTATCATATTGCCCGCGGCGATCATCCTTAATCTCGTAGCCAGAGCGTTCGGTGTTTCGATAAGCAGTCTGCTCACCGGAAAAAACATCCCCGGAAATTACAGTGCACCCGAATATGTCACACTCATGACCTGGTCGGCCCTTAAAGGCGGATTGTCGCTCGCGCTAGCGTTCGGAACGGGAGAGTATCTGCCGAAGGAAGTCTACGACATATTCATAAACGTTACATACGTGACTATCTTCTTTACGGTGCTCGTTCAGGGACTTACGGTAAAAAAAGTGTATTTTGCGCTCGAGAAGCATAAGACCGCAAGAATGACAAAGAAAAGACAGCAATGATTTATAAACAATAAATATTTGAGGATAAAATTATGAAGATCATCATCATCGGTTCGGGAAGAACGGGTTGCGCGCTTATCAAAGCCCTGTCGGAGAAAAATTATGACATAACCGTTGTCGAAAAACAGAAGTCTGTGGTCGATGCCGTTACGGACAAATATAATGTCAGCGGCATAGTGGGAAGCGGTGCGTCGAAAGAGACGCTCTATAAGGCGGGTGCCGATACGGCGGACGTTCTTGTGGCGCTCACACCCGTCGACGAGGTTAACATCCTCAGCTGTATGCAGGCGAAGTCGATAGGAACTTTAAGAACGTGTACACGTGTTTTCCAACCCGATTTTGCGGCCGAGAGGAAGCAGCTTGAGGCGGAGCAGGGCATCGATTATGTCTTCAATCCGAAATACGATATCGCCGAAGAAGCCGCGAGCAGTATCGGACTCCCCGGAGTCGTCAAGCCCGAAGGTATTTTCGGCGGACAGATGCAGATGGTCTCCGTCACGATCACCGATGACTCGCCCATACGCGGAAAGACGCTCTTTGAGATCAAAAAAGGTCAGGGATCGGAACTACTTGTCTGTACCGTACTTCGCGACGGAAAGCTCGTTGTTCCGGACGGCAAGTTTAAGATCGAGACCGGCGACATAATAGGGCTTGCGGCCTGCAGAGATAACCTTTTTGACGTGCTCAAGGGGATCGGGATCATAAGAGAGAAAACAAAGAAGGTCATGATAGTCGGCGGAACGGTTGCTGCCGAATATCTTGTCGAGATGCTTCTTAAGGACAAGAAAAAGATAACGCTCATAGAATCGGACATGGACCGTTGCAGGGAACTTATGGAGAAATATCCCGATGTCAATGTTTCGTTCGGCAGCGGAGAAATGGCCGACATTCTTGAAGACGAGCACATCGGATCGATGGATGCCGTGGTTTCGCTCACGGAGAACGACGAGATGAACATGGTAACGAGCATGTACGCCTGGTCGAGAAACGTTCCTTCCGTGATCACAAGCGTCGATACCCCGGAACATCTGAAGCTCCTGCACAGGGTAAATCTCGATATAACGCTTTCATCTTCGGAGATCGCGGTATACAAGCTTATAAGGTTCATAAGGAATTGCGAGATCGGATCGGAGAAGAACGAGATCGAGAAATATGCCACCGTTGCCGACAATAAGGCGGAGGTACTCCAGTTCTCGGCGGACGAAAGTTTTAAGGGGATAGGTAAGCGCTTTTCGGATCCCCTGTTCAAGCTTAAAAAGAACATCATAATCGCTTCGATCATCCATGACGGAGAACTCATAATCCCCAACGGAAGCAGCTCCGTCATGAAGGGCGACAAGGTGATAATCGTAGCCGACAGGAAGACGCATGTTGAGAGGCTCAACGACATTTTTGAGGATTGACAAAGGTCTCGCGGCAATGAAGAAATCTTGAATGCGAGTGGTGATTATGGTAAAATATTTCCATGAGTGTGTGTAGAAGGGAGTACATATGCTTAGCAGTCTACACGTTAAGAATTTCGCCCTTATCGATGAAGCCGACATAGCTTTCGGGAAGGGCCTGAACATCATCACGGGAGAGACGGGAGCCGGAAAATCGATCATCCTCGGAGCGATCGTAACGGCGCTCGGAGAGCGTTCGGGGAAAGGTATCATCAAAGAGGGTGCCGAGTCGGCGCTTTGCGAACTCACGTTTACCGATGTCGGTGATGAAGCGCGGAGGATCTGTGAGGAAGAACAGATCGATATCTGTGACGGAACGATCACGTTGACCCGTAAGATAATGCAGAACGGTCGAAGCGTTACCCGTATCAACGGGGAAACATTGAACACGGTGACGGCGAGGGCGATCGCCGGCGCACTCATAGACATTTACGGACAAAACGAGCACAGATTGCTTCAGGACAGTCGGAGCCAGCTTGCGATCCTCGACAGATTTTGCGGGCAGGATGCGGCTGTGTTGCTCGGAGAGATATCACGTCTGCTGGCGACCCGGAAAAAGACAGAAGAGGAACTTGCGGCATTTCCTACCGATGATTCATCAAGAGCCAGAGAAGTCGACAGGCTCGAATTTGAGATAAACGAGATCGAAGAAGCTGCGATCAAAGAAGGTGAAGAAGAGGAGCTTAAGGAACAGTTTAAGATCCTCGCGAGCGCCAGAACGATCAAGGAGAACCTTTACGGAGCCGGTGAGGCTTTGCGCGGAGAGTCCGGTGCGTCGGACGCTACGTCGGCGGCTCTTAAATTTCTCGCACATGTAAGTGATTTTTCGGAAGAGCTTTCGGAGCTTTATAACAGGGCGGCAGACATCGATTCCATGATCGGTGACCTCTATTCGGACATTGAGAGATTTGCGGACGGCATAGAGGACGACGAAGAAAAACTCGCTTTGACAGATAAGAGACTTGATCTTATATCCCACATAAAGAGCCGGTACGGCAGAGATGTGGCCGAGATCGAAAGATATCTCGAAGAAGACAAAAAAGCATTGCAAAAGCTCATGGAATGCGACGAAGAGATCGCGAGATTAAAGGCAGTCATAGACGAAACAAAAAAAGAGGCTGCTTTGGCCGCCGGCAAACTTTCCAAGATCAGACATGAGCAGGCAAAGAAGCTTGCGGCTCTCATATCCGGGGCGCTTGAAGACCTTGGTTTCAATAAGATACTGTTTGATATACAGCTCAGTGATGCAGGCACTGTCCGCGAGAGCGGTTGTGATGAGATAGAATTCATGATATCGCTTAATCCCGGGGCCGCACCCGCACCGCTTGCAAAAGTTGCATCCGGCGGCGAGCTTTCAAGGATAATGCTGGCGATCAAATCCGTCATGGCACATGCGGAAGAGATCGATTCGCTCGTGTTCGACGAGATCGATACCGGTATAAGCGGCAGGACCGCCCAAAAGGTAGCGGAGAAGCTTGCCGTGATATCGGGTTCGACACAGGTCATCTGTATCACGCATCTTTCGCAGATCGCGGCTATGGCCGATGAACATATCATGATCGAAAAGTCGGTTGAAGACGACAGCACGAAGATTTCCGTTACGTCGCTCGACGACCGCGGTATAAATTCGGAACTCACAAGGATGCTTTCGGGTACCCTGATCACGCGCACCGTCGAGGAAGGCGCAAGGGAGCTCAAAGAACTTGCGGATTCCAGAAAGAAAGAACTTCGTTCTTCCATGAAATTTTGAAAGACCTGACAGCGAAATACGGGATTGTCCCGGAAACACACAGGTATAATAAGAGGTTGATTTATGACAAATATCCTTTTTCTTGCTTCGGAATGTGTACCTTTTATCAAGACGGGCGGACTTGCTGATGTAGTCGGCTCGTTACCTAAATATCTTGATAAGAACAAGTACGACGTCAGAGTCATGCTCCCCAAGTACATGTGCATGAAGCCTGAGTACATGAATGCCATGAAGTACGTTACTCACTTCTACATGGAACTCGCATGGAGAAGGCAGTACGTCGGCGTGCTTGAGCTCGAATATGAGGGTATCAAGTTTTACTTTATTGACAATGAATTCTATTTTGCCGGATATGCGCCTTATGGCAATATCTATGAAGATATTGAGAAATTTGCATTCTTTGACAGAGCGGCTCTTTCGGCACTTCCTTCCATCGGATTCAGACCCGACATCATTCATTGCAACGACTGGCAGACTGGCCTTGTGCCCGTTTACCTCAATGATGTTTTCCAGGCCAACGAGTTTTACCGCGGCATAAAGACCATCATGACCATCCATAATCTTAAGTTCCAGGGCGTCTGGGACAAAAAGACGGTTATGGATATCACCGGCCTTTCGGAGTATTATTTCACGGCCGACAAGATGGAAGCATACGGTGACGCCAACTATTTAAAGATCGGTATCGTTTATGCCGACTATGTCACAACAGTCAGTGAGACATATGCCGAAGAGATCAAGATGCCTTTCTACGGTGAGGGACTCGACGGACTTATGAGGGCAAAGAGCAACAGGCTCAGAGGTATCGTAAACGGTCTCGATTACGACGAATATAACCCCGAGAACGATCGCTTCCTTGCAAAGACATACAGCGCGATGACGTTCAGGAAAGAGAAGATCAAGAACAAGCGTGCTTTCCAGGAAGAGCTCGGACTTGCAAAAGACGACAGAAAATTCATGATCGGCATCTGTTCAAGACTTACCGATCAAAAGGGCCTCGATCTTGTTGATTGCGTTATCGAAGAGATATGTGCGGAGGACACCCAGCTTGTTGTTCTCGGTACGGGCGAAGAAAGATACGAGAATCTCTTCAGACATTTCGCATGGAAATACCCCGACAGAGTGTCGGCAAACATATTCTATTCAAATGACCGTTCTCACAGGCTTTACGCATCGTGCGACGCATTCCTGATGCCTTCGCTTTTTGAGCCCTGCGGACTCAGCCAGCTCATGTGTTTGCGATACGGTACGATCCCGATCGTAAGAGAAACGGGCG
This sequence comes from uncultured Clostridia bacterium, assembly GCA_946403295.1. GTDB lineage: Bacteria > Bacillota > Clostridia > Lachnospirales > Lachnospiraceae > RUG11977. Next base: position 71,424 of record CAMIZL010000003.1, on the reverse strand, counting down.
GACTTAAAGATACGGTTATTCCTTATAATGAATTTAATAACAGCGGAACGGGTTTTTCGTTCGCAAATTACAACGCGCATGAGATGCTTGCCTGTATAAGATATGCCAAAGATGTCTTTTTCGACAGAAAGCGCGAATGGAACAAACTTATCGACAGAGCAATGGCCGAAGATTATTCGTGGAACAGTTCCTCAAAGAAATATGAGGAAGTATATGACATGCTGATGTCATGAATCAAGTGAGAAATAAGTTGAATAGGAGGCGGTGCATTCGCCTCCTATTCACTTTATACTAGGAGCTTCGGTTTGCGGTTTTGACGGTACGAAGGAGCTTCGGACTGCGGGTTTGACGGGACGAAAGACACTTATTGCAAAAAAGAGAGGTTGGTATGGGAAAAGTTTTATCGGAACTGATCAAAGGACTTGAGGTAACTCATATATCTTCACGGGAAGATCCCGTGGTTACGTCAGTCTGCTACGATACGAGAAAAGAGATAGGACCGGGATGTCTTTTTATATGCATTAGGGGTGCAAAAAACGACAGTCATGAATTTGCAGGGGAAGCAGCAAAAAAAGGAGCTTCCGTCATAATCGCCGAACACGGGGTTGATGTCCCCGGGGAGTGCGTGGTCGTAGTCACACCCGATACAAGAAGGGCACTTGCACTTGTTTCGGCCGCTTTCTTCGATCATCCCGCACGTAAGCTTACAACCATTGCCCTGACCGGCACAAAAGGCAAATCAACGACATCATACATGATCAGGGATATCCTTGAAAGATCCGGCAGGAAATGCGGTGTTATCGGAACGATAGGCGTTGCGTACGGCGATACAAAGACAGCCATCGGAAATTCAACCCCCGAATCATATATAATACACGAGTGTTTTGCAAAGATGGTTGAGGCAGGATGCGACAGCGTAGTCATGGAAGTTTCGTCGCAAGGCCTTATGCAGAACAGGGTCTACGGGATCGACTATGATGTTGCCGTTTTCCTCAATCTTGAACAGGATCATATCGGAGAGGGTGAGCATACCTGCTTCGAAGAATATCTCTATTGCAAGAGCATACTTTTCAGAAGCTGTAAGCATGCGATCTTTGCGACGGGCGACAGACATCTTCCCGATATACTCGAGGCTGCCGGCATAAAAGAAGGAGAATATTCCCGCGAAAGATTCAAACAATGGGACGAGAAATTTAACATAACGAAGAAGTCGACGCTCACTGCCGACGACATGGAAGGGTTTGCCGTCGAAGGCGGGGCAAACATCGAAGAAGCGGGACTTACGAACCGGAGCGACTTTAGGGATCTTTTCCGAAAGTGCACATATGCGCGTGATCTCAAATTCACCAAGAAGAAAGAGAACGGAACATTAAAACTCGGTATCGATTTTTATGTCGATCTCGCGAATAAGGAAACGGCGCAGGTGTCGCTTAACGTTCCCGGCAGATACAATGTCGCAAATGCTGCTGCGGCGATCGCAGTTACTTCGTATCTCGGATGCGGCGCAGAAGCCTTTAACGAAGCCCTTACGGATTTCTCGGTCTGCGGAAGGCTTGAACCCGTGCACGTATCCGACGAATTTACGCTTTACATAGATTACGCCCACAACGCCATGGCGCTTGAAAACGTTCTTCTCACACTTCGCGCTTATGATCCCGGAAGGCTTGTCTGCCTCTTCGGGTGCGGAGGAAACAGATCAAAGGAAAGACGTTATACAATGGGTGAGGTTTCGTCAAGACTGGCGGATCTGTCTGTCGTGACATCCGATAATCCGAGATTTGAGAAACCGTCCGATATCATCGATGACATCCTTGTGGGTGTCAAAAAGGATAAAGGCGAATATATCGTTATAGAAAACAGAAGAGAAGCGATCGACTATGTCATCAAAAACGGAAGACCGGGCGATATCATTCTCCTTGCCGGAAAAGGAAACGAGGATTACCAGGAGATATGCGGTACCAAATATCCGTTTGATGAAAGAGTGGTCATAGCCGAGCTCATGAACAGGACCTGATGCCCCGAAAGAGGAGGTAAACTGCTTTGTACGCAGATATCATCGTTAATCTGTCTGTCAAATCGATCGACAGACCATATACATACAGGATCCCCGAAGATCTTGAAGACAAGATCGTTCCGGGAACGCCTGTTATGGTTCCTTTCGGAAACGGGGGAAGGGTGATAAAAGGTTTTGTTACGGGTATTCACGCCGGGGCAACGCTAAGCGATGACAGGATCAAGAACATATGCGGTATATGCGACAAGAGCAACGAGATTGAAGAAAAAATGCTGTCTCTTGCGGCATGGATGAAAGAACAATTCGGTTCTACCATGAACGAAGCGATCAAATGCTGTCTGCCCGTAAAGGACAAGATGGAAAACAAGACCGTTTCCACCATTACGCCCGGTGTCCCCTTTGAAACACTCCGCAACGCGCTTTCCGAGGCGCTCGAAAAGAAAAGGACTGCCCGTGCGAGGTTGTATGAGGCTCTCATCGATAAGGGCGAGATCGGTCGCGCATATGCATTAAAAGAATTGAAGTTAACGGCCGCAACCCTCAGAGATGAGGAGGAAAAAGGATTTATAAAGATCACGACCGTCGATGAGGTACGCGGACCCTACAAAGATATCACGGAACGGGACGTTCCCCCGGAACTTACCCCAGGGCAAAAACTCATCACCGAAAGTATCAAGAACGATCTGAGAGAAGGGATCCGGAGCGACTATTTGATCTTCGGAGAAACGGGCAGCGGAAAAACCGAAATCTACATGGACATAATAAGCGAGTGCATCGCTTCGGGAAAACAGGCGATAATGCTCATACCGGAGATCTCGCTTACATATCAGACAGTCAGCAGGTTTATCAGAAGGTTCGGCGACAGAGTCAGCATAATGAATTCGAGGCTTTCGCCGGGCGAGCGGTTCGATCAATATATGCGTGCGAAAAACGGACTCGCCGACATCATGATCGGACCGAGGTCGGCACTTTTTGCTCCGTTTGAAAGACTTGGCCTCATCGTCATGGACGAGGAGCACGAAACGAGCTACAAAAGTGAGTCTTCGCCGGCTTATCATGCACGCGAGGTTGCATTGAGGCGTGCAGCCATTGAGGGCGCGAGCGTTATCCTCGGGAGCGCGACACCTTCGCTCGAAAGCTATGCGATGGCAAAAGCCGGAAGACTTAAGCTCTTTAAACTTACCGGCAGGACGGGAAATGCCGTCCATCCGGACGTATATCTCGTTGACATGCGTGAGGAACTTAGGAAAAAGAACCGCACCATGTTCTCATATACGTTAAGGGAACAGATAGAAAACAGACTCGCAAAAAAAGAACAGGTCATGTTGTTCCTTAACAGAAGGGGATATTCGACAAGCGTGTCTTGCAGGGAATGCGGAACCGTTATAAAATGTCCTCATTGTGATGTCACGATGACACTTCACAAGGACGGCCGCATGATATGCCATTATTGCGGATATAATGCGGAGCGACCGTCTTTGTGTCCGAAATGCGGGTCGCGCTACATCGGAACCTTCGGGGCAGGTACGCAGAAGATCGAAGAGGAGCTTAAGAAGATCTGGCCGCAGGCGAGGATCATCAGGATGGATTCCGATTCGGTCCGCCGAAAGGGAAGCATGGACGAATGTTTGAAGACATTCGAAAGAGGCGGGGCGGACATACTTCTCGGAACGCAGATGATCGTTAAGGGACACGATTTTCCGAATGTTACGCTGGTAGGGATATTGCTTGCGGATCTGTCTCTTTATTCGCCGGATCTGAGGTCGGGCGAGCGTACATTTGAGCTTATTGCCCAGGCCTCGGGAAGAGCGGGCAGAGGTTCAAAGAAGGGGATGGTGGTCATCCAGACCTATGACCCCGAAAACTATGCGATCGTCAGCGCCGCGAAGAGGGATTACGAAAGCTTTTTCGAAGAGGAGATGGCTTACCGTGTTACGATGGGATATCCGCCGGCAGGTATAATGCTTGCGATAAATCTTTCTTCAGAAAAAGAGGATGTGCTTGAAGAATCGGCCGGGCGTCTTGCAAAGATCGTTCGCAATCTCTACAGTGACAGCGGACGCTTTAAGGTCATCGGTCCGGCGAAGGCATCGCTTTATAAGATAAAAGATATATTCCACATGGTAATATACGTTAAAACGTATGACGGAAAAGGACTTCGGGCACTCGGCGATGAGCTCAGACAAAAAGCAGCTTTAAATGTCGCCGAAGGAGTCAGGGTCGAATACAATTATAATAATTAACATGCGTGGTCCGGTTTGACGGAGCACACGTCCAAAAGGAGGAATACAAAGTGGCACTCAGGGAGATAAGAATTCAGGGGGATCCTATACTTAACAAGACATGCAAACCCGTCGCGCAGATAAGCGACAGGATCCTTGAACTGATCGATGACATGTTCGATACGATGTATGAGGCAAACGGAGTGGGTCTTGCCGCTCCGCAGATCGGAATATTAAAAAGGATCTTTGTTATCGACGTTTCTGAGGAAGGCAACGAACCCATGGTATTCATAAACCCCAGGATCGTTAAGACTTCCGGTACCCAGACCGGTGATGAGGGATGCCTTTCTGTACCCGGAAAGACTGCGACGGTCACCCGCCCCGGTTATGTGGTAGTCGAGGCATATGATGAAAACATGGAGAAATTTAAGCTCGAAGGCGAAGGCCTCCTCGCACGCGCCATCATGCACGAGAACGATCACCTCGACGGCCACCTTTATGTCGAAAAGGCAGAGGGACCTGTCAGGGATGTAAAGGCTACCCAGGAATAAAGAATTCGGCTGTACATAAGTTCGGACTTTTGTGTTGGTTTGAAAGATAATTGTGAATAGTACACAAGCGAATCCGCGACCGTATATCTTTCCAAAAACAATTTAAGCGTAGCGTTTTTGGAAAGATATACGTGGCAGGATGAGCGGTATCAGGAAAAAAGGAAGGTATAGAAACATGCGTACGGTCTTTATGGGAACACCTGCGATAGCGGCCTCCGCCCTTAATTCTCTTATCGGCTCCAAGCATTCCGTCGAAGCGGTCGTGACCCGTCCGGATGCGGTGAGCGGCAGAGGCAAGAGCGTTCACTTTTCACCTGTTAAGGAGCTTGCTCTCGAGCATGGCATAAAAGTGCTGCAACCCGAGAAAGGATCGGGTTCTTTGCTCTTTGATGAGCTTTCTGTGATAAAGCCCGACATTATCGTCGTGATGGCTTACGGAAGGATATTAAAAAAGGATGTCCTCGAGCTTCCGAAACACGGATGCATTAATCTTCACGCGTCGCTCCTTCCTGCATACAGGGGCGCATCACCCATCCAATGGGCAGTCCTGAACGGCGAAAAGGAGACGGGGATCACCGTGATGCAGATGGCTGAGGGTCTTGACTCAGGTGATATCATCATGACGGACAGACTGTCGCTTGACGCAAAAGAGACAGCGGGAAGTCTCACCGGGAAGCTTGCCTGCATGGCAGGACCGCTTCTTCTTAAAGCACTTGATGCTATTGAGGCCGGAACCGCGACCGTAACTCCTCAGGAAGAAGACAAAGCGACCTACGTAACTACGATAGACAAGTCTTTCGGAGCTCTTGATTTCACAAAGGATGCCGTTACGCTCGAGCGCATGGTGAGAGGGCTTTACCCCTGGCCTGGCGCATTTGCGTTCCATAACGGCAAGCTTATAAAGTTTTATGATTGCGAAGTGAGTGATGTAAGTCTCGACGGAAGCCTCATCCCCGGCAGGGTGAATGCCTCGAAGCAGGGGCTGTTCATCGAGACCGGCAGCGGAAGCCTTAAGGTTAATGAGCTTCAGGCGGAAGGAAAGAAGCGCATGATGGCCCGCGATTTCCTCAACGGCTACAAGATCGCGTCGGGAGACGTGATGAATGGGATCGGTAACGATTGATCGCACAAATTATAACGAGGCGATCCGGGGACCCGCGACATAGAAAGATCGACCGCAAAGAGGAGAGTAGGATTTATGCCTTCAGTCAGAGAAACTGTTCTCAATCTGACAACACGAATAATCGATAAGAAAGAGCCTTGTCACATAGTTCTCACGCAGGCGCTCGGGAAGAGCGGCGACCTGCAGGAGAAGGACAGGGCTTTGATAAAGTTACTCGTTTACGGCGTCGTTGAGCGCAGGCTCATGCTCGACAGGATCATCGAAGAACTCAGCGGCAGGCCGATCAACAAGCTCAAACCCGTGGTGCGCAACATCCTGCGCATCGGGATCTACCAGCTCGCCTTCACCGACATCCCGGACCACGCGGCCGTGTTTGAGACGGTCGCCCTCGCTAAGAAGGGCCCGGCGGCTCCTTTTAAATCGTTTATTAATGCCAATCTGAGATCGTTCCAGAGACAGAGCGATTTCTTCATGAAAGAATACGCGGATTCTCTCGGCCGCGATGAGAAGCTTTCATACACATATTCGATGCCGCTCTGGATAGTGCAGATGTTTATCAAGGAGTTCGGTTCCGATAAGACAGAAGACATCCTCACAGCGTTCCTTGAACCGAATGGTCTGCCCGTCAGGATCAATGTTTCGAAGGCGAAAGAAGAGGACGTGATCGTGTCCCTGACCTCGCAGGAAATCAGAGCCGAAAAGTCGACGCTTTGCGATAATGCTTATGTTCTGTATGATTGTCCCGCACCGAACCTTGTAAAGGAATTTAGGGACGGGCTTATCACCGTACAGGATGCGGCCTGTGCTCTGTCGGGCCGGATGATAGGACTTGAAGGAAACGAGAGTGTCCTTGATCTGTGCGCGGCTCCGGGAGGCAAATCCCTGAATGCAGCGGATATTATGCTTTCAAAAGGCGGAGCAGGCAGTGTTGTTTCGTGCGACATATCGGACTCGAAGGTCGCTCTTATCCGCGAAAATGTTGATCGTTGCGGTTTCAAGAACATCGAACTCAGAGTCAATGACGCGACTATTTTCAATCCCGAATTTGAGGGGCGGTTCGACGCAGTTATCTGCGACCTGCCTTGCTCGGGACTCGGAATCATCGGAAAGAAGCCTGACATTAAGTATAACGCTTCACTCGAAGGAATCGCGGACTTACAGGATCTCCAGCGAAAGATCCTCGTGAACGCATTACGCTACGTTCGCAAGGGCGGTAAGTTACTTTATTCGACATGTACGCTCACTACTGCCGAGAACTCAGATAATGTTCGTTTTATAATCGATAACAGTGAGTTCTCACTTGTAGAGCAGAGGACGATATTACCCGGAGAATTTGGGTCCGATGGCTTTTTCATAAGTTTATTTACAAAATAGATCATATAATGTATTACATATTTAACCAGACCATTTTGGTTTGTAGATAAACGCTTGCACCTGCGTTACAGCGTTGTATGCAGCTTCCTATATTAGACAAGTATTTAAGAGGGAATTTGATGAGCAATTACAAAACGAACCTTCTGAGTCTTCTCCCCGAAGACCTCGAATCTCTTATGAGCACTCTCGGCCAGCCGAGATACCGCGCGATGCAGATCTTTGAGCGCATCCACTCCGGTAACAGCGCGACCTTGGACGATATCACAAACATCCCTGCATCTCTTAAGGAAAAGCTTCGAAAAACCGGATACGACGTGTTCCCGGTTAGTATCGCCGAGCGTCTGGAGTCAAAGCTTGACGGAACAAAGAAGTATCTGTTTGCACTTCATGACGGAAATGTCATAGAGAGTGTGCTCATGGAATATAAGCATGGCTACAGCATATGCATTTCGTCACAGGTGGGTTGCAGAATGGGTTGTACATTCTGTGCATCGACGATCGACGGCAAAGTGAGGGATCTCGACGCGGGCGAGATGCTCGGGCAGATCTACGCCATTCAGAAAAGCGAAGGCATACGCATTCACAGCCTCGTTGTCATGGGCAGCGGCGAGCCCATGGATAATTTCGATAATCTTGTCAGGTTCGTAAAACTGATCACGTACCCCGAAGGAATGAATCTGAGCGGCAGGAATATCACCGTTTCAACGTGCGGACTCGTTGAAAAGATGAGAGAACTCGCCGATATGAAATTTGCGCTCACACTGGCCGTATCGCTCCATTCGCCGACTGACGAGCTCAGAAAAACGTTTATGCCGGTGGCAAGGAAATACACGATCGACGATATCATGAAGGCGGCCGATTATTATTTTGAAAAAACGGGCAGAAGAGTGACTTATGAATATTCACTCATTAAAGGACTCAATGACACGCCCGAATGCGCGCGGGAACTTTCGCGGCTTCTCGCGGGCAAAAACGCGCATGTAAATCTTATTCCGGTCAATCCCATAAAAGAGCGTGAATGGGAGCGGAGCAGTGATAACAACGTAAGCGCATTCAAATTAATGCTTGAAAAAAACAGAATAAATGCTACTATTAGAAGAGGTATGGGCGCAGATATCGATGCTGCCTGCGGGCAGTTGAGGCGCCGTTATCTTGGATCGCACGAAACGAGGTGAGGTATTGATGCAGTCTATCGGCATGACTGACATCGGAATATCAAGACAGATCAATCAGGATTATATCTTCTCGAGTGATACGACAGTCGGCATTCTTCCCAATCTGTACATTGTTGCGGATGGTATGGGTGGACATAATGCCGGCGATTTCGCATCACGTTTTTGTGTTGAGCATTTTATCGAATATATAAAGAATGAGCAGGAACAACCTATAAGTCTCCTTACCTGTATAGAAGACGGGATAAGGAACACGAACGAACAGATGATCATAGCTGCGGCAAAATCTCCCGAACTTGTCGGTATGGGAACGACATTCGTTCTTGCAACCGTCGGGGAAGGCAACGTTATGTATGCGGCAAATGTCGGTGACAGCAGGCTCTATCGTATCAATAAGACCGGTATCACACAGATCACTCAGGATCATTCGCTTGTTGCAGAGATGGTAAAGAACGGTGATATCAGTAAAGATGAAGCTCGTTTTCATCCCAAGAAAAATGTTGTGACCCGTGCGATCAGCGCTTCGGTGGTTGTTAATCCGGATATGTTTGAAGTGGTCCTTGATGAGGATGATATCATCCTCATGTGTTCGGACGGTCTCTCCAATATGCTTTCGGATGCGGAGATCTTTGAGACTGTCGGCAAGAACAGGGACGATCTTCGGGATCTGGCCGAAAAGCTTATCGCAAAGGCAAATGAAAACGGCGGTAAGGACAATATCTCGGTCATAATATTTAAGATTTAAAATTCAGCTTGATATACGGTCGGACATAACACGTTTCTGACGAAGAGTTACAGAAGAGAGGTACAGAATGGACAGTATAAAACCCGGAATGTTTATCAATGACAGATATGAGATTATAGACAAAGTCGGTTCGGGCGGTATGGCTAACGTTTATAAGGCAAAGTGCCACAGACTTAACCGTTACGTCGCTATCAAAGTCCTTAAATCCGAATTTTCCTCGGACACGAACTTCATAAAGAGATTCAGAGCGGAGGCACAGTCGGTTGCGGGACTTTCTCATCCGAATATCGTCAGTGTATACGACGTCGGTGATGACGACGGGCTTCATTACATAGTCATGGAACTTGTAGAGGGCATAACCCTCAAGAGATTTATCGAACGTAAGCAACGCCTTGAAGTCAAAGATGCTGTCGGGATCGCTATCCAGATCTGCCAGGGTATGGAAGCGGCTCATAATCATCATATTATCCATAGGGACATTAAACCGCAGAATATTATCATTTCCAGAGACGGAAAGGTAAAGGTTGCGGATTTCGGTATTGCCAAGGCTGCATCGTCATTTACACTCACTCAGGACAATGAGGCGGGATCCGTTCATTATCTTTCTCCCGAACAGGCGAGAGGCGGATACAGCGATGAGAGGAGCGATATCTATTCGCTCGGTGTAACGATGTATGAGATGCTCACGGGCCAGGTACCTTTCTCGGGTGACAACAATGTTTCCGTTGTGCTTTTGCACCTTCAAAGCGAAGCCACACCCGTTACGGTACTTAATCCGGGCGTTCCTCACAGCGTTGACATGATCGTTCAGAAATGTATGCAAAAGAAGCCCGAGCGCCGTTACCAGAACGTAGCCGAGCTTATAGCCGACCTTCGTCGTTCGATGACGGATCCGGACGGTGATTATGTAACGATCACACAGACGGCAAATGTTGTTTCTTCCGACACCAGAGGGATCACTCCGGAAGAGATCAGAGAGCTTAACAACAGCGCGGCTCAAAACCGTACTGTACAATACAGCAGAAAGAATCCCCAGGCACCCGTGCGCGATTATCCCGTCAGGGAACGTGGGGGACGCAGTGATGAACTCGATCAGATCGGAAATCCTCTTGTTGAAAGGATCGTGACGATCGTCAGCATAATCGCCGCGATCGGACTGATATTGCTCATATTCTATCTCGTCAAGAACTCGTCATGGTTCGGCATCGGAGAAGAAGATCCCGGTCATGAAACGGTTATTAACGATGATAAGACAAAACGGGACGACAATGATAGTTTAACACCCACTGAGAGCCTCATCATCAAGAAGTCGGATCCTACACCCACACCTACCCCCATCCCGGACGATGCTCCCGAGAACATGGTAATGATGGGCAAGATCGACGGCGAAACACTCGATGATGCGATCAGCTACCTGAAGCTTGTTTCACCCGATTTCAAGATCATTTATTCGGAAGAGTACAGTGATACGGTTGAAAAGGGAATCGTATTCGATCAGGAGATCCCTGCGGGTACAAACGTCAACAAATACAGTGAAGTCAGATTCAAGGTAAGCAGCGGCGGCGAGGAATTCGAACTTGAAGACGTGACGGGCAAAGGAAAGAACGCAGCCATTAAGCTTCTCAAAGGATACAAGCTGGGTACTACGGTACTTGAAGAATACAGCGACGAAATACCCGAAGGCGACGTTGTCAGGACCGAGCCCGAAGCAGGTTCGTTCGTTTCAAAAGATACCGAGATCATGATTTATGTGAGCCTCGGACCCGAGATCAAGACAGTTTCCGTACCGAGCCTTCTCGGCATGACAAAGAAGGAAGCAAAGAAAGCGCTCGAGGACAGTTACCTGATCCTCGGAAACGCATCCGAAGATTATTCCGATGCATACGGCAAAGGACTTATCTGCGCACAATCTATCTCGGCGGGTGAAACGGTCGGAAAAGATACGGTAATCAATTATACAGTCAGCCTCGGCAGTATGCCGGTGAACGAGCCGGTAAGCGAGCCCGATCAGGATGACGGCGGTGCGGCCGCAGAACCTGTAGGTTGACGGCAGGGAGTGTATGAGAGGAAAGATCGTCAAAGGTATCGGAGGATTCTATTATGTTTCAACCTCGGACAGGATATATACCTGTAAGGCGAGGGGGATCTTTCGAAGTGAGGGCAAAAAACCTCTTGTAGGTGATGACGTCGAGATCGAGGTGATCGATGAGTCGGCCGAAGAAGGCAGTATCGAAGAGATCCTCGAGCGTAAGAACGAATTGATCAGACCGGCTGCGGCAAATGTCGACGGTGCGCTCGTTATGTTTGCGGCTGCAAGCCCGAGCCCGAATTTCGGCATACTCGACAGATTCCTTGTCATGATGAAAAGACAGGATATTGATACGGTCATCTGCTTTAACAAATCGGACATCGTCTCGGACAAGGAGATAGAGAAGCTGGGGCAGATATATAAAAAATGCGGACATAAGGTCATTTTCACGAGCGTTCTCGAAGATGAAGGCGTCGATGAACTGAAAAACCTTTTAAAGGGAAAGACGACGATACTTGCCGGACCTTCCGGCGTCGGAAAATCGTCGCTCACGAATCTGCTTGCACCCGGTGCCTGCATGGAAACGGGCGAACTCAGCCGCAAAGTCATGCGCGGAAAACAAACGACCCGCCATACGGAGCTCATCAGGATCGATGAGGACACGTTTATATGTGACACTCCGGGCTTCACGTCCTTATATGTGGATGACATGCCGGCAAGAGAACTCAAGAACTATTTTTCGGAATTTGAAGACTATGAAGGCAACTGCAGATTCCTGTCATGTATGCATATAAACGAGCCGTCGTGTGCCGTAAGGGAAGCGGCTCAAAGCGGTATGATAAGCATGATCCGCTACGATAATTATGTTCGTATGTACGAAGAATTATCACATAAAACCAATTATACCGGAAAGGCCAGGTAGTAACACAATGAACAAGCTTGCACCATCGATCCTCGCTGCGGATTTCAATGTCCTCGGAGAGCAGATAAGGGCAGTGAGCGAAGCGGGAGCACATTATCTTCATATCGACGTTATGGACGGATTGTTTGTACCGAGTATCTCGATAGGACTGCCGATCATCGAGTCGATCAGAAGAAACACGGATATCTTTTTTGACTGTCACCTGATGATCACGGATCCCGACAGGTATCTCACTGATTTTGCCAAAGCAGGGGCAGACAGCATCACGGTTCATATTGAGGCGTGTAAAGATCCCGTGGCAACCGTAAAAGCTATAAAAGCACTCGGACTTAAAAGCGGAATCACGCTTTGTCCCGAAACTCCGCTTGAAGACATTGAATGTGTGCTGGACATTGTTGATATGGTGCTCATCATGTCGGTTCATCCGGGATTCGGCGGACAGTCGTTTATGCCTTCGTCGTTTGCCAAGATCGAGAAACTCAAAGAGATGATCGACAAACGGGGCTTAAAGACAGACATAGAGGTTGACGGAGGCATAACCCTCAAGAACCTCAGACTCGTCCTTGACAGCGGAGCAAACGTTATTGTTTCCGGAAGCAGTATCTTTAACGGCGACATTACGGAAAACATAAGAGAATTCAAGAAGATCATGAACGAACACAATCATTGATGAGATTGGACTGCGAGGAGGTGATTTTGATGCTGTTATACGCTGATGGCCTTGATGAAGGTTCGTCTATTGATATTTTGATCAAACGTAACGGCTCCACATACAAGATCACCAGTTTTGTTGTCAAAATCGAAGATGATAAGCTTTATATCCATCCGATCTCGAGCAAGAAAGGTCTTTTCCAATTCCGGTTCACGGACGTTGTTGACATGGTGTTCAGGCACGGTGCCCAGACGTGGAGATGGAACAATGTTAAAGCGATGCTCTTCAGGGATAAAGAAGGCGAGATATTCCATACGTTTACTCCCACGCAAAGAGCGGTACTCACAAACAGGAGGAACACCTACAGGCTGACCGTAAGCATCCGTACAAAGATCACATATCAATATAAAGCCGATCTTGAGGCCGAAGTGGAAGACGAGGGTGAGACAGCCGAGCCGCTTACTCCCGAGGAAGACAAAATTGCCGCAGAGCAGGCAGCAGCCGAGAAGAAGGGCGTCATATTCGGCGGAGTGCCCGCAAAGGACGAGAGCGAAGAGAAAGAAAAGAAAGTACCCGAATATACAACATTTGCATTTATCAACGATCTAAGTGAAGGCGGAGCTTCGATCTCGGCCGATGTAGAGCTCGGTATGGGAGATGTGGTCGGGTTCAGGCTTGATTATAAAAATACCGAAGTCACCGCAAAAGGAACGGTCGTCAGGATCATCGACGAGAATTCCAAGCGCGGTAAGTTCCAGTACGGTCTCAGGTATTTCGAGAAGAGTAAGAATTACGTACAATTCCTGTTTGATGAGCAAAGAAAATACATTAATGACATGAAAAAATGATCATATGCCAAGGATTCACGGTGGTTTTCCGACTGAATGCAGTCGGAAAAACTTATCGGAAAAACTGACGGTTTCATTGTGTGCGCCGTAAAGAGAAGCCTGCGCATATGGCAGGACAGCGAGTGTGCCCTTATGTATTTTGTCTCCGGGCTTATAGCGAAATAGCCGCAGGAACGTGACTAAAGTCATATTGATAAGATTTCTTTTTTCACTACAAACATAACATCCCGATTGGTATCATGGACGTGTAAAACAGATTATTGACCAATCGGGAGTTTTTTTATGGAAAAGAACGAGATAATACTCAGGACCAAAGATCTTACAAAAAAATACGGCAATCATGTGGTTGTGGACAATCTTGCGATCGAGATAAAGAAGGGCGAGGTGTTCGGACTTCTGGGTCCGAACGGAGCAGGCAAGAGCACTACGATGAACATGATCTGCAACATCGTTTCCCCTACCCTCGGAAGCGTTGAATTTATGGGAAAGGATTTCAGGAAGAACAGGAAGGAGCTGTGCAGGCACCTCGGATTCATACCTCAGGACCTCGCGATCCACGGAAATCTCAAGGCGTGGGAAAACGTCGAGCTTTTCACCTCGCTTTACGGGATCAGGGGACATGAGCTTCGCGAGAGGATCGACGAGTCGCTTGATTATGTCGGCCTTTCGGAAAAGAAGAACGATTATGCAAAGACTTTCTCGGGAGGCATGAAGAGAAGGCTCAATATCGCCTGCGCGATCGGCCATCACCCCGATCTGTTGATCTTTGACGAACCTACCGTAGGTATCGACCCGCAATCCAGGAATTTCATTCTTGAAAAGATCAAAGAGTCGAACAAAAACGGCGCTACGATCATCTATACAAGCCATTATATGGAAGAAGTCGAAGCGATCTGCGACAGGATCGCGATCATGGACAACGGCAAGATCATCGCGATCGGAACAAGCGACGAACTCAAAAAGCTTGTTGTCGACGATATCTCAACGGTCACTCTCGAGGAGGTATTCCTCACGATCACGGGCAAGAAGCTCAGAGATTATTGAGGCGCAGGAGGAGCCTGATACTTTGTTTAAGTATCGGGCAAGAAAACGGAAGCGGACAGATCCGCTTCTATATAGGAGTTAACGATGATTTTTTATTTGATCAAGAACTATCTGAAGATGATGCTCAGAAGTTCTTCAAACATTTTGATGTATATATTGGCACCGACTATTGTCGCAGCGGTCCTGACAAGCGCTTTCACAACGCTTATGGACAGCTACAGAGCGCCCGAAACTTTTGAAGTCGGCTATAGGATCAGCGAGGACAGTTTCCTCGCCGGCGGAATCGATGCTTTTAAGGAGGCACTAAAGGAAAACGGCGTGATAATGAATGAATACGCCGAGGGAGATCCTGAAGATCTCATGAACAAAATGGATCTGAGTGTCTTCGCGGATTTTAAAGAAAACGAATATTATCTCTATAAGAACAGGGATGCGCGTATCGAGGGACAGAACCTTGAATACGCAATACAGGAGATATGTGAGAACATGCTTCCGGGTGTTTCGGACGGCTCAAGGATCAGGGTTGAATATCCGCCTTTTGTCCCTGCGATCGGTTCTAAAGATTATTACGGCATAATCGAGATCGCATATTTTGCATGGTGCAGCATAATCTGCGGTGCCATGGTCTTTACGGCCGAGAAGAAGTACAGGATTGGGCGCAGGTTTGTGCTTTCGGGAATATCAGGATTTAAGCTCTATATTTCAAGGCTTGTGCCGATCGTGACGACTGTTTCTCTCGGGCTTATTGTTTCGGCTTTGGCCGGCGTATTATTTTTTGATGTTCATTGGGGAAACGTGTTCCTTTCCGCACTCGTCGTCTTTATGATGATATTTGCGGCGACGGCATTCGAGCTTGTCATATATAATGCGACCTGCAGCATGGTCGCTACCGTTGTGATCTCTTTTGCGATCGTATGGCTCATGGGTTTCTTCGGAGGAAGCTTCGAGACATATATGTTCTCGTCGGCACCGCAGATACTTAAGGAGTTGTCGCCGATCTACTACGGCAACAGAGCGCTTGTCGAACTTTCGTGCATGGGAAAGAGCGATTATGTGATAAGATCGCTCATCATCTCGGGTGCCATCGGACTGGTTTGTTCGGCGGCCAATATAGGCATTCTTAAGCTCAGGAAGGAAAGACCATGAAAGAATTGATAAAGATCTCCGTCAAGTTATTGTTCAGAAATGTCGGCTTTTGGTTGTGCCTTATCATACTTCCGATCCTTGCCACATTCATAATGAGCATAAAGCAGCAAAACCTTTCGTATTATTATCTTGATAACGACGATATGGGTATCCTTGAAATACACGACTACGGCGAAAAGGTTGCATATTATGCGGGCGACGGCAAATTTGTCGTGAAAGTCTACGATGGGTGCGGTAATGATCTGTCGGAATACCTGCTTCGTAAGCTCGCCGGAACCGGAATGTTTAAGATCGGTCGAATGAAGGTAAAAGACGTAACGGAAGCCTATGATCATGTTCTTTCCGACGGTCAGAACGACCGCATGGGTGCGGCACTTTTCATTTCGCCCGGATTTGCATCGTCGCCGGACAGTTTCGGAGATCTCGGTGATGCTATCACGGCATACGTCATGTCCGAAGACGGAAGATTTGATATCTTTAAGAACAAGATCGAAACGATCGTTCACAGGATCGAATATGTTCATGATTTTATGGGGAAGAGTGATATCTCCGAAATCTTAGATGAGCTTGAGGCTGAGGACGCAATGCTTCCGGCCGGGAAGACACAGTCGGTCATCGGCAAGACCGGAAACGGCCTTACGAAGGAACAGATCGACATGAAGACAAATATAGGTTATGCGTTTGCCTTCCTCACGTTAAGCTTCGTTCTTATCGGAAACCTCGTCGCACAGGGCGTTATCAGGGAGCAGAATAACGACGTCCTCAAAAGGATCAAACTCACGGGCAAAACGAGTGTCACATATTTTACTTCGAAGGTTTTGATCTGCGTGATCACATCATTCCTCATAGCGCTTGTTACAGCGGTATGCACGTTGTTCCTCGACGGAGAGAGTATGGGGATCGGCCGCCTCACTCTGACCGCGATGGTATTTCTCATGGGCCTCATATTCTGTTGCCTGAGCCTTCTGGCCGGAACGATCGCGGGCAACGTAATGAGCTCAAATATCACGTCGTTTACGATATGGTGTCTGTCGTGCAT
This sequence comes from uncultured Clostridia bacterium, assembly GCA_946403295.1. GTDB lineage: Bacteria > Bacillota > Clostridia > Lachnospirales > Lachnospiraceae > RUG11977. The sequence goes on along the minus strand of CAMIZL010000003.1, from coordinate 54,543 downwards.
GCTTTCGGGACTTTATTTCCCTATCGAAGGTACATCAAAGACAGTCCGGGCCATTTCGTCGGTCATGCCGCAAAAATGGTTCATGATGGGAACGGAAAAAATATTTTTAGGGGACAAAAGTGCATGGCCCATGCTATTATGTGTAACAGTAGCATACATAATCCTCTTCATCGGTTTCGGAAGTGTCGGGATCAGGATGAGAAGCCCGGAGGATTGAAAAGTACCCGGAGTGCCCTAAATGAACGAAAGAATCAGAGAAAACTATTTTATCATAGTAAGGCTCATCATGCTGATCATGACATGCATCTGCTGTGTTGTGACGGCATTCGGTGGGAATACCGGTATTGATACCGACGAGACAGGGATATCCGTAAAGATATTCCTGTTTGTTTCGCTTTATATGGCCGGCGTTGCGATCAAGGAACTGATGCCTCCCGTGAAGAAGCGGATCATCCTCGCCGTCACGGCCTGTATCGCGGTCTGCCTGATCGTTTTCGGCGGAAACAGCTTTCTGATTCTTTTGGCCTTTAACGCCTATGAGATCATGTGTACATTTCAAAGCTTAAAGCTACCCTGGTACATACTTCCGGTTGTGATGGCCTTCGTGGACAGTCCCATGACTTTAATGTTACGACTCGTTTTTGTGATCTTTATGTGCATCGTATACACGCAGCACAGCTATATAGTCAGAAGCTACAAGAATCGGATGATGGAGGACACGGTCCTCGAACAGGGCCTTAAACGCGACCTCAAAGAGCAGGAGTACGCGGCCAAGGCGGAGCTTAGGAGAAACATGCTCCAAGCCGAGAACCTGATCCTTGAGGAGAGGGCCTCGCTTTCACAGACGCTTCATGACAAGCTCGGACATAACATCAACGGATCGGTCTACCAACTCGAGGGCGCGAAGCTTGTAATGGACAAGGATCCCGGGAAGGCGAAGAGCATGATCCAGGCAGTCATCGATCAGCTCAGGACCGGTATGGACGAGATACGACTCATACTCCGTAAGGAGCGCCCCAAGAAGAAGGAGTTTGCGCTCCTGCAACTGAACAGGCTGTGTGAGGACAGCACCGAAAGGGGTGTTCCGAGTAACCTCACAGTCGAGGGTGATACGGGTGTTATCCCGGACGAACTTTGGGAAGTGATCCTCGACAACGCATTTGAGGCAGTCTCGAACTCGATGAAGTACGCCAAATGCTCTCACATATACATTAAACTCGTCGTGATGAACCGCATGGTACGGTGCAGCATAGCGGACGACGGCGTGGGCTGCGATTCCTTTGAAGACGGCATGGGGATCTCGGGTATGAGAGCCCGCGTCAGGAAGGTTAACGGAACGCTTGATTTTGAAACAAACGCAGGCTTCTGCGTGACAATGCTTTTGCCTTTGAAGAGGAGCTCAGATGGAGAAGATTAAAGTTATCATCGCTGATGACAGCGATTTTGTAAGGGACGGGATGAAGATCATCCTTGATGTCGACGATGATTTCGAGGTGCTCGGAGCGGTTTCGAACGGTAGAGAAGCGATCGAGCTTGCTATGAAGGAAGCACCCGACGTGTTCCTCATGGACATTCAGATGCCGGAGATGGACGGCATCGAGGCCACGAGGGAGATAGTGAGCCGCAACCTCGGCAAGGTGCTCATCCTCACGACCTTTGACGATGACGAGCTCGTTCACAACGCGCTCGCAGCCGGAGCAAAGGGGTATCTTATCAAGAACCATACTCCCGAGCACCTGAAGCAGATGATAAAGACAGTCTATAACGGAACGGGGGTCATGGAGGAGAACATCCTCGAGTCCCTGACGAAATCGAACGATGCCGGCAGCGGGGCAGCGGCAAGCGGCTTCGACGGCTCCGTTTTCTCGGACAGAGAGCTCGACATCATAAAGGCTGTCGCCGACGGCCTCTCGAACAAGGAGATAGCGGACAAACTCTTTATCTCCGAAGGAACCGTCAAGAACTACATCACGACGATCCTCTCCAAAGAAGGTCTTTCACATCGGACGGCACTTGCGGTATATTATCTGACGGGTCGGAAATAAAGAAACAGATAAAGAGCCCGATAAGCGCAAGTTCTATCATCTATCGATAAACGCTTTTACAATTCGGCTCTGACGTGATAAGATAATACTCGGCTCGTCAGAGCTTTGATTATGTGATCATTTGGATAGGAGATATAAGGACATATGAAACTTGGAATCGTGGGACTGCCCAATGTCGGCAAGAGCACACTTTTTAATTCACTTACAAAGGCAGGAGCGGAGTCGGCCAACTACCCGTTCTGTACGATCGACCCCAACGTGGGAGTCGTTGCCGTACCGGATGAGAGGCTCGATGTGCTCACGAAGATGTATGATTCGCAGTCGACAGTTCATGCGGTGATCGAATTCGTTGATATCGCGGGACTTGTAAAAGGTGCATCAAAAGGCGAAGGTCTCGGCAATCAGTTCCTTTCGCATATCAGGGAAACAGATGCGATCGTTCATGTCGTTAGATGCTTTGAGGACGGTAACATCATCCATGTCGACGGAAGCGTCGATCCCGTTCGTGATATCGAGACGATCGATCTCGAGCTTACATTTGCCGATCTCGAAGTTATCGAGAAAAGGATCGCAAAAGGAGCAAAGGCTGCCACAGCCAACAAGGCGCTCGCAAAAGAAGTCGATCTTCTTAAAAAGCTTAAAGAAATGCTCGAGAACGGAAAGCCCGCAAGAGACTACGAACCCGAAAGCCCTGAGGAGGCCGAGCTTCTCGCAAGCTTCTGCCTGCTCACTTCAAAACCCGTGATCTTTGCGGCCAACGTGTCGGAAGAAGATCTTGCTGATGACGGCGCAAACAACCCGCATGTTCAAAAAGTAAGAGAATTTGCGGCAAGATCCGGTTGCGGCGTGTTCGTTATCTCCGCACAGATAGAGCAGGAACTCGCAGAGCTAAGCGACGAGGAAAAGAAGGAGTTCTTAAACGACCTCGGTGCCGAAAGCTCGGGCCTTGAGAAGCTTATCTCGGCCAGCTACGATCTTCTCGGTCTCATGAGTTTCCTTACTGCCGGTCCGAAGGAAACAAGAGCATGGACGATAAAGAAGGGTACCAAGGCACCGCAGGCAGCGGGCAAGATTCATTCGGATTTTGAACGCGGATTCATCAGAGCCGAAGTTGTCAGCTACGACAAGCTCATCGAGTGCGGTTCGTACAACGCAGCACGTGAAAAGGGACTTGTTCGTTCCGAAGGCAAGGAATACGTTGTGGAGGACGGCGACGTGATCCTTTTCAGATTTAATGTGTGAGGTAGTCATATGTTCTGGGGAAACGATACAGCTATTTCTTTCCCGAAACTCGGGATAACGTTAAATGATGTACCGCGCGGTTTTACCGTCTTCGGTTACAATATCGCATTTTACGGACTGATCATCGGTATCGGAATGATATGCGGTATTCTCATCGCGCGCAGTCAGGCAAAACGCACGGGTCAGAACCCCGATTTTTATCTTGATTTTGCCATTGCCGCGATACCTCTCGGGGTGATCGGGGCAAGACTCTATTCCGTTATTTTTGAATGGGAAAAATATACGGACGATTTCTGGTCGATCTTCAACTTAAGGCAGGGCGGACTTGCCATATACGGCGGAGTGATAGCGGCGCTTCTTACCGTTTTCTTCTTCTGCAAGATCAAGAAGTTCAGCTACGGGCTTTTTGCCGATACCGGTATTTCCGGCCTGATCCTCGGACAGATAATCGGAAGATGGGGCAATTTCTTCAACAGGGAATGCTTCGGAAGTTTTACGGACAGTTTTATGGCCATGAGGATAGATGTGGCTGACAGGTCGCTCGCCTCTGTATTTAAGCCCGGTGTCGTTTCAAATGAAATGCTCGCAGGCATGTATGAAGGAAAAGAAAAAGCTCTTGCCGGCATCATGGAGATAAGGGACAACATAATCACTGCCGCCGACGGTCATCAATACATTCAGGTTCAGCCCACTTTCCTTTATGAATCGCTTTGGAACCTTTTGATCCTTATCGGGATCCTTATCTATCTCCCTAAAAAGAAATTTAACGGCGAGATAGTGCTTATATACCTTGCGGGTTACGGCCTCGGACGTTTCTTTATCGAAGGCGTCCGTACGGATCAGCTTTTCCTTTGGAATTCGGGGATCGCCGTATCACAGGCATTGTCGCTTGCCCTTTTTGTTGCTGCCGTAGCGCTTATGATCATATTCAGGATCAGAGCCGCAAAGGGCAAGATCGCGAAATTTGATTCCGTTGCTTTCTTTAAGGCATATGATGAAAAGCATAAGACCGACAAGAAAGATAAGAACGCTGTAACAAGAGTTGCCGAAGTGGTCGGAGACATCGCGGCAGCGGAAAGCGCCGAAGCGGAAGCCGAAGCTGAAGTCGGAAGTGAAGAAGAAGCGGAAGACAAGACGAAAACCGAAACGGAAGACGGATCGAACGGGGACAAAGAGATTAAAGATCCCGGGAAAGCGTGAATTTTACGGAAGACATGTTTTTAGATGAAGAACAGGATACATGATCAACATCCCTTGACGGGACATGTTCCCCTTTTACCGGACAAAACAACCATCCGGTGAGAGGGGATTTTTTTTGTAAAAATTTATTTCTCATACTTGACAAGACGAGATACCTCGTGATACGATGTATCTCGTCAAAAGGAGTATAACGTGACAAGGGGTATATGCATTAACGAGAGAAAAACTCGTAAGGGGCACATCCCGTCAAAAGACGTATAGCGTAACAAGGGGTATATGAAAAGATCATACAGAGAAAGGAGATGCGGCATGGATATCCAGTTAAAAAGAGGACTTTTGGATGTTTGCGTTCTTGCGGCCATAAGAAACGAAGATTCGTACGGCTACAAGATAATCAAGGATATAAGTCCGTACCTGGAAATGTCCGAGTCAACACTGTATACGATCCTCAAAAGACTTGAAGCCGGAAAGCTTCTTATCGTCTGGACCGCGGAACACGGCGGAAGACTGCGTAAGTATTACAGGATCACACCGGGCGGCATAGACAGGATCGAAGAATTCAAAGACGACTGGAAAGAGATAGAAGCGATCTATCGTTTTATCACCAGGGATACGCAGAAATTAACGGTCGGATCGGACGATGAAGAATTGAGTACAAATATGGAAAGACAGTAAAAGGAAGGATACGGACATGACTAAAAGTGAATTTTTGACGGAACTGCGGAACGGACTTCTCAGTTGTCCCGAGCAGGAAAGAGAAGAAAGGATCACTTTTTACGATGAGATGATCAGTGATCTGATGGAAGAAGGTTATTCGGAAGACATTGCGGTTGCAAAGATAGGCGATCCCAAAGCGATAGCCGCAAAGATCACGGAGGACATACCGCTTGCGGTCCTCGTTAAACAGAAGATCAAGCCCAAGAGAACGCTCAAGGGATGGGAGATACTTCTTATAATTGTCGGAAGCCCGATATGGTTTTCGCTCGCAATAGCTGCGGTAGCGGTAGTTTTCTCGATATATGCGGTTATGTGGTCGTTCGTAGCTGCGATATATGCGCTTGACATGGGTTTTGCGGTCGGCGGACTCGGATGCTTCATATACGGGTTTATGGGATTCAGGTTATTCTCCGGATTGTTCTGGTTCGGTTCCGGAATATTTGCGGTAGGTGCGGCGATCGTTCTCTTTATCGGTTGCATAGCATTTACAAAGGCGATGGTAAAACTTACAAAAGCCGTTTTGAACGGAATAAAGAGTCTCTTTATCACAAGAGGGGAAGAATAATGATTATTTGAACAACGAAAGCCGTAAAGGCTTCGTTACAGGAGGAAAGTCATGAAAAGATCGGTTAAGATTGCATTGATTGCGGGACTGTTTTGTATGCTTGTGGGCCTTGTGATCGTCGGTGTCACCGCGGTTAACGGTTTGTTTGATTCGGAGCCCGACGGAGAAGGAGGAATAAGCGTTAAACAGATCTCAAACACAAAATATACGGACAAGACATTTACGGTAAAGGACTCGTTTGATGCGATATCGGTAGAAGTCGCTTCCGAAGATGTCAAACTGTATACGACAGACGGCGACAACCGTATAGAAGTTCATGTGCAGGAAGATAAGAGAGTTTCGGTTGAAGTTAAAGGCGATAGGCTGATCGTTAAGTGCGATAACGAGAATTTCAAAATGTTCAATTTTGACTATGAAGAAACTTATGTACATCTTTATCTGAACAAGACAGATTTCGATGACAGTATCATTGTAGATACGGCATCCGGAGATGTAAGGATCCCGAAGGATTTTTCATTCGGTGAAATGATCGTAAACACGGCATCGGGTGACTCGTATATTGAAGCCGATGTATCGGGAAACGTTGTAATGAATGCGGCTTCGGGTAATGTCACATTGTTAGGTCTTAAAGCTTCGAGTGTAAGTATAAATACGGCTTCGGGAGACATTAAAGCAGAATCGCTTGATGTAAAAGAACAATTATATATGTCAAGTGCTTCGGGAAATCATACCGTTACGTCCTCTAAGGCAGGCAGCCTTGTTTCGGATACGTCATCGGGAGACACAAATGTCACGGGAACCAATATAGATATGATCTTCAAGCGCAATGCCGCTTCGGGCGAAACAAAGATAAAAGATACTGTATCGGATTCGTTTGAAGGCGACGTCACCTCGGGAGATATCGAATTTGAAAAATATGACGCTCATAAGATCTACATCGAGACCACATCGGCGGACGTTGAGGGATCCTTTAAGAGCGGTAAGCGGTTCAGCACCGACACGACCTCGGGAGACATAAAGGTACCCGCAGACGAGGGCAGTGATACCTGCAGGATCGAAACGGTTTCGGGAGATGTAAATATAAAGATCGCATGATCTTCAACACGTGAGTCAAATGATTTTTGAAATAAGCCTCGAACGGCCCTATGGACTGTTCGGGCTTATTTTTTTGTGCGATAAGCGAAGGCCGTCTGTTGCAAGCTTGTTTGTGAACAGACGGCTGAGTGAACGGACATCGAGCGGACTTGTACGCGAGATGTCCCGTCGCATCGAGTAGGAGTCAGCCTACTCGATTTATTCGGACAGTTCCGGGGATAGGGGGATATTATTTGCTCGGACAGTCCCCGGTCTTGTTCGGACTTTTTTTGAACAATAGCGAACAAATGTACGAAACGAACAAACATTTGATACAATTTCTTGTAAACGAACACTTTTTCGATACATTATCTTGACAATTAAAAAATTGCGTGTCAAAAAGCAGTATATTTTTGAATTTGTGTCTGATTTTTACAAAATTTCCTTGATTTTTGGAGTCTCAGGGTGTAATATAAACATACCGGTGGAGCAAAAGTGGAGAAAAGTGTACTAAATAGGTTTGAAGTGGAGGAAATGACAAATGTTCATGGGTCAGTTTAACCACACCATAGATCCCAAGAACAGACTGTTCCTTCCTGCCAGGTTCAGGGAGGAGCTGGGCGACAGCTTTGTCATAACAGCCGGACTTGACGGCTGCCTCTACATTTGCCCACGGTCCGATTTTGAAGAGTTTGCAAAGAAACTCGCAGAGCTTCCGTTTACGGCAGAGACCAGACAGTTCCAAAGATTCTTCATGCAGAATGCGGCAGAGTGCGAACAGGATAAGCAGGGAAGATTCATCATCCCCACGATCCTCAAAGAACTTGCCGGAATTAAAAAAGAGATCGTCTTTGTCGGAGTTATCAGCAAGATAGAATTGTGGAGCAAAGAGAGATTCGAGAATGCAGCACCGGGTGAATCGGTAGAAGATATCGCCGAGAAGATGTCCACACAGTTCGGACTTCGCTTCTAGAAAACACGGAGGTTCGAATATGGAGAAGAACAGCTTTGAACATATCCCCGTAATGCTTGAAGAAGTCCTCGCGGGGCTCTGCATAAAAGAAGACGGCATATACGTTGATGCAACGGTCGGCGGAGCGGGTCATTCGTTCGAGATCGCAGGCAGGCTCGGCAAAGGACAGCTCATCTGTCTCGACCGGGACAGCGAAGCGATAGCGGCGGCGACAAAAAGACTTTCGGTATATAAAGATCGCTGCAGGATCATAAAGAGCAATTACGAAAACATAGAAAGCGTCCTGACGGGCGAAGGCATAAAAAAGGTGAGCGGCATACTTGCCGACCTCGGCGTTTCGTCACATCAGCTCGATACCGTAGAAAGAGGTTTTTCCTACAGCGCGGACGCGCCGCTCGACATGAGGATGGATACGGATGATACGGAGACTGCAGCGGATATCATAAACGGTTATCCCGAAAGAGAGCTTGTAAGGATCTTAAGGGACTACGGCGAAGAAAGATTTGCGCAGAACATAGCGAGAAACATTGTTAAAAGACGCGAAGAAAAAAGGATTGAGACAACATTTGAACTGAATGACATAATAAACGCTTCGATCCCCATGAAATACAGGGAAAAGGGAAGCCATCCCTCAAAAAGAACTTTCCAGGCGATAAGGATAGAGCTCAACAGAGAGCTTGAGGTACTTGAGGGAACGCTCGGAAAGATGATAGAACTCCTCGAACCGGGAGGAAGGCTTTGTATCATCACATTCCATTCGCTTGAGGACAGGATCGTAAAGACTGTTTTCAATAAAGCACAGAACCCGTGCATATGCCCGCCGAACTTTCCGAAATGCGTATGCGGAAGAGTCTCGCAGGGCACACATATTTCAAGGAAGGCCATTCTTCCCACAGAGGAAGAGATCGCAAGGAATAAGAGGTCCAAAAGTGCAAAGCTGAGGATTTTTGAAAAAGCGAAGTGAAAGGATTCATGACGATGGGTGAGAGGAACCGTTTCGCGTTCGACCGCGATTATTACAACAGAATAGCCGCCGAGATGATAAACGGTTCTACGGCAAAGAAACGTGCGACTCTGAGTGACGATGAGTCCGATATCGAGCAGTACCTTACAAACGTTTATGCCCCCGAGTTTAGCAGATCGAATACCGCACCCGCACGCGAGACGGGAAAGTCTTCTGCACCCGCACGCAAGACGGGAAAGTCTTATGCTCCCGCACGCGAGACGAGAAGGTCTTATGCACCTGCTCCCGCACGCGAAACAGGAAAGTCTTATGCATCTGCACCCGCACGCGAGACAAGGAGTCATGAAAATCTCGCGCAGGAACCCGGCAGCACTCCGGAGATAAAGACAAAATATCTTATCCGCTTCAACGTTGTTAAGTTCCTGCTTGTGGTTTTACTTGTCGGAAGCGTTGTACAGTTTGCTTTAAACCTTCTCTCGGTGAAGTCGAATGTTAACTGCATAGACAAGGAGATCGCTTCGGCAAAGATAGAGCTTGAGGATGTGAATTCATACAACGAGTCATTGCTCGGCCAACTTGACATCAGTTATGACAGAAACTATATTTATAATGTTGCTGTCGGAAAACTCGGCATGGTTTATCCAAAAGACAATGCCGTTGTATATTATAAAGCTGCGGATACAAGTCATGTGATCCAGTACCGCGAAATATCGTGAAAGAATGAATCGTGAAGACGAAGAAAAATTAATGAGATGTAATGTGTCCCCTAACGTGAGGCTCGGACTGCTTATTTTCTTTGTGGTCGTGCTCATCGGATGCGCGGGTGTCATTTTACGTCTTTTTTATATCAATCATGAGCACGGACAGACATATTCGAAGGCCGTGCTTTCGCAAAGAGCCTATCAGTCGAGGTCCATTGCTTCGAAGAGGGGCTCTATTCTTGACCGTAACGGAATAATCCTTGCGAGAAGCGAAAAACAATATAATGTGATCATCGATCCGCGCCAGATCCTCGACAAGGACTATTACATCGAGCCGTCGATCGAAGCGATGGTCAAATATCTCGGATATGACGAAAACGAGATCAGAACGCTCATATACGACAACCCCGACAGTTCCTATATCGTTTATGAAAAAGATGCCGATTATTCGCGCATATCGCGTTATAAGCAGTATCAGGCCACAAAATCAAAGGTTACGGGTGTGTGGTTCGAAGAGGAATTCGCGAGGATCTATCCCTACAGCAGTCTTGCTTCGCATGTGCTCGGATTTGTAAATGCCGAAGGGAACGGCTCGTACGGACTCGAACAATACTACAACAACGAACTCTCGGGTATTCCGGGACTTTCGTATACATATTTCGATAACGAGCTCAAACAGCAGAAGACGGTTGAAGAGGCTGTTGACGGCTATGAGCTTGTGACGACCATCGATTACAACGTTGAGAGGATCGTGGAAGAAAAAGTCAAAGACTTCCTCGATACAACGGGAGCGAAGAATATCGGTGTTATCGTTATGGACCCGAACGATGCTTCGATCCTCGCCATGGCGTCGAACAGAGAGTACAATCTCAACGACCCGAGAGATCTTTCGGCATGTTATCCGACCACGGAACTCATGTTTATGAGTGACGAGGAAAAACTCGAGAAAAGATATGAGATGTGGAAGAATTACTGCATAAGCGATACATATGAGCCGGGCTCGACCTTTAAGACCATAACGGTCTCGAGCGCTCTCGACGAAGACGCGATCTCGACGGAGGATACGTTCAATTGTGCCGGATACACCGAAGTCGGAGGATGGAGGATCGGATGTAACAACAAATTCGGCCACGGCAAGCTTTCGCTCACGCAGTCGCTCATGAAATCATGCAACTGCGCGCTTATGGAGATCGCCGCAAGACTCGGAAAAGACAGCTTTTATAAGTATCAGGGCAAGTTCGGCTTCGGAGCAAAGACGGGTATCGACCTTCCCGGAGAAAGCTCGGGTATCCTTATACCGCTTAAGAACCTCAACGAAACGGAGCTTGCGACAAGCAGTTTCGGAACGACTTTCAATGTGACTATGATCCAGATAGCAGCCGCTTATGCGTCGATCATAAACGGAGGCACATATTACCAGCCTCATGTTGTCAGAGAGATCAGAAGAAGCGATAAGACCGTGGTCTCGACATATAACGATATGGGTGTCCGCCAGACGATCAGCGAAGGAACGGCATCGTTTATCAGGAATTCGCTGTTCCTTACGGTTGAGAACGGAACAGCCACGCCTGCTAAAGTTGACGGCTATCTTATCGGAGGAAAAACGGGAACGGCTCAAAAACGTCCGCGTGAAGAGAAGAGGTTCGTTGTTTCGTTTGCCGGTTTTGCGCCGATAACGGATCCGCGTGTCCTTATCTACATAGTCATCGACGAAGTCGCCGACCCCGAGCTTTCCGCGAGCAGCAGTCCCGCAACAAAGCTAAGTGCCGCCATAATGAAGGAAATACTTCCGTATCTCGGAGTTTATCCCGACGGCGATATTGATTATCATGTCGATCTCAATATGATAGCGGATATGGACAACGAAAATTATGACCCCTTCGAAGACGAGAACAATCCTTTTGTTCTGCCCGACGATCTCCCCGACGAGGGTCTTGACGTTCAAAATGAATAAAAATATAATTGTATAAAGCAAAAGGAAAAACCACTATATATAGTGGATAAGAGGACGGACATGATTGATTTTACAAATAAAAAGATTCTTATAGCGGGTGCCGGGAAGAGCGGTATCGCCGCGGCAAAGCTGCTTTCGCAGAGCAATGCGGTGATCACCTTGCACGATTCCGATTCGAAAGGGCTTTTAGACGAGGGATCGATAAGAAAACAGATCGGAGACGGCTTTAACGGCAGGATCGTTCTCGGGGGAGATCCTCTTGATCTTCACGAAACACCCGATTATTGTATCTTAAGTCCCGGAGTTCCCATCGATCTGCCGTTCGTAAACGCTTTTAAACAAGCGGGTGTTACGGTCATCGGTGAGATCGAACTCGGGTTCTGTTTTTCTCAGGGAAGGATCGTGGCAGTTACGGGCACCAACGGCAAAACGACGACCACCGCACTCACGGGTCATATCCTTCAAAAAGCATTCGGAAATACCATTATCGCCGGAAATATAGGTACCCCTTATACGGAACTTGTCAGATCCACGGGACCTTCTTCCTATACGGTAGCCGAGGTGAGCAGCTTCCAGCTTGATACGACCGACTCCTTCAGACCCGATGTCAGCATGATCCTTAACATTACGCCGGATCACCTCGACAGACATCATACGATGGAGAATTATATCGATGCGAAATTCAAAGTGACCAGAAACCAGTACGCCGGAGACATATGCATTCTCAATCACGAGGATCCCATACTTGTAGAAAGAGCCAAAAACCTGATGCCCGGTGTTGTCTGGTTTTCGTCCGGACATGAGCTTGAAGACGGTCTGTTTGTCAAAGACGGATGGATCGTTGCGGCGGAAAAAGGCGAAGTTACGAAGATATGCGAAACGGACAAGCTTAAGATCATAGGTGAGCACAACTGGGAGAACGCAATGGCTGCCATTGCATGCGCACTCTATTTTAAGGTACCGCTCGATGTTCTTCGTGATGCTCTTTATTCATTTGAGCCGGTTGAACACAGGATCGAATACGTTAAGACCGTAAACGGCGTGAAGTATTACAACGATTCTAAGGGAACAAATCCCGATGCCTCCATAAAGGCTGTGAACGCCATGACTACGGACACATATCTTATCGGCGGCGGATATGACAAGAATTCGGAATATGACGAATGGATCGAAAGCTTTAACGGCAAGATAAAGTGTTTGCTCCTTATGGGTCAGACCAGGGAAAAGATCGCCGATTGCGCAAAAAAGCACGGCTTCACGAATTACAGATTCGTTGAGAGCATGGAAGAGGCCGTTAAGTATTGCGCGGAGAATGCAAAACCCGGCGAGACGGTGCTTCTTTCACCGTGTTGCGCAAGCTGGGGCATGTTTAAGAACTACGAAGAGCGAGGCAGGATATTTAAGGATCTGGTCAGAGCGTTATGAAGAAAAAACTTGGCGTCACAAACACAAAAGTCAGAAAGGTAGTCGGAAGCTACGACATATCTCTTTTTCTGCTGGTTGTGCTTTTGTGCGCTTTCGGTACGGTAATGATATTCAGCACCAGTTATTACAACGCGGAAAGATTTTATTCGTCGTCCGCGATGTACTATTCGATGCAGATCAGAAACATGATTATCGGCGGTGCGTTGATGATCGTTGTTTCTCTTGTTGATTATCATTTGTACATAAGGCAGTTCTTCGGATGGCTAAAACCGATGTATGCCTTGTATCTGTTTTGTTTTGTGCTTCAATTGATAGTTGCGGTTGCGGGTTATTCGGCAAACGGTTCGTCGAGATGGCTTTCGATAGCGGGATTTAACTTCCAGCCGTCAGAGCTTACCAAGATCTGCTTTATCATCATGTCGGCATATCTTGCGACAAAATACAGGAATAATCTCAGGACCGTCAAAGGTGTTGTTCCGTTCCTGGTGTTGCTGCCTCTCGGTGTGCTTGTCGTACTCCATGACCTTTCGACGGCGATCGTGCTCGTTATTATGCTTGCTGTCCCCATGGTCATCGTTTCGGGGATCAAAAAATATCATTTTGCCCTGCTCGGCATAGGAGCTGCGGGCATCGCTCTTTCGGCTCTCGCGTTCGGCTACAGAATGGACAGAATAAAGGTATGGCTCAATCCCGAACTTCAGGATGTCGGTTCGCAGACCGTTCAGGGCCTTTATGCGATCGCCTCGGGCGGCGTTTTCGGAAAAGGACTCGGAGAAGGACTTCAAAAGCTCGGAAAGATCCAGGAAGTTCACACCGATATGATCTTTACGGTAGTTTGCGAGGAGCTCGGCATTGCCGGAGCCATAATCGTTATCCTTACATTCATACTCCTGCTTTGGAGGATATATGTGATCGCCATAAACGCGAGAGATATGTTCGGCGGACTTATATGTGCCGGTGTATTTGCCCACATATCCGTACAGATGATCATTAATCTTTTCGTTGTAACCGGAATGATACCGTCGACCGGCATCCCGCTTCCTTTCATCAGCTACGGAGGCACTTCGCTTGTTGTTCTGCTGGCGGAGATGGGACTTGTTCTCAACGTATCGAAGCAAACGCCGGGGGAAGGGGAAGCGAATGTTTGACCGCAGGCGTATAAAGAGATTGATAACTTATTGCATGATAGCCGTTGCGGCTGCTTTGATCACGATATTTCTTGTGTTTTTCAAACTTGAAAAAGTGGAAGTGATCTCGGGAGGGTATTATACCGACGACGAGATCAAAGAAATGGTCCTGACAAAGGCGACCGACAACTATACATATCTTTTTGCCCTGAGGGCACAGATGTGGGGACTCGACAAGATGCCTTTCGTGGAAAAGGTTGACTACGAAGTGGTCGATAAAAACACGTTGAGGATATATGTCTACGAAAGGCAGATCGCGGGATGCGTGAGAGTCATGGGAAAGTATTTCTGCTTTGACCGCGAAGGGATAGTGACCGACAGTACCTCTTATCCGCCCGAAGGAGTGGTGCTCGTGACGGGCATCGGTGTCGGAGACATAATCATAGGCGAAAAGATCGACTCGGAAAACGATGTCTTTAAGGGCCTGATGGCACTTGTGTCACTGATAAACAAGAACAATATAGACGTTCGTGAGATATCGTACGATTTCAGGGGAAACATAACGCTTATGATCGACGACGACGAAGTTCTGCTCGGCGAAAAAGACAGTTATGATCTCGAGATAAACAACCTTTCAAGTATCATGAAAACGATGGGTGAGGGTGCCTTCAGATTTGATCTGCGATACATGGACAGTGAGAAGATGTCGGTAACTGCAAAACCGATTGACAAATGATGTTTTTTTGTGTTTTAACTCTTGATTATTCATTGAATGAAATGTAATATATAGGGTGTGTGTTTATATATAAAAAAGGGAGACGAGCAAATTGCCCTGCAATTCGCGAGTTTGACATAGAATGACTTAAGGAGGACGCACAACGTGATTGAGATCAAGGATACTTCATCTTACGGTTCAGCGCGTATAATTGTTGTTGGAGTGGGTGGAGCCGGCAACAATGCGGTCAACAGGATGATCGACGAAGGAGTTGCCGGAGTTGAATTCATCTGCGTTAATACGGATAAACAACATCTGCGTGCATGTAAAGCCAGTAATTGCATCCAGATCGGTGAGAAACTGACCAAGGGTCTCGGCGCAGGCGCAGTGCCTTCCATCGGACAGAACGCTGCGGAAGAGAGCAGAGAGGAACTTTCTGAGGCTATAAAGGGAGCAGACATGGTTTTCGTTACCTGCGGTATGGGTGGCGGAACAGGAACAGGTGCGGCTCCTGTTGTTGCTGAGATTTCAAAGAGTCTCGGAATCCTTACGGTCGGCATTGTTACAAAGCCTTTCTCTTTTGAGGCTGTAAGACGTATGGACAATGCGATCGCCGGTATCGAAAAACTCAGAGCAAATGTTGATACACTGATTGTCATCCCCAATGACAAAGTCCTTGAGATGGTAACAAATGCCACATCCATGGCAGACGCTTTCAAGATGGCCGATCAGGTTCTTCAGCAGGGCGTACAGGGTGTTACGGATCTTATCAATAATCCCGGTCTCGTTAACCTCGACTTTGCGGATCTGTGCACAGTCATGAGAGACAAGGGTATCGCACATATCGGAATCGGTTACTGCAACGGCAGCGATGACGACAGATGCCTGAGAGCGGTTCAGCAGGCCATCTCTTCACCGCTTCTCGAGACATCCATCAACGGCGCTACGGATGTTATCTTCAACATCGCAGGTCGTGCCGGCATGAAGGAAGTAAACGAAGCAGCAAATTACGTAAAGAGCATCATCGGTTCGAATGCCAACGTTATATTCGGTTCATCAGACGAGAGCAGAGAGACGGATGATATCACCATCACGATCATTGCTACGGGTATGGATGAGAACGGCGAAGCTGCCGCTCCCATGAATACACGTCAGCCTCAGCCCACGCAGCAGTCGAGAGGCCTCGGTTTCTTAAGCGGACAGAACAGACCCATGTCTGGTCCCGCAGGCCGTCCCGCCGCTCCCGCAAACGGCTACGACAAACCTATCGATGTATACAAAACGGGTGCAGGTCAGGGTCAGGCTCCCTCGCCCATTAATCGTCAGCCCGTGGCTCCTTCGGTACAGCCTCAGGCACAGCCTGAAACAGGGGGGATCAAGATCCCTGATTTCTTAAAGAATAAAGGCAACAGGTGATAATCACCGGGTCGGGCCTCATGTCGCCCGACCTTTTGTTGTGAAAGCGGGTATTTGATATGTTCATCCTGGTTTTTGCGGTATGGATCATATTTAACGGAAGATTTACCGTTGAGACGGCCGTGATCGGAATCATCCTTTCCGGTCTTCTTGTGTTGTTTGCCTGCAAGATCTTTTCGTATCCGATCAAAAAGGAGTTGCTCCTTCTTAAGATACTTCCCCGATTGATCGGATATTTTATCTATCTTTTCGGGCAGCTTATCATCGCAAATCTGACGGTTATCAAATTTACACTTTCACCGAAGAGGAAAGTAAAAAGCGTCATCGTAACTTTTGATACGGATATTACTTCGCCTTTCTTTTCGACGCTTCTCGCAAATTCGATCACACTCACGCCGGGAACATTGACGGTTTCGATGAACAACGGAACGTATAAGGTCCATTGTCTCGATGAATCTTTCGATGTCGGCATCGAGGCATCGGGTTTTGTAAAGAGGATCAAAAAGATGGACGCTCTTACCGGAGGTAAACTCTGAAATGGATGAATTCGTTAGAGTGGCTCTTATTGCCGTTTTGTTTTTCCTGGCCGTCTGCATAGTCATGGGTCTTATCCGTGCTTTCACGGGCAAGAAGCCGGCGGACAGACTGTTGGCCGTTAATATGATCACGACGGCCGTTATCATGATGACTATTGTCCTGTCGGTTCTGTTTAAGGAATCGTGGCTCGCGGATATAGCGGCGATATATGCACTCATTTCTTTTGTGGCCGTCATCGTTTTCTCGAGACTTTATATTATCTCTCACATGAAGAAGGAAGCTGCTTCCGAAGACGGGGAAGGAGGCACAAAAGATGGTATTTGACATGATCGGCGCAGTACTTATCATTATCGGTGCGCTTTGCGAGATCCCCGCGATCATCGGTGTTTTCAGATATAAGCATGCGCTTATGAGGATGCACCCCGCTGCGATAGGCGACACGATGGGCCTTTTCTTTGTCGCACTGGGAGCGGCGTTCCTTACGGGATGGTCGTTTACCACATTTAAGATACTTGCCGTTGTGGCCTTTATGTGGCTTACGGGCCCGGTTACGACGCATATGCTTTCGCTCATGACATTCAGAGTCGAAAAACTTCAGGCTGTTGACCGCTTCGAAGAAATAAATATTAATCACGATGAGGAGAATGACGCAGAAGATGAAGATATCGAAGAGTAAGATAATCATATATTTTCTTTTGTTTACCGTAATTGCGGCAATGCTGATCCTGGTGAGTGTCGAATCGCTCGGGGGAGGGAACATAGTCATTAAGAATGAAACGGACAAGGTGATCAAGTCTCTTGAAGCGGTTGTCGTCGATGACGATATTAACGATGTGGGCGTCATGTTCGAAGGAAAAGTTGATGCCAACAGCACCGTGAAAGCCAAATTTGACAAGATAAAACTCGGGCACCTTGAGGATGCCCAGCTCTATATCGGGATCATTTTTGAAGATTACGAAGGAAAAATTGATATCCTTGAGGGCTATATAACAAGGGATTTCGGAGGAAACACCGACATCGATATATACGAGAAGGACGGAGAACTCTATCTTAAGGCAAAGATGGGTACGGCACTTTTCGGGAGCACAACGGACACCAATATCGATGACGAATACATCCTTTATCCCGAAGAAAACGATTATGAATATGCCGATCTTGTCGGAGTGACATTTATCGGTGAGAACGATGATGAATAAATCAGGCAACAGAGGAGTTTGTTTTGGACATATATTTTGAATCGCTCGGTTGTGACAAGAATCTTGTCGATACCGAAAAAATGATGACGCTCCTCGCCGAAGGAGGTCATAAGCTTACCGAAGACCCCCAAACGGCCGAATGCGCGGTCGTGAACACCTGCTGTTTTATAAACGATGCCAAGACCGAAAGTATCGAAGCGATCCTCGGGTTGTCCGAATACAAGGAAAGCGCGGGCCTTAAATATCTTGTTGTTGTGGGATGCCTCGCTTCGAGATATCCCCGGGAGATAATCAAAGAAATACCCGAAGTCGATGCGGTGATCACGGGCTCGGGACTTTCGAGACTGTGCGAGGTCCTTGAACGGCTCGCTGCCGGAGAAAAAAGCATCGTGGTCGGCGGTGATCCGGGAAATGACAGCGCGCTGCCCCAAAAGCGGGGGATCTCGACGCCGGTTCATTATACGTATCTTAAGATCGCCGAGGGCTGCGACAGAAGATGTACATATTGCATCATCCCTTATGTTAAAGGCAAATACACGAGTTTCGATTTTGACGCAATTCTTGAGGAAGCACGTCTCCTTGAGGAGAGAGGCATAAGCGAACTTATCGTGATAGCTCAGGAAACAACGCGCTACGGTGTGGACAGATACGGAAAAAAGAGACTTCCGGAGCTCTTGCGGGCGCTTTGCGCACTTCCTTTCATCAAATGGATCAGGGTGATGTATTGCTATCCCGAAGAGATAGACGATGAACTCATAGATGTTTTTAAAACCGAGAAGAAACTCTGCCACTACATTGACATACCCATCCAGCATTCGAGTGACAATGTGTTAAAGCGCATGGGAAGACGCATGGACCGCGCGGGACTTGCGAAGGTGATCGGGAAATTAAGGACTTCTGTCCCCGATATCTCGATAAGGACAACGCTCATTGTCGGCTTCCCCGGAGAGACGCAGGAAGACTTCGAAGATCTTCGGAATTTTGTGGAGGAATATAAATTCAATAACCTCGGTGTTTTCAAGTATTCAAAGGAAGAAAACACACCGGCATACAAATATAAGGATCAGGTAAAAGAGTCCGTTAAAAACGAGAGATACAGAGAACTCATGACTCTCGCAAGGAGTTTGAGTAAAGCCCAAAAAGAGAAGATACCGGGAAATATCCTCGATGTCATAGTCGACGGATTCGACAGCAGGAAGAGGATGTTCGTGGGCCGCTCTTATATGGATGCGCCCGAGATAGACAGTTGCGTGTATTTTGACAGCGACTTAGAAACGCTCATGTCGGGCACGATCGTAAAAGTTCTTATCAAGCAGTCGGACGATTACGATCTTTTCGGAACAATGATCGACTAAAATATATGCTTACGGGGTGAAGGGAATAAATTTTTCGGAGGTTTGTGTATGAATCTGCCCAATAAGATCACGGTATTCAGGTTTATCCTGATTCCGTTCTTTACAGTAATCTTTTTAATGAATGAGCCCTGGTGCAACGTCACGGCGCTTGTGATATTTTGCGTTGCCTGCGCTTCGGACTTCTTTGACGGTTATATCGCAAGAAAAGACCATCTCATCACCGATTTCGGAAAACTCATGGATCCGCTCGCAGACAAATTGCTCGTTTGCATCGCGCTCATCTGCTTTGTACAGGTGAGGGACAATTTCCCCTGCTGGTGCGCCATCGTTATCATATCGAGAGAGTTTATCATAAGCGGTTTCAGACAGCTCGCGGCCGAAAAAGGCACGATCATTTCGGCGGGTTACTGGGGAAAAACAAAGACGGTCGTTCAGATGTTCCTATGTATTTTTTACATTTGGGATCTTCCTTACGACTGGTTCAGGATCACCGAGTCGGTACTTATGTACACCGCAACGGTACTCACGCTGATCTCGCTGCTTGATTATATCATCAGAAACAGAAATATCATTAAAAATGCGTCTAAGTGATGCCATATTTGTAACATATTAATGACATATGTCGTGACTAAACTCTCATATGCGGAAGTATGCGCAGGGTAAAAATGGGTTTTTTGGTTGTGTTTTTTCCGTCACAGGGGAGGTAGTGGAATGGCATCAAGGCTTAAGAGAACTTTCATGGCATTGCTTGTTATGACCGTGATGTTTGGCATGATCTCATGCTCGGCACCGCAAGCGGACAATATTCCGATCAACGACCAGAACCCTACAGCCACGCCCGAAACCGAACCCGACGATAAGGATAATATCAACAAGATCATCAATAACGGCAGCGACAGCGAAGGAGAGAGCTTCACAAGGATCACAGTGACATATTATTCGGTCAATACGAAATCACTCAAGCTCGTTCAGTCAGTATCCGTTGTCAGGAGCGGCGATACTCTCGATCCCATGACCGTTCTTTCGCTCGTCGAAGATTCGTTTGAAGATTCTTCCGTCAATGTTACGTTTGACAGAGCATATTTTGATCAAAACGGTTATTGCGTTGTTGAGATCAATGATTCGATAAAAGATATTTCTAAAGAGAGCCCCGCTCTCGAAACATTGATACTTGATGCCTGCGGGCAGAGTATCCTTGATAATATAGACGCACCGGGCGTTATCATCAGACTCGGTGAGAATGCTTACGTGACGGATCAGTATGATTTTGATATAGATCATGTCTATATGGACATGTAAGGTCCGAAGCGGGCATACAAAATACGGATCGGTGAAAAGAAAGGACTAAGGTGGAACAGGTTCTTGTCATAGGCGGAGGTGCCGGAGGGCTTATGGCCGCACTTACGGCGGCACGCGGCGGTGCCCGGGTGGTACTCCTCGAAAGAAACGAAAAGATCGGTAAGAAGATCTACATTACCGGTAAAGGAAGATGCAATCTTACGAACCTCTGCTCGAAAGAGGTCTTTTTTGATAATGTCATAAGCAATCAAAGATTTATGTACAGCTCTTATCATGCCCTTGACAGCGAGGCCACGATAGAGCTTTTTAACAATATGGGACTCAGAACAAAAGTCGAGAGAGGAGGCCGTGTATTCCCCGAAAGCGATATGTCGGCTTCTGTTAACGATGCTCTGCGCGAAGCGGTGAAAAAGAGCGGGGTAAAGACTTTGTTAAATACAAGAGTAGCGCATATAGCCGCGAAAGACGGTGTGTTCTCGCATGTAGTGCTTGAGGATAACACGGTTGTGAAGGGCGATGCGTGTATCCTTGCGACGGGAGGTCTTTCCTATCCGACCACGGGATCGACGGGAGACGGCTATTCGATGGCAAAGGAACTCGGGCATACCGTAACAAAGCTTGTTCCTTCCCTCGTGGGTCTTAAAACCGTTGAAAGTTTTGTGGCGGATCTTGAGGGCTTGTCACTGCGTAACGTGCGGCTTATCATGACGTGTGGCGGCAAGAAACGTTATGACGAATTCGGAGAGATGCTCTTTACGAGAAGAGGCATCTCGGGACCGCTTGTGCTCACACTTTCTTCGCTTTGTGCCAAAGAATTGTCGTCCGCGCAGCAGTGTTCGTTCATGATCGATCTGAAGCCGGCGCTCGATGAACAACAGCTTGACAAGCGTATTACAACAGATTTTAATGATAATATAAATAAAGATTTTGCAAATGCACTCGACAAATTGCTGCCCACTAAGCTCATACCCGTTGTGGTGTCACTTTCGGGCATAGATCCCCGCAAAAAGGTCAATCTGATCTCGCGAGGGGAAAGACAGAAGCTTGTCAGGCTCCTTAAAGCTTTCCCGCTCACATTTAAATGTACGGGAGGCTTTGAAGAGGCGGTAATAACGAAGGGCGGCATAAACGTCAGGGAGGTCGATCCTTCGACTCTCGGATCAAAGCTTGTTAAAGGTCTTTACTTTGCGGGAGAGGTTCTTGATGTCGATGCCCTTACGGGAGGATTCAATCTTCAGATCGCGTGGTCGACGGGGTATGCGGCAGGCCGCAGCGCCGCGGAATATGTTAAAAACATAACATAACATAACGGTCGAATTTGCAGATGATTTGAAATATGAAAAAGACTCACTTACAGAGAGGTGGATATATGAGAATTTACAATGTTGCGATCGACGGACCCGCGGGTGCGGGCAAAAGCACCATCGCCAAAAAAGCGGCGGCGGCACTTCGCTTTGTTTACATTGACACAGGCGCGATGTACAGGGCTATGGCCATTTATTTCATCGAGCACGGGATCGACAAGAATGATGAAAAGTCGATATGCGAAGCATGCAAGGATATCGATATCGAGATCAAATACGACGCAGGCAATGTTCAGCGTGTGTTCCTCGAGAGAGTCGATGTGACCGACAGACTCCGTACACAGGAAGTCGGCGACATGGCATCGGCTGTTTCGGTTTATAAAGATGTGCGCAAGAAACTTGTCGATCTTCAAAGAAGACTTGCGGAATCACAGAATGTGATCATGGACGGACGTGACATCGCATCGGTCGTTCTTCCAAATGCCGAGGTCAAGATCTACCTTACGGCAAGCACCGAGATCCGTGCAAAGAGAAGATATGACGAGCTTATCGAAAAAGGCATCGAATGCGATCTGCAGGTAGTCATGAACGAGATCGAAGAAAGAGACTGGAGAGATATGCACAGAGAGATTTCGCCTCTCGTCAGGGTTCCCGAGGCGATCCTTATCGATACGAGCGATATGACGATCGAAGAAGTAACACAAAAAGTGATCGATCTCGTAAAGAATGAGATGGCAAAGGATATCTGATGACAGAAAGAAAGATCTATGTGGCGAAAAGTGCCGGTTTTTGCTACGGTGTCGAAAGAGCCGTCGGAATAGTAAAAAAACTCGTGCTCGAGGGAAAGAGAGTATATACGTTCGGGCCCATCACACATAATGAGACTGTTGTTGAAGAACTCGCCGGAATGGGAGTCGGGATTATAAACGGTCTCGAAGAACTTGAAAACATATCGGGGGCTACGATAGTCATAAGATCACACGGAGTCGGACGCGATATTTACAATGCGATCGAAGAAAGCGGCAACGAGGTTGTCGACGCAACCTGTCAATTCGTTAAAAAGATCCATCGCATTGTTGACGAAAAATCAAGTCCCTCTGTGGTGACCGTAATAATCGGAGATCCCGAACATCCTGAAGTAAAGGGCATTTGCAGCCGATGCAACGGTCCTTTCCGGGTCATCAACTCTCCACAGGAAGCGGAGAGGTTTGCATCCGAAAACAACAAGGACATTATAGTTGTTTCACAAACAACATATGATACTCATAAATTTGAAGTATTAGTTGAATTATTGTCGAACATGATGTATAATGTCACTGTTGTGAATACGATTTGCAATGCCACAGAGATACGACAACGTGAAACGCTTGAGATCGCCAAGAAATCTGACGCGATGATCGTTATCGGAGGAAAGCACAGCTCTAATACGAGAAAGCTTTTCGAGATCTCTAAGGAACAGTGTGAAAATACTTACTACATACAGACACATGTTGACCTTGATTTAAGTGCTTTTAAATCTTTTCGTTGCGTAGGTATTACAGCAGGAGCATCCACACCCAAGACAATCATTAAGGAGGTTTTAGAGGTAATGTCGGAAGAGAACTTTGAGCAGATGCTGAACGATTCATTGAAAACAATACACAACGGGGAGGTAGTTGAAGGCACAGTCATCAGTGTTAAGGAAGACATGATCGCTCTTAATATTGATTACAAGGCAGATGGTATCATTACCAGAAGCGAATATACAAACGAGCCCGGTCTCGACCTCCGTACTGTTGTTAAGGAAGGAGACAAAATGCAGGTTAAAGTCCTCAAAGTCAATGACGGCGAAGGACAGGTTCTCCTTTCATACCGCAAGCTCGCTGCAGAGCGCGGTAACAAGAGACTTGAGGAAGCCTTTGAAAAGGGCGAGATCCTTAAGGCAAAAGTTATTTCCGTACTTGGCGGCGGAATTTGTGTTTCGGTTGACGAAACAAGAGTATTCATCCCTGCAAGTCTTGTATCGGATGTATACGAGAAAGATCTTGAGAAATATAAGGATCAGGAGATCGAATTCGTTCTTTCCGAGTTCAATCCCCGCAAGAGAAGGATAATCGGCGACAGAAAGCAGATCCTTGCAGCACGTAAGGCTGAGGCTATGAAGGCCCTCTTTGAGAAGATCCATGTTGGCGATACCGTTGAAGGTACCGTTAAGAACATCACCGACTTCGGTGCGTTCGTTGATCTCGGCGGAGCCGACGGACTCCTTCACATCTCCGAGATGTCATGGGGCAGGATCGAGAATCCCAGAAGACTCTTCAAGGTTGGCGATAAGGTTAAGGCATTTATTAAGGATATCCAGGGCGAGAAGGTTGCACTTTCCATGAAGTTCCCCGATCAGAATCCTTGGGTTGACGCTGAGACACGTTTCGCTCCCGGAACCGTTGTTACAGGTAAGGTTGTTCGTATGCCCGACTTCGGTGCATTCGTTGAGATCTATCCCGGCGTAGACGCTCTTCTTCATGTTTCTCAGATCGCTAAAGAGCACATCGACAAGCCTTCGGACGTATTAAAGCTTGGTCAGGAAGTTACCGCAAAGATCGTTGACTTCTCACTTGCAGACAAGAAGATCAGCCTCAGCATCAAGGCACTCCTTGCTCCCGAGCCTAAGAACGAAGCAGCCTCAGAGGAAGCTGAAAGCGAAGCAGCCGAAGAGGAAAAGAAGGATGAAGCAAATGCTTGATATAGGCATAAGATAAAGTTTACGGTTTTTTCCTCGCCGGTCCGTGCTATTTACACGGACCGGTTACTTTACAAAAGAGACATGGTGGGAATATGGAAGAAAACTATGAATTCTTTAAGGCGCAGATACTTAAGCTGACAAGCATCGACCTCAATTGCTATAAAGAAGGTCAGATGAGGCGCCGCATTGACACACTCATCCAAAAACATAAATGCAACTATGTCACTTATGTTAATCTTATCAAATCCGATAAGGTAAAATTTGAGGAATTTGTAAATTTCCTTACCATAAACGTTTCGGAGTTTTGGAGAAATCCCGAACAGTGGAAAGTCCTTGAAGAAAAGGTTGTTCCCGAGATCATCAAGATTCCGTCGTTCAAAATATGGAGTGCTGCATGCTCGACGGGTGACGAGCCTTATTCGCTCGTTATGCTTTTGTCGCGTTATCTGCCTCTTTCGCGTATAAAGATCATCGCAACCGATATCGACAAGCAGGTACTTGAGAAGGCGCGTGTCGGTCTTTATCACGAGAAGAGTCTTAAGGGACTTCCCAAAGAATTTATAGCCAAATATTTCGAGAAAAAAACCGACACAAGCTATCAGATAAGCAACGACATAAAAAGATGCGTCGAATTCAGGGAACACAATCTCCTGAGGGATCCGTATCCCAACATGTGCGATCTTATAGTTTGCAGAAATGTTCTTATCTACTTTACCGAGGAAGCTAAGGACGACATATATGTGAAATTCAATAAAGCGCTTAAACCCGGAGGAGTTTTGTTCCTCGGCAGCACCGAGCAGATCATTCAGCCCGGTAATATCGGTTACAGTGCTATATCTTCATTTTTCTACCAGAAGAAACAATAAGTATTTTATGGGTTTGGGTAAATGCGTATGGATAGGGTCATAAACATTGCACTTGATGTATCGGGTTCTTCGGATCAGATAGCCGAGAGGATATCCGGATGTGTGAGTGCATGCTCTGAATACGAAGACGTTAACCTTATACTTCTGGGTGATATGGCCTACATCGAGAATGCGCTCAGTGCGTACGGACCTTTAAGGAACAGGATCCGTATCACACATGTAACACAGGAAATAGGCGAATCGGATGCCCTCGTTGCGGCTGTTCGCGACAAGCAGGACAGTGCCCTTGTTAAGGGACTCAAGCTTGTTAAGAACGGTGAAGCGGGTGCATTTTTGTCTTGTATGGCATCAAAGTGTGTGAGCGATGCCGCGCAGATCATTTTGGGAAAGATAGAAAGACTCAGTGTTTCACCGCTTGCCACGCTTGTTCCGGGACTTGAAAAACCGTTTCTCATTATCGATACGGGTTCCACGGGCTCGAATGTCAGACCGTCCGACTTCGTTCTTTTCGCGAAAATGGGATCTCTGTATATGCGTTATCTGACTGGAGAACAAAAGCCCGATGTCAGACTGCTCAGCGACTCGGAGATACCCGAAAACGGAGGCCCTCTCTACAGGGACAGCTACGAACTTCTTATCAGGAGCAATGATGTTAATTTCGGCGGAACGATAAGACCCGAGGAGCTTTGGCACGGGAAGGCCGATGTGATAGTTTGCGACGGCTATACGGGAGGACTTGTTCTCGGGATCATGACGGGATTGGTACGCGATATAGCCCGGGTATCTACCGCGAAACGCAAATACCTTCTGTTCGGAAGAACAAAAGAACAGGAAAATGATATATCATCAAAGCTTAATAAGCTCTCGGCGAAGGGAATGACTTTTTTCCCGGGACTGAACGGAAATGTTGTTTCGCTCAGCGAAAGACCCGATCACGAAACGATCCGCAAAACGATCGGGTTCAGTGCAAAATTGATAAGAGAAGATATTAGGGGGAGACTCATAAGTAATCTTAGGTTATAATCATCTTAAGAGCTTATTGCTTTGTTGCTTTTTTGGCAAAGAATCGGAAACGGTTTCGAAACCGTTTCAAAAGAGGAGATGTATACAGACATATGGAATTTGAAATCATTCAAAAGATCGTTGCCCAGGTAATGAACGTAGATGAGGATTCGATAACCGAGGACACATCCTTTGCCGATGATCTCGGTGCGGATTCGCTCGACATATTTCAAATAATCATGGCGATCGAAGAGCATTTTGAAGTCGAAGTGAGTGATGAGGACGCGCAGACCATCGTAACTGTCGGTGATGCCGCCCGTAAGATCGCAAAGCTTTCGGAACAATAAGGACCGCGCGTTGTTGTCGACAAGGAAGCACGTAAGACGTCGATAAGGACCGCGCGTTGTTGTCGACAAGGACCGCGCGAAGTGTCATAAAGATCGCGCATAAAAGAGGAGGGCTCGCAGTCGGTGGAGAGGGATTACACCAAGCTGGAAGAAAGATTGTCATATAAATTCAAGGACAGGACTCTTTTAAAAACCGCCCTTACACACAGTTCATATTCAAACGAGTGTATGATGGGTGATTCGGAGTGTTACGAAAGACTTGAATTTCTCGGCGATGCCGTGCTTGAACTTATAGTTTCGGAATATCTTTTCAATAAGAACCCCGACAAAAGGGAAGGCGCTCTGTCATCGCTTCGTTCACAGCTCGTTTGCGAACAATCTCTTTCCAAATTGACCAAAGAACTCGGGATGTCGGATTATATAATCCTCGGGAAAGGTGAGGAGAGCTGCGGAGGCAGGAATAAGAACTCGATCTTATGTGATGTCTTTGAATCCGTGCTCGGAGCCATATATCTTGACGGTGGGTTTGAGACCGCAAAGAAGCTTGTTTACGGACAACTCCTTGATAAATACGAGGAAATGACCGTTAGGAATTATAAATCCGAATTGCAGGAAAAAGTGGATTCCTTCGCTAAAAAGCTCGCGATAGAATACAGGATCCTCGATGAATCCGGACCCGATCATGACAAGGTCTTTAAAGCCGGAGTTTACATCGGGTGTGAGCTTAAGGGGATCGGAGTCGGAAAGACTAAGAAAGAAGCACAGCAACTTGCTGCGGCTGCAGCGCTTGAAGATATAAAGTAAGTGTAAGAGAAGGATAACAGGTTGGTTTATGTATCTTAAGAATATAGTAATTCAAGGATTCAAGTCCTTTGCGCTAAAAACGAAGCTTGAATTTCACGACGGTATAACAGCCATAGTCGGACCCAACGGAAGCGGTAAGAGTAATATCGCCGATGCCGTAAGATGGGTTCTCGGTGAGCAGAGCGCAAGACTTCTTCGCGGTTTCAACATGCAGGACGTCATCTTCTCCGGTTCGGAGGCAAGAGGCCCCTTAGGTTTTGCTTTTGTAGAGATAACATTCGACAACAGCGATCATAAGCTTCCCATAGCTTATGACGAAGTCAGTGTTGCCAGAAGAGTATACCGTTCGGGTGAAAGCGAATATCTCATAAACGGAACCGCATGCAGACTTAAGGATGTTCATGAGCTCTTTATGGACACCGGTATCGGCAAAGAAGGATATTCGATCATCGGCCAGGGCCAGATAGACAGGATCCTCAGTACAAAACCCGAGGACAGACGTGAACTTTTTGACGAGGCCGCAGGTATCGTTAAATACAAAAAAAGAAAACAGATCGCGATCACCAATCTTGTTGAAGCCAATGACAATCTTCAAAGAGTCACCGACATCATAAGAGAGCTCGAAGCACAGCTCGGACCTCTCGAGAAGCAGTCGGTTACGGCAAAAGAATTTTTAAGACTCAGAGACGAACTTAAGAATCTCGAGATCAATTCGTTCCTTTGCGAATATGATAAATCCGATTCGATCAGAAGATCGGTTGAAGAAAAACTCCGTATCGTAGAAGAGGATCTTAACAATACAAAATCCGCCAACGAGAATACGAGAGCCGAATACGAAAAGCTTGAGGCTGCGCTCGAAGACTATGCGGGAGCTCTTGATGAGGGCCGCGCATATAAGACGGAGCTTCTTGTCGGCATCGAAAAGAAGGAAGGCGAATTAAAGCTCATCGATCAGCAGATCGTTTCCCTTGAAGAGAACAAAAAAAGAACGGATGAAACAGCCGCGGGTCTCAGGATGGAACTGGCGGCCAGAGTTGATGAAGAAAAAGCGCTTCTTGAACAGAAGGAACAGATCGACAAAAAGCAAAAAGCCGTTGCCGATTCATTAAATGAAGCAAACGACGCTGTTAAACGAGTCGATGAAGAGATCGCAAAGATCACCGAGGGCATGGGTGATTGCGACAGGGAACTTGCCGGACTTTTGTCGGACGAAGCTCTTGTAAAGCAGAGTATTGAGAGATTTAAAGCATTAACGGAGCAGATAAACATCAGACGCAGCGAGAATGCGTCAAAGCTCCTTGCAAACGCAAGACTCAAAGAGAGTTCCGATGAGGCGATAAAAGATCTCGAATCGAAGATCGGTGATGCAGAGAAAGCCCTCAAAGAGAAGAAGGACGCGCTTAGTGCGCTTCTTGACGATATAGCCGAACAGGGCGATAAGGCAAAGAAGATCATCGATAACGTCAATACGCTCAGGCAGAAAGAAACAGCTCTTAAGTCACGTCTTGAGATGCTGGCCGACATGACGGAGCGTTATGAAGGCTACCAGGGAACCGTCAAGAAAGTCATGGAGATGACGGGCACTTTTAAGGGCATAATCGGACCCGTTGCCGACATAATAGACGTTGACAAGAAATATGAAACCGCGGTTGAAACGGCTCTCGGAGCTTCGATACAGCATATAGTCGTCGAAGATGAGCAAACGGCCAAGAAGATCATCGGCAGGCTCAAAGAAGAAAAACTCGGACGTGCCACATTCCTTCCCCTCGACGGTATCGGTCACAGAAACACCAATGTAGACGAATCGGTATTTAAAGAGAAAGGTGTTATCGGCGACGCATTTTCGCTCATACGCACGGAGAAGCGTTTTGAAGGCGTACTTACGTTTTTACTTAAGGCATTCGTTGTTGTCGACAATGTAGACAATGCGCTTATGCTTGCCCGCAAATACGATCACAATCTGAGGATCGTTACACTTGACGGAGAGCAGCTTGCTCCGGGCGGTTCGATCGCCGGCGGCGCGTTTAAGAATGCCGCAAATCTTCTCGGAAGAAAACGTCTCATGCAGGAACTTGAGGATGAGCTTAAAGTTCTTGACGACAAGATCAGGGAAGAATCAAACAGTTACGACAAGATAAATAAGGAGCGACAGGCTGCCAAGGCCAAGAGCGAAGAACACAGAACGCTCATCGGCAGGATGTCGATCGATTACAACAGCCTTAAGGTAAGCATCGAAAACGAGAATAAGAAAAAAGCCGAGATAGAGTTTGCAGCTTCGGATCTTTCAAAAGAGAAGGAAGAACTTGACGGACAGATCCTTTCCATCGCGGGAAAGATCAGGGAAGCCGAAGAAAAGATCAAAGAGAGCGGAAAGCGTCACGAAGAGATCGATGCGGACAGATCGTCCCGCGAGGGCGAGCTCGTCGCATTAAACGAGAAAAAGCAAAAAGCGATCGATGGCGTATCGGAGCTCAGGATCGATGAAGCAAATGTCGCCAAGGCTGCGGAATACCTCGGAGAAAACCTTGCGAGAGTCGCTTCCGAGAAAGAACGACTTAATGTCATGATCGGAGATTCCGACAAAGCTGACAATGAGACGATGGCCACCATAAACGGTCTCAAAGACAAGAGTTCGTCCATGAAGCAGTCGGTAGAGGACGACAAGACCAAGATCGTTGAACTTGACAAGAGCATAGAAGATCTTCTTCAAAAGCGTGAGAACCTGACCCGCGAACATAAATCCTTCTTTGATTCGTGGGAACAATTAAAAGAAAGGATCACGGAACTCGAGAAGGAGGGCTTAAGGCTCGCCAACCAGCGTGACAGGATATCCGAATCGCTTGACGGCTGGATCAGTCATATCTGGGAAGAATATGAGCTCACGGTCACAACCGCAAGAAAGTTTAAAGATGAGGATTTCAAGTCTTCAACGGCCAGAAAAGATATCGCGACCGTTAAATCGGCGATCAAGGATCTCGGTGACGTCAATGTCAGCGCCATCGAGGATTATAAGAATGTGTCGGAAAGATACAATCTTTTGAACACGCAAAAAGAAGACCTCATAGCATCAAAAGAATCGATCAACGAGATAATCAACGATCTCGACGAAAAGATGCGTAAGCAGTTTGCCGAGCAGTTTGAGGCTATGAACAGGGAATTCGATAAAGTGTTTAAGGAACTCTTCGCGGGCGGCAAGGGAGCGATCGAACTTGTCGAAGACGAAGATATCCTTGAAGCCGGTATCAGGATCATCGCCCAGCCGCCGGGAAAGAAGCTTCAGAACATGATGCAGCTTTCGGGAGGAGAGAAGGCGCTTGCCGCGATCGCACTTCTTTTTGCGATCCAGAACCTCAAACCTTCGCCGTTCTGCCTTCTCGACGAGATAGAAGCCGCGCTCGATGATTCGAACGTCGGACGTTTTGCTTCGTTCTTAAGAAAGCTTACGGGTCATTCACAGTTCATAATCATCACGCACCGACGCGGAACAATGGCTTGCGCCGATATTCTCTACGGAATAACGATGCAGGAAAAAGGTGTTTCGACACTCGTGAGCGTGAGCATGATAGAGAACGAGCTTGAAAAGTAGGAAAAATACGGTTTTTTCGAGGCTTTCCGATGAGGGCTTCACGACAATAAGGTTACATTTATCATATCAACACGACAAAAAGTGATAAGAAAAGTAACTCTTCATGGTGTTGAATATGAAACGCAAGTATTGTATAGTTATGTTAGTAAACGAATGCGGAGTTATATATGGAACAGGAAAAGAAAAGCGGTTTTTTCGGGAGACTTTTAAACGGTCTTTCAAAAACCAGAAAAAATATAGCGAGCGGTCTGAGCGGACTTTTTTCCTCAAAGCTCGATGATGATTTTTATGAAGAGCTTGAGGAGATCCTCATAATGGCCGATATAGGAATGCAGGCGTCCGAGGATATCATCACGGAACTACGTGCAAAGGTCAAAGAACTCGGTATCAGGGAACCTGCTGAGGTGAGACAGCTCCTTATAGATATAATTGCCGGTCAGATGAATGTGGACGAATCGGCATATGATTTTGAGGATAAGGGCGGAGTCGTTATGGTGATCGGCGTCAACGGCGTCGGCAAAACCACTTCCATAGGAAAGCTTGCGGCACTCCTGAGGGACAAGGGCAGACGTGTTATCCTTGCGGCGGCCGATACCTTCAGAGCCGGAGCGATCGACCAGCTTGCCGAATGGTCCGACAGGGCGGGTGCGGTGCTTATCTCCCAGAGCGAGGGATCCGATCCCGCGGCGGTGGTATTTGATGCCCTCAGCGCAGCAAAGGCCAGAAAAGCCGATGTTTTGATGATCGATACAGCGGGACGTCTTCATAACAAGAAGAATCTTATGGACGAGCTCGCCAAGATAAACAGGGTTACCGACAGGGAGATGCAGGGTGTGCGCAGAGAGACTTTCATTGTACTCGATGCAACTACGGGTCAGAATGCGCTTGTTCAGGCAAAACAGTTTTGCGAAGTGGCACCCGTTACGGGTATCATACTCACAAAGCTTGACGGCACAGCAAAAGGCGGTATAGCGATAGCTATCGCGAAAGAACTCTCGATCCCCGTTAAATACATAGGCGTGGGAGAGAAACTCGGCGATCTTCAAAGGTTTGACCCTAAAGAGTTTGCAGAGGCGTTGTTTGACGACAGCGATTCGTCGGAAGATTGATTCTTGATTGTCCGGTGACTGAGATTTGCCGGTTTTACATTATGAAACTCGGTAATCTTATCGGAGGGAGCGGATTATGGTATTAGGCGATTTTACATATGCGACGGCGGGTATAATAACCCTGCTTCTTATCGCTTATTTTGCCAGACGCAATACGCGCCAGCGGTCCGGCTTTTATTTTATTTCGTGTCTTATCACGCTTTCGATAATCAATGTTTTAAACGAAATAGTAGTTTTTCTTACGGCAGATCTCGATAATGTGGATGCGGGAGCATTAACGACATGTACTTGTCTTTTGATGCTGTGCTTCTGCGTATTCTATTTCGGGATCGTCTTTTATTTCTTTGAGATACTCGGTGTCAGAAAGATATCGATACCGGCAAGGATACTTCTTGTTACCATCGCCGTTATCGAGCTTATAGGCATTTCCGTCACACCTTCGACAGGATTCTTCTTTACGATAGAAAACGGGATCGTAACCGTGTCCCTCGTCTATAATATCTTCTTTACGATAGTGATCCTGTGCTTCAACGTATCCGTTGTCTTTTATATTGTTAAATACGGGCAGAACGTCAGAAAATATCAGAGATATTCGCTTTTGGCGGCCACCGGTGCGCTCTTTTTGGCATTTATCGGTCAGTCCCTGTTCCCGAGATATCAGCCCGGCGTTATTTTCGCCGCACTTGCGATGATCCTTCTGTTCTCATCGATCGAAGACGCTTCCGAATACTACTATCAATACAATATGTGCTTTAACGAGCATGCGTTCAAACAGATAGCGGAACGCAATTTCAGGCATTACAATTTCGAAGGTCTTTGCTTTGCGGGCATCGTTGATTTTACGATGATGAGCATGTATCTGCAGAGGGATATGATCGAGAGGATAGAGAACCGCCTTGTGGAGGGTATCGTCAAGGGATTCGGAAAGAAAAACGTATTCTATCTCGATAACGGTATTTTTGCGATTTCGATCCCGAAGATGAAGGAAGATGCCGCCGGCAGTATTTATGAAAAATTGCGTGACATATGCGTAGGTGTCGGATCGCTCCTTCCGCTCGAGCCTTATGTGTCCGTTCTCAGAAAAGAAGATATAGAAACGGGAGAGGATTGCCTCACTGCGGCCGATATGTTTAAATCGCATAATCCCGGTACCGACAGCGGAAAGCGTGTGTTCGAGCTCAAAAAAGAAGATTTCAGGCTTCATCGAAGAGAAAGGGCTGTGCTCACGGCCATCACGGAAGGACTCGCGGATAATCATTTTGTTGTCTGCTATCAGCCGATATATGACGTTTCGATAGATACTTATTCATCGTGCGAAGTGCTCATGCGTATCAACGATCCGAAGCTTGGCATACTTTTCCCCGATGAATTTATTCCCGTTGCCGATAAATACGGTCTTTCGGGTCAGATCGGTGACAGAGTCTTCGAGCTTGTCTGCAAGACTCTTAAGCGTCATAACCTCAAGGATCTCGGAACCATATTCATGCACATAAACATTTCGCAATCGCAGTGCATAGGAAACAGGTTATCGGACAGCATGGGCTCTATCTGCCGTAAATATGAGATCGACCCGAGGATATTCGGCATCGAGATCTCGGAGAGTTCATGCATAAAAGACAAGGGTACGATCCTTGAGAACGTATTAAGCCTTAAGAGAAAGGGCATGTCCTTTGCCATCGACAATTTCGGATGTGTCTTCTCGAGTGCGGATAAGATCACGGGTTTCCCCGTCAAATATATCAAATTTGACAGGAAGACCATCATAAGTTCGACTATCGGGCCGGAGAACAAATCGATCCTCATGCATCTCGTAAAGATGATAAAGGAACTCGGCTATAAGGCAGTTGCCTGCGGCGTCGAGACCGAAGAGCTTTACAGATCGCTGTATTCCATGGGATTCGATCTTTTCCAGGGTTATTATTTCTCGAAGCCTCTCTACGAAGAGGATTATATTGAGTTCCTTACGGCTCATGCAAAACGATAGATCATTGAAAGAAGGAGGTAAAGGATAATATGTCTTTATGTTTTGATCTGACGGCATTATTGGTTTCTGTTATAATGCTTTTCACATATTATTTGAGACGTAATATCTTTATGAAGAGCGGATATTATTACAGCCTTTACCTCGGACTCGTTATCCTCCTGTCCATATCCGAGTTGTTGCTTGATTTTGCCGGCGAGGGGATCATGACCATGAGCATCGGCTGGTGGTATATCATCAAGATCGTCGGAATGTTCATAGCGTATTTTCTTACATATATCGTTCTGCGCTACTTTATGGCCGTTATGTCCTTCAGACGGATAGGCAGGACATTTAATATCGTTGTCATCGTATATATCCTCATCATGTCATCCCTGATCTTTACTTCGCCTTTTACGGGCTGGTTGATCAAGCTTGAGGACGGCGTGATATCGAGAGGATCTCTTTATCTGCTTCCTTACTACGTCGGTTTGTTTACATTCTCGATAGTATTGATAGCAGCCTTCCTTTTCAAGGATAATCTTTCGAAATCGGGACTGATCGTCGTTGTATTGAGCGTTTTAATTCTTGTAGCGGCCGGCGCCTGGACGATCATTTATACGGACGACCTTAATATCAAGCTTTTCGCTTATGCCTATATGATCGTCGGTATGCTCCTTTATACGACGCTTCAGGATCCGTACCTGTATTATTACAAATATAATCTCTGCTTTAACGAGCGATGCTTCCTCGACAGTGTCGATAACAAGCTCAGTGAGGGCAAGAAGTTCTCCGTATTCTTCCTCGGTATCGACAATATGGGACTCGTTGTTGAGGCACTCCCCGAGACAAAGAGGACTGAGCTTGAAAACAGGATCATAAGCATGCTGCATGAAGTATGCAAAAAGAAAAACGTGTTTATCATCGATGAGCTTTCGTTTGCGATCATAACGACACAGGATGTAAGAGAAGTGGTCGTACGTGTTTCGAATCAGGTTGACAAGATCTGCTTCGATCTTGATATGAAGAAATCGCTCGCTCCGATAATATATGCGTTCCGCTATGATGCTTTCTATTCGTTCGACCATATCTACAAAGCTCTTTCATTTGTCAAGGACAAAAAGGACAGAGAGAACGAAAACGATACCATAGTATTCCTCAACACCTCGAGATTTGATTATTATGACCGCGAGCTCAAGGTTTATTCGGCTGTCATGAGAGCCATAAAGAATGAATCGTTCTCGGTATATTTCCAGCCCATATTCAACAGTGACAATTCGGACTTTGTTTCGGCGGAGGCGCTTTTGAGGATCGAGGACAAGGAACTCGGACTTATATACCCTTCCGAATTCATTCCCGTTGCCGAAAAGAACGGACTTATGGGAAAACTCGGCGAGCTTGTTTTCAACCGCGTGTGCAGCATAGCATCGAAATATAATCTTCATTCGCTCGGAATGGACTTTATCGACATAAACATTTCGTATATGCAATGTATCCAGTCCGACATGGCGGACAAGCTTATAAACATCACCGGGAAATATCATCTTTCGCCCGGCTTTATCAATCTCGAGATCACCGACAAGGCGTTCCAGGTAGACGATAACAGCACGATGATGATGAATATCAAGAAGCTCATGGATTTCGGCATGACTTTTACGATCGACAATTTCGGAACCGCTGCGGCCGATGCGCAGAAAATAGTCAGGTTCCCCGTCAGATATGTAAAATTCGACAGATCCGTTATCTGGAATTCGCTTCTCAACGATAAATGTAAGATCGTTACGGGCAATATGGTCCGCATGATCAGAGATCTTAATCTTAAAGCCGTTGCCTGCGGTATTGAGACCGATAATCTGCTCGGGGTTATTTCCGATATGGAATTCAGTTTCTATCAGGGATACTATTTTTCAAAGCCTATCCCGGAGGATGAATTCGTTTATTTCCTCACGAGCAGGTTGTCCTGATGAGCATGACGGATCATGAACACTTTTTGACCGGAGAGGGAATATGAAATACAGCGATAAAGAATTATCCTGGAAGACTACAGGGACCAGGGAACTGCTTCACACAGCGATATTCGATGTTTATTCACAGCGTGAAGAAAACGCCACTCTCGGTATGGAGGGAGATTATATATCTATAGGTGCGCCCGTCTGGGTCAGCATTATAGCTGAGGTAAACGGGTGCTTTTGTATGGTCAGACAATACAGACATGCCTACGGAAAGATCACTGTGGAGTTTCCGGGAGGCCTTGCGGGAGAAGGAGAGGATCCTGCCGTTGCCGCCGCAAGGGAACTGCAGGAGGAAACGGGACTTAAAGCCGGAAAGATGAAGCTTCTTGCGGCCATTAACCCCAATCCCGCCATTTTCAGCAATACCTTGTACTTCTATCTGGCGGAGGATATCGTTGATTCGGGTAAGGTTAATATGGATGAAGACGAGATACTTAATTACTTCTTCGTGCCGGTGGAAGAGGTGATCTCGTCATTCGGCAACAGCGAATACTGCCATGCGTTCGTCGGAACGGCCATAGCTCTTTACCTGCGTGAAAAAGGAAAAACGACCGGGTGATACCGATAACGGTTCCGATCGTTTTTTTTCAATAATACTTCCTGATAATCTTATGGAGACGGCAGAGGGGAAGACCGACAATGTTGTAATAGTCGCCTTCGATCGATGATATATAAGGGGCAAAAAGTCCCTGTATCGCATACGAGCCCGCTTTGTCGTAGGGTTCACCGCTTTCTGTGTATGCCTCGATCTCTTCGGGAGTGAGAGAGACGACATTTACGACACTTGTCTCGGTTTCGTTATAAACGGTAAGCTCTCCTTCTTCGTCACGGACAAGTACCGCAAGTCCCGTATGAACTTTATGGGAATTCCCCGAAAGCCCCTTTAACATTTCTTCGGCCTCGTTTTTGTCGCGAGGCTTTCCGAGTATTTTTCCTTTGAGGTCAACCACTGTATCCGAGCCGATCACGATAACGCTTTCGCCCTCGGGACAATTTTTAAGTACATCGCTTGCTTTAAGCAGGGCAAGCTCTTTTACGAGCTCACGGGGATCCGATGTGGAGGAAGTTTCGTCGGCACCCGATACGATGATCTCGAAGGGAATACCGAGTTTCGAAAGTATCTCTTTCCTCCTGGGAGAAGCAGAGGCAAGGATCATACGGGGACCGTGTGTCTCAGAAACTGCCATGTTTATGGCGGCCTGTGTCATCTCGCGCGATGCCGGAGTTGTTCCGTTTACCATTGCGGCACTTCCGCCGCCTTTGATATCTATACGTGTCTTAAGTTTTCCGAGTACGTCACGGGCATCCCTCCCACCGCCGATTATGAATCTGTAGCCGTTTTCATCGTTGCCGGTGAAAAAGAAAACGGGAGAGGAAGGATCCTGTGCGGTTAGCTCGTTTACGCATTTTCGTGCGATGTTTTGATCGATATCCGAAGAGAAGAATACGCGAGAGCCTGTGGCGCGGGCGTTTTGCATAAGCATTGATGCGATCTGCTCGTCTTTTGAATAAAGCGATTGTTTAAGAGCAGCAAGGGAATCCGAAAGTCGTTTCACGGCCTCGGGTGTTTCGCCCTGCTTGGCGGATAGCATGTGCATGATCTTAAGTTCGTCGTTGCGGAGCTTACACATCGCTTCGAGGGCCGCCTGCCCGCATACTATTGTAAATCTTGTTCCGCCGCGGAAGTGTTCGGCGTTCATTATCTTGATAAGACCGATCTGCCCCGTTGTTTTTACATGGGGAGCGCAGCAGGCGCACGAATCCACATTGCCTATGGTGACGATACGTATCTCGTCGGGAAGCGCCAAGAGGTTCCTTGCGGACCTCTCGCCGGGGAGATTTAAAGGATTTTCATCCGCGCCGTCGCCGGAGAGAGCGCGCGGAGTATCCGTACCGTCACCGGAGAGCGCGCGCGGAGTATCCGTACCGCTCTCGCCGGAGTCATAAAACTTGCTGCGACAGGATATGTTTTTTAATTCGTCTTTACCGACGATCTTTGTTACAATATCGAGGTTGTTCGCGATAGCTTCGTTTGCTTTCTTTTCGAGGAGGGCAAGCTCCTCGTCGGTAAAGGTGCCTGCGATATCAAATACGGCACTTCCGCCACTCAAATGAAAACCGACATTGTCTTTATCGAAAAGGGTCTTTATAAGACCGCTCATAATATGCTCGCCGCTGTGATGCTGCATATTCGAAAAACGCTTATCAAAGAAGAGTTTTCCCGTAACGGTTGAACCCGCAGAGATCTCTTTGTCACACAGATGCGAGATCACGCCGTCACTGCCTTCGGTGACATGGAGGACACGGATCTCAGCGCTTTCCTCCCTGTATATAAGCACGCCTGTGTCGCATTCCTGTCCGCCGCCTTCGGGGAAGAATGCGGTCTTATCGAGAACCACGATAAACCCACCCTTTGCCGCGGGAGTGCAGGAAAGGACAGTGGCATTAAATGTGGAAAGCATGGGGTCGGTATAATAAAGTCTGACGGTCTTCACGGGTGGACTCCTTTTGATCGGAACGAAGCGTTCCGTTATTGTTCGCATCTTTGCATATATTAGCATTTTAAAGGGGTACAGGCAATACATCGAAATTGAAAACATGTTCGGTATATGCTATCATAATCCAAAACGAAAAAACAAAGGGAAAACAATGAATCTTAGCTCGGAAGTATCACAGATAAAAGGGGTCGGAACGGTCAAGGCCGAGGCGTTTGAGAAGCTCGGGATCATGACTGTTAACGATCTTATTATGCATTTTCCGAGAGCGTATGATATCTTTCTGCCCCCTGTGGCAATAGGAACCTTGAGGAACGGATATGTCGAGACTATATCCGTTACGGTCACTTCTTCCCCCAAAATGATATCCCATGGCGGAAAACGCAGCATGGTACTCCTGACGGTTCGTGAGGGTACTGACACCGCAACGCTCATGTGGTTTAATATGCCGTTTATCAGAAAATCTCTTTCGCCGGGAAAGCGTCTGTTCTTTCGCGGTCGCGTTTCCTTGCGCGGAAAGAGCATATACATGGTTCAACCCGTTGTTTATACTCCCGAGCAATACATGAAGCTCTCGGGCCTTATGCAGCCCGTTTATAAGCTTTCTTCTGGCCTTTCGAACGAATTTGTCAGGAAAACGGTAGCGGGACTGACCGACCTTATAAAGAGCGAGATAAAAGACTTTATACCGAAGAAAGACCTTAAAACGCTCATGTTAAAGGACCGCGCCGACGCGATCGTGTCCGTTCATATGCCGCGTAGCGGAGAGGATTATATCGAAGCGCGAAGAAGGCTTTCTTTTGATGAACTCCTCGGATTCGCCTATGATATAAAAATGCTCAGGGACGAGGAAAAACTGTCAAAGCCGGTTTGCGGTGACAAAGAAATAGGTATCTGCAACGAATTCTTAAAGACACTTCCTTTCGAGCCGACGGGAGCGCAAAAATATGCCATAAACGATGTGGTAACGGACATTACGAAAGACCTCTTTTCGACAAGACTCATTCAGGGTGACGTGGGATGCGGAAAGACCCTTGTTGCGATGTATGCATTACTCGCATGCGCTCTGACGGGTAAGAACGCATGTTGTCTCGCACCGACGCAGGTACTTGCCGCGCAGCATTACAAGGATATGAAGGAGGCATTTGATCCCTACGGCATAAACGTTATCCTGTATGTTGGCGGGATGAAGAAAAAGGAAAAAGAAGAGAAGAAGAACCTCAAGGGAACCGTTATAGTCGGTACTCACGCGATGCTTAGGGACGAAGCGATGATAGGCGATCCGGGAGTCGTTGTGATCGACGAGCAACACCGTTTCGGTGTCAGGCAGCGCGAATACTTCATGCGAAAGAAGGATAGGCCGTATACGCTTGTCATGAGTGCGACGCCGATTCCGAGATCGCTTGCCATGGTCATGTACGGGGACAGGAATGTTTCGATAATCGACGAGATGCCCGTAGGGCGTTTAAAGATAAAGAACTGCGTGGTCGGACCCGACAAGAGGGGAACTTCCTTCGATTTCATAGCCGCAAGGGTTGCGGAAGGCAGACAGGCCTATGTTATCTGTCCGATGATCGAGGAAAGCGAAGAACTTGACGCATCGAACGTTACGGATTATGCGCAGATGCTTTCGGAAGTCTTTAAAGAAAAGGGGATCACCGTCGGATGCCTTCACGGAAGGATGAAGGCAAAGGAAAAGGAAGAGGTCCTTGAAGCATTTTACAAAGGCGAGACCGACGTCCTTGTTTCGACAACGGTTGTTGAGGTCGGTGTAAACGTACCAAACGCCACGGTGATGATGATCGAAAATGCCGAGAGATTCGGCCTCGCACAGCTTCACCAATTGCGCGGTCGTATTGCCAGAAGCACTTATCAGGGGTATTGCATATTCATAAAGAATGCTTCGAGCGAACTCATAGACGAGCGACTTAACATACTTGTCGAGCATAACGACGGAATGCTTGTGGCGCAGAAAGACCTGGAACTGCGCGGACCCGGCGACATGTTCGGCGTGCAGCAGAGCGGAGACATGACATTCAGGATCGCCGATATCACCACCGATTCGCAGATCCTCAAGGATGCGATCGATTACATTGACTCGCTTGACGAAAAAGGACTGGCAAATCTGCTCGAAAAGACAAGAGGAATCATATCTGTTAATAGTACGGCAGATGTGTTATAATATTTAACTAGGATTTTTGCGAGGAAACGGATGCTGGTTCTACCATCATCCAAAGAGATAAGGTGCTTAGTTAAAGATTTTTGCGAGGAAACGGATGCGGTCCCACCGCATCCAATGAGATAAGGTGCTTAGTTAAAGATTTTTGCGAGGAAACGGATGCTGGTAGAACCAGCATCCAATGAGATAAGGTGCTTAGTTAAAGATTTTGGCAAGGAAACGGATGCTGGTAGAACCAGCATCCAAAGAGGTAAGATATGGCTCATACGTATACAAGAGCACAACTTGATTCCATAGCCCGTGATAATTACGGACTTCTTATTTCCTATTGCAATATTCTTGAATCGGAGGGATATTGGGAGACCCCCGGAAACATTCTCAATCAGTCCATCAGGTCGATCCTCGATATGTACGTGCAGACCGTGCTCATACGGTTTGCGCTCTATTGCGAGAAGCTCGGCCCCGAAGAAAGAAAATTCATTGCCAATGTGACGGAAAACAACGTTTTTGAGATATCGGCGGAAAAGGAAGTAAGTAAGCGCGTGCTTAAGGAAGTGGGACGTTTTTATGATTCGCCGCCCATCCTTTTACAGCTTTGCGGTCTTCGTGACAACAGCTGCGGTTCGGGGCTTATCGGACTTTTCTTTGATGCGCTGCTTAACATCGAGCTGTCCATGGCTTTCATTGATACCGTCAAAACAGGCTTTGTAGCTTCGTTCATACATGATTATTTCGTGAAAGTGGAGGCTTTCCTCGGTAATTCGTCGAATTACAGCGCATTTGTAAACGAGAGATATATCTTCAAGAAGCTTTGCGACGATTCGCTTGAAAAGAGCGCGGGATTCCTTAAGGAGTCGGGAGAAAGCTTTGAGACATATGTTAACACCTATATCTTCTCGGGAACGGCCAAACCTCTTGCGGCGAGAGCCGTAGTTGCGAACGAGATTCCGGAGGAAAAAGAGAAGGAGATCGAAGTTGCCCCCAAAGAGCCCGTTCATGAGGAGATCAAACAGGAAAGCACGCTTGAAAAGCTTTTGAACGAATTGAACAATCTTGTGGGACTCAACTCGGTAAAAGAGGAAGTGGGATCCCTCATCAATCTCATAAAAGTCAGAAACATGCGCCGCGAGCGCGGACTTCCGCTTATGGACATGAGCTTCCATATGGTATTTATGGGTAATCCGGGAACCGGAAAAACGACTGTGGCGAGACTTATCTCGAAGATATATAAAGAACTCGGCCTCCTCTCCAAGGGAACACTCGTTGAGACGGACCGCTCGGGTCTTGTCGCCGGCTATGTCGGACAGACCGCTCTAAAGGTCACCGATGTTGTCAACAAAGCGCTCGGAGGCGTGCTCTTTATCGATGAAGCATATTCGCTCGCATCGGATACCCAGAACGATTTCGGTGACGAAGCGATAGAGACGCTCGTTAAATTGATGGAAGATCACCGTGACGATCTTGTGGTCATAGTTGCCGGTTATACGGACGACATGAACCGTTTCTTAAAGAGCAATCAGGGTCTTGTGTCGCGCTTTAACAAATATTTTTATTTTGATGATTATAATGACGGAGAATTGCTCTCGATCCTTTGGACGATGGCAAGGGGCGCGGGATATGAGATCTCGGAAAATGCCCTTTCAAAGGCCGGAGACATACTTTCTTCGATGGATGCGAACGAAAAATACAAATTCGGTAATGCGCGCGGCATCAGAAACATGTTTGAACGTATGGTCACGGCGCAGGCAAACAGGGTTTGTCTTATTGAGGATCCCGGGGTTGATGACCTCTGTCTGATCCTTGAAGAAGATGTATATTAAAAAGATCATCGTCCCGGATTGATATCCGGGATGAATTATGCACGGCGAGATGCCGATAAGATTTATTTGTTTTCGGAGGGAAAAATTTTATGGCTGCGGTTGCTTATATCGTTTTTTGCATACTCACGGGATATGTGATCTCTACCGCGGTACTACCCTTAAAGCAGGCTGAAACCGACAGCTTTGGGGGAGCAAATACCGGACTTTCGCAACTGTTTTACAGACTTCCCCTTTGGTTCGTTACGGGAACGATCGTACTTACCTGGCTCACTTATATAATGGCCTGTGTTTTTTCGGACCAAAAAGATCCGCTTTTTATCGCAAATGCGATCGTTTTCGCGGTATCGTTTGCCGGCGCCGTATTCGGGCTTATAATCCTTCTCAGAAAGAAGAAGATACCGTTTTTCAGCGAATTTAAGAAACTCTCTCCGAATGAGGTCGTTTCGATAGTTCTTCTTGTTTCGGTCGTATGCTTTTTGATCTATATTACGTTCCATGTAAGCGGTGATCGTCTTTATACGGGAGGAACGGTATTCAGCGATTTTACCCCTCATTTGTCGATGATAAGGTCATTTTCGAGAATGAATAATTTCCCGACCGTCTATACGGTTGTTGCGGGAGATGATGTGAGATACCATTTCCTTTTTGAATTCCTTGTCGGCAATCTTGAATATCTCGGACTCAGGATCGATCTGGCGTTCAATATCGTAAGCGCGCTCAGCATCATATCGATGTTCAGCCTTATTTATACACTTGCCGTAAAGATCACCGGTAAAAAGCTTGCGGGCGGTCTTACTGTCCTGTTTGTGGCATTTAGGAGTTCATGGTCGTTCTTCTCGTTTATAGCGGGATTTAAGGATTATCCTTCGATGATCGACGGTATAACCGCCAACGAGAATTTTGTCGGTCTTACCGAGCACGAGGACTGGGGACTTTGGAATTTTAACGTATATCTCAATCAAAGGCATTTTGCGTTCTCCATATGCGTGATGCTCATAGCCGTTCTGATCTTCATGCCCGCCCTTGTGCAGACATTTGAAGAAATGAAAGGCAAATGGTCTTTAAAGAATTATTTTACCGTCGACCTGTTCTCAAAGAAAGGATTTGCCGCGCAGGAAGTATCGGCTCCCGTATTTGCCGGTATCCTTCTCGGTGCGTCGGCATTCTTTAACGGAGCCGTTCTTATCGGAACCTTTGTCATCCTCTTCGTGATGGCGGTTGTTTCTTTCAGGAGGCTCGAATATCTCATATGCGCCGTTATAGCGCTCGGGCTTTCGCTTGTACAGAGTTCCGTCTTCGTAAACGGCTCTGTCGTGAGCACTTCTATAAGATTCGGGTTCCTCAGCGAATCGTCGACTGTCTTCGGGATCGGAGAGTATCTGTTCCTGCTTCTGGGGATCCTTCCCATCGTTCTTGTGGGTGCATTCATTAAGAGCGATACATGCGGCAGATGGATGATGGTAGCTGCGGGATGCCTTATAGCGCTTTCGTTTGTGGTTTCGCTCACTCCCGACATTGCCGTAAATCATAAATATATAATGCTCGGGGTCATGATACTTGATATATATGCGGCGGGATTTGTGACCGAAATGCTTTCGGATAAGCGTTTGCTCCTCAGGATCACGGCGATCCTTATCGGTATATTCATGACAGCGACGGGTATTTATGATTTTGCAACGATCATCAAGAGAAATACCGACGACAAAGCGGTTGTCACCGATATGAAGAACAAGATAATGTCATTCGTGAACGAGAATTGCGACAGCGATGACGTTTTCCTTACGGCCAATTATTTTATGGACGGATCGGAAGGAAGTTACATGATACTTTCGGGCGCATCCCTCTATCTGGCATGGCAATACTTCGGATGGTCCGCCGGCTA
Source organism: uncultured Clostridia bacterium (assembly GCA_946403295.1). GTDB lineage: Bacteria > Bacillota > Clostridia > Lachnospirales > Lachnospiraceae > RUG11977. Next base: position 9,950 of record CAMIZL010000003.1, on the reverse strand, counting down.
TGACACATCTCAGAGAGACCTTGTTGTCGCGAACATCTATGACGCGCAGGACGCCGATCTCCTGAAGCAGATGGTTCGTGCCGCCGAGATCGATTACATAGTGGTTTCGTCAGCCAACAGGGATTCCGCCGATTATGAACTTAACGAATCCATGATAGCTTCGGTATATCCGGTTGCTTTCTCCGTCGGAGAAGGATATGACAGATTTACGATCTATAAAACGGCCGATGTATGGTAAAAAGCTTTGGACCGTGTTGTTTGACAATTAAACGGAAGAGGAGATAAACCGCTTCAAAACAGGAGGGAGTATGGAAAAGCTCTACGCGATCATTCCTGCATATAACGAGCAGGACAACATAAGAAAGGTCATCCGCGAATGGTATGAGGTCATTGCTGCAACGGGAGAGGAAAGCAGGCTTGTTGTCATTGATGACGGAAGCCGGGACGATACTTTTAAGATCATGCAGGAAGAAGCTGCCGATAAGCCTCAATTCATCGCACTTCACAAGGATAATTCCGGACACGGTGCGACGCTTCTTTACGGCTATGATTATGCCCTCGCAAACGGCGCCGATTATATATTCCAGACCGACTCCGACGGACAGACGCTCCCTTCGGAATTTGACATGTTCTTTAAAAGACGTTACGAATACGATTTCATCATCGGTCACAGAAAAGACAGGAAAGACGGTTTCTTCAGGATCGTTACGACGAAAGTCCTTCGCTATGTTGTAAGAGCCGTTTTCTCGGTCAATCTTAAGGACATAAATACTCCTTTCAGACTTATGAACCGCGAGCTTCTTGAGGATTGCATGAGATTTATCCCGAAAGATTTCAATCTTTCGAACGTAATACTCACGGTTGCTGCCGCAAGGCGTGGCTATACGGGCTTATATATCCCCGTTACCTTCAGGAACAGACAGGGCGGTAAGAATTCGATCAATGTTAAGAAGATCTTTAAGATCGGTCTTAAGGCATTAAAGGATTTCGTCGACATCAACAAAAAGCTCGGATAAATCCGCAAAAAGAATAAAAACGCTTCTAAAGAGGGAGATTTTTTGATGCGAAAGATTTTAGGAACAAACCTGTTTAAATACGGCTTTCTTGCAATGCTCTATGTAGCTGTATTTATCATGGCCGCAAGCCTTTTCGGCAGTGATTTCACAAGGTTCTTCGGATGGTGGTGGACGCTCGTTGCGATCGGAGTGATCTTTTTCCCCGTATCCTTCCTTATGTTCCGAAAGTTCCGCGATTGCGGCATACTCTTCTCGATAACGATAGGCGTCGGCTTCATGAGCTTTTTGTCATGGCTCTTTTCTTCCGTGGGATTCATCCCATTCACATCGTGGGGATGCGTTATAATCCTCGGTATATGCGCGTTACTTAACATAGGGCTTGTTGTTGCTGCGGGAAAGATAAAGGGCAGCATTTTACCGAAAGACTACGATTTTAAGTCAAAGATCGTACCCATGCTCATAACGGGACTTATATTCCTTGTAACGTTTATGATATGGATGTATTTAAGAGGCTTTAAACCCGAAGCTCTCGGGTCGACGGAGAGCATAATGGACTATGCTTTCATGAAGTCCATGGACAAATCGTTTTATATGCCCGCAACCGACATGTGGATGTCGGGAGAGAGCTTTAACTATTATTACGTGGGTCAGTTCATCGCGACGTTCCTTTCAAAGATCTCGGGCGTCGGAATAGGCTACGGATATAATCTTATGCTCATGACTGAAGCGGCACTTGCTTTTGCCATTCCGTACAGTCTTATTCTGACGGTATTCTCGGATCATGTCCGCGCAAAGGGATTAAAGAGAGAAGCGTCCGCCCATGCGGCAGGTATCGTTTCGGGTATAGCTGTAAGCCTTTGCGGCAATTTCCATTTCCTTGTTTTTTATCATCTTGTTCCCATACTTCGCGACATCACGGGACTTACGGATTTTGTCAGGGATTCCGATGTCATAGATATTCATCTGCCTGTCTATTTCTTCCCGAATTCGACCAGATATATCGGCTATGTACCGAGCACGACCGATAAGACGATCCATGAGTTTCCGGCATATTCGTTTGTGCTCGGAGACCTTCATGCGCATGTCATAAACATTATGTTTGTGCTTTGTGTGGTAGCGGTTCTTTATGCCTATATCACGGGACACAGGGAGAAGATGAAACTTGCGGCCGCGGGAATGATAGGACCTGCCGATAAAAATGCTTCGCACACGCTTTTCGGGATAGAGCATTTCTTTGTGAAAGTATTTGATCCCTGCGTCATCACGGTGGCTTTTTTTATCGGACTCTTTCATATGACCAATTTCTGGGATTATCCCATTTACTTCGTGGTTGCGGGAGCCGTCATACTTTACGTTAATTTTGTTTCGGAAGGTGCGCGCGGCTCGGGTGTAGTGCTCACGGCATTCCATGCGGCTGTAGTTATCATCGTTTCAAAGCTTGTATGCCTGCCGTTTACGCTTTCGTTCGACCAGATATCGTCGCAGATATTGCCCGTCGAGGCAAGGACGCCGCTCTACCAGTTCCTGATCCTCTGGGGATTCCCTTTCCTTGTCGGGATAGTGTTTACAGTTGTTCTTATTAAGAGTTTTATCGCCTCAAAGGGTGCCGCAGGCCGCGAAGAAGCAAAAGCCGCTAAAATGATTGCGCCCGTCAGGTTCCTGACAGAAACGGATAACGGCGATATCTTTATCCTGATACTTGTGTTGTGCGCGATGGGACTTTGCCTCATCCCGGAAGTGATATATGTTAAGGACATCTATTCAGGAGATTTTAAGCGTGCGAACACGATGTTTAAGATAACCTATCAGGCATTTATGCTTTTCGGATTGTCTTTCGGATTCATTCTTGCAAGGTTGCTCATGTTCGGAAAGAAGAATGTTCGTGTTTTCGGAGCCGTGTGTCTTTGCCTCCTCCTTGCGAGTGCGGGATACGTTAAGGTTGCGGTCGATTCGTGGTATACAACGGAATCGAGGGAGTATAAAGGGCTCTCTTCGGACGAATTCCTTGAGACTTCGGACGACGATGAATATGAAGCCATCAGATTCCTCGATCAATATGCAAAAGGCAGACCCGTGATCATAGAAGCGTACGGCGACAGCTATACGGGCGATTGCCGGTTCTCGGCATGGACGGGACTTCCCACATTGCTGGGCTGGAATACGCATGAATGGTTATGGCGTTCGTCGGGAGAAGAAGGCTACCCGAAGGTCCTTTCGGATCGAAAGGACGACATAAAAGCATTCTACACCGCCACCGATCTTGAAGATATGCGTAAAGTGATCAAAAAATATGATATTTCCTTTGTCATAATCGGAAAGATCGAGAGGGAAAAATTCGGAGAAGCCCTCAATGAAAAACTCCTTGCAGAGCTCGGCGAGGCCGTATTTGAAAACGATACGGTGCGTATTGTGGAAGTTGCGCGGTAACGGGGAAAATGAGTGTGTTGCCCCGATGTACAAACGTTTGCCAAAAACCGATACAAGAGCATACCGGATACGGATACAAGAGCATACCGGATACGGATACAAGAGCATACCAATACCGATACAAGTGCTTTCCAAAACCCGATGCAGATTGACATTAAAATCTCATATAGTTATAATTATTCAGATGTATTCTAGAAAGGAGTACATATGAGAGTTATTTCGGGAACCGCCAATCGGCATAAGCTCCTTACACCGAAGGGACTGAAGGTCAGACCCACAACGGACAGGATAAAGGAGACGCTTTTTAACATACTTGCGCCGCGTATCGCAGACACCCGTTTCCTCGATCTTTTTGCGGGAAGCGGAGGGATCGGGATCGAAGCATTGAGCAGGGGAGCTGCGGGATGCGTGTTCGTTGACAACGACAGGGATTCGATGAAATGTATCAAAGAAAACCTTGAATCATGCAGGCTCGCCGACAGGGCACAGACGGTGTTTTCGGATGCCGTAAGAGCCGTTGCGGGGTTAAAAGCGCAGGGAAGAAAATTTGATATGATATTTATGGATCCGCCTTACGGTAAAGAGCTTGAAAAAGAAGTGCTCTGCGCAATGAAAGATAAGTTGCTCGCAGAAGACGGATTGATAATAGTCGAAGCACAGGCTGATACCGATTTCGGATATCTTGAGGAACTCGGATTAAAAGCCGTGAGGGTTAAGGAATACGGATCCAATAAACATATATTTATAGAGAGGATGTAGTGAGGAGCCATGAAGATCGGTCTCTACCCGGGAACATTCGATCCTGTGACACTCGGTCATAAGGATATCATCATAAGAGCTTCAAGCCTTGTGGATAAGCTTGTTATAGGAGTTCTGAACAATTCGGCCAAGAACCCGTGGTTTACGGTTGAAGAGCGTATGAACCTGCTGAGAAAGGTAACAAAAGATATCCCGGGGGTTGTTGTTGATTCGTTTGACGGACTCACGGTCGATTTCGGTAAAAAGATCGGGGCAAGCGTGATAGTCCGTGGTCTCAGAGCCGTAACCGATTTTGAATATGAACTGCAGATCGCACAGATCAATCACCGTCTCAACCCCAACATCGATACTGTGTTCTTTACAACAAGCGTTGAGTATTCATACGTAAGCTCAAGTATCGCAAAGGAAGTGGCCAAATACGGCGGAGACATAAGCGGCCTGGTCCCCGTGGAGATCAGGGAAGATCTTTGTGAAAAGTGTAAAGAAATTGCGTTAAGGGCGTAAAAGATCAAGTGGAGATTAGGAGGACATGAAGCCATGGCAATAACAAGAATAGAAACCATCATCAATTCGATATATGATTTTGTTGACAGTTGTAAGCCCCAGAGGCTTTCACCCGGATATATCAGCGTTCCCAGGAACGATCTGATGGCGCTCCTTGATGATCTTAAGGCACATACGCCCGATGAGATCAAGAGATATCAGAAGATCATCGCAAACAGGGAGGATATCATTGCCCAGGCGCGCGAGAAAGCCGCACAGATCGAGCAGGAAGCCATGGAACGTGCCCAGATGCTCGTAGACGAGACAGAGATCATGCAAAAAGCATATGCGCAGGCTAACGAGACCATCCAGTCGGCAAAAGCAACAGCGGAGCAGACATTAAAGAGATCGTCCGAAGATGCCGAGACCATAAGAACCGGTGTCCTTGCATACGCAAACGATATGCTTGCCCAGGTTGTCGAGGTCATGGAGCGTGCCCACAACGAGTCGAAGACTCTTTCCGAAGGACTTGTTTCCACACTCGGAAAGAACCTCGCAGTTCTTAAAGAGAACAAGGACGAGCTTGTGAAAGAACTCAATCCCATAAACAGAGTGGCAGGCAGTGCCGACCGTGGGGAAGAGCTTGATTTCACGGAAGCAGATTTTAAATGATCGTTAGGTTGAAAACATGAAAATTGAAGCAGTCATTCCGGCTTACAAACCTGATGAAAAACTCATCAAGGCGGTTAAAGCGCTCGGTTCGCAGACCATGAAGCCGGAACGTATCCGTATCATTTTGACAAAGTCCCGCGAAGGCGAGAAGGAAGAACTTCTCGAACGCCTGCCCGAAGGGACTGTTGTCGAAGAGATCGAAAAAAAATATTTTTCACACGGCGGGACAAGACAATATGCGGTTGATTCCAGTGATGCCGCATATATTCTTTTTATGTCGCAGGACGCGGTTCCGGCCGACAGATATCTTGTCAAGAACCTGTACGGTGCGCTCAAAAAAAAGGACGCCGCCGTCGCATATGCGCGTCAGATACCGTACAACACTTCGTCCGACATTGAAAAATATTCAAGAAGATATAATTATCCGTCATACAGTATGTCAAAAACAAAGGCTGATCTGCCCGATATGGGGATCAAGACATATTTTTGCTCGGATGCGTGCGCGATGTATAATGTCGACATTCATAACGAGCTTGGCGGATTTGATGTTACCGCGAATTTTAACGAGGATATGCTCTATGCATGTAAGGCCGTTAACTGCGGTTGCAGCATAGAATATGTTTCGGACGCACATGTCAGGCACTCGCACGATTTTACTTTGAAAGAGCAATTCCGCAGGTACAGACATATCTCGCGTTCGCAAAAGCAGCATAGGGAAGAATTCAGGGGGGTAAAGTCGGAGTCGGAAGGAATAAAGTATCTTTTGAAAGGGATGAGATATTTTATTTACCGATGTAACTTCAAGGCGGCATTTGGGCTGATCGCCACAAGTGCTGTCAAATATCTTGGTTTTTTAGCGGGGAAAATTGGGAATGAACAGGATTGAGATCATTTTATCCACCTACAACGGCGAAAAATATCTTAGAGAGCAGCTTGATTCCATAATCAGAAGCTCTTTTAAGAATTGGCACATAAGCGTGTCGGACGATTGTTCGACAGATTCTACTTGTGATATCCTTCGCGAATATGTTCAAAAATATTCGCCTAAGATCTCTTTGCATATAAATGATTCGAATATGGGCTCGACAGCCAATTTCCTTTCGGCGCTCAAAAGAGCGTCGCGTGAGGAAACGCCCGAGGGAGAGCAGACATACTATATGTTCTGCGATCAGGATGATGTCTGGCTTAAGGACAAGCTTTATGTTACGCTCAAGGCCATGAAGAGGCTCGAACGTAAGATAGGTTCGGTCAAGCCTTCGCTCATCTTTTCGGATGCGGTGCTTGCGGGTCACGATCTTTCTTATATCAGCAATTCCTTTTATAAGTCGGGACACAGAAGTATCCGCAACCTTTCGCTTTCACGACTCCTCATCGAAAACAAGTGCATCGGATGCACGATCATGATGAATAAAGCTCTTGTCGACATGCTCGGGGACAATTATGAAAGTGTCAGATATCATGACTGGTGGATGGCGCTCATCGCCTCTGCGTTCGGCGGGATAAGGTTTTTGCGTGTTCCTACGTTGCTTTACCGGCAGCATTCCGGCAATCAGGTCGGACAGAACGGATTTGCCGCATATGTGCGCGGACGCGCATCGGACAAAAAAGATATCGAAAACAGGCTTAGCGATACGATCGCGCAGGCGCGTGCATTTTATGAATGCTACAAAGGGCGCCTCGGCTATAAGAATGCAAGGATAGTAAACGAATTCGCCGGGATCGAATCAAAATCATTTATCATGAAGAGATATCTCATACTCAGATACAGATTCTTCAAATCAGGTATCCTGAGGAATATCGCACTTTTGTTGTTCATATGACGATATGAACTTTTTGAAGCTTTTTGCAAGGAGGATTTTGTTTGTTCGGTTATGTTAGGATCGACAAGAACGAACTTAAGGTAAGGGACTTCGAAACATACAGAGCATATTATTGCGGGATCTGTCATGAACTAAAGGAAGCTTTCGGTATAAGAGGCCAGATCACGCTCAGATATGACCTTGTGTTTCTCTCGGTTCTTCTGACGGGTCTTTATGAACCGGAGGAGGAACGAAGTGAAGGAAGATGCCTCATGCATCCTCTTGAACGCCATGTCTCGCTTACCAATACATTTACCCGATACGCGGCATATATGAATGTACTCCTCGCGTATTACAAGTGCCTCGACGATGTCAGGGATGACGGCAGCAGGAAAGCGGCCGTCATGGTCAGACTCCTTCGCAAAGGCGCACGGATCTCTGGGAAAGCATATAGAAGGCAGCGAAAAGTGATCGCTTTCGAGCTTAAAAAGCTGGCACAGCTTGAAAAAAACAGGTGTGCCTGTATTGACGAAGTTGCGGGATGCTTCGGAAGGCTTACCGCTTCGATGTTTGTTTTCAGACATGACGAATGGGAAAAATATCTTAAAAAGATCGGTTTTTTCCTCGGGAAATTCATATATATAGCCGACGCGATATGCGATCTTGAGGAAGACAAAAAAAACGGAAGATATAACCCCTTCGCAGTAAAAGAATGTTTAAAAGAAGAGAACAATGCCGCTTCTTTAAAAGAAGAGGAAGACTGCGGTGACGAGGAAAAAGAACGCCTCCTGAGGATGATGGCAGGCGAGTGCGCCGACGCATATGAAATGCTTCCCGTGATTAAAAACAAGGCAATCCTTGACAATATACTGTATTCGGGGATTTTCCTCTACGCAAAGAATAAAGATGATAAAACGAAAGGTTAAGAGATGGATCCTTTTCAGGTACTTGGAGTCTCGCCGAATGCGGACGAAGACACAATAAAAAAAGCGTACAGAAATCTCAGCAAGCAATATCACCCCGACAACAATCCCGGTGACAGAAACGCTGAAGAGCGGTTTAAGACTGTTCAGGCCGCTTACGAACAGATCATGGATATGCGTAAGAACGGATATACTTCTTTCCGTGACGCGGGCAGAGATGCTGATTATTCGTCGTTCTTCGGCTTTAACGCCGGCAGGAACGGCTCTTATTCAGGCGGAGATCTCGGACATGCCGTTGAACTTGTCAGGATGGGCGCGTATCGGGATGCAATGGATGAGCTTAACAGGATCAACCTGCGAAACGGAAATTGGTATTATCTGGCGGCGGTCTGCGAATATAATCTCGGGAATAACGGTATTGCGCTCGATCATGCGAGACGGGCTTACTCCATGGATCCCGGAAATGAGAATTTCAGAGATCTGGTTGAGAGGATGGAGGCTTCGGCGAACCGCTATCAGGAAAGATATGAGAGCTACGATCATTCAAACCCCATGAGTGATACGTGCTGCAGGATGATCATATGCAATATCGGATTAAACATGTGCTGCGGAGGACTCAGATGCTAAGAAAAACCACGGCAATCCTGTGTACTTTGATAATGCTCGTACAGCTTCTTACGGCTTGTACGTCTGATGAGAGAAAGTCCCTTTCGAGGACTTTCTTTATGTTTGACACAGTTGTGAGCATAAGCATTTACGGGAGTGATGACGAAAATATCATGGAGGAGTGTCGCACCTTCCTGGAAGGTTTTGAGGACATTTTCTCGGCGACCCGCGAAACGAGCGAACTCTACGGGATCAATCATTCGGACTTTGTGCCCGGAGAAGATCTTGAGATCGGCGCTGATATTTACAATACGATAAACAGATCCCTTTTGTGGTGCGAGAAGACCGATGGACGCTTTGACATCACGATAAGGCCTGTCTCACAGCTCTATGATTTCGGATCTGCCGAATTTGTTCCTCCTCTGCGGGAAGACATCAAAGAAGGTTTGGCACGTGTTTCTTACAAAAACATTAATGTATATGAGGAAAACGGCAGATTCTTTCTTCACCGTGAAATGCCCGGCATCATGCTCGATCTCGGTGCCGTTTCGAAAGGATATATAAGTGACAGATTAAAAGAATTCCTGCTCGGAAAAGGAATAAAAAGCGCTGTGGTCGATCTCGGCGGAAACATCATGTGCGTGGGTGAAAAGCCGGCAGGGAACGGAGAAGAAGAACCTTTTAACATAGGCGTTTATGATCCGCTTGAAAATAACGAAGAGGACCGGGGTGGTTCCGGGGACGATACGGGATCCCTTGTTCTGAAGATAAGCGACAAATGTGTTATCACGTCGGGAATTTACCAGCGTTCGTCGGAAAAAGACGGTGTTTTGTACCATCATATACTTGACGCAAGAACAGGACTTCCGGCTGTCGGAAATGTCGAATCCGTCAGCGTTGTTTGCGACGAGGGGATTATGGGCGATATCCTTTCGACCTCGCTTTTTTTGCTCGCGGAGGAAGGAATAAAGGCAAAACTCCCCGAAAATGTGGGCGTTATATATCTTTATAAAGACGGAAGGCGCGAATTTGACGGTGGGCTTGACCGGCCCCTCGCGAAATTCAAGTGAGTAAAATTTTACAAATCCGGTACTAATGTGTTGAACAGCGATGAGTTGGAACAGCTTTCATTGAGGAGGACCAAATGAACAAAAAGGTTTTGATAATTGGCGGATGCGCAATTGCGGTCGTTGCTATCGTTGTTGCGCTGATTTTTATTTTCACGGGAGAGGACGCATACCGTTCCATAAAGGTCTTTGAAATAG
>CAMIZL010000002.1 GCA_946403295.1 uncultured Clostridia bacterium | reverse complement strand
CACCTCAGGTTGCTTATAAGGAAGGAATCACCAAGGAAGTTGAAGTTGATTCCAAATATGCTAAGCAGTCCGGTGGTCGTGGTCAGTACGGTCATTGTAAAGTCATCTTCACGCCTATGGACGTTAACGGAGATAAGACCTACGAGTTCGAGTCGACAGTTGTCGGCGGTGCTATCCCGAAGGAATATATCCCCGCTGTATCGGATGGTATCGAAGATGCAATGAAGTCCGGTATCCTTGGCGGATATCCCGTACTCGGTATCCATGCTAACTGCTACGATGGTTCATTCCACGAAGTAGACTCAAGTGAAATGGCGTTCAAGATCGCAGGTTCCATGGCGTTCAAAGAGGCTATGCAGAAAGCAAACCCTGTACTCCTCGAGCCGATCATGCGTGTTGAGATTACAGTTCCCGAGGATTACATGGGTGATGTAATCGGTGATATCAGCTCACGCCGCGGACGTATCGAAGGCACGGAGGATATCAACGGAACAAAGCTTATCCGTGGATTTGTACCGCTTTCAGAGATGTTCGGATACACAACAACCCTCAGATCCAAAACTCAGGGACGTGGTGCTTTCTCGATGTTCTTCTCTACATATGAAGCAGTACCCAAGAATGTACAGGAAAAGGTTCTTTCCAACAAGGGCAGATAAAGGAAGGAAGCCTTATTTAGGGCGAAAATTAGCGCTTGCATTATTTTATACTATGAAATATAATATGGTGCATGAGCGGTTTTGAGCCCTGAAGAAATTACGGGCATCTCGCCGTCTCTAGGAGAGGCACAGAGATGCTGCCGGAAAAATTAGACAGCTCAAAGGAGAGCAATTTTTAAGGAGGATTCATAGTAATGGCAAAAGCAAAATTTGAAAGAACGAAACCCCATTGTAACATTGGTACCATCGGTCACGTTGATCATGGTAAGACAACTCTTACAGCTGCTATCACAAAGGTTCTTGCTACAAGACTTGGACTTGGTGAAGTAGTAGACTTCGATAAGATCGATAAGGCTCCCGAAGAGAAGGCTCGTGGTATAACAATCTCTACCGCTCACGTTGAGTACGAGACAGAGAAGAGACACTACGCACACGTTGACTGCCCCGGCCATGCTGACTACGTTAAGAACATGATCACCGGTGCTGCTCAGATGGACGGCGCTATCCTCGTAGTTGCTGCTACAGACGGTGTTATGGCTCAGACAAAGGAGCACATCCTCCTTTCTCGTCAGGTAGGTGTTCCGAAGATCGTTGTATTCCTTAACAAGTGCGATATGGTTGACGATGATGAGCTTATCGAGCTCGTTGAGATGGAGATCACAGAGCAGCTCGAAGAGTACGGCTTCAATGATTGCCCTATCGTTCGCGGTTCAGCTCTTAAGGCTCTTGAGGATCCCAACAGTGAGTGGGGCGATAAGATCCTTGAACTCATGAAGACCGTTGATGATTACTTCCCCGATCCCGTTCGTGAGACAGATAAGCCTTTCCTTATGCCTGTCGAGGACGTATTCTCTATCACAGGTCGTGGTACAGTTGCTACTGGCCGTGTTGAGCGTGGTGTTGTTCATGTCGGCGACGAAGTTGAGATCGTTGGTGTTAAGGAAGAGACACGTAAGGTTGTTGTTACCGGTGTCGAGATGTTCCGTAAGCTCCTTGATGAAGGCCAGGCCGGTGATAACATCGGTTGCCTCCTTCGTGGTGTAAACAGAACCGATATCGAAAGAGGACAGGTTCTTGTTAAGCCCGGTTCGGTACATTGCCACAAGAAGTTCAAGGCTCAGGTTTACGTTCTTACAAAGGACGAGGGTGGACGTCATACACCTTTCTTCAACAACTACAGACCTCAGTTCTACTTCAGAACAACTGACGTTACAGGTGTAACAGAGCTTCCTGCAGGCACAGAGATGTGTATGCCCGGCGATAACATCGAGATGACAATCGAGCTCATCCATCCCATCGCTATGGAGCAGGGACTTGGCTTCGCTATCCGTGAGGGTGGTAGAACAGTTGGTTCAGGTAAGGTTATCGAAATCATCGAGTGATACAAGCCCGAGAACAGAGCAGAATAAAACAATAATAAGCCGCCGGCAAGCTTGCTTGCCAGGCGGTTTTATTATTGTTTTATTCTGGCCTCTATTTGAGGGCGCCCACGATTACAAATGATTTGCAGGCAAATCATTTGTAGAGTGAGCGCCTCTGTTCTCGGGCTTGTATCACTCGTGAGCGTAGAGTGAGCGTCTCTATTCTCAGACTTTTTGTAGAGTGATCGCCCGGCTCTCAGGCTTGTATCACTCGTGTTCACAAGGATCGCCCGGCTCTCAGGCTTGTATCACTCGTGAGCGTAGAGTGATCGCCTCTGTTCTCAGGCTTGTATCACTCGTGTTCACCAGTGACCGCCCGGCTCTCACTCGCATTCACCAAGCAATCCCTCATGATCCCGTAATACTTGTGGATCCTTTCGTCTGTGAGCGCGGCAAATGCTTTATAATCGTCATTTGCAATATAAGAGCGAAGTTCTGAGGCGCTCACGGGAATATCGGCACGATCGAGTTTTATAAGCGAAAGCCCGGGGCTGTTTGGAAACCAGAGATGGTATTTTCTTTCATTGCCACAGACTATAGCGCATATATCTTCTCCGAGAGCTTCTCGGCCCATTTGAAGGACATAATCGCCCCAGGCACCGACATCACCGACTCCGATATCGGGGAGCGGAGCAATGACGGTCCTGTCACCGTAGAGCTCCCTGATCATTTTTTCGCGGAATTCGTAGGTGAACGGGTCGCGAAAAGTTCCCGAACTGTTACTTGAACCGATGAAAACAAGCACTTTACGACAGTTCTTCAAAGCGGTATCTATAAGGGCCTGATGGCCTTTGTGAAGTCCCTGAAAACGACCGAGGACGAGTCCGTTGTCATACATATGGTTTACCTGATATCAGTGTTCTTTCGCCTGTGCTTCACGGGCAAGTCTGAAGGCTACCGAATCCTTTAAGTGCTTTAAATACACTTCGTCGTCACACATCACCTTACCGTCGCTGTCGGACAGTTTTGCAACGGGGCGACCGTTAACATATTGAAGCTTGATGATGATATTAAGAGGCTCGGCAGGCGTGTCGTTTGATATAAACGTGCCGATTCCGAAAGCGACCTTTGCTTTGTCTTTAAAATAATCATAAAGCGTTTGTGCCGTATTGAAATCAAGGCTGTCCGAGAAGAGGAGCGTCTTGGTCAGGGGATCGACACCGTAGCTCTTGTAATGAGCGATCAGCTTCTCGCCCCAAACGTAGGGATCGCCGGAATCATGGCGAACACCGCTGTAGTTATTGACCATGCTTCGATTGAAATCTTTAAGGAAGAGGTCTGTCGTAATGGTGTCCGTAAGGGCTGTTCCGTTATCGCCCTGATACTCTTCGTACCAGTCCTTCATTGCATAGTGGTTTGTATAAGCAAGAGGGATCGAATCGATTCCCTGATACATCTGAACATATTCGTGTGCGTAGGTTCCGATGGGAGTGAGATTGTATTTCCACGCGAAATACACATTTGAAGTACCTACCATGTTTCTGGTCTTTTGGGCAAATTCACGGATGGCATACTCTTCAAACTCGGTGGACAATCTTCTGCGCGCTCCGAACTCGGCGAATTTAAAAGTATAAATGCCGTTTCTGAAGCTCTCTATCTTGGATGCAAGCTTTTCTTTTGCGCCTTCAAGAAGTTCGTCATAGTCATACTTCATACGGAAGTATGTTTCGTTAATGATCTCGAGAAGATAGATCTCGAATTGCATTGCCGAAAACAGGGGACCCTTTACGATGACCGAAAGCTCACCGTCTTTGCTGAGAGATGTGGTAACATAATCCCTTATGGGGTGCCAGAGACGCAGAAATTCAACGTAATCTTCCTTGATGAATCGGATGCTTCTCAGATATCCGAGTTCTTCGGGTGTAAGACGAAGGGAACACAGATGGTCGATTTGGGCGTTTATCTCGTCAAGCATCTCCTGTGTGAACACGATGCCGTGGTTGCGGCACTTAAAATGGTATTCGCCGACAAGGTTGGTATGCTTATGAAAAATGACCTGATTCATGTTGAATTTATAGAGGTCTGTGTCCAGAAGCGAGAAGATCATCGGTTTAAATCTCATATATTGATATCTCCTTTTTATGTATATGAATATATTCAACTACTGCGTGTTACTTAACGACGGGAAGTCCCGGATCGTATGCCGGCATGAGTTCCAATTTATGAAGGTTGGCGACATGCTTCCTGTCGATGATCTCTTTGAGCGCGGGATCGTCGATCTCACCGGTGCGGATATATCTGTCGAGAACCGCATATGTGAATCCCATGCGTTCTTCGTCACTTTGACCGCTCATTCCGTCCTCGGGAATCTTATCAACGAATATGTCGGGAAGTCCGAGTTCACGGCCGATCATTCGCACTTCGGTCTTGGTAAAACCTGAAAGCACGGAGAAATCACCGGCGCTGTCACCGAATTTTGTCGAATAACCTATGAAGTCCTCGGAGAGGTTACATGTGTTGACGACTCTTCCGCCGTAGAGTGCACATATGCCGTAGAGTGTTGTCATACGAAGACGGGCGGGAGTGTTTGTTCTGTATACGTCCGAAGCAAGAGGGTCTGTGGAGAGGCTTTCTCCGATAGTCGATGTGATAGCCTTCATAGCGCTCTCGATATTGATAACATGATATTTGATACCCAGATGATCGACAAGCTTGTGACTGACGTCTATATCATGCTGATTGCCGCAAGGCATGAGTACGCCGATAACACGGTCCTTGCCGAGTGCCTTTACAAGAAGCGCTGCGGTAACAGAAGAATCGGTACCTCCGGAGATTCCGATGATCGCCTTTGCTTCCGAACTGAATGAATAATAGTTTTTTATCCACTCGATTATTCCGTCTGACATTTTATCCATAAGATTTCTCTTTCTGCTTATCACCGTGGAAAGCCATAAGGAAAGAATACGATCCGATCTTTCCTCTCAAAGAATTATATTGTTAACATAGTATAATCCAGTTGAAAATAATATGCAAGTCTGCACGGTTTTGATACATGGACAACACTCTCTCGGAAACAACAAAGAAGAGCGGGTTTGCTCCTCTTTTTTTCTTTGATTCATTATGCTATACTATGCGTCGGAAATTGTGTGTTTTAGGCACGGGGTGCCAAGGGGAAGAAAAGAAGTAAGAACCAGGAGAAAAAGATCATGAGAATAGTTGTTTTGGCAGGCGGACTCAGTACAGAAAGAGATGTGTCCCTTGTTTCGGGAAAGAAAGTATATGACGCGTTAAAGAGTAAAGGACATGAAGTGCTGTTGCTCGACGTGTTCCTTGGATATAAAGGTGATGTTGCAACAGCGTTTTCAGCCGATACCGAGCCCGAAGGTTTCAATATTTCGGACAAAGCGCCCGATCTTGAGGCGGTAAAAGCGATGAGAGAGGACGGAGGGAAGACTTTCTTCGGACCCCACGTGCTTGAACTTTGCGGAATGGCGGATATCGTGTTTATGGCTCTTCACGGAGACAGCGGTGAGAACGGTAAGATTCAGGCTACGCTCGACATGTTCGGGATCAAGTACACGGGAACCGGATATTTAAGCAGTGCTCTCGCAATGAATAAGTATGTTACAAAGCTTCTTTTTGAAAAGAACGGAATACCCACTCCTTCTTATAAATTCATTGAAGATAAGAATACGGATTATGTTCCCGAATTCCCTGCTTTCGTAAAGATCTGCAGCGGCGGTTCGTCGGTCGGAGTATACAGGGTTGACGATGAGGCCGGATACAGAAAGGCACTTGAAGAAGCATTCACATATGAGGGAAATATCCTTGTTGAGCAGGCGATCGTGGGTCGTGAGGTTTCCGACGGCGTGATCGATTCGAAGGCACTTCCCGTTATTGAGCTTGCTCCCAAGGTTGGCTTCTATGACTATAAAAATAAATATCAGGAGGGCTCGACGATCGAAACATGTCCCGCACAGCTCCCCGAAGAGGTTACAAATAAGATTCAGAGATATGCGGAAAAGGTTGTTGAGGTACTCGGTATTACCGCATATGCGCGCATGGATTTCATGCTCGACAAGGATCTTAATGTCTACTGTCTTGAGGCAAACACACTTCCCGGAATGACTCCCATGAGTCTTATGCCCCAGGAGGCAGCGGTAACAGGTCTTTCGTTCGCGGATTTCTGCGAGAAGATAATAGAGGTTTCACTTAAGAAGTATGAGTGATTGATTTCGGTTAAGTGCTTAAAGAGGAAACAAATGCGTGGTTTAACGGTTGGGAATATTGCAAAAGCGGTAGATGCAAAGATATACGCGGTTGAGGGAGGAATCCCCAAAGAAGGCCCCGGGGTCCTTCCCGAACGTGAGGCTTCGGCTGTTGTCATTGATTCCCGTCTTTGTGAGAAAGATTGTGTCTTTGTTGCAACAAAAGGGGAGAGAGTTGACGGAGCGGATTTTATCGGAAGTTGTTTCGAAAAAGGTGCGCTTGCAGCCATTACGGAGAGAACGCCCGAGACCGGCGCGGCGGACGGTATCTGGCTTGTGGTGGAAGACAGTCTGAAGGCCCTTAAAAAGGTTGCGGCTTTTTACAGGGAGAAGATGAGAGATGTTAAGATCGTCGGGATCGTCGGAAGTGTCGGAAAAACAAGCACCAAGGAACTGACTGCGGCGGCGCTTTCGTCAAAGTATAACGTTCTTGCGACTCAGGGAAATCTTAATAACGAGATAGGTGTTCCGATCACCTTACTGCGCATCAGGGATTGTCACGAGGTGGCCGTTGTCGAAATGGGCATCAGTGATTTCGGTGAGATGAGCAGGCTCGGAGCGATGGTGCGCCCCGATGTTGTTCTCTTTACAAACATAGCACCCTGTCATCTCGAGGCACTCGGTGACCTCTGGGGTGTGTTGCGTGCAAAAACGGAAATTTTCGGGTACTTAAGAGAAAACGGCATGATCGTGCTCAACGGCGATGACAGGATGCTTCGCACGATCAGTGACGTACGCGGAGCGAATCTGTATTTTTATGGTTCAAATTCGTGTATGAGAGCCGAAAACATTGAAAACATAGGGACCGAGGGCTCGAGGTTCGATGCAGTATATGATAACGGAGAGGAAGAAGAACGCTTTGAGGTGAGGCTTTGTCTGCCCGGCGCCCATATGATCGGAAATGCCCTCGGAGCGGCGTTGGTTGCAAGACTGCTCGGCGTCGGAAGCGAGGATGCGGCAAAGGGGCTCGGAACCGTGAATCCTTCAAATACGGGACGTTCGGTCAGGGAAACGATAGACGGGATAGATTTTATAAACGACGCATATAACGCAAGCCCGCTCTCCGTGAAGGCGGCGATCGACATCCTTTCGGGAGCACCGGGCAGAAAAGTTGCGATACTCGGTGACATGCTCGAACTCGGAAGCGATGAATGCAAGCTTCACGCCGAGATCGGGGAATATGCGGCAAAGAAAGGAACAGATCTGTTGATCTGCGCCGGAAAGCTTTCGGAGAATACGGCACGGGCGTTTGAAAAAACGATATGCGATGATTCGGATGGTTCCGGTGAAAAGGAGAATCGGCGAGATCCCTTAAAAAACGGGGAACGCAAATCGCTGTGGTTTGAAGGTACCGATGAACTGGTGGGGGCAGGTGAGCTTCCGCTAAAGAAGGGAGACACCGTGCTCGTAAAGGCATCGCACGGCATGCATTTTGAAAAGATATTGAGCGCTGTAAAAGAAGGAAGGATCAAATTATGAAGATCATCGACATATTGAAAAAGGGTGAGCATACTCTTTCTTATGAGGTGTTTCCTCCCAAGAAGGAAACTTCGTATGAATCCGTTAGGGAAGCCACCGAGGAGATAGCCAAGCTGTCACCTTCCTTCATGAGCGTTACGTACGGTGCGGGAGGAGGAACAAGCAGATATACGCTTGATATCGCACGCAATCTTCACGACAAATACAGTGTTCCGATGCTGGCCCACCTTACCTGCGTTTCGTCCGACCGCGCAACCGTGAAGGAACGCATCAAAGAGCTTCATGATGCCGGGATCGAGAATATCATGGCTCTCAGGGGAGATCTCACGCCGGAGCTCGAAAACACCGATCGCTCAAAGTGGGATTACAGATATGCGATCGAGCTTATCAGGGAGATAAAGGAATCGGGTTATGATTTCTGCATCGGCGCGGCATGTTACCCGGAGGTCCATCCCGAAAGCCCTTCGCAAAAAGAGGATATAAAGAGACTCAGGGAAAAGGTTGATGCGGGCGTCGATTTTCTCACGACTCAGATGATATTCGACAATTCGCTCTTTTTGAGCTTTATGTATAAGATAAGAGAGGCCGGTATCACGGTTCCCGTTCTTCCCGGAATCATGCCGATAACACGTGCAAATCAGGTCGACCGTGCCGTGAAGCTGTCCGGTTCGTTTATGCCGCAGCGCTTTAAGATGCTCGTCGACAGGTTCGGTTCCGATCCGCGAGCCATGACGAATGCGGGTATCATTTATGCCACCGACCAGATCATTGACCTGTACGCAAACGGCATCGCGAACGTTCACGTTTATTCGATGAACAAGCCCGAAGTTGCCGAAGGCATCATGAGAAGCCTTGAGGGTGTTCTGGGAAAGAATTTCCAAAATTGATACATAGGTGTTATACAAGCAAAGAGGTTTGATAAATGGACATAAGGGAATACATGAAAGAGCACACCGTCTATTTCGACGGAGGAATGGGCACTATGCTTCAGGCAAGGGGATTGCAGCCCGGCGAACTGCCCGAGAGATGGAACAAGGATCACCCCGACGAGATAACGGATATCCATCGGCTCTATTTTGATGCCGGCGCAGATGTCGGAAGTGCGAATACGTTCGGAGCCAATTCTTTCAAGTATTCCGACGAGGAATTAAAGTGCTATATCACCGAAGGTATCAGCCTCGTAAAAAAGGCCATGACCCTCACGAAGGACAAGGACCGCCCCATGTTCGCGGCTCTTGATGTCGGATCGATCGGAAGGCTTCTAAAGCCGTACGGCGACCTCGATTTTGATGAAGCGGTCGATGTTTATGCGAAAACGATCAGGATCGGTGCCGAAGCGGGCGCCGACCTCGTTATAATAGAAACAATGAACGACAGCTATGACACAAAGGCTGCTCTTCTCGCCTGCAAGGAAGTATGCGATCTTCCTGTTTTTGTGTCGAACGCATATGGCGAAGACGGCAAGCTCATGACGGGAGCGTCACCTTCCGCAATGGTTGCCATGCTTGAAGGCCTTGGCGCAGATGTTATCGGAGTCAATTGCTCGCTCGGACCCAAACAGCTTGAGGGAGTGGTGGATGAATACCTGAAATATTCGTCGGTGCCCATAATCGTTCAACCGAATGCCGGACTTCCGCGTGTTGAAAACGGAAAGACGGTGTTTGACGTTTATCCCGAAGAGTTTTCGGATGTCATGAAAAGCTTCATAGAAAAAGGTGTGCGTGTCGCGGGCGGATGCTGTGGTACGACACCCGATTATATTGCCGCGACTGTTGAAAAGTCCGGAAGAGGGGTCCCGAATCCTCATGCAACCGATGACAAGAATATTACAATGATCAGCTCCTATACTCATGCTGTGATCTTTGATAAATCCCCGATCCTTATCGGCGAAAGGATCAATCCCACCGGTAAAAAGAAGTTCAAGGAAGCGCTCAGAAACAACGATATCGACTATATACTCGGAGAGGGTCTGCGTCAGCAGGAACGCGGGGTTCATGTACTTGATGTCAATGTCGGGCTCCCCGAGATCGATGAGCCCAAGCTGTTGGACACCGTCACAAAAGAGCTTCAGGCGATCATAAACCTTCCGCTTCAGATCGATACGACCGATACGATCGCGATGGAACGCGCGCTCCGTCATTATAACGGAAAGGCCATGATCAATTCGGTAAACGGAAAAGAAGAAGTGATGGAAGCCGTATTCCCGCTTGTTGCGAAATACGGCGGACTTTGTGTTGCCCTCACACTTGATGAGGGCGGAATCCCGGAAACGGCTTCGGAACGTGTAAAGATCGCGGAAAAGATCATAAAGACGGCCGAAAAGTATGGGGTCAAAAAGAAGGATCTTATCTTTGACACGCTTGCCATGGCTATAAGCGCCGATACGACGGCGGCACTCGCCACTCTCGGATCGCTCGGTACCATTAAGCACGAGCTGGGATGTCATACATCTCTCGGAGTTTCAAATATTTCGTTCGGACTTCCCCTTCGCGAGACGATCACTTCGACGTTCTTTGCGATCGCCCTTGAGGACGGGCTTTCGGCCGCGATCATGAATCCTTTCGCGGACGATATGATGAAGACTTATTACTCGTTCAGGGCACTTCATGCGCTTGATGACAATTGCGGAGATTATATTGAATTTGCGACCAATTTCGTTCCGTCTGTTCCGGCACCTGCGGCAGGCGCGGCAGCGGGCGACAGGGTTCCGGCCGGTAGCGGCACCCCCGCTTCAAAGGACGGAGAGACTTCACCCCTGAAGCATGCCATCATAAAAGGACTCAAGGAAAAAGCCGCTGCGATCACAAAAGAGATGCTTGAAGGCGGTGCGGATCCTCTTGAGATAGTATCGACGGAAGTTATTCCCGCACTCGATAAGGTCGGCGAGGGATTTGAAAAGAAGACGATGTTCCTTCCGCAGCTGCTTATGAGTGCCGAGGCGTCGCAATATGCATTTGAACAGATAAAGATCGTTATGAACAATCGTCCCGGCGAGAGTGTGAGCAGAGGGAAGTTCGTGATCGCAACCGTCAAGGGTGATATCCATGATATCGGCAAGAACATCGTGAAGCTCCTGCTCGAAAATTACGGTTTCGATGTCGAGGACCTCGGACGTGACGTTCCGCCCGAAACCGTGGTTGAGGCTGTTAAACGCACCGGCGCCGGGCTTGTCGGTCTTTCGGCCCTCATGACCACCACGGTTCCCGCGATGGAAGATACGATAAAGATGCTCAGAAAGGAAGCCCCCGGAGTAAAGATCGTGGTTGGCGGAGCCGTTCTGACTCAGGAATATGCGGATAAGATCGGTGCCGATCATTACGCAAAGGATGCGATGGCTACCGTAAGATACGCGTGTGAGCAGGCAGAAAATAATTAAGGATTTCTACAAATATTCCTTGACATGTCCTTGAATGCAGTGTATAAACAATTACTGATTAGCAAAGACTAACTAAATACAGGAAGATCATTAAGGAGTTTTTTTGTGAGTACACTTAGAGATATCGGAATCGGAAAATCCGCCAAGGTTGTGAAGATCCTTGGTGAGGGTGCTATAAAAAGAAGGATCATGGACATGGGTATCACTAAGGGAACTACCGTTACGGTACGAAAGGTCGCACCGCTCGGAGATCCCATCCAGATAAGTGTCAGGGGCTACGAACTTTCAATTCGCAAAGAAGACGCTGGAAATATTGAAGTGGAGTCTTTCTAAACAGGAGAAAACGAGATGAATAACGAGATTAGAGTGGCGCTGGCGGGCAACCCCAACAGCGGAAAAACAACTCTCTTTAATGATCTCACCGGTTCGAACCAGTTCGTCGGGAACTGGCCGGGAGTTACGGTTGAGAAGAAGGAAGGAAAGCTTATCAAGCATGACGACGTTACGATCGTCGATCTTCCGGGAATATACTCGCTTTCTCCGTACACACTTGAAGAAGTAGTTGCCAGAAAATATCTTATAGATGAGCGCCCCGACGCGATCCTCAACATCGTGGACGGCACCAATCTTGAAAGAAATCTTTATCTCACCACGCAGCTCATTGAGCTGGGAATCCCTGTAGTCATAGCCATAAACATGATGGATGTCGTCCGCAAGAAGGGTGACAGACTTGACACGGATGCCCTGGCAAAGCGCCTGGGATGCGGAATAATCGAGATCTCGGCCTTAAGAGGCGAACATACCGTTGATGCGGCATGGGCTGCCGTTGATGCGGCACGTACCGGCAGGAAGATACCGCGTCACTCGTTCTCGGGACCCGTTGAACACGCCCTCGCTCATATTGAGGAGGCCGTTGTCCACGATTTTCCGGCAGAGCAGCAGCGCTGGTATGCAATCAAGCTCTTTGAGCGTGATGAAAAGGTTCTTGAGCGCTTCAAGCTTAGCGAGGCGACACTTGCGCACATCGAAGAAGACATAAGAGCCGCGGAAGCAGAGCTTGACGATGACGCGGAAAGTATTATCACTAACGACAGATACGATTATATTACCCGGATCTTGAGAGATATCTACAAGAAGAAAAATCCGGACGGCCTGACAACGTCCGACAAGATCGACAGAGTGGTAACGAGCAGGTGGCTCGGACTCCCGATCTTTGCGGTGATCATGTTCGCAATCTACTGGATCGCCATGATCGGAGTCGGACAGCCCGCAACGGACTGGGCAAACGACGGGCTCTTCGGTGAAGGCTTTAACCTTTTCGGGATAGGAAACGGCCCCGGAAGCGGAGTATGGGTTCCGGGGATCCCGGTACTCGTCGCGGATTTCCTTGAGTACATCGGATGTGCCGAATGGCTTAAGAGCCTGGTCCTCGACGGAATGATCTCAGGTGTGGGTTCCGTCCTTGGATTTGTTCCTCAGATGCTTGTGCTCTTTCTGATGCTCGCCTTTATCGAGGCCTGCGGATATATGTCGAGAGTCGCCTTCGTCCTCGACAGACTCTTCAGACGTTTCGGCCTTTCGGGCAAGAGTTTCATCCCGATCATAGTCGGAACGGGCTGCGGTGTTCCCGGTATCATGGCGTCGAGAACGATCGAGAATGAACGTGACAGACGTATGACGATCATGACCACAACGTTTATCCCGTGCGGCGCGAAGGTTCCTTTCATAGCGCTCATCGCGGGCGCCGTTTTTGGCGGAAGCGCATGGATCGCAACCGGCGCTTATCTGATCGGTATCGCATCGATCCTCTGTTCGGGAGTTATCCTCAAGAAGACAAAGATGTTTGCCGGAAAGCCCGCGCCCTTTGTAATGGAGCTTCCGGAGTATCATATGCCTACTCCTTCCAACGTCCTTCGCAGTATGTGGGAACGCGGATGGAGCTTTATAAAGAAGGCCGGGACGATCATCCTTCTTTCATCGATCGTTATCTGGTTCCTGTCCCGCTTCGGCTGGGATGAGGGAAGCTTCGGATTCCTCGAGGTCGAACAGATAAGCGGCAGCATCCTCTCCTACATCGGAGCCGGGATCGCCTGGATGTTCGCGCCTCTCGGCTGGGGAACATGGCAGGCGGCAGTTGCTTCGATCACCGGTCTGGTCGGCAAAGAGAATATAGTCAGCACCCTTGGCGTCCTGTACGGGACGGGCGGAAGCGTTTCCGAGGCAGTCGGGCAGGCTTTTTCGGCCGCATCCGCGATGAGCTTCCTGCTCTTCAACCTGCTGTGCGCACCCTGCTTTGCGGCCATAGGCGCTATCAGGAGAGAGATGAACAGCCGCAGGTGGACGTGGTTCGCGATCGGTTATGAATGCTTTTTCGCATATGTGACAGCGTTTGTCGTATTCCAGTTCATGAGCATTGTCTCCGGTTCGGGAAGCATCGTGGGGACCGTGATCGCAGGACTCCTTGTGATCGGCTTCTTCTGGCTGCTTTTCAGACCCTATAAAGAAGCTACGGAACTGAAAGAAGAAGTTCGAATCAAGTAGATTTCAGATAACTCACGACTTTGCACGCCGTGAGCCGGAATCCCCCGATAACAGTGAAAGTTTGTAAGCCCGGATACGGCTGTATGAAAATACGCCGCAACCGGGCTTATTGTTTGTGCGATAAACGAATGCCATCTGTTGCAAGCTTGTTTGCGAACAGATGGCTGAGTGAACGGTCATCGAGCGGACTAGTACGCGAGATGTCCGTCGCATCGAGTAGGAATCAGCCTACTCGATTGAGATAAACGAATGCCATCTGTTGCAAGCTTAACGTTATATATGGAAAAATATATATAGAGAGGTTGATTCGATAGTTGATTCAAAAAGTTGATATATATATAATAAACATAATAAATACTAATCTTACAAGCTCAAGTATAGGGTAAAACATTTGGATGAACGGTTTGACCGGATGGGCTGTCGCATATCTTTTGGAAACTGTTGAGGATCAGAAATCAGCGGTAAACTGCCTCGCATTCAGATGAATGCCCGGGATGCGGATATGACCCGCATCTAAGGAGGAGGATGTTGTCATGGGGGTAATCAAGATTGCTATTTGTGATGATTTGGATGTAGTTACGGAAGAATTGCAATCAATCGTTACGGAAATTATTGGCAGGCATAAGTATGAGGCAGAATGTAAGACTTTTTTATCTGCAGAAAAGATGCTAAAAGAGATAGAGGACTTCTCTGTTGTATTCTTAGATATTGAGATGCCCGGAATGGATGGTATCGAAGCCGGAAACGAAATAATAAAACGTAATCCCGGATGTAGAATTATTATGGCGACGGCAATGAGAGACCGGTTTAAGGAAACATTCAAATTTCGTGCATATCGATACATAGAAAAACCGTTTGATAAGGAAAGCGTTGAAGAAGCATTAATATCGGCTATGGAGGAATTCCCCGGAGAAGAGTGTTTGGAGCTGTATTTAAACAGAGAAAAGCATCGAATCAGGCAGAGGGATATAATTATGATACGTGCGTTTAACGGTTATTCCGAGTTTACGGTAGGAAAACTTGTACTGAGAAGAAACGATTCGCTGGATGAGTTGGAAGAAGTATTGGATAAACGCATATTTGCCAGAGTTGAACGTCGTTATATCGTTAATCTTATGTTTTCTAAAAAATCAAACAATACAGTGGAAATAAACGGGAACAGATTGCAGGTTTCAAGAAGAAACAAAAAAGAATTTGACAGCAGATATATAACATATGACACACGGTACAGGAGAGTGATGAAAAATGAGTAAGGCAGGCCTTATTGTACAGTATGCAACTGTCATTGCCCAGTATTACCTGATATATGAATTACTGTTTAAAAAGAAAATCGGAAAGTACTGGGTGCCGGCTATCGGCGGGTTGGTTTATACCATAATTTTGTTAGTAGTTCCGACTGAAAAATACGAGATAATCAGTCTTTGTATGTATCCGTTATCAATCATATGTTTTTACATAGCTCAGATCTGTAACGGTATTAAAAGTCTGTCAAGGATAATCGTTGTTTTTTTTCTCACAGAATGTCTGGGCTTGATGATAATCTGGATTGGGCGGACTATTACTGAAAGCGGTGATCATACCAATCCTATTAACAACATAGGAACAATAGTAAACCTTTTGATAATATTCTTTGCGGTGGTCATTAATCATATAGTTCACAGACTTTCGACAGAACAAAACCGAAAGATCAAGTCATTTATAAGCAGACACTTGATCGTTCTGGTGATTCTTATGTCTATGGTGCTGTTGTTTACTACCGAAGGACTTGATCTGGCAAGAGACAATTCTGACAGCACACTGTTTAGAGATATAGCGGGTATTTGTATTGGATTGTCTTACGGAAGCGTAGGCCTTTTGGGAATATTTATGATTTATATTCATAAAACAAACGAAAAGATAAATGGTTTACTGGAGACGGAGAAAAAGCTGAGTGTCCTGCAAAAAAGGCATTATGAATCCTTATTGGAAAAAGAAGAGGAAACAAAGAAATATAGACATGATATGATGAATCATATTGTGTATATGAATGGATTGGCAAAGAAAAATGAGACAGGAAGAGTATACGAGTATATCAATGAATTGATGATAGAATTGGAAACAATCCAGAAAAAAAAGATAGATACGGGAAATGATGTTATTGATATTTTGACCAATCATTATATTGAGTATTTAAGTAAAGACGTCAGCGTAAGCGTAACAGGCGAAATAGAATCCGGGATTGATGATTTGAAGTTGTGCATAATCTATGGAAACATATTGCAAAACGCAATAGAGGAAGTGTCACAATGTGAGAAAGATGCATGGTTGAAAATAAAACTGGATCAAGGGAAGGAGTATTGTGTTATTACCATAGAAAACAGTTTATCCGGGGAGCAAAGCAAAAAGAGAATACAACCAGATCTTAAAGATCATGGCCTTGGGCTTCAAAATGTAGAATTAACAGTAAGTGAATTAAATGGGAAAGTCGAAACAAAAAAAGGTGATAATTCTTACCAAATTTCTGTATCTTTGCCTCTGTAAATGACCGCTTACCATATTAAGCGACCGCTTAAGGACTTTCTGTTGAAAAATAATGTCCGTGTTGTTATTTGTATTTATATAACAACACGGACATTTTTTGAAAGGAGGAGGCCTATGATAGGATACACAATTTGGTGGTGGATATTGTTCGGAAGTGGAAACGGATCGTAATAACAAAGCATAATGTCCCAATTTTTCCATGGATTAAACAAATTGTTTGTTGGGAATTGTTATGAATAATTATGAAAGGGGAAAAGGAACATGAGAAAACTTGATGAGTGCTCAATGTTATTCGAGGAAATCGGAGAAAACGTTGAGTTGGCATCCGAAGTAAGCGGTGCAGGTTTTTGGGAGACAGTTGTTTGCACAATAACCGAAGGTCTTGTTGGATGTGTCGTAAGTGCTTGCATGGGTAATAATGGTTATCTTTGCACAATAACAGTTGAATGCCAGCAGACATGTAACTAATGTACGTACGGATACTGCAAGCGGAGATGACATCAATGCTTGCAGTTCTACATTAATCAAATATAAGAAATCTGCCTGAGAGATATCGGGTTGGGGAAGCAGG
The DNA here is from genome assembly GCA_946403295.1 of uncultured Clostridia bacterium. Classification (GTDB taxonomy): domain Bacteria; phylum Bacillota; class Clostridia; order Lachnospirales; family Lachnospiraceae; genus RUG11977. The sequence continues at coordinate 127,318 of CAMIZL010000002.1, read as the reverse complement.
AAACATGCCAGAGAATATTCTGTCTTATAAACAATTTTGGGGGAAAGTTTTTCCGGAATTCAAGGAATCCGGATATTTTGATGATTATTTGGTAAGAGTGTTCGGAAAGAAGATAACCGAGATCGAGGATCAGGCAAATAAAGAAAAGACAGACCTAAAAAAATACCGTAAAAAGATTGAAGCATTTGTTGGTGAAGACGAAAAACAACAGATGAGATTTTTTTACTTTTATGAACCGATCATTGCAGAATATATAGACGAACTGAATAATAAGATTGAAAGTAACAGAAACTTGTTCGGAGATAAGAAAAGTATCGTCAGGGGTTATATTTTTCGGGTATCTGACAAGCTTTGCAATATAGTAATGCGCACAATGGTTGAAGAGATCAATGAAGCGAAAACCAAGAAATTGCTAAAGGGCAACGACAGTAACGAAAGATATGAATTTTATATCCATGAGCTGCTGAAGAAAGAAGAATTCAGAGAATCGATCTATAAAAAATATCCCGAACTTGTTAGATTGCTTGATTCAATTTGCTGTTTGTCTTCCGAGTATATCATGTCTGTCATTGATGATACTGTTCTTGTATCAGAGCAGCTCAAAAAAGTGTTTGGTAAAGGCGGAGAACTGGGAAAGGTGATCGATATAAGGTTCTCTTTGGGGGATTCCCATTGTAATGGAAAAAGTGTAGTATGTGTGACCTTTGAGAAAGCAAAAGTTTTCTACAAACCGAGAAAATGTGAGGTTGATCTGGGTTTTCAGGAATTGCTGAATCGACTCAACAAGCAGCAAGAGTTAAAAAACAACAAAATCAAACTAAAAACAATAAAGATCGTTCAAGCCGGGCACGGTGCTTTTGTGGAAAACATAGAATACCGGGAATGTAAGAGTGAACAACAAATACATGGATATTTTAAAAAGATTGGTGTTCTGTGTTGCCTTATGTATTTTATTAATGCAAGGGATCTGCATTTCGAAAATATCATAGCCTGCGGTCCCGATCCTGTCATGATAGATCTGGAATCCATATTATCAGCGGAGACAAAGAAAAAGGATTGTGAAGAAGACGGAGCTTTTCACAAGGCACTTGAATATCTGCTTGATTCTGTTCAATCACTTGGGATTCTACCGAATAAGATACGATTCGGTAATTCCGAGCAAAGCTTTAACAGCGGGGGGATAATATATAAGGAAAATCAGGTCGCTCCTTTAAAGTCAATGAAATTGGTGGATGATGGGTCGGATCAGATTCGATTGATAAGAGAACACGGCGTGATCAAGGGGAGGGAAAATCTGCCCAGATATAAAGGGAAAGTTGTTGACAGCACTGATTATCTGGATGATCTGTCATGGGGATTCTCTTTGATGTACCGATTTGTCCTTGATAACCGTGAAGTGTTCATCGATTGGGTAAAAGAATTGTTTTGGAATGCGAGGGTTAGAATAATACTGCGTCCCACCTTTTTTTATGGTCAATTGCAGAGCCTGTCACATCATCCTTGTTTTATGTACAGTGCCATAGAGAGGGAAATGGTTTTGGCGAGGATTGGGATTTATGAGCCCGATGCTAAGTTGATTCGCAGCGAGATCGGCGCAATGAAAAAGGGGGATATCCCTTATTATTCGGTCAGGTTCAATGAAACTGATCTTCATGACGGCTACGGAACAAAACTATTGGCAAAAATGGAAAGCAGTCCATGGGACCATTTCCGGAAAAAAATGAATTCAGTCTCTGCGCAGGAAATGGAAAAGCAATTGGAACTGATCAGGATCTCGTTTTACAGTGTTACGTCAAACAGATTCACAACAAAGATAAAATTCGCTTCGGGGAAAAAACAAGAAGTCCCGGAGGAAGAGTATTTAGCAACCGCAAAACAGATAGGTGACTATTTGATCGATACGGCATTTACCGGAGTAAACAACAACGGGCATATCGATGCTTTTTGGATTCACAGTACTACGGCAAAACTTGATTCCAATGATTGGAGTTACGGGGTGTCCGATTTGGATTTTTACAACGGAAACTCAGGAATTGCGTTATTTCTTCAGAATTTATGGAAGGTTACGGGAGAGCAAAAATACCTCGATTTGAGCAGAGCTGCCATTGAACCGATCGTAAGAGTTATCGAGGATGGATTGCATAACTACATGCAGTTTGTGGGAGGATTCTTTGGGATCGGATCATATATTTATATCCTTTATAAAGCTTTTTCCATAGTAAAGGAAGAACGTGTCCGAAACGCATTGATAAAATGTATGGGAGTTATTGATGACAGTGTTGATAATACAAAAGAATCCGATCTTATCGGCGGGACAACAGGCTTGCTCACGGTTCTTTTGAATATTTACGAAAAAATCGAAGATACGGAACTGAAGAAACTCGCAGAATCCAAGTTTCAGACAGTGTTTTCACATATTGAAAAAATGCTTGGAATGAATGACAGAACAAGCAGGTATTCCGGGTTCGCGCATGGAGTTGCGGGGATTCTTCCGGCTCTTTACCGTTTGTATTTGATCAACGGGAGTAAAAAAGTATACGGATTATTCCAAAAACTATTGGAACACGAGAGAATTCAGTTTTGGGATGAAAAGGCTGAAGTATGGAAAACTTCGGATGAAAAAGTAGGATTTTCAAGAGCATGGTGTCATGGGGCACCGGGAATACTGCTTGCGTTGTTGTTATTAAAACGAGCAGGTTATGAGGATGATCGATTGAATCATGAGATTCAATGTTGCATAGAGAATACAAAGAAAGAGTGTATTGGGTATAACATTGTGTATTGTCATGGAGACATCGGTAATCTTGATATCCTCAATTTCGCTGCTCGGGTTTTAAATGACCACGAGCTCGAAAAAAAATGTAAAAAAACGTACGACGTGCTGTTTGGGAAGTATATACAGCACGGCTGGAATAAAGATGATATGGAATACAGTAAGTGTAAGGGCATAATGCTTGGCATCTCGGGTATTGGGTATTCTGTATTGAGGACAATTCGAAGAGAAGAGACAGATGATTTCTTATGGCTGGAGTAATGAAAAAAATATCATTGATACGACAGGTTACAGAAACTGAATGCGGCCTATGTTGCTGCGCAATGATCCTTCGTGCATATGGAAGCAAGGAATCCATAAAAGAACTTCAGGATTGCATGGATGTTGGACGCGATGGATTGTCGATCAGCGCGATGAAACAGTTGTTTGATGACAGAGGTGTAAATGCTAAGAGCTATAAAGTGGAAGATGTTGAGGAATTACGAAAGATCAAACAGCCGTTTATAGCTTTTGTCGAGCATAAACACTATGTGATCGTAGAAAAGATCACGAACGACAGCGTTGTTTTGATCGATCCTGCTGACGGGATAAGAAAGATTGAGAAAGATGAGTTTAAAGTACAGTTTTCAAATGTGATTATGGTTACGGAGCTTACCGACAGTTTCAAGCCGGTCGTGAAGAAATTGTACAATCCGTGGAAAAATGTATTTCGCTATATTTTTGAAAAGAAAGGACTGATCATACAGATCCTGATCTGTATGCTGGTTTCATACGGTCTTAATCTTTTGATTCCGACTGTAATCGAGAAAATAGTGAACAGAACTGCTACTGAAGTCAATTCGGATTTTTTATCACTCTTTATCGGGGTTCTTGTGGGAATCATGGGTGGTTATTTTATGATCGCCAATCTTCGTATACTTCGATTTGTGGTACTTAATGTATTTTTGAGCAGAAAGTTGGAGGCAGATACTTTCAAACATCTGCTGTTACTTCCGTATAAGTTCTTTGAAACCAGGTCAAACGGAGATCTGTTGTATCGTCTTCAATGCACGACGGGAGTCAGAGATCTGATATCCGGGCAGCTGTTGGAAGGAATAGTAAATGTCGGAAGTGTGATTACGATAGTAGGATTTATGTTCTTTAAGTCGGTCACCTTATCCGTTTTTACAATCATTATTTTTTCGATCATTATTATTGTTATTTTATGCCTTCAGCCGAAAATGACACAGGCTATAAACGGAGAAATATACGAACAGTCAAAATCACAGGCTGCGCAGATAGAATCGATTTATACGATCTTACCGGTAAAGATTTCCGGAATGGAGAAGAAAATATATAAGAAATGGGAGAAGCAGTACGAACACTTACTGTCGGCTTACAAAAACAGGATCCTTGTATCGGGATTTTTCAATGTGATAACGGGACTGTTACAGACATTTTCTCCGATTTTTGTCCTGTGTTTGGGCATTTGGTTGTTTTATAGGAATTCAATTACATTTGGGGAGGTGATTGCATTTCAATCACTTTCCGGTACCTTTTTTGGATTGGGAGTGACGCTTGTAAATGCATACCCGAGATTGTTGATCGCTTCTCAGACGTTGGAGAGAGTTTCGGATATATGGTATGCGGATGAAGATGAGGTGAATCCCGATGGAGTAAAAAAGAAACTTTACGGGGAGGTTGAACTTAAAAATGTTTCGTTCTCGTATACAAAAAAATCCAAGTCTGTATTGCAGAATATGACAATACATATAAATGCCGGTGAAAAGGTCGCTATCGTCGGAGAATCCGGGTCGGGAAAAAGCTCGCTCAGTAAATTGCTTGTGGGTTTATATAAGCCCACAGAGGGAAGTGTTTTATATGACGGACTTGAATTGGAGGCGTATGACAGGGATTGCATATGTGGACAGGTAGGAATAGTTCCGCAGGATGCGGTGCTATTTAATAATACTATTTTTGAAAATATCATACTTGGGAATACCGAATATGGTCTTGAAGAAGTAAAGGAAGTGGCAAAAATAGCCTGTATTCACGACGAGATAGAATCGATGCCTATGGGGTATCAGACACTTGTTTCCGAAATGGGGATGAATCTATCCGGCGGACAAAGACAAAGAATCCTGCTTGCAAGAGCGCTGCTACATAAACCAAAGATATTGGTTCTCGATGAGGCAACAAGCAGTTTGGATAATGTAAATGAAAGAATAATATCTGAGTACCTTTCAAAAATGGGCTGCACAAGGATCATCATCGCTCACAGATTATCCACGATAGTCGATGCGGATCGTATTTTTGTAATAAAAGACGGTTTGTTGGTCGAACAGGGAAAACATAATGAATTGATGGAATCTAAAGGGGAGTACTACAAACTGTACAGATATGGTGAAGTTGAGCTCTCAAAAGAGATGACTAAGGAATAATTGTATTGATGGCCATTGAAATATAATTGTTACTATTTAAGAAAGGAGAAGCGTATCATGAAGAATTCCAAGGAGTTGACCGGATTCATTTCCGAGAAGGAAATTGACAACCTTTTAGGACAGGAAACCGTTAATGGCGGTTCTGAACTGGGAACAATCCTTGCTACTGTCGCAATCACATTGACAACATTTGCAATGACGGTAAGTATGGATTTCTGCCCTACATCTGCATGCACAAGCAAGTGCTGATAAGGAGGTACTATGAATAATCTTGGTTTTATTTCCGAACAGGAAATCGATGAATTGTTAAGTGGTGACGCTGTAAATGGTGGTTCGGATCTCGTAACGACTATCGGCCTTACACTTGCGATCATTGGAGCGGTTTATGCGACTACACACGCAGCAGCATGTCCTACATCCGCATGTACATCCAAGTGCTGATAAGGTGCTTTTTGTAACATGAGGTACTGAAAAGTCATAAGCCGTTTGCTTTATTTTTTATAAAGCAAACGGCTTGCTGTGGAAAATAATAAGAATAAGTAAAACAGTGAGGACACAATGGTTAGCGGGAAAGAAGTGATTCAATTCGGAAAAACAAAAGTGATGGAGAGGATAAAAGATATTTGGTACGGGTATTTTGGTGATTTTTTTGTTCCGTTTGTCCAAACGGGATTATCTGATTTGGAGAGCTTTCTTGTCACGAATGGCAAAAACCGTCTGAGCTCAGAATGCGTGTCCGAACTTGAACTCGGATGGGCCAACGAGCTTGTTGAGGAACTGGTTCAATTGGCTGTGAGGACACTTGTTGTTGAGATAAGACAAAAGAGCGAGAAAAAGGAACTGGAGGGAGAAACTCCCGAGGCAAGATATAAGTCGTTTATGGATCTCCTTGTCGATGAAAACTATATAAATGAATTAAAACAAAAATATCCAAGGTTGTTTACGCTACTTGAGAAGAGAACAGACTATAAGGTTAACGCATGGAAAGAATGCATGACGCGTTTGTTTGCCGACCGGGAAGTAATACGCAGCGAATTCAACATCGATATCTCGGACATGAACGCGATATTGACATCGTCAGGGGATACGCATAATCATGGACGAAAAGTACTTATTCTACAATTCGGAAATGCAAAATTGGTATATAAACCGCATGGACTTGCGTCTGACAAAGTTTATGATCATATGATCGGTCTTTTGTCGGGAGCGCTGAATTGTGGCCTTGGTACGACCGTCACTGTTGACCGGGGTGAATACGGATGGCAGGGGTATATTGAAAAATATATAGAAAACAAAAGAACGCATCAGGAACTGAATGAATACTATTATAACGCAGGGGTGATACTGGCAGCGAGCTACGGACTGATCTGCACGGATTTGCATGGGGAAAATGTTATCAGTGGGAAGAATTATCCTGTGGTCATAGACATGGAGACGTTGTCGCAAAATACGACTGCTATAAGGAATAAGGGTAGCAGAAGTTCGCTGGAAAACCTGTTCGCCGACTATAATTGTTCGGTGTTGGGGACGATGCTTATCACAACCAAAGCTACTTTTGGATCTTTGGATTTTGATGATGGGGGAATATCATCGAGTAAAGGACAGCAATCAAAGAAGTTTTTCAGTTGTATTCTGATGGACAAGGGAACCGATAACGTTCATTTTGAAAGAGTAGAGACGCAAGTCGATCGCTGCGACAACAAAGTATATGACGGTGATGTAAATGTAAATATCAGATGGTACAAAAACGAAATAATACGTGGCTTCAGAGAGGCATATACCGTTCTGCAAAAGAACAAAAAAGAGATAACGGAGTATCTGAAGAGTGTTAACTCAAAGGTCAGACAAGTTTTACGACCCACTGCAGTTTTTGCAAGGGTATTGGAAGCATCTACATATCCTGACTATATGGTAAGCGATGCGGCCGGAAACGTAATGTTTGATAAGCTGTTTAACGGAAGAGTACCGGAAACCCCTTTATATCTTGTCGCAGAGCAGGAGAAGGAAGAACTGAAAAACGGGGATGTACCATATGTTTATGAGCAGTTTAACAAAAAAAGTATAGTTATCAATAATGTTGAAATTGAGGATTATTATGAAAAAAGCCTGGCGGATATTCTGATCGATCACATTAACGGTTTGTGTGAAAAGGATATGGAAAAGCAGACACACTACATATATAAGGCTTTGTCGGTGACCAAAACAGATGATGAGGAGAAAAAGACAGAACTCGGGATAACTTTATCAGAAAAAAGCGACATCGGGATCGTGAAAGGTGTTGCGGACCATATAAGTGAGTTCCTTATATGGTCGGACGACAGATCCGAGTGTCAATTCATCACAAATTACCAGACGTCTGATGATTGCTTTATCAGTATAAACAATTGCAGTTTGTACGATTGCGGCGGAGTTTTGCTTCTTTTGGCTTACACTGCACAACATACGAAAGAACAAAAATACATAGAGACAGCGAAAGCATTATATAAGGGGTTACATAATACATTCACAAAAGATAATTATTCGTTTTTTAACGGCGCCGGTGCATTTATTTACCTTACCTATACGTTGTATAAAATAACGGGGGAAAGGGAGTATTTAGATATATTATTGAAAACGTATGAAACCATGAACAAAGAAGATATCGCTCCCCAAGCTCAGGATGTTATTGTCGGAGTAGCCGGAACGATCATAATGACGCTCGATATAGCCAAAACGATACATGATCGACTGATAGAAGAAAAAATCGATATGCTTGCGGAAAAGCTGTACGATGACATCAAAAAGGGCAGTTTTACTCCCATGACCGGGCTTGCGCACGGTTATTCGGGGTGGGCTTGGGCTTTGATTAAGTATGGCGCCGAAAAGAAGAAAAAAGAGTATATAGATCTGGGAATGGAACAGATAAAAAAAGAAAATGAGTTTTTTTGCAGGGAACATGGCGGTTGGCGCGATGTGAGGTATCCGAAAGAATTTATTTCATTTCGATACTGGTGTCACGGATCGGCAGGAATAGCGGTCGCCAGAATAAAGATCAGGGAGATCCTTGAACGGTGCGTGGAGTTTTCAGATGAGAAGTGGATAGATATGTTGAACCATGACATTGATTTTGTGATGCAACAGATCCTGTCGGAAACATTCTTTGAAAATGATCAGAATTATGGGCTTTGTCACGGAGTGGCAGGGCAGATCGACGCAGTATTGGTAATGAATAAGTATCTGAAAAAAACCGAACTTGATGACGCTATAAAAACGGAAACAGAGTTTTTCTTAAACAAATTGAAAAATGCTCCTATTAAAACGGGAGATCCACAGATAATGGATGATGAGAGATTTATGAACGGGGTATCGGGTATTGCTTATGAAGTTTTAAGGATCATTGATCCGGAGATACCAACCATCTTGGGGATGGAAATATAGAGCAAAGGGTGATGAAAACGAAATCTAAAAGACATGTACCTGTTATCAAACAGTTGACTCAAACGGAATGTGGGCTATGCTGTTGCACGGCGATCCTGAACTTCTATAAGAGTAAAGAATCGGTCAGTGATCTTCAGAGTGAGCTTGATGTCGGACGAGACGGGATGTCGATAATACAGATAAGAGATTATCTGGTCAGCAAAAATATAGACACCAAAATATATAAGATATCAAACATCAACAGTTTATTAGAACCCCAAATACCATTTATCGCCTTTTGGGAGGAAAATCATTTTGTCATAGTGGAAAAAATCACTAACAAAACAGTTGATGTAATGGACCCGGCAAAGGGCAGGCTGAAGATGTCTTTTGAAGAATTTTGTGACGGTTTTTCGTTGTATGTCGCATTGCCGTATCCTAATGAGCATTTTGTCAGGCAAAAAAGGAGTAATGAACATCCTTGGCGATATATTATAAAATCATTGCTGCATAAAAAGGCGCTTCTGGGGATAATACTGTGCGCTATGTGCATGGTTTATGCCATAACATTTTATCTGCCCAATTTGGTTCAGGATGTAATAGATGGGGTTGCTTTAAATAGCGAATATGGTTCGTCGGCAAAATATATTGTAAGTTTGGGAATTGTTTTTTTGTCCTATGTTTTGATTTCAATACTCAGAGCAATGAAGATCATTACGCTTAATATATATTTGTCCGAGAAGATAGAGGCTGATACATTCAAAAAACTTTTAAAGTTACCTTACAGTTATTTTGAACTGAGATCGGCCGGTGATATTCTGTACAGGCTGAATTGTACCACCGCTATAAAAGAACTGCTTTCCACGCAGGTTGTGTCGGGAATTATAGATATAGGGTCAATTGTAATTGTATGTGTATATATGTTTAACAAGTCTCTTTTCCTGGCCGGAGCATCGATAATAATTGCGATACTGGAGTTCGCCCTGATTTCATTTGTATATCCCAGGCTGCAGGAATCGGTGGATATTGAAAACGTGGAAAAATCAAAATCGTACAGCAGACAGGTTGAAGCGATCACAGCGGTTTCATCGGTTAAGATGGCCGGCCTTGAAGATGAAGTATATAAGAATTGGCATTCCGTTTTTTTGACGGCGATGAAGAGATTTGTGACAAGAATACGTTATTCCTATATGCAATCAATCGTGACGGAATCAATTCAAATGTTTGCTCCGGTTTTTGTGCTTCTGATCGGTATCTTTCTTTATGTCAACAACCGAATATCGTTAGGTGAAGCAATAGCATTCCAGACAATATCGCAAATGTTTTTCCGTTTTATCGCGTCGGTATATGGAAGTTTTACTCAATTTTTGGTTGCCGGTTCATTTGTGAAGAGGGTTAATGAAATATGGGAGAAAGAGCTTCCGCGCGAGGACGGAAAAGTACTTAAGAAGATTGAAGGGAGTATCAGCCTTAAGGGCATCTCCTTTTCATACAGCAAGAATTCACAGACCGTTCTTCGTGATATAGATATGGAAATAGGAGCGGGAGAAAAGATCGCAATAGTCGGACCTTCGGGCTCGGGTAAAAGTACGCTTGGAAAGATAATGGTGGGTTTGTTCCAACCGACGGAGGGAAAAGTATATATTGATGGATTGGATTTTACCGAATATGAAAAAAAGGCCTTGCTGAGGCAAATGGGAATCGTACCTCAAGATGGTATGCTGTTTAATAAAAGCATTCTTGATAACATTTTGCTCGGAAACGAAGAAACTGATAAGTCTCTTGTCTCTGAAGCTGCGCAAGTGGCATGCATCAGTGAAGAAATTGAGAACCTGCCTATGAAGTATCATACTGTGATATCTGACCTTGGGCAGAATCTGTCCGGGGGACAGAGGCAGAGAATCCTTATTGCAAGAGCGTTGGTAAACAAACCCAGAATACTGGTGTTTGACGAGGCAACCAGCTCGTTGGACACGATCAATGAGGAAAGGATTTCAGCATATTTGTCAAAAAAAGGTTGTACGCGAATAATAATCGCACACCGACTGTCTACCATAATAGACTCTGACAGGATATACGTAATGGATAAGGGCAGGATAATCGATTGCGGAAAACATGAAGAACTGATTTCACGGTGTGAATTATATAACAAAATGTATTTTCGTGGTAGTATTGGTATGTAATCATTAATTGGACGTAACTGAGGGATTTGGGAAACAAGAAAGAGGGGAATGGTTGTGGAAAAAGTACTGTATACTTGCGATCTTTGTAAAAAATATGGCAGGAATGAGGTTTTACATAAGGTAAATCTTACTGTAAACAAGGGCGAGATTTACGGTCTTGTGGGGAAAAACGGGGCCGGAAAAACCACATTGATGAAGCTGGTTTTGCTGCTGGAGAGTATTACCGACGGGGAGGCATTTTTATTTGACAGTAAAAGTGTGGCCGATAACAGAAAGCTCTTTTCGAAACTGGGCGCACTAATTGAAACACCGGCCTTTTACCCCTATATGTCAGCAACTCAGAATCTGGAATACTACCGGATATTGAAAGGTCTCTCGAAATCCGAATGCAAAATTGATGAACTGCTTGGAATTGTGGGACTGAGCAGAGTCGGAGAAAAAAAGTACAAATCTTTCTCACTTGGAATGAAACAGCGACTGGGAATTGCGCTTGCATTAATGGGGAAACCGGAGCTGCTCATCCTGGATGAGCCGATCAACGGACTCGACCCTGTGGGAATAAAGGAAATCAGGGATGTCCTTATCAGATATAACAAGGAATATGGCACAACTATACTTATTTCAAGTCATATACTGAGCGAGCTTTCACAACTTGCCACTAAGTACGGTTTTCTTCACCGGGGAGTGTTAATGGAGGAAATAACTGCAGCAGACATAGCAAAGAAGAGTCAAAGCTGCCTGTCAATAACGGTAAAAAATGTTGAGGATGCGAAGCGGGTCCTTAAAGAAAAACTGTTTTGTGATGATGTGCGCGAGTCTGTAAACGGCGAGTTAAGGATCTATAACTGCAGTCAGGAGGCAAATATTATCACACGAACGTTGACAAACAACGACATCGATATTTATTCCGTATCCAATGTATGTGATCGCCTTGAAGACTATTATCTGAATCTGATCGGACATGAAAACGAAAATGATCATGGGGGAGAAGAAGATGCTGAGACATATCAAAGGTGAGATGTATAAATCGTTTCACAGAAAATATCTGTATGTTGCAACCCTTGTTATGGCGATGTGTATCATCGGTGCATCCTTTGTCGTTCGAAGACTTTCTTTGGGGTCTTCCGGCAAGATCAACAGGGAATGGATATTATCATTTGATGGTTTCTTTGTGCTGGCCGTTATGGTTGTATTACTGGTTTTCTTACCCGTATTTTCGGACGACTATAAGAACCATACACATAAGAATCTGTACATGTCCCTTCTGAGTGTGAAGCAGATTTTTATTTGTAAATACATTGCTCAAGTCATCACGGCAATAATAATGGCTGTGATACTGTACACGTTACTGATCCTCTGCATCTTGTCCGTGCCCTGCACAGAAGCCTATACAAGCCTCATGCTTATGCGCTTTATCCTTAAAATGGTGTTGGCGATCCCGCTTTTTGCTGTTTCGATCCTTGTTATAGATGTCATCTTTTCTTATACGGGAAACGAGTTGTTCACCTTCCTGATATATTACTATGGATATATGCAGGTGGTGGGGCTGATTGTTTTGTCCGGGGGTACGGTTGATAACCCGGTCTTGGCCGTTTTGATCTTACCTGTAGCAGTGTCAAATCTGTCAAATATGCCGTTGACGGTATTAAGCGGACTGGAAGTTGTATCGTGCGGGATCGTATATACCCTTTTGCTTGTGAAGATCGGAGCAAAAAGATATGAGAAGTTGAATCTGGTATGATTGTGAGGAGCGGAAATGAGTATTATCCGGGGAGAAATGTATAAATTTCGTGTCAGCAAGACATATCATTGGATAAATCTGTTTATAGCTTCGGTATGTGTCGTGTATGCGTTGTATCTTAAACTGATGACAGATACGACGAAGGACATGTTTATTCGGGTTGAGATCCCGGAAAAAACGGAACTGCTCCTGGTCATCCCGCTTTTGTTTAGTTTTGTGTTCATTGATGAATACAGGTTTGCTACGATCAAAAATCAGATCATCATGATCGGGAACAGAAACAGATTGATATTGGCGAAAGCTGTTTTCCAGTATGCCGTCACCATGATCTCGTATGCTGTGGCAGCGGGGATCCTTGTGATCACATATTGCATTCTTCCCGCGGGAGAGGAAGATCAAAATGTGTTTTTTGGGAATTTGGTTGTCTTTTTTCTGCTCTTTGCGATCATAATACTACGTGCTTTGGCAATGATCAATTTACTGTCGGTTCTTTCGAAGAGCTATTTGATCGTTTCGCTGTTTTTTATAATATTTGTAAGTCTGATCAATCTTATTCTTTCCGTTGTCGGATCATACTTCGACTTTGCCGGGAAGCTCATTAAATACACGCTGCAAACAGAAATGACCATGTTGATGAAAACTGTTCAAAACGGTGAAATCGCTGCGTTTTTGGCAAGAAACATCGTGGCTGTTGCTGTTATTTACTGCGCGATCTGTATTGGTAATTTCATAAAGTATAAAATCAAAAAATGATCACCTCATCTGACAGTACCTTCCTCATCACACCGGCCGGATCATACTGACACGCAGACCGCCGAATGCGGAATGTAACTACGGTATTGCACAAACGATTTAAACGTGCTACAATCAATTGGATTATGGGACTCTATGCGCCCGTTAGATTTTGAAGAGGAAGGAAAAAAGAAACAATGAGTTACAAAACAGAAGAACTTGGTAAGAACAGTTGGAAGATTACCATTGAGGTAGATGCGCAGGAGTTCGAAAAGGCTTGCGAACAGGCTTATCAAAAGAATAAAAACAAGATACAGATACAGGGATTCCGTAAAGGAAAAGCTCCCAGAGCACTCATCGAGAAGATGTACGGCCCTTCGGTTTTCTATGAGGATGCCGCAAATATCGTTATTCCCGATGCATATGCCAAGGCAGCGCAGGAGTGCGGACTTGATATAGTTGCAAGACCCGACGTTGACGTTGAGCAGGCAGAGAAAGGAAAGCCCTTTATCTTCACGGCCGTTGTTGCCACAAAGCCCGAGGTTGAGCTTGGTGAATACAAGGGCGTTGAAGTTGAAGTGTCCAAGGTTGAAGTGACCGATGACGAGGTTATCGCAGAGCTCGACAAGGAGCGTGAGCGTAATTCGCGTACCATAACCGTTGATGACAGAGCTGTTGCAAACGGTGATATCGTTAAGATCGATTATGAAGGTTTTGTCGACGGCAAGGCATTTGAAGGCGGTAAGGCAGAGGATGCCGATCTTACCATCGGTTCCCATACGTTCATCGATACTTTCGAAGAGCAGCTTATCGGCAAGAACATCGGTGACAATGTTGAAGTTAATGTTAAATTCCCCGATGAATATCATGCGGAAGAACTCAAGGGAAAGAATGCAACATTTAAGGTTGCCGTTAAGGGTATTTCCGTCAAGGAACTTCCCGCTCTTGATGATGACTTTGCTGCGGATGTTTCCGATTTCGACACGCTTGACGAATATAAGGCCGACGTAAAGAAAAATCTTGAAGCAAAGAAGAAGGACGAGATCGACCGCATCAAAGAGGATGCAGTTCTTGACAAGATCATTGAAAACAGCACCATGGAGATCCCCAAGGCCATGATCGACGAGCAGAAGATGCAGATGGCTGAGGATTATGCCCAGAGACTTCAATATCAGGGTCTTTCCATTGAGCAGTACTTCAAATTTACCGGCATGACAGCCGACAAATTCCTTGAGGAAATGGAACCCCGCGCTGTAAAGAGCATCAAGACAAGACTTGTCCTTGAAGCTATTGCCAAGGCTGAGAACCTTGCTGCTACCGATGAAGAGGTTGAGAAGGAATTCGACGACATGGCTGCAAGATACAGCATGGAGAAGGACAAGATCAAGGAGATCGTTCAGGGCAAAGAGCTCGACAACATGAAGGCAGACATCGCTTGCAAGAAGGCAGTCGACCTTGTACGTGATGCGGCTAAGGAAAAGAAAGAAACAAAGAAGGCAACCAAGACAACAAAGGCTGCCAAAGAGACTAAAGAGACTGATGATGCCAAGGAAACAAAGCCTGCCAAGGCAGCCAAGGAAACAAAGGAAGCCAAGGAGACAAAGACCACAAAGGCAGCACCTAAAAAGACGGCTGCAAAGAAGGCAAAAGAGGACTAAATACGAAAGGAGATCACAGCATGAGTCTGGTACCCTATGTCATTGAACAAACCAGTCACGGCGAGAGATCGTATGACATATATTCACGCCTCTTAAAAGACAGGATCGTATTCCTCTCGGACGAGGTAAATGATGTTACGGCAAGTCTTATAGTTGCACAGCTCCTCTTCCTTGAGTCGGAAGACCCCAAGAAAGACATAAGCTTTTATATCAACAGCCCCGGCGGATCCGTTACCGCAGGCATGGCGATTTATGATACAATGCAATATATCAAATGTGATGTTTCGACGATCTGTGTCGGACTCGCCGCAAGTATGGGAGCATTCCTCCTTGCGGGCGGAGCAAAAGGCAAGAGAATGGCTCTTCCGAATGCGGAGATCATGATCCATCAGCCCTCGGGCGGCGCACGCGGACAGGCTACCGAGATCCAGATCGTTGCCGAGAATATCTTAAAGACAAAGAAAAAGCTCAATGAGATGCTCGCCGCAAACACAGGAAAGCCGATCGAGCAGGTTGAGAAGGATACTGACAGAGATAATTATATGTCTGCTCAGGAAGCGCTTGAATACGGTATTATTGACAAGGTGATCGAACATCGTTGATCGGAAAGGTTATGGAATGACAAAAGGCACCGGAAAGAGCATGCTCAGATGCAGTTTTTGCGGAAAAACACAGGGACAGGTAAGAAAACTCATTGCCGGACCCAATGATGTTTATATCTGCAACGAGTGCGTCGAGCTGTGCTCCGATATACTTGACGAAGAGCTTGAGCCCCTTTATCCGGGCGAGAGCAGTTCCGCGAAGAACATAAATCTTTTAAAGCCTGCTGAGATCAAGGCATTCCTTGATGAATATGTCATCGGTCAGGAAGATGCCAAGAAGATCCTCTCCGTAGCGGTTTATAACCATTACAAGAGAGTAATGTACGGTGGCAATGATGTTGAACTTCAAAAAAGTAATATCCTGATGCTCGGACCTACCGGTTCGGGAAAAACATATGTGGCCCAGACACTCGCAAAGATACTTAACGTTCCTTTTGCGATCGCCGATGCCACAACCCTTACGGAAGCGGGTTACGTGGGTGAAGACGTGGAGAACATCCTCTTAAAACTCATCCAGGCCGCAAGCTATGATGTTGAACGTGCACAATACGGCATCATATACATTGATGAGATCGATAAGATCGCGCGTAAATCGGAAAATGTTTCGATCACACGTGATGTATCCGGTGAAGGTGTTCAGCAGGCGCTCCTCAAGATACTTGAGGGAACCGTTGCATCCGTTCCCCCTCAAGGCGGAAGAAAACATCCCCACCAGGAATTCATCCAGATCGATACGACAAACATACTTTTCATTTGTGGCGGTGCTTTTGACGGACTTGATAAGATCATAGGAGCACGTATCGGAAAGAAATCGATGGGCTTTAACGCCGATATCAGCGATACGGCTGACCTTCGGATCGGAGATCTCTTCAGACAGATCCTCCCTGAAGACCTTATCAAATTCGGACTCATACCCGAGTTTATCGGCAGAACACCCATTTCGGTGGCACTCGATATGCTTGATGAGGAAGCACTTGTTGACATCCTCGTTAAACCGAGAAATGCCATCACCAAGCAATACAAGAGGTTGTTTGATATCGACGGTGTGGAACTCGAATTTACGGACGAAGCGGTCAGAAAGATAGCGCAGCGTTCGTTTGAACGAAAGACGGGAGCCAGAGGACTTCGCTCGATATGCGAATCCATCATGACCGATATCATGTATGACATCCCTTCAGATCTTCACGTTGCAAAATGCATCGTGACGGAAAAAGCAGCAGCCGGAGAGGGAGGACCCGACGTGGAATACCTGCCCGAAGGCAAGACAAGGAAACCGCTCGCACGTAACAAAGCGAGAAAGAAAGGGTCGGGTGAGAGTGCCTGACATGAACGGTTCCGAAGAAAAAGACAAGAGGATCGTTAAATCCGCAGAGCTTGAAACGGTCTGCGGGATCACCAGCAGACTTCCGGCAAATGTGCTCCCCGAATTTGCCTTTGCCGGAAAGTCAAACGTGGGAAAATCCTCGCTGATTAATTGCATGCTCGAGAGAAAGTCCCTAGCAAGGACGTCGCAAACTCCGGGCAAGACACAGACCATTAATTATTATCTGATCGATAAATCGCTTTATTTTGTCGATCTCCCCGGTTACGGGTATGCCAAGGTGTCACAGACGCTTCGTGAAAAGTGGTCGAAGATGACACAAAAGTATCTTTCGGGATCAAAGGTCTTAAAACTTGCATTCCTGCTCATTGACATCAGACATGAGCCGGGGGCGGGTGACAGATCAATGTACGAATGGTTCAAAAAGAGCGGCCTTGAAGTGATAGTTGTGGCTACGAAGCTCGATAAGCTATCGAGAAACGAAGCGACAAAGCAGCTCAATCTAATTTCTAAAACTCTTGGCATCAAATCTAAATCCGGGATTATCCCCTTTTCATCGAAAACACGTGCAGGACGTGAAGAGCTTTGGCAATTGATTGACTCAAAGTTGCCTGACAAAACTATATAATAAAGGAGGACGGTACATGGATTTTAACCTTCTTACACTTGCAGAGCTGAAAGCATTGGCTAAGGAAGAGAACATCAAAGGGGTAACGGGATTAAAGAAAGACGAGTTGATCGCCGTTCTTGAAGAAAACGCAAAGAAAAAGGCCGGCGGAGCAAAGAAAGAGACGGCCTCTAAGAGTGCTACGGGAAAAAAAGCGGCCGCTAAGAGTGCCGACAACGAAAAAGAAGCCGCTTCAAAAACGGGGAAGGTAAAAGCGGCAAAGGCTGAAAAAGAGCCCGGGGATAAGGCAGAGAAAGCTGCACCCGGGAAGGCGGCAAAGGCAGAAAAGTCTGCAGAGGAGAAGCCCGAAAAGGCAACCGCGTCAAGAACAAAGAAGGCAGCGGCAGAGAAGCCTGAAAAGGCTGCAACGAAGAAGACCGCAAAGGCAGAGAAGGTCGAAGAGGCTGCAATGAAGAAGACCGCAAAGGCAGAAAAGACCGAAGAGGCTGTAACGAAGAAGACCGCAAAGGCAGAAAAGACCGAAGAGACTGTAACGAAGAAGACCGCAAAGGCAGAAAAGGCCGAAGAGCCTATAGCGAAGACCGAAAAGACGACCGCTTCGAGGACAAGAAAAGCAGCGGCAGGGAAGCCCGAAACAACTGCCGATAATAATGCTGTGGCAGATACCGTAAAGACGGCAGCAGAGAAAGTCGAAAACGCATCGGAGAAGGCACCTGCGGTTAGGACCGAAAGAGAAGTGCCCGTCCGCTCATATGATTCACAGACCACAACAAGAGAGACCGTGACTCCGGGACAAGCGGGGATCCGCGGTAATGCGCCTGTCAGGAGGCCTGCAACGGGTGTTCGCCCTTTGCCAGATCAAAGACAGGTTCCCGTGGGACGTCCTGCGGGAGACAGACCGGCCGGCCGCCCCATGGGTGTCAGACCGGGCACGGACGGCCGCCCTATGGGTGTGAGACCCGCGGCTGATGGTCGTGCGATGGGAGTCAGACCTGCGGAGGCTCGTCCCGTAGCCGATCAAAGACAGGTTCAGGCACGTCCTGCACAGGAAAAGCCCGCAAACGCTCCGCAGTATCAGTCGGATCGTGCGCCTTTTGCTCCCGAAGGAGCCGGTCATGCCGAGACACTTGCGGCATATATCGCACAGAATTATGCTCTTGCAGGCTCGCCTCAGGATTCGGGCGAGACAAAGGAAGGCATCCTTGAAGTAATGCCCGAGGGATTTGCGTTTGTAAGATGTGACAATTTCCTTCCCGGTACGGAAGACGTTTATGTCTCACCCGCGCAGATCAAGCGTTACGGACTCAAGACCGGTGACTATATCGTGGGTAATACAAAGATACGTATGCCCAACGAAAAATTCAGCGCGCTCTTATATATCAATACGGTCAACAAACTTCCTCTTGAAGAGATCGTTAAACGTAAAAAGTTTGAAGACCTTACGCCCATATTCCCGAACCAGCGTTTCCATCTTGAGACGCCCGGTTGCGGACCCGCTATGAGAATGGTCGATCTTCTTTCTCCTATCGGCAAGGGACAGCGTGGAATGATCGTTTCACAGCCCAAGGCAGGTAAGACGACACTTTTAAAGCAGATCGCCAAGGCGCTGATCAGAAACCATCCCTCGATCCACCTTATAATCCTTCTTATCGATGAGCGTCCCGAGGAAGTAACCGACATGAAGGAGTCGATCAGCGGCGATAATGTTGAAGTCATTTATTCCACATTTGACGAGCAACCCGAGAACCACAAGAGAGTATCCGAAATGGTAATCGAGAGAGCGAGAAGACTTGTTGAGCAGAAGCAGGACGTTGTCATCCTTCTCGACAGTATCACAAGACTCGCACGTGCCTACAACCTCACGGTTCAGGCGAGCGGAAGGACGCTTTCGGGCGGTCTCGATCCGGCAGCTCTTCATATGCCCAAGAAGTTCTTCGGTGCGGCAAGATGCATGCGTGAAGGCGGAAGTCTGACCGTCCTCGCAACGGCACTTGTAGAAACCGGCAGCCGTATGGATGACGTTGTATTCGAGGAATTCAAAGGAACCGGTAACATGGAACTTGTTCTTGACAGAAACCTTTCCGAAAGAAGAGTATTCCCTGCGATCGATCTTCCCAAATCGGGAACAAGACGAGAGGACCTTCTTCTTACTCCTCAGGAACTTGAGGCAAGCAACATAATCAGAAGAGCGTTCAATTCTTCCCATACGGAGGAAGTTGTGGAGAGGATCATAAACATTTTTACGCATACGCGCAACAATCAGGAATTCGTCGAGATGATCAAAAAGACGAGGATCGTTCCGTGATAAGGAACGAAAGCCGGGTACATAAATTTTCTTCCAAGGAGCGGCGTTATGAACGCAGAAACAGGTAAGGTGATCAAGCTGACGATCCTTTATATCCTTAACAGGGTCGATGCACCGATCTCAAACAGTCAGATCACCAATTACATGCTTGAGAACGATTTTACGGATTATTTTACGATCCAGCAGCTTATGGGCGAGCTCATAGACGACGGTTTTGTATGGAGCAAGACTGTACGGAACAGGACTTTCTACAGTCTCTCCGATTCCGGCAAAGAGTCGTTTTACGCTCTCTCGTCGGAGCTTTCCCAAAAGATCAGGGATGATGCCGATGAATATATCAAAAAGAATGCCATGAAGATCCGTGAGGAATCGGATGTGGGAAGCACATATGTCGAGACCTCGCTCGGAACCTACAATGTAAATCTTTTTATCGATGAGGCGGGTGAAAGGATCTTTGAGATCGGTATGATCGTTCCCGATAAGGAAAAGGCACAAAGGATGTGTTCGTCGTGGCAAAAGAAAAGCGAGGAACTTTATCCTTTGGTCATGGAGAAGCTCCTTACGAAGAAATAGGCGCCGGTATGAACGGACGGGACGCAAAAGTTCCGCGGTGCGCGCAAATAGTTGTGAATCTGAATAATTGGTATTGATTTTTGATTTTTTGTGTGTTATCATACTTAGGCTATGTGTCCATGAGAGATGGATGATGAGTATTTGAGCAGAGAGGTGAGAAACAATGAGAGAGGACATCCAGCCTACATATTACAAGGCTAAGGTTGTTTGCAACTGCGGCAATGAATTTGAGACAGGCTCTACGAAGCAGGAAATACACGTCGAGATCTGTTCAAAATGCCATCCCTTCTACACAGGACAGCAGAAGGCAGTTCAGACCCGCGGTGCAATCGATAAGTTTAATCGTAAATACGGTCTTGCAAATAACTGATAAATGTCATGTAAAAGGGTTGAGATTAGGTTACTGGTCTCAACCTTCTTTAGTTTGGTGAGGGATCTTTTCGAAAGGGGAAGGATATGAAAGCATCCGGTATCGGCGGTCAGGCCGTTATGGAAGGCGTAATGATGAAAAACGGCGACGAGTACGCTGTCGCTGTACGTAAGAATGATGAGGAGATCGTTGTTGAAAAGCAGTCTCATGTCAGTCTTACCAAGAGGGTGAAGTTCTTCGGACTCCCTGTTATCAGAGGAGTTATAATTTTTGGTGAATCGCTCTTTGTGGGTGTGAAGACGCTCACATATTCCGCACGTATCTACGAAGAGGAGACCGGCGAGGCCGATAAGCCCATGACAGCCAAGGATAAGACCAAGGAAGACATTATCATGGCCGGTTCGGTTGTTCTTTCCATAATTCTTGCAGTCGGACTTTTCATGTTGCTGCCTTTCTTTGCGGCAACACTCATTAAAGATGTTGTTAAATCCGAATTTTTACAGGCTCTTATCGAGGGTATCATAAGAGTTACGTTATTCGTCCTTTATATAGCGGCGATCTCGTTCATGAAAGACATCAAGCGTGTCTTTATGTACCACGGTGCAGAGCATAAATCCATAAACTGTATTGAAAACGGGTTGGAGCTCACGGTTGAAAACGTCAAGGCGCAATCGAGAGAGCATAAGAGATGCGGAACCAGTTTCATGCTTTACGTTATGGTTCTTTCCGTTCTTTTCTTTATGGTGATCAGAGTCGATAATTTCTGGCTCCGTATCGTTTTCAGACTCCTTTTGATCCCTGTTATCGCAGGTGTTTCGTACGAATTCATTAAATTTGCCGGAAGAACGACCAATCCCGTGATCAACGCCCTTTCGAAACCCGGTCTTTTACTTCAGAAGCTTACGACAAGGGAACCCGACGAAAGCATGATCGAGGTTGCCATCACAAGCGTTGAGGCGGTATTTGACTGGAAAGAATTCCTTGAGAAATATGACGAGAAAGATTCGGCATGTTGTGATAAGGAAGAGCCTAAAGCCGCTCCCGAAGAGAAGAAAGAGAAAAAGGACGTTCAGGTCAACAAACCGCACGGATCCAAATCAAAGAAGAATAAGCGCAACAAGCATAAACATGAGATCGAAGAACCGATCGAGGCAGAGGTTGTCGCAAATGTTCGCATCGGCGGCATCACCGATCCGATCGAGGATCTCGATGATGATTTTGATATAATCGCTTCCGATCCTTCAAGATCAAAGGCTAAGGCAGCCGGGGCAGAAGCTGAAGCGGCAGAAGACGCAGCCGGGGCAGAAGCCGAAGTAACCGAAGCAGCTGAGACTGTTGAGGAAGCCGGGATGACCGAAGCGGTTGAGGCAGCTGAAGCAGTTGAGGAAGCCGAATCAAAGTCTGAGGCAGCATCAGTTGCGGACGAAGCCGAAGCAGTAGAAGATGTAGCCGGGACAAAAACCGAAGCAGCAGAAGAGGCGACCGGGGCAGAAACCGAAGCAGCAGAAGAGACAGCCGGGGCAGAAACCGGGGCAATTGAAGAAAAAGCTGAGGAAGCCGAAAAGACCGAAACAAACGCAGAGGCAAATGAGGCATCCGAAGAGTCGGCAGGGTCCGGAAAAGCCGGGAACCCGGAAGATTCCGATAATCTCGGATACTTCAGAGGAAGAAGATCGGCAGGCAAGAGGAATACAGGAATGGACAGCGCTCCCGAGGCCACAAAGGGCATCAATCACAGGGCTCCCGTGGAGATCGAGAAGCGTGCTGTCATCATTGAAGATGACGAGGATGACGAGGTTCTTAAGAAACTCGACAGATATTTTGTAAATAAAAACAAGAAGGACAATACTCAGTGACGTACAGAGAATTACTGAACAAGGCGGACACAGAGCTTAAAAAAGCAGGCATAGCGGACCATGCTTCATGTGCGCGGATCATGATCTGCGAGGTAACCGGTCTCAATATGGCTGCCGTGCTCCTTCACGAACAAGATAAGGTTTCGGAGGCTTATGAAAAGCGTTTTGAAGAGATCCTTTCAAGACGCCTCAGTCGTGAGCCTCTTGAGTATATTATAGGGCGAACTTCTTTCATGGGGCTTGATTTCTTTTGTACCAAAGATTGTCTGATCCCCAGGTTCGACACCGAGATCCTTGCCGAGCTGGCCGTTAGGGAAGCGGGAAAAGCGAAGGAGCGTTGTGAACGGTTGGGAAGGGAGCCAAGGGTACTCGACATGTGTACGGGAACAGGTTGTATCGGCATCAGTGTAGCTGTTCTTGCGGGCGTGAGCGATGTGACTCTTTCTGATATTTCGGAGGACGCTGTCGCGCTCGCCGGCAGAAATGCAAAAGCGAACAACGCGGATGTGAAGATCCTCGTTTCGGATCTGTTTGGATCTGTCGAGGGGGAGTTTGACATCATCATTTCCAATCCGCCCTATATCGCGAAGGATATGATCGATAAACTTGAACCCGAGGTTGCCGTTTATGAGCCGCGGCTTGCACTTGAAGGCGGAGAGGATGGACTTCTGTTTTACAGACGTATTATTTCATGCGCTCCGCAGCATTTATCAAGGGGCGCATTTTTGGCGCTTGAAACGGGTGAAGAACAAACGGAGGAAGTCGCCGGGATGATGCGCGAAGCGGGACTTACGGATGTAACCGTTCACAGGGATCTTGCGGGACTGCCGAGAGTTGTGAGCGGATATAAACCCGTTACATAAACGCGCGGGCGTAAAACAGGGAAAGCCGTATACGCCCGAACACACAGGGAGCGGTACCGCCCTCCCGGAAGAAGCAAAGAAGTAAGCAAAGCAATAAACACCGGAATAAAGGTACATATCAGGAGATCAGGATGGATATTTACGAGAAGCTCGAAGATATCGTACTCAGGTACGAAGAGGTTCGGGATGAACTCGCCTCGCCCGGGGTTGCCGGGGATCAGGAACGTTTCAGAAAGCTCATGAAGGAAGAATCGGAGCTTTCCGTTATTGCGGCCAAATATGAGGAATACAAGAAGGTTAATCAGGATATCGAGGATTCGATGTCGATGCTTGATGCCGAGACGGATCCCGAAATGAGAGAGCTTGTGAAAGAAGAGCTTTCAAATGCGAAGGAACGCGCGGATGTCCTTGACGGGGAACTCAAGATCCTCCTTTTACCCAAGGATCCCGACGACGGCAAGAATGTTGTTGTCGAGATAAGAGCGGGTGCCGGAGGCGACGAAGCAGCGCTTTTCGCGGGAGATCTGTTCAGAATGTACCAGAAATTCGCCGATTCCATGCGTTGGAAGACCGAGATGGTCAGCGCGAACGAAAACGGCATCGGCGGTTTCAAGGAAATAGTTTTTATGATCAACGGCCAGGGCGTCTTTTCGAGGCTTAAGTACGAGAGCGGTGTTCACCGCGTACAGAGGATCCCCGTAACCGAGTCCGGCGGACGTATCCATACGTCGACGGCCACCGTGGCGATCCTTCCGGAGGCTGAGGAAGTTGACGTGAACCTTGACCTCAATGATTGTAAATTTGATGTTTTCAGGGCATCGGGAAACGGCGGACAGTGCGTCAATACGACAGACTCCGCGGTGCGCCTGACGCATATACCCACGGGTATCGTGATCTCGTGCCAGGACGAGAAGTCCCAGCTCAAGAACAGAGACAAGGCATTGAAGGTTTTGAGGGCAAAGCTTTACGAGATGGAGCTTGAGAAGGCTCACGAGAAGGAAGCGAGCAATCGCAGAAGCCAGATCGGAACGGGAGATCGTTCCGAAAAGATCAGAACATACAATTTCCCTCAGAGCAGGTGTACCGATCACAGGATCAAACTTACCCTTTACACCCTTGAAGATGTCATGAACGGAAATCTTACCGAGCTTCTCGACAGCCTCAGCGCGGCAGATCGGGCAGAAAAGCTTTTACATCTCGGAGAGTCGGAGAGTTGAAAATGCAGATGATCGAAAGTACGTCAAACAAAAAGATAAAAGAGCTCGCAGCACTGCAGCGTTCCAAAAAGGAACGCACACAGGCCGGGCTTTTTGTGCTTGAAGGAGACCGCATCATAAGAGATGCCATTTCGACACGCAGGGAGCTTGTCGATAACGTATATGTCAGCGCCACGTACGCTTCCGAAAAAGGACTTCCCACAGAAAACGCGGTAGTTGTTGCGGACAGCGTCTTAAGCCACGTGTGCGAGACGGTAACTGATCAGGGTATTCTTGCAACCGTCAGGGAAGAACCTCTTTTAAGAAATGAGGAAGAACTTGAGAGCTTCGACAGAGTGCTGATACTTGAGGATATTCAGGATCCCGGAAATCTCGGGACCATAATCCGTACCGCGGAAGCGGCGGGCATAGAGGCCGTTATCATGAGTAACGGCACGACAGACATATTCAGTCCCAAAGTGGTCCGCTCCACGATGGGATCTATACTGCGCGTTCCTTTTGCATATTCCGGTGATATGCAAAGAACGATCAAGAATCTTAAAGAAAGCGGACATACCGTTTATGCCGCACATCTTAAAGGCGCCTCTGACATGAGAGAAACTCCCTTTGAGGCGCGTCGCGCGATCATAATCGGTAACGAGGGCCGCGGCATATCGGACCCTGTGGCGGATCTTGCCGATGTCAGGGTGTTTATTCCCATGCAGGGCGAAGTCGAGTCCCTGAATGCTGCCATTGCGGCCGCAATTCTTATGTATCATCAGTGACGCAACCCTTCCCTGAAAGAGGCTTGGCGGTTTGTCACGCTATTATCCCATAAAAGACAAATGCGGTTCACCGAACTGACACAAATGTTTATTATAACGTTATGGGAAAGATTCTGTGTGATCTATCAATTTAAAGAGAGGTACCGGATTTGCTTGAGGTAAAGAACATCAAAAAATTATATGGCGATCAAACGGCCTTGTCGGCAATGTCATTTAATGCCGCAGAGGGTAGGATCGTTGGATTTTTGGGACCCAACGGAGCCGGAAAGACTACGGCTCTCAGCATCATAAGCGGATATATGGAACCGACCGCGGGAAGTGTCAGGGTTTGCGGTTTCGATATCGCAAAAGAAAGAAAACAGGCGATGCGCATCATGGGATATCTTCCCGAGAATCCTCCTCTTTACCCCGAGATGACCGTTATGGAATATCTTCGCTTCGTAGCCGGGCTGAAAGGATTTGCCGGAAAGAAGGGGGCTCTTGAAGCCTGCAACGTCATGAAGCTGACGGACATAGTTCCCGAAAAGGAAAAGCTTATCGGGCAACTCTCAAAGGGAACAAAGCAGCGTGTGGCTATCGCGGGTGCGATAGTCGGAACGCCGAAAGTACTTTTGCTCGATGAACCCTCGAACGGACTTGATCCGGGACAAACGGCGGGATTTAAGAAAGTCTTAAAGAACCTCAAGGAATCGGGTACGACGATAGTGATCAGTTCGCATATCCTCTCGCAGATCAGCGCCGTATGTGACGATATGCTCGTTATCAACCGCGGAAGGTTGATCGCTGCGGGAACAAAGGAGTATTTTGAAAAGAAATTTCTCAAAGAAGCGGGATTTTTGATCGATATCCCCGCGGAAGCTTCGGAATGCGAGAGAGTACTTTCGCCGCTCAAACCGCTCTGCAACGTGCGCTTTGTGGGAAAGACGGCAACAGGCGGATGTACTTATTCCTTAAACGATTACAAGACCGATATAAAAAAGCAGCTCTTTGAAAACATAGCAAACGAGGGTCTCTATATAGAACGACTCGCTCCTTCGATGAAGAGTCTCGAAGAAGTATATCTCGGGATGATCGAGGCATCCGAGGCAGAATTCGAAAAGGCTCAGAAGAGGGTACGCCGTATAAAGACGGAGATGATCGAGAAAGGAGAATCAGATGAGAACGATCTTCTTTAAAGAAATTAAATCGTACTTTAATTCTTTCTCGGGATATCTCTTCCTCACGTTTTTCCTGATATCCGAGGGACTTTACCACTACATATACAATTACACATATGCTTCGGCGGACTATCCGTATACTCTTGAGGCTACGAGTCTGTTGCTGATATTTTTCCTGCCGGTGATCTGCGTGAGAGTATTTGCCCACGAAAAGAGGCTCGGCACCGACAGACTTCTTCTCACTTCTCCCGTTTCAAAAACGGGGATCGTGATAGCAAAATATTGTGCCTCACTGGTACTTATATTTGCGGGATGCGTTCTCATATCGTTTCATCCGTTCGTCATGTCATTATACGGAGAAGTCAATCTTCGTGCGGCATACTGGGGGCTCCTTGCATTTGCGCTCTTTGCCGCAGCCATGCTTGCGGTCGGAATGTTCGTATCCTCGTTGTTCTCGGGGGAACTTGTTGCCGGTATAGTGACATTTGCGTGCATGATGTTTGTGGCGCTGCTTGATCCCTTTATCGAGATGCTCAGAGGCTACGGAATGGAACTGCCCTCCGGAATATCCCCTCTGTCCCATCTTCATGAAGGACTTGCGGGAAGAGCGTCACTTTCAGATATTATATATTTCTTAATTCTTGTTTTAATTTTTATAACTGCGACCGTATTTGCGCTTTCAAGCTCGAAAAAGGACTCAAACAGCCGGGAAAAGCTTAAAGCAGGCGGGTTCTACGCCGGTTTGATCGTGGTCATGATTGTCCTTAATCTTTTGGTGGGAGCGCTTGACATTCACGTCGATCTGACCGCCGGAGGCCTTTATTCTCTCGAGGATACAACTGTAGAATACCTCAAAGGATTTGGCGACAACGTGACGATCACCTATATCACCGGCGAAAATGAAGAGGAGAAGGTCTTCAGTGATATCATGCAAGGGTTTACCGACAATTGCGACAATCTTGAATATGTTGTCGCTTTGGAAGGCGAATCTCTTGCGCTTATAAAGAACAGGAACATCTCGTCGCAATTCGGAAGCGGATTCCTTGTTGAAGATCATGACACGGGGCTTGAGCGTTTTGTGGATATCGGAGACATGATCATATCGCAGCTCGATCCCGAATCAATGGCTTACAAGATCACGGGCGTTGATTTCGAAGGAAGGATCCTTTCGGCGCTTTCATATGTTGAAGGTTCCTCAAGACCGCTCGTAAAACTTCTTACGGGTCACGGCGAGGAACAACTTTCATCCGGTTTTGTTGCCGTCCTTGACCGTGAGGGCATCGATCACGATTTTGTTTCCCTCGTTACGGGCGGTGATCTTGTCGGATGTGATACGCTTGTCATATATGCGCCCGCTTCGGATATCGCTGAAAGCGAATACGATACGATACTCGAATATCTGCTGCGCGGCGGTAAGATCATGATATTTATCGATTCATCCGTCGGGTCGCTCCCGAATATCGAATCCCTTATGCGTCACTACGGCATCGACAGTGATGCGGGATATGTGATAGAGGAAAACGATTCCGGTCATTACCTGTCAGGTGACAAATTAGAGCTTTTGCCCGATGTTTTGCCCTGCGCGATCACGGAAGACATCAGAAAAGGAAGCATGATCCTGTGTCCGTATGCGTCACCGCTCTTTATCAGAAGCAATCTGAGCGATGCATTGACGGTCACGCCGATCCTGACGACAACGGAGGAAGCTTTGATCACGAGCTTTAACGAAGGCGAAGAAGAAAGAGAGGAAGTCTCGGGACCGTTCTACATCGGAATAGCATCGCGCGAAGATTATTCGGACTCCTACAGCGAGATGATAGTTTTTTCGACACCGTACATGGCAGCCGACATGCTCCTCTGGAGCGGACCGTACGCAAACGAAAGACTCACCGTGTCCGCAGTGAGGGAATTGACACCGTATCAAAGTCCCGTTCTCGCACCCGTCAAAAATGTGGAAAACGCTACACTTGCGGTTACGGCGCAGGAGAGTACGCTGATCGGAGTACTTTACATCGGGCTCATCCCGGCTGCGGTACTGCTGTTCGGTGCGTTGAATCTGCTCAGAAGGAGAAAGAAGGCATAAAACTTTAAGCATCGATAAAGAAAGCTTAGCTCTTTAAGTATTGATGTCAGGTGTTTGTTCTATTATACTTTTAACAAAGGAAACATAATTATCATGAGTATTGAGTCGGTAAAATTCAGAGGAAGACATCATTCTCACAGGGCCGTTACATTTCTTGTCACGGGCATTGCCTGTCTTGTCGCGATCCCGGTACTTGCGGTCATAAGCGCGATACTGGACGGCGGCAGTGAAGTGATCGGGATCATCGGTTTCGGCTTTTTTGCCATGTCGGTACTCGGAATAGTTATGAGTGTGCTTTCGCTTAAGGAAAGAGACATATATACAAACGACGCGTTTGCCGGGATCGTGATAAATTCGGCGGCGACTCTCGTTTATTTGATCTTATATATCAGAGGTATGGTTGCATGAAGATGATTGGAAGAAAGGTGTGTCGGTTTATTGCTGCGGGCGCGATCGCCCTCGCGGTCGTTGTCTGCACTCCTTTTCTCGATACCGATGTATCGGCTGCGGGCGTTAAAGGTGTCGTTACGGCATCCGAGCTTCGTGTGCGCACGACGCCCGATATGACGGGCAGTGACAATATCCTCTATAACGGCGGTAATCAGGTCCTTCTTAAGAAAGACCAGGAGATCACGGTTATCGCGGTTTCGGGAGAATGGTATCATATCCGTGCAGTTGTCGACGGTGATATCGTTGAAGGGTATTCGATGTCATCATATATCAAGGTTGACGAGGAGCCCGTTGACGAAACACTCGTTACCGCCACGGTCACCGCGATGGAGCTCAATGTCAGAAGAGGTCCTTCGACTTCGTACGGAAAGGTTGATTACGGCGCATCGACCCTTATCCTCAAGAAGGACAGCACGGTCACGGTTCATGCCGTTTATGACGGCTGGTATTACATCACCTATACGGAGGACGGCAACAAATATAACGGTTTCGTTAACGGAAGCTATATCGCCGTTCCGGATGACGCTTATGTCGCAGAGTTGTCGGATGCCCAGCTTGAGAGCTATCTTGTGGTGCCTTCGGGTACGGACGGCAAAAAATCCGAAGACGACGGTAAGGGAAGCGATACGTCGGGGAATAACGGCAAGAGCGAAAAGGACGACAAAGACAAAAAGGACGACAAAGACAAAAAAGACGACAAAGACAAAAAAGACGATAAAGAAGAGAAGGGCGGAAAAGAGCCCGAGAAAGTAATCCCCGAGGGTTACATAGAAGTCGAGAGAATAATTAATTCAAAATTTAATATTTCGGGAACCGTTACGGCATCGAAGCTCAATGTCAGAAAGCTCTCAAAAAAGAGCAGCGATATCATGTGCGTCCTCAGCAAAGGAGATGTGGTCACGGTCATCAATTCCGTCACCGTCACGACAAACAAGGATTCCGATAATCCCACCAAGACACACTGGTACAGGATCGTTGTGCCGGAGGAGGGTTCGTTTAAGGTCGGGTATGTCGTTGAAGACTATCTTGAGCTCGATTACACGGGCGGTATCACGGCGGTAACCAAATACGACAAACAGACACTCAAGGTAAACCCCGACAAAAAGACGGTCGTTAAGAACATAAAGAAAAAGAAGCTTAAGATCGCGAAGAACGAGGCGGTAACGATCATCGGCGAAAAGACGGATGCTTCGGGCAGGAAGTACTTTGAAGTCACATATACCGTAAACGAAAATGTCTATTCGGGATTCATCCTTACGACAGACCTTAATTTCTCGAGTGTCGTGCCCAAGTATTCGGTACGTTTCATCGTTCCTATCGAGGAAGTGAGCAAGGTAGAGGAGCTCGACGGGACAGAAGTCAGGATAGTATATGCGTTTGAGGGAGCAAATGCCGTTGCTGTCAATGCACCGGCGCTCATGATGCATGAGTCTCCCGCATGGGCAACCCCCGTCATCAGGGACGGCAAAGACAATCCGGTCATGATCTATACGGGTGATTCGCTCGAGGTTCTCGATACAGTCCTCGAAGGCGATACGCTTTGGTGCAACGTGCGTGTCATGTACGGCGGTAAAGAGTACAGAGGATATATTTCAAAAGAGCATGTGGCTCCCGACCCTTCGCTCAAGCTCATGAGCAAAGAGGATGAAGAGGCACTCATCGGTCTCACGGGCGGCAGCTTTGAAGCGAAGCTTGCGGCCGAAGGCTTCCCGGAAAGCTATAAGGAGCCCTTAAGAGCTCTTCACGAGCAATATCCTCTTTGGGAATTTAAGGCCTTTCACACCGGACTTACGTGGAAGGACGCCATCGACAACGAATCGATAGTCGGGAAAAATCTCATACCCAATTCCAAGAGCATCGAGTGGAAGTCACTTGACCCCGGAGCCTACAGCTACAAAACAGACACTTTTGTAGTCTTTGACGGTTCTACCTGGGTTACGGCTTCGCGCGATGCGATTGAGTATTATATGGACCCGCGCAACTTCCTTGCGCAGGACACGATCTTCCAGTTTGAGCTTCTTGCATATTCACCTCTAACGCAGGGAGCCGACGCCGTGAACGGCATTTTAAAGAACACCGCGATGAACGGTACGGAATACAAATATGTCGATCCCGAAGGCTATAAAAGAACGATCTCTTTCACCGATACGTTCCTTATGGCTGCCGAGTATTCCGGCGTGAGCCCGCTCCATCTCGCTTCCCGCGTCAAGCAGGAAGTCACGCTCGGCGCAACGAACATGAGTAACAGCGTTACAGGTACCGTAAAGGGATATGAAGGCCTTTACAATTATTACAACATCGGCGC
Organism: uncultured Clostridia bacterium; assembly: GCA_946403295.1. Lineage (GTDB taxonomy): Bacteria > Bacillota > Clostridia > Lachnospirales > Lachnospiraceae > RUG11977. The sequence goes on along the minus strand of CAMIZL010000002.1, from coordinate 95,921 downwards.
TTATCACAGCACCGAGCCGGGCGGAGCGATCAAGAACGGTCTTAAGTTTGCCCGTGACGGATCTGCAAACAATCAGACCAACATCAACTGTCTGATCCCCTGGAACAACCAGCTTCGTTCCATTATCGGCGGCGCGTTCTATATCGGCAGCAATTACATAAACCGCGGACAGAACACGATCTACCTTCAAAAGTTCAATACCACCTCCACAAGCACATATATGCATCAATATATGGCAAACGTGGAAGCACCGTGGGCTGAAGGGAAAAGAGTCTTTACCGCTTATGAGGATCCTGCGGGGACACCTATCGTATTTTATATCCCCGTTTATCTCGATATGCCCGAGACAGCGGCACCTTATCCCGCTCATAAGGACAATCCGAACAACTGGCTCAAGACTTTGAAATTGTCCGATCAGGACGGCAACAAGCTTTCACTTACTCCCACGCTCAACAACTCGTCGGATGAAGAGTATTCGATCGTTGTTGAAGGTGATGTTGACGAGATCAAGATCTCGGCAACACCCGTAAGTTCACTCGCAAAAGTCATAAGCGACAAGAAAGCGACCCTTTCCGACGGAATGAACAGGATCGTCGTATCGGTACAGGCACAGAACGGCGATATCAAGGAATTTGTGATAAACATTTACCGTGAGAGCGGCAAAAAGAAGGATAAGGAAAATAAGAACCCCGACGAAACAAACACGGACGGTGCAGATTCGGGCGAGGGAACCCCTGACGGAAACGGTTCGACCCCGGACGACGGAGTAAACGCCGGTGACGGTACAACTACGGGAGACGGCGCTGCCGCAGGTGACGGCGCAGCATCGGGTGACGGTACAACTACGGGAGACGGCACAGCCGCCGGTGACGGCGCAACTTCTGGTGACGGTACAATTTCGGGAGACGGCGCAGCATCGGGTGACGGTACAACTACGGGAGACGGCGCTGCCGCAGGTGACGGCGCAACTTCTGGTGACGGTACAATTTCGGGAGACGGCACAGCAAACGGGGACAGTACTGTCACAGGTGACGGCATAACTACGGAGTGACGGCACAAATCCGGGAGACGGCACGACAAACGGGGACAGTACTGTCACAGGTGACGGCACAAATACTGAGTGATGGCGCAACTACGGGGGGACGGTACGACATAAGACGGAAAACGACCGCCGGAAAAAGCGCAACAACAGGCGAATAAAAGAGAAGCCGGTGAATGTGAGATCCACGTTGGGGAGCGCACCGGCGAATAAATAAGAATTTACATGTAAGGGGAAATGCAGGGATGAAAAAGGTGAAGGCTCTGGCAGCCGTTATGATATTGGCGGCCGCGATGGTGTCGATGCTGCCGTCAAAGCAGGCGCAGGCCGCCAGTGTATCGGCTTCGTTTGAAAAAGTATCGCCCGATACCAATATCAGGGTTGAGGACATGTTGAAGCTCAGGCTCTCGCTGAGTGCGGATGTCGAGCTCGGTGCGGTGGAACTTTATATATCATACAACAGCAACGTTTTTGAATATGTCACCGGACCCGATTGTGTGTTCGGAGGCGAAGGCGTCTTAAAGATCAGTGATTCCGGCACATCGACATACAGTACAAAGAGAGACTATCTGCTGTATTTCCAGGCCGCAGGGATGGGAGACGGAAAATTCTCGTTAGGAAACAATCCCGAGATCTATGATGCGGATGAGGATATGCCGATGTCCGTTTCGTCACAGCCCCTCACTCTTTCGGTCTTTGCGGGAACGACGGCATCATCGGACGCGACTCTTGCGGAACTCAAAGTAGGAAGCGCGGTTCTGTCCCCCTCGTTCGATCCGCAGATCAAAGATTATACGGTTCATGTAGAAAACAGCGTAACAAAGCTTGCGGTTTCCGCAATAGCGAACGATCCCGTCGCATCGGTCAGAGTTGAGGGCGCGGACGATCTCAAGGTCGGCAACAACCGTATCACGGTCGTTGTATCGGCACCCGACGGAACCGAGATCAAATATGTTATTTACTGCATCAGGGACGAGGCTTCGGAGGAAGAAAACGCCGCGGCTGAAGAAGACGGAGCGGAGAAAGATGATGAACCGAAGGCAGAGCCCACGGCAGACACGGGGCACGCTCAGGCCTTCTATGTTACCCAAAAGGACGACAAGATCATACTCGTTGCCGATACGCAATACCAAATGATGGAGACGGAGGGTACAGTAAAGGTTCCCGACGGCTATTACAAAACGTCGATCCTTATAAGCGGATATACGATAACCGCGTTTTCTCCCGTACCGGATGGGACTCCCGAATACCTGCTGCTCATCCTTTGCAAGGAAGGCAGTGAACCCGGTCTTTACGTTTATGACAGGATAGAAAAAACGATCCAGAGATACGGCCTTACATCGGGCGGTGCTCCCGCGGAGACCGGCGCTGAAAAAGAAGTGACCGATGAGAAGCTGCCTGATCCCGAGGCATACGAGAAATCGATCAGCACTCTCACAACGGTGATCGCGGTACTTTCCGGAGTATGCATGCTGTTGCTCATCATAGTCATCAGACTCATCTTCAGAAACAGAGGCACTTCGGGTAAACGGGGAACCGGCGGAACAAGAAAACGGGCTACAAGGGGTAAAAAGAATGATATGTGACATTTGCCATAAGAATAAAGCGACGATCATATACACGGAAGTGATCAACGGGGAAAAGACCCAAAGGTGCTTTTGCGATGTGTGCGCCGCAAAGATGAACCGCGAGGGACAGGGAAAGATGAACAAAAGCGATGTCCCTATGGGAAGTATCCTTTCCGGTATACTCTCGAGCTATATGGAAAGGTACATCGAAAGCAGGACTCCGAACGAGCACGAAGAAGCCGTGTGCCCGACATGCGGGATGACATTTTCGTCGTTCATGAAGGAAAGGCTTCTCGGGTGTCCCGACTGCTACGGAACGTTCTCCATGGTCATCGAGAGGCAGTTAAAAGCCGTTCAGCCCGGTACATCGCATGTCGGCAAGATCCCTTCCAACGCACATGTCTTTGATCCGGACAAGCCCGGCGATTTCGCCGCAAAGCCGAAAAAGGGACCCTCGTCGAAAGGCATCGGAACAAAGGGCTCGGCAAAGAAGAGATCGTCGAGTGTCGAACTGTTAAAGCTTCAGTTACAGGATGCCGTTGAAAAAGAAGATTACATGCTCGCAGCCAAGCTTCGCGACAAGATAAAGGAACTCGAAAATGAAAAAAAAGATAACAAAGTGGTACATGGAAAGAAATGACCATGATGATGTGATCGTTTCGAGCCGTGTAAGGCTCGCCAGAAACCTCACGGGATACAATTTCGGAAGGATGCTTTCCGACGCCGATGCCCAAAAGCTTGTGGACAAGGTCAGGACATTCAGAAAAGAGATCGAGGGAAGAGAAAACAAGCCTTATTATTCCTGCGATGTAAATAAGCTCACACCGGCAGAAAAGGAAGTACTCCTCGAATCTCATGCGATAAGCCCTGATCTCTACTCGAAAGAGCAGGCAACCGGTCTGATCCTCTCCGAGGACGAATCCGTGAGCATCATGATCAACGGACGCGATCATATCAGGATCGCCGCCATAACCGTCGGCGGAAACATGAAGAAGATCGCAACGCTTGCCAACAGGGTCGATGACATGATCGATTCGAGATTTGAATACGCATACGGAGAAAAATACGGCTATCTCACAAGCAGTCTCGCCGATGTGGGAACGGGTCTTAAGGCCTCGTATCTTTTGTTCCTTCCCGCCATCACCATAAGCGGTAAGCTCGCAGCGATCGAAACCGAGATCGCAAGGTTCGGGCTTATGCTCAAGGGCGTGTACGGAGACGGTGTCAAGAGCCCGGGATATCTGCACAGGGTCTGCAACCGGAAGACCATCGGCCTTTCGGAATCCGATATATTCGAGAGCCTTGAGCTCGTTGTGGGACAGATCACGGACCTCGAGAAAAAGCTCAGACGCGAGTGGTACGAAAGAAACCGCGCCGAGGTCGAGGACAAGGTGTTCCGTTCGTACGGAGTGCTCAAGTATGCGAGAACGCTTGAACTTAAGGATGCGATGACGCTTTTGGCACAGATAGAGCTCGGAAGATTTTTGGGCATCATCGAGCCTGCGGACTTAAGCTTTGATATCCACCGGCTCATGCTTGAGATACAGCCCGCCATGTTACTCTGCACCAACCCCGGTGTTGACAGAGAGCTCAGCATCGACAGCATAAGGGCTGCATACATCAGAAAGAAACTTCCAAAGATAATAACCGAAAAAGAGGATTAAGCTATGGAATACAAATTTACCGATCATGCGCGACTCGCGCTCAATCAGGCAACACAGGCTGCCGCAACGTTCGGACACGGAGGGATCGGCACCGAGCATCTGCTTATCGGCCTTTTACGTTCGGGCGGAGTTGCGGGCAGAGTTCTTGAGGAGAATCTTGTCGATGAGGAAAAGATCATCGAACTCATAAACCAGCTCATCACTCCCAAGTCGGGAGTCAGCTACGCGGAGGCCGAAAAGCTCACTCCCCGCGCACGCAAGGTTCTCGACAATGCTTTTGCGGAAGCCGCAAGCATGCGCGCTGCAAGAGTGGGAACGGAGCATATGCTCATCGGACTTCTGCGCGAGAGCGATTGTATCGCCGTAAGACTTCTCAATACGGTCGGAGTGAACATACAGAAGATCTATATCGACCTTTTGACGGCCATGGGTGTCGACGTTCATAAAGCAAAGAACCAAATGAAGGCTTCGCAGGGCAGAAACCTTTCGGCAACGCCCACGCTCGATCAGTACAGCAGGGATCTCACAAAACTTGCGTCGGAGCGTAAACTCGACCCCGTTATCGGCAGAGCGACCGAGATCGAAAGAGTTATCCAGATCCTTTCGAGACGTACCAAGAACAACCCCTGCCTTGTAGGTGAGCCCGGAGTCGGAAAGACTTCCATAGTTGAAGGACTTGCCCAAAGGATAACAAACGGGGACGTTCCCGATACGATCAAGGGACACAGGCTCGTAACGCTCGATCTTTCGGGTATGGTAGCGGGTTCTAAATACAGGGGAGAATTCGAGGAGAGGATAAAGCGCGTTATCGCTGAGGTCATAAACGCCGGAAACGTTATCCTTTTCCTTGACGAATTGCATACGATCATCGGAGCGGGCGGAGCGGAAGGCGCACTCGATGCGTCAAACATCCTCAAGCCTTCGCTTTCGCGCGGAGAGCTTCAGCTTATCGGCGCTACGACCCTTGACGAATACAGAAAGCACATCGAAAAGGATCCCGCGCTCGAGAGAAGATTCCAGCCCGTTACCGTTGAAGAGCCTTCACCCGAGGATTCGATCCTTATACTGAAGGGTATCAGAAAGGCATATGAAGATCATCACCACGTGACTATAACGGACGAAGCTATCGAGGCTTGCGTAAAGCTTTCGAACAGATATATCTCGGATCGTTTCCTTCCCGACAAAGCGATCGACCTTATGGACGAGGCGTCATCGAGACTTGCGCTCTCGGCTTACGGCACCGCTCCCAAGATCAGGAAGATCGACGAGAAGCTCAGGGCGCTCGATGAGGAAAAAGAAAATGCCATCGTCAACGAAGCGTTTGAAGAGGCAGCGGCCGTTAAGAGAAAGCAGAACAGACTTCGCCGTGAGAAGCAGAAGCTTGAGGAAGAGCAGGAAGCCCTTCGCAGGGACAATACTCTTGAAGTAACATTCTCGGAAGTCGCCGAGGTTGTGGCGGGATGGACAAAGATCCCCGTAAAGAAGCTTGAGGAGGAAGAGAGCGAAAAGCTCATGAAGCTCGAAGAGATCCTCCATAAGCGTGTTATCGGTCAGCAGGAGGCCGTAACGGCACTTTCGAAGGCCATCAGAAGAGGAAGGGTCGGCCTTAAAGACCCGAACCGTCCGATCGGATCGTTCCTTTTCCTCGGACCTACGGGCGTCGGAAAAACCGAGCTTTCAAAGGCGCTTGCCGAAGCATTGTTCGGAACGGAAGACGCCATGATAAGAGTTGACATGTCCGAATATATGGAAAAGCACAGCGTATCGAAGATGATCGGTTCGCCTCCCGGATATGTCGGATATGATGAAGGCGGTCAGCTCAGCGAGAAGATCAGAAGACATCCCTACAGCGTTGTCCTCTTCGACGAGATCGAAAAGGCTCACCCCGATGTATTCAACCTCCTTCTTCAGGTACTTGATGACGGTCACGTGACCGATGCGCAGGGACGTAAGATAAGCTTTAAGAACAGCGTCATCATCATGACATCAAATGCGGGTGCCCAAAGGATCATATCGCCCAAGACACTCGGATTTGCTTCCGATGCCGATTCCGAAGCCGACTACAAAAAGATGCAGGAAGGCGTTATGGATGAGGTCCGCAAGCTCTTTAAGCCCGAATTCCTCAACAGGATCGACGAGACCATCGTATTCCATGCACTCAGCAAGGAAGAGATCAAGGAGATCGTCGGGATCATGGCGGGAGCGGTTGCCAAGAGAGCACTCGAGGAGATGCAGATCAAGATAAAGATCGACAAGACCTTTACGGAATTCATAGCCGAGAAGGGATTCGACGAAAAATACGGAGCAAGACCGTTAAGACGCGCAATCCAGACCGAGCTTGAAGACATGCTCGCGGAGAAGATCCTTGACGGAACGGTGGCAAAAGGAAGCTCGCTTCTCGTATGCTACGATCAGAACAAAAAAAGGACAATATTTAAGAAACGTTAAGTTTTCTTCTCTTTGACGTTTTAATGTCCATATGATAAACTATTAATCGATTTAAACAGAAAATTTTTTACCGCTTCTAAAGAGGAGGAATCTGATGAAAACAGTAGAATCGCTTATCGCAAAAGAAAAGGACGGGACACTCAGCTTCGGTAATTTTACACTTCCTGAGAAATCAAAAGTTTCGGACTTTGCCCATGAAGGCGATCTGTATAAAGTAAAGACATTCTACGAGATCACAAAACTCGAGAAGAACGGACTTTTCGTTTATGAGTCCGTTCCCGGAACATCCGTATTCAATTTTAAGACAGACGGCAATGTCACATCGTTCAGCGTGACAGGCAAAGAAGATGCCCAGATCACTCTTGAGCTCGAGCCTGATAAGGAATACGAAGTGTTTATCGATTCCGTGAGCGCAGGTCGTATGAAGACCAACCTCGGAGGAAAGCTTGTTTTCAGTGTTGAGGCCAAAGAGGACACCGCTACGGCTGTAAAGATCGAGAGCGTTTGATGCCTTGTGGAAACAGTTCAGGTGCTATCCGAAGACGGCAACGTCCGGATCGGCACCTTTTTTATCAATTTCGGGGGATGGTTTATGGCCAAGGACAAGACTGTGTTCTTCTGTAAGGAATGCGGAAACGAATTTCCCAAGTGGATGGGGCAATGTCCCGCTTGTAAGGCCTGGGACAGTTTTGAAGAGGCTCCGGCTGCTTCGGGAGTTCAGGGAAAGCAGAGAGCCGCGAGAGGCAAGTCGGATACGGCACATGCAAGTGCACCCGTAAAGCTCTCGGGGATCGAGCGCGGAGACGAAGAACGCGTGAAAACGGGGATCGAAGAGTTCGACAGAGTCCTCGGCGGAGGGATCGTAAAAGGATCGCTCGTACTTGTCGGAGGAGACCCCGGAATAGGAAAGTCCACATTGCTGCTTGAAGCGTGCGCGATGCTCGCAAGGAAGAAATTAAATCTACTTTATATTTCCGGAGAGGAAAGCCTCAGACAGATCGGCATGAGAGCGGAAAGACTCGGAGTGGCCGATGACGACGTGCTCTTCCTTGCCGAAACAAGTCTTGATGCCATAGAAGAAACCGTGAACCGGGACAAGCCGGACATCATAGTGATAGATTCGATACAGACCGTCTACAGAGAGGACATCTCGTCGTCGCCGGGAAGTATCAGTCAGGTAAGGGAAACCACGGGCGCGCTCATGAGGATGGCCAAGAGCATGCCTGTTACCGTGTTCATAGTCGGTCATGTGACGAAGGAAGGTACGGTTGCGGGTCCGCGTATGCTCGAGCATATGGTGGACACGGTGCTCTATTTCGAAGGAGACGCCTCTTCGCCCTACAGGATCCTAAGGGCGGTAAAGAACAGATTCGGTTCCACAAATGAGGTGGGAGTGTTCGAGATGGAAGGCGACGGACTCAGGGAGGTACGCAATCCTTCGGAACACATGCTTGAGGGAAGACCTGTCGGAGAACCCGGTTCGGTCATCGCGGCATCGATAGAAGGCACGAGACCGATACTTGCCGAAGTACAGGCCCTAGTGAGCAGAACGAGTTTTGCGATGCCGAGGAGAACATGTCTCGGAATCGACGTAAACAGAGTGAATCTGCTGCTTGCCGTGATCGAAAAGCGTATGGGAGTGCAGCTTTCGGGCAGTGACGCCTATGTCAACGTCACGGGCGGCATGAAGATCAACGAGCCTGCTCTTGATTTGGCTGTAGTCATGGCGCTGCTTTCGAGCGCTACGGACAAAGCACCTGCCGAGAAAACGGTCATCTTCGGGGAAGTCGGTCTTACCGGAGAAATCCGCGGTGTGAGCAGGGCATCGCAGCGTGTTATGGAAGCGCAGAATCTCGCCTATGACTGCGTGATCATGCCGCAGGTCAATGTAAAGGATATCGGACCTCACAAGATAAAGGTTATCGGAGTGGGACATATAAGAGAATTAAAGCCTCTGCTCCTGGGGGACAGAAAAATTAAAACATGATTATATAAAAGGTACGAGTAATGGCTAAGAACAGGTCCAGAAACAAGAAGAAGGTAGCTCAGGGTAAACAGGAGCGCATGAACAACCTTGTCGAAGAGAGGGTTGAACAAGAGCTCAATCCCTGGAAGGCCCTCCGAAAGGAAATCGAACAGCAGAAATCAAATCCCGCCGGCAGTAAGACTTCGGAGGCTGATACTTTACGTCTTAAATCCAAGAAATACGATCGTTATGTTCAGGAAGAAGTCGAGAAAAGCGAAAAGCCGACTCATGATATTTTCGGAAATCCCCGTGAAGCCGTTTCGGTCGATAAGCCCAAAACCTATGAGAGAAAATACATGTACGATTCGGCCCGCCCGAAGGACGACGATGATGTCCCGGTTGTGCAGGAGCCCGTAGTTACCGAATCGATCACGGTTTCTGTCAAAAACGAACAAAAAGAAGAAGTAGTAAAAGAAAAGGGCGAGAGCCTTTTGAGTGCTGTCATAAGACTTTTTACCGGAGCCCCGAGAAAAGAGTTTAAGGACGAGACGGGTGAAGAAGCGTCCGGTCCGAAGGCCATGACTTATGAAGAATTTGTCGAAAAGAACAAACGCAGGCTCGGAAAAAAGGGAAAGAGGATCATATGCGCGGTTGTTTCGTTTGTGGTGATCTGCTCCCTGGTACTCGGGTTTTTTGCCTTTAAATTCATGGTCAAATACGGCTCGCTCAAATACCTTCACAATTATTTCAACAAGACTGCGGGCAGTTTAAGATACGAGTCGGATACAACGGCGGCCGAGGGAGCCGACGAAGAGGTTGCACGCTGCGTTGACGATACCGATCCCGCAAAGCACAGGGTTCAGGAAAGGGTCGAGTATAACGACTTCGAAACAGCCGACTTTGTCAGAAAAGAAACGATAAGTTTTAACACGGAAAAAAATGCGGACGCCCCCATAAGCGGATTCTTTACTTTCAGGGGAAATTACAGGAGAGACGCATCGAGCGTCGGCGCCGTGAGCGCGGAAGAAAAAGCTTTTGAAAAATCGTGGGAATACGAGACCGGAAAGCTTTTGAAGAACAACGGCTCGGATTACTGGTCGGGCAACGGATGGACGGGACAGCCGCTCCTCGCACAATGGGATGACAGTGTGCGCGAGACCATGAATCTGTATGACGACGCCAAAAAAAAGACAGGGCTTGTCGAGATCATATATCCCGGAATGGACGGCAAGATCCATTTCCTCGATCTTGATACAGGGGAAGAGACACGCCCCGCCATAAACGTCGGAATGACATTTAAAGGAACGGCCACGATCTACCCCGACGGCACACCGCTGCTTTTCTGCGGTTGCGGTGACGCGCAGACCGGTCCGTTCGGAGAGAATGTGTCGCAGCGCTTCTACATATACAGTCTGATCGACGGAAAACTCCTTTACGAGGGAGGAATGGAAGACAGTTTCGCTCCGAGGCAGTGGCACGCCTATGACAGCTCGCCGGTCATCGACGTCGAGACGGACACGCTCATTTATCCCGGTGAGAACGGCGTGCTCTACACCATGAAGCTCAACACCGAATATACAAAAGGACGACCGGCTGTCTCGGTTTCACCGTCCCAGTTCGTAAAATACACGTTTACGATCGATAAGATCTATGACGAGAACAAGAGGGTCTGGGGAAGTGAATGCAGTGCCTGTGCATGGAACGGTTATCTGTACCTCGGCGACAATGCGGGCATGTTCTACTGCATCGACCTCAATACGATGAAGATGGTCTGGATCAACGACCTCAAGGAAGATATCAATTCTTCGCCGATCCTTTCGTTCGAGGGCGACGGAAAGTTTATATACATCGGAACGACCCTGAAATACGGTTATGACGAAAACAGCATCGGAGAAGCCGCTGTCTACAAGCTCAATGCCATCACCGGACAGATCGTCTGGAAGAAGGGTTACGAGGTTCATACCGTTAAGGGTTATGCCGGCGGAGTTCTTTCGACCGGCGCGATCGGAAAAGGCATGATCGACAATTTTGTGATCTATTCGATCTCAAAGACGCCCAATCTTGAGGAGGGATATCTTGTTGCCCTCGACAAAGCTACGGGACATGAGGAGTGGAGGATCACGCTCGACATGTATTCATGGAGTTCGACGATCCTTACATACGACAGAGACGGAAAACCGCTTGTGGTGCAGGGTTGCCAGAACGGCGATCTCCTGCTCGTAGACGGACGTGACGGCAAGATATTAAACCGTATCAACTTCGGGTCGGCGATCGAAGCCACACCCGTCATGTACGCCGACAGACTCGTCATCGCAACCAGAGGCGAGAAGATCTACGGCGCCCGCCTGAAGTGATACAGGCGCTCAGAGACCGAATGAAAGCGATAAAGACGTCCGGCAAGAGGCCGAATGAAAGCAATAAAGATGTTTGGCAAGAGGCCGAATGAAAGCGATAAAGACGTCCGGAAAGAGGCTGAATGAAAGCGATAAAGACGTTCGGCAAGAAGCAAAACGTGACGATGTTTCGGACATGAACGTAAGCGACAGAGGGCGTTTCGGAAGGGGAAGTATAATGAAAAGAAAGTGGTACAAGCTCGGTGCCGTGGTCATAATGATCGTACTCACTGCGTTAAGCGCGATCCTTTGGCCGGCAAAAGGCGTTTCAAAAGAATTACGGAACGTAACATGCGCCGACGATCTTGCGGGGGCAAAGATCGGAGGGGTTAAGTCCTACATGGGCGCCGAAGCTTCAAAAATATATTTTCAAAGTCTTTTGGGACGTGATGTTTCCGCCTACAGAGAATACGACTCGTTCGAAGATGCGGTAGAAGGTCTCAGGGAAGGCGAAGTCGACGGTATCTGGGCATGCGACGTTACGGCCGGATATGCTTCGAAAAAGTACGGACTTAAGATCCTTGACAGCAAAGACATGTCCGCAACGGCCAATCTTGCTGCGCCGAGGTTCTCATTTGCGTTTGCGATGGCGGACACGCCTGAAAACAAGCTGCTTAAAGAAAAACTCGACACCGGCCTGACAGAGATAATTAAAGACGGCACGGTCCGGAATCTTGTGAACGACTATGTCACAAAAGCCTCCGAGATCGGCAAATTCTATGAAGAAGACATGTGGAGCAGGGGAGACAGATTCAGGTCGAACAATGAAATAAGCGGCTCGATCAACATAGGCATTACGGGAGCAACGCCTCCGCTCGATTACATAGACGAATACGGCAGACCGTGCGGATTCTGCGTGGCGTTCCTTGATGAACTCGCATGCGAGCTCTGCACGGACATAAACATTGAGATCCTTGATACCGACACGGCTTTCACACAGCTTATGTCGGGAAGGGTCGACGCATTGCTCACCGGAGCGGCTTCCGGAAACACGACACAGGAACAAAAGAAATTCCTGACATCCATCGGATACCTCGAGATGTACAATTACAAGTTCCTCGTCAGGGAACCGGTAACTGATGAACTGGGGACAGGCGAACCGGTGGAATGATACTTGCGGGTCAGACCGCTTTTAACGAGAAATTTTAAGGCGACAGGAGGACGGATTTATGTATGCTCTTTTGGGAATAACCGACGCGGTTTATTCAAATCTCATTTCGGGAGGAGCTTATTTCCGCATAATCAAAGCGATCATCGTCACAGGGATCATAACCGTTGCGGCATGGATCATAGCCATGATCCTCGGCATGTTGGTGAGTTATCTGACATGCTATGAAAAGAAGCTTTTATCGGGGATCGGACGGGCGCTTTGTTTCATACTCAGAAGCTGTCCTGTGGTTCTTCTGATCTGGCTTCTCTATTATGTGCCCGTTGTCGGATTCAATGTTCCGGCGATTGCTGCGGCAGCGCTCGGTATCGGTCTTTACGGCGCGGGCAGTTATTCCGAGATCCTCACGCGAAGCGCAAAACGAGAGATGGAAGGCTTTTCGGAGAATATCAAAAAGAGCCTCAGTCATTCGCATTTCACGGCGGTAATTCCCGAAGCCATAGAGAATTCTCTTTTTGAGATCAAGAGACTTACGGTCCTTCTACTCCAGTTTTCTTCACTTGCCGGCTATATCGGAGTCGGAGAACTGACCAATGTGATGAGCACGATCGGACACAGGAACATGTATCCTTTTTTCTCGATCTTCTTCTGCATCGTGCTTTACCTTATAGCAGCCGCGATAATCGAGGCCATATTCAACAAGCTCATCCTTCGCGTTAAGAAGAGAAGAGAGAAGGAAGATATCGAAGATCATAAACCGGTCGAAACGGTAGAATAAAATATTAGGAGGCATCATCATGGGAAATGACGGTAACAGATCTGAAGTAAACGAGATGCGGCTTCCTGTTCAAACACGAGGAACAGAACCGGCACCCCTCAAAGGAACAACACCATCGGTCGACAGACTCAGTGACCTTGTTTGCAGGGAACTGATCAAAAAAGCGACCGAGATGCTTAAATTTTCATATGCGCCTTATTCGAATTTTAAGGTCGGAGCGGCGCTTATGGCCAGAAACAAGAAGATCTACACGGGTTGCAACATCGAGAATGTCGCATTCGGACCGAGCAATTGCGCCGAAAGGACCGCGTTCTTTAAGGCTGTCAGCGAAGGCGACAGGGAATTCGACGCCATCGCGATCGTCGGCGGCAAGGACGGAAAGATCACCGATTATTGCCCTCCGTGCGGAGTATGCAGACAGGTAATGGCGGAGTTCTGCGATCCCGATAGTTTCTTTATCATCCTCGCCAGGAGCGAGGACGAGTATTGGGTGTATTCGCTTCGCGAGCTTTTCCCGATGGGATTTACGCCTGATAAGATATGACGGGGAGACATTAGGGCAGGGGGACGCCGTAATCAATAATCATACCCCCGAGACGCCGGATTAGGAGAGTAGATCATTATGGAAAAACAATTCGTTCTTTCGCGTGTAGACCACACGGAACTCAAGCAGACAGCTACATGGCCCGACATCGCCGCCCTTATTGACGGTGCGATCCGCTTTGGAACGGCGAGTGTTTGCGTTGCTCCTTCGTTTGTGAAGAGGGCTGCCGAGTACGCTGCCGGACGTATGCGCATTTGTACGGTCATCGGATTCCCCAACGGATATAACACAACCGAGGTGAAAGTTTTCGAAACGGCTTGCGCGGTTTCGGAAGGTGCCGATGAGATCGACATGGTTGTCAATCTCGGAATGGTAAAGGAAGGACGCTTTGAGGATGTAACGGAGGAGATCAGGCAGATCAAGAAGGCATGCAACGGAAAACTTCTTAAGGTTATTATCGAAACATGCTATCTTACCGATAAAGAGAAGGTAGAACTTTGCGGATGTTGCGCGGCAGCGGGCGCCGACTTTATCAAGACCTCCACCGGTTTTGGTACGGGCGGAGCGACAGTTTCGGATGTCCGCCTTTTCAGGGAAAATCTTCCGGATAGCGTTAAGATCAAAGCGGCAGGCGGGATCAAAGGATTCGACGATGCTGAAGATCTCATAAACGCGGGAGCCGACAGACTCGGTACGAGCAGACTCGTAAAGAGTCTTGGGTGAGCGGACGGAGAGCAAAACGACCGCGACCCCGTGGGGGCAGACGCGGAGAAAAAAGCCCCCACAAACTCAAGAACATACGGGGAAGAATAATGAGTGGTTCTTCGTGTATGTTTACAAATAATTCAAATAGTCGTAAAATGTACTTCAAATTTGCGCTGTAAAATCGCAACTATGAGAAAATGCGGAAAGGAGGGCCTTTGATGAGCGAGACGGTGTTTAAGCGTTACGAAAAGAAATACCTGCTTACTTCCGAACAGGAACGTGAGTTCCTTCGTCGTACGGAAGGCAAGATGCAGCTCGATCAATACGGCCTCCATACAATCTGCAATATCTATTTTGATACTCCCGATTTTGATCTTATCAGGAATTCGATCGAAAAGCCCATCTATAAGGAAAAACTCAGACTTCGTTCATACGGCGTGCCCGAATCGGAAGATTCCAAGGTGTTCGTTGAGCTTAAGAAGAAATTCAAGGGAGTCGTATATAAGCGTCGTGTCGGTCTTAAACTTAAGGAGGCCGAGGCGTACCTTTATGACGGCATTCATCCGAAGAAAGACAATCAGATCATGCGTGAGATCGATTGGTTCCTTAAGACGACGCCTGTTGTTCCGCAGGTTTACCTTGCTTATGACAGACGCGCGTATTTCGGCGTTGAGGACGAATCGATAAGACTCACTCTCGATAAGAACATCAGATGCAGGCGTAAAAAGCTCAGACTCGGCGAGGGCGCTGTCGGAGAACAGCTTCTCGACGAAGACCTGACACTCATGGAGATCAAACTCCCCGAGTATATGCCCATGTGGATGGCAAATATCCTTTCGGAGCTCAGGATCGCGCCCGTTTCAATTTCGAAATACGGGACATATTATTCAGAGAACCCCGATCTGTACATGAGTATCATCGAAAATCATATGCCGCTCCTCAGTAACTCGGGTCCCGTTGTCGACCTTAAGAGCGCAAGACTCAGGAAGAAGGCATCAAAAGACAAAACACCCAGATAGGAGGAACATATCTTTATGTTCGAAAGTATTTTAGCATCCACTTCGACCGTTTCGGCGAGTGAATTCGTTATCTGCACATGCATTTCCCTCGGACTCGGAATTGTTATAGCGTTTATTCACACATTTAAAAATGAATATTCAAAGAACATGCTCCTTGCGCTTATAGCGCTCCCCGCGATCATCCAGGCCGTGATCATGCTCGTTAACGGCAATGTCGGAACAGGTATCGCCGTAATGGGTGCATTCTCGCTTGTCCGTTTCAGATCCACTCCCGGTAATGCCCGTGAGATCACAAGTATCTTCCTCGCAACGGCTTCGGGTCTTGCGATGGCCATGGGATATGTCGGATACGCTGCGGCACTCATCCTTGTTGTGGGCGCTGCCACGATCGTGATCAGTCTTATGGGACTTGCCGCACCTTCGAACAGTACAAGGATCCTCAGGATCTTCATCCCCGAGAATCTCGATTATACGACGATCTTTGATGATATCCTCGATAAATACACATCAAAGTCCGTGCTCGAAAAGGTTAAGTCGACAAACATGGGAAGCCTTTTTGAACTTCAATACAATGTGGTGCTTCGCATGGGAAAGAACGAAAAAGAATTTCTCGATGAGCTTCGTGTGAGGAACGGCAATCTGAGCATTTCACTCAGCAGACCCATAGCAAGCAGAGAAGAACTTTAAAATTGGTCAAGATCAACAAAAAGTTATATCGTGATTTGATTTATTTAGCCAATTGGGACACTTGATTTAATGAATTTCATGTAATAAAATGAGAACGTCTTTCGGAGACGTTCTTATTATTTTTCTCCGCAAAAACTACGGAGTATCAGATCCCAGAGGAGGAAACCATGAAAAAAGTATTAGCAATTCTTCTCGTACTTGCACTTGTATTTGCCATGACAGGCTGTGAAAGCTCGGCAACAGGTGACAAGATCGGCATCATCCTTATCGGTGATGAGAACGAAGGTTACTCACAGGCACATATCGAAGGTATCAAGAAAGCAGCCAAAGAGCGCAATGTAGAAGACAACCTTGTTTGGTTCTACAACGTTCCCCAGGAAGAGGAGTGCTACGACAAGTGCATTTCCTGTATCGAGCAGGGCTGCAAGCTCGTTATCACCAACTCTTACGGCCATCAGTACTATGCTGAGCAGGCTGCAAAAGAGCATCCCGAGATCAAATTTGTCTGCATGACAGGCGACACGGCAAAGAGCTCGGGTCTTTCAAACCTTTCAAACGCATTTAACCAGACATACCAGAGCCGCTATGTATCGGGCGTGGTTGCAGGCATGAAGATCAAGGAACTCGTTGACGCCGGCAAGCTTTCCGCTAACAACTATACTGCAGATGGCAAGGTTAAGACCGGTTATGTCGGAGCATTCCCCTTCGCTGAGGTTGTTTCCGGTTATACATCATTCTTCCTTGGAATGCAGTCGATCTACCCCGACATCGTAATGGACGTTTCGTTCACAAATTCATGGTCGGATCTTGTTGCTGAGAAGACTACAGCCGAGATGCTTATCGCTAACGGCGCAGTCATCATCGGACAGCATGCCGACACAACAGGTGCTCCTCAGGCTTGTGAGGCAGCCAATGTAGCGGGCAACCCCGTCTATTCGGTAGGTTACAACATCGACATGCTCGCTGTTGCACCTCATGCAGCTCTTACATCCGCTACAAACGACTGGTCTGTATACTACAGCCATTGCTTCGATCAGTTCATCAAGGGTGAGAGGATCGATGTTGACTGGTCTGAGGGTTATGAGACAGGTGCTGTTTGCATCACAAAGCTCGGACCCGAGTGTGCGGCAGGCACGGCTGATGAAGTTACAAAGGCAGAGACAGCTATCAAGAACGGAACACTTCATGTATTTGATACAAACAAGTTCACCGTCGGCGGACAGAAGGTTACTGAACTCTTCCGTATCGACACTGACGGCGATTATGTTCCCGATTCTGTAAACGGTATCGTTGACGGATATTTCGATGAGTCCAAGTACATCTCGGCTCCTACATTCCTTTGCGATATCGACGGCATCACAAAGCTTAACTGATCATAGGAATTACATTACTAAAGGCTCTCTTGTCCGTGACAAGAGAGCCTTTTTGTGCTATATTATAGATTGCGATTTTATTTTGAAGGGGGGCCTGTTGATGAGTGCGGAACCGGCTGTTGAAATGAGGGGTATAACAAAGAGCTTCGGCACCGTAATGGCCAACGATCATATTGACATAACGCTTAAGAAGGGCGAGATACTTGCGCTGCTCGGCGAAAACGGCAGCGGAAAGACCACGCTTGTTAATATTCTATCCGGAATCTATTATCCTGACGAGGGCAGGATCTTTATCGACGGAAGGGAGACCGTGATCTCGTCACCCACGGATGCCTTTTCGGCAGGCATCGGAATGATCCACCAGCATTTTAAGCTTGTTGATGTGTTTACCGCGGCCGAAAACATCGTACTCGGATACAACGAAGCCGGCAAAAAATATAATCTCAAAGAGGCGGCGGAACGGATCCGTTCGATCGCTTCGCGCTACGGCTTCGATATCGACCCCAACAAAAAGATTTATGACATGTCTGTTTCGGAAAAGCAGACGGTTGAAATAATAAAGGCGCTTTACCGCGGTGCACGCATCCTTATCCTTGACGAGCCCACGGCGGTACTCACGCCCCAGGAAGCGGACAAGCTGTTTGACATCATGAGAAATATGAGAAATGACGGCAGGTCCATAATCATTATCACCCACAAGCTTGCCGAGGTTATGGAGATCTCCGACAGAGTGGCACTGCTTCGTGCCGGAAAATGCGTGGATATTCTCGAGACCGCAAAGACCGATTCACTTGAGCTTGCTTCGCTCATGGTCGGCAGATCGGTTTCGCTTGAGATCAACAGACCCGCGGCCGTTAAGCCCGAAGAAAGGCTTATCCTTTCCGGGCTCACGTACGTTGACCGCGAGGGAGTTAAGAGACTTGACGATGTTTCGTTTACGGCGAGATCCGGTGAGATACTCGGTATCGCGGGCGTGGCGGGCTCCGGACAGAAAGAGCTCCTCGATGCCGTTGCCGGTCTTATAGGCCTTGAATCGGGTACGATCACGTATCATCCCGCTTCGGGAGGCAGCATAAAACTCAACGGACTCGATCCCAGACAGATCAGAAAACTAGGCATTTCGATATCATTCGTGCCCGAAGACAGACTCGGTAT
This sequence comes from uncultured Clostridia bacterium, assembly GCA_946403295.1. Lineage (GTDB taxonomy): Bacteria > Bacillota > Clostridia > Lachnospirales > Lachnospiraceae > RUG11977. Next base: position 77,474 of record CAMIZL010000002.1, on the reverse strand, counting down.
GGGTCTTGTCGGAGATATGGGCATGACGGACAACATGATGTTGCGTACATTCGATGAGAGCAAGGGCTTCTTTGTTAAGAGGAGCGAACCCAGAAAGCTTGCCGATAAAGTAAAGGAAGAGCTTGATGTATCGACTCCGCACGTAAACTTCCCTGTCAGACGTCTTTCGGGAGGAAATGTTCAAAAGGTCCTCGTCGGACGCGAGATCGCAGCTTCGCCCTCAGTGCTTATGCTCGCATATGCGGTAAGAGGGCTTGATATAAACACTTCGCATGTTATCTACGATCTTCTTACGCAGCAGAAGATGAAAGGAACGGCGGTTATCTACGTCGGCGAAGACCTTGACGTGCTCATGTCGCTGTGCGACAGGATCGTGGTCCTGGTCGGCGGACAGGTTTCGGGAGTTGTTGATGCAAGGACCACATCCAAAGAGGATATCGGTCTGTTGATGACAAGTTACAAAAAGAGAGGAGACTTTGGAAGTGAGCGCTAGTCATAAAAAACACACAGAGCCTCTTCTGCGTGTCGTAAAATATGAAGGGATGACCCGTTCGAGACGCCTCCTCGTGAGGCTCATCTCCGTTGTGGCATCTCTCGTGGTATCGGGGATCATAATCGTTCTTCTTGCAGGCATCAATCCGCTTAAGGTTTACGGAACGATGTTCAGCGCGAGCTTTAAATCGCCGAGAGTAGTCTGGAATCTCTTGAGAGATTCCTCGACGCTATTGTTGCTCGGAGTCGGACTTGCTCCCGCGTTTGCCATGAAATTCTGGAATATCGGCGCGGAGGGCCAGATGCTTGTAGGCGGGATCGCCACGGCATTTTGCATGAAAACTTTTACGGGACTGCCGACGCCCCTTCTTATTCTCGTTATGATCGCGACTTCGCTGATCGCCGGAGCTCTTTGGGGATTCCTTCCGGGACTGTTCAAGGCGTATTGGAATACAAACGAAACGCTCTTTACGCTTATGATGAACTACATCGCGATCCAATTCACCGCTTTCATGGTATCGCAATGGGAGATCGGTGTAGGTAACAATACGGTGGGCGTCATCAACTCGGACGGCCACGAAGGCTGGCTTCCCGGTCTTTTTACATCGGCGTACAACAAGGATTTCGGAATCAATGTTCTCATCGTGCTTACCGTCACGGTGCTGATGTTCGTATATCTTAAATATTCAAAGCACGGCTATGAGATAAGCGTTGTAGGTGACTCGATCAATACCGCACGCTATGCCGGCATAAACGTTAAGAAGGTCTACATCAGGACGATGCTCCTTTCGGGCGCTGTGTGCGGACTTGCGGGATTCCTTGCGGTGTCGGGTGTGAGCCACTCCATATCGACTTCGACTGCGGGCGGCCGCGGATTCACGGCCATAATCGTTGCATGGCTCGCAAAATTCAACACATTCAGTATGATAGCGATCGCGATCTTACTTTGCTTCCTTGATCAGGGCGCTCTCGAGATCGCGTCGTCGTGTAATGTTAATACCTACGTTTCAAAGATCATCACGGGAGTGATCCTGTTCTTCCTCCTGGCAGGTGAATTCTTTACGAGATACCGCATCAAGATCCGCGGCCACCACTAAAAGACCGAAAGCGGCGGAAAAGACTGAAACGGGATCCGCGGACACGCAAACGAAGGACTTTTGCTTAGCGGACGATATTTACGACAAGAAAGGACCACGACATGACTGATTTAATACAGCTTGTGCACAGTGCGGTAATATTCGGAACGGTTATTATGCTCGGCGCGGTCGGGGAGATCATAACCGAAAAAGCCGGACATTTAAATCTCGGCGTACCCGGTATCATGTACATCGGAGGAATATCGGGCCTTATGGCATCTTTCTTTTATGAAAATGCCGCGACCGATCCTTCGGGCATGGTTTCGGTCATACTTTCACTCACGGCAACAATTGTAGGCTCGGGGCTTGCGGGACTTCTCTATTCGTTCCTGACCGTAACTCTCCGTACAAACCAGAATGTTACGGGTCTGACCCTTACCATCATGGGCGGCGGTATCGCGAACTTTTTCGGCGGAATGCTCAGCAAATATGCCGGCGGAGTCGGCAAGATCTCCACAGATGCGGCATCGGGCTGTTACAGATCGTATTTTAAATTCCTTACGGGCAACAGCACATCAAATCCTCTTTATGCTGTGTTCGGATATGGCTGGATGACCTTTGTGACCATTGGAATTGCCGTTGCGGCTCATTTGATACTTAGGAAAACGCGTGTCGGTCTCGGCCTCAGGGCGGTCGGAGAGAATCCGGCAACGGCTGACGCAGCAGGCATAAACGTTACAAAATATAAATATATTGCGATCGTGATCGGTGCGATGATCTCGGGACTTGGCGGACTTTATTACACCATGGATTATGTCAACGGCACATGGATCAACGACGGAAATATCGAAGCCCTCGGCTGGCTCGCCGTTGCGCTTGTTATCTTTACGACGTGGAAACCCGCGAATGCCATATGGGGAGCCTATCTTTTCGGCATGCTCTACTGGTCGTACCTCTATATTCCGGGTCTTACACGTTCGAGCCAGGAAATCTTTAAGATGATACCTTATGTTGTAACGCTGGCGGTTCTTATCATCGTATCGCTTCGCAAAAAGAAAGAGAATCTCCCCCCGGACCATTTGGGCTTACCGTACTTCAGGGAAGAAAGATAAGCTGCCGGCTGCGGGATCGGAGAAGAGATTCCGGGTGGTTTGAATAACCGGATCGGAGAAAGGATTCGAAACGGTCTGAATATCCGGATCGGAGAAAGGATTCAAAACGGTCTGAATATCCGGATCGGAGAAGAGGGATAACGGGTGACGCATATGGAAAATGGCTACATCGGTGAAGGCATGATCGCTGAAAACATGGAAAATGTTCTCAGTGTGGATGTTGTGCCCGCCGAAGAGGTGAAGAATCCGCCGTTTACCCTTACGCCTTACAATACAGGGGACGGTTTTGAGGCTTTTGTGATCCGCTTCGACGAGGAATATGCAGGCGATCTGGCGATCAAGATATTCAGCCTGATGGCTGAGGATTTCTGCGTTTCCGTTGATGACGAGGAATATTCTTATGCCGTTAGGGGGGCCAGACAAACAGATCCCGGTTATGCGATGATCGCCGGTCCGTTTGATGCGGGTGCCCGCGTCGAATGTCGATGGGGCAAGGTTCCGGCCGGTGTTTATACCCGTGAGGACGTCGCAAATGTGGACGCTCCCGAAGATAAAAACGAAGAGACGGGGAAACCTGTGGTCATCCCCTTCTATATAAAAGGCGCTCAAAGTGTGCTTGTGAGCAAGGCTTTCGAAACGATACTTGTTGACGTTACGGATGCCTGCGGCGCGACGATCGCCCCCTCCGACAGTATTTTGCTCGAAGCCGACCAAAAGGTCATCGAAGGAGAAACGGAACTTAACATTCCTTCGGAAGCTGTCTATGAAAGCATGGAGATCGTGGCCGGCAACGAAAAATACCATCTTGTCATCAGAAATTCAAAAAACAAAAAAGACAACGAGCAGGGACCCGATGCGTTTATGAACGTTACCGGAAGTTTTGCCGGCGAGCTTTGCTATAAGGTCGGCAATGCTTCGGGTGAGGACGATGCCAGGGGAACCTATCATACATATCGGGAGCAGACTTTCGGTGTCGATCCCTATACCGGTTATTTCTGGGGAAGACTTGACGAGATCGGTTCCGAACTGGCATTTCAGGTTGAAGAAGGACTCTATGCGATAAATGTTACGCCCGGAAAAGATGCGTCTGTGCTTTTGGTAACCACACAGGGAAAAGAAAAATCTTATCCCATCCCGGAACTTGCGGACATGAGTAGCGGCCCTACCGTTATGCAGATCCGCACACGCTCGAAAAACGGTATCATGACAGTGAAGTGTCTTGATAAAGACGGGAACGGATGCACCATGGACGGGATTGAGATCAGAACGCTCTCAACAACGGCGCACGCATCCGACTATCTCCCTGCCGAATTCCCTGCGGCTAAGGAAACTGTGGCAGAGGAACCTGTTGTAGACGAACCGGCGATTGAGGAGCCGGTTGTCGAGGAACCTGTAGCAGAGGAACCTGTAGCAGAGGAACCTGCGGCAGAGGAACCTGCGGTTGAGGAACCTGTGGTCGAGGAACCTGTAGCAGAGGAACCTGTGGTTGAGGAACCTGTTGTAGACGAACCTGCGGTTGAGGAACCTGTGGTTGAGGAACCTGTTGTAGAGAAACCGGCGATTGAGGAGCCGGTGGCAGAGGAACCTGCGATCGAGGAATCTGTTGTAGAGGAACCTGCGATTGAGGAGCCGGTTGTCGGGGAACCGGTGGTAGAGGAACCTGTGGTCGAGGCGGGTTACGATGAATCCGAAGAGGATCATGACGAAGACGGTTACGACGAAGACGGTTACGACGAAGACGGCTACGACGAAGACGATTACGACGAAGACGGCTACGACGAGGACGGTTACGACGAAGACGGTTACGACGAAAACGGTTACGACGAAGACGGCTACGACGAGGACGGCTACGACGAAGACGACTACGATGAGGACGAATATGAAGATGAGTCGGAAGAAAATGACGATAAGCTCGAACGCGTCGTGAGGGAAGCTCTTTCCGAACAACAGGAAGAAGTGAACGAAGAAAACACACCGGCGGAAAAAACCGATTATTCTGACAGAAGCGTGCCGCTTACCGAAAAAGTCTACAGATCCGCTATAGAGAACTATTTCGGACCGGGAAATCACGGAATCGATTTCTGGGACAGCGAGAGGAAAGAGCGGCCGGGCGATCGTCCGGGACGCCGCAGAAAGCGCAGACCGGCGCCTGAGCCTGCACCCGAGGTCGTAGCTATACCGGCACGTGACGCTGAGCCTGCACCCGAGGTCGTAGCAGAACCGGCGCCTGAGCCTGCACCCGAGGTCGTAGCTGTACCGGCACGTGATCCTGAGCCTGCACCCGAGGTCGTAGCTGCACCGGCACGTGACCCTGAGCCTGTACCCGAGGTCGTAGCTGAGGTAAAAGAAAAACCCGCTTCAAACGGAGTTGCCGATACTTCGGATCAGAACCCCCGGCAGATAAAGGTCTCGGTTTACAGCAGTTCAGGAAAGAAAAAACCGGCCGGTTCACAGAACGGAGGATTTACGGGATTTCTCTCATCACTTGTAAAAAGAAAAAAATAAACAGACATAAAATAGGGACTCTTTTGCGGAGTCCCTTTGTTTAAATATGTCGGGGGAGCGGAGTCATTTTGTGCCCCTTCTTGTCGTTGCCTATAATCGTTTAAAATTCTATGACTTTACAGGTACAAAGTAGTGTATCAATTTCCGGTTCAAACGAGTCCGTTGTCGGCGCTGAAATAGTCGATCTTCATGGCTTTTCTTACTTCGCAGAGTGTTTCGGCCGCTGTCTCGTGAGCTATGCGGCTGCCTTCTTTGAGGATCTCGCAAACTTCCGGAAGACGTGTTTCCCATTCCTTGCGGCGTGCGCGGATGGGAGAGAGCTCGTCGTTGAGTACCTTGAGCAGGAACTTCTTAACTTTCACGTCACCGAGACCGCCGCGCTTATAGTGATCTTTCATCTCATCGAGGCAGGAATAATCGGGCGCGTACTCTGCGAACTGCTCGGGACGCGAGAAGCAATCGAGGTAAGTGAAGACTGTGTTGCCCTCGATCTTTCCGGGGTCGCTCACTTTGATGTGATCGGGATCTGTGTACATGGACATAACTTTGGTATTTACTTCTTCTTCCGTATCGGAAAGGTAAATGCAGTTGCCGAGCGATTTGCTCATTTTTGCCTTGCCGTCGATGCCGGGAAGACGCAGACATGCTTTGTTGTCGGGAAGAAGGATCTTGGGCTCGACAAGAGTCTCACCGTATGTGGCGTTAAACTTGCGAACGATCTCCTGACACTGCTCAAGCATGGGCATCTGATCCTCGCCTACGGGAACAACGGTTGCCTTGAAAGCGGTGATATCGGCAGCCTGGCTGATGGGGTATGTGAAGAAGCCTACGGGAATGCTTGTCTCAAAATTTCGCATCTGGATCTCGGCCTTAACGGTAGGATTACGCTGAAGCCTTGAGACCGTAACGAGATTCATGTAATAGAATGAAAGCTCCGTAAGCTCCGGAACAAGCGACTGGATAAACAGAGTCGATTTAGCGGGATCGAGACCGACCGAAAGGTAATCGAGAGCCACTTCGAGGATGTTACTTCTGACTTTTTCGGGATTGTCAGCGTTATCTGTAAGAGCCTGAGCATCGGCGATCATGATAAAGATCTTGTCGAATTTGCCGCTGTTCTGAAGCTCGACACGTCTGCGTAACGATCCGACGTAATGCCCTACATGGAGCCTGCCTGTGGGTCTGTCGCCGGTAAGGATTATGTTGTTCATTTTATCTCTCCCTCTTTGATAAACGTTCTCGTTTTTGATTTTATGACGGTTTTCAAAATCGAATTCTTTTGGTATTATAAGACTTGAATGAAAAATTAGTCAATCAATATATTCTGCAGAGGAGCGTTATGTATAATGATGTTTCGTTGTATAGGTTCAAAAACGGAGCGTTCGATGAGATCCGTGATGTTATCATAAGAACGAAGCTTGTCTCAAAGATCGCTGTGCGTGATATTTGCGCCGAATCCGAGGAAAACAAAAAGAAAATAGTAAGCGATATCATTGCTGCCGAATACAGAACAAGTTCCGGCAGACCTATTCATGCATATATCATCAAATACGAGCCCGACGTCTATCTTTCGATCATCTCGTGCAAACATTCTTCCGACGGCTTTGACGAGGAAGTCCTCAAAAAGATCTACGGAGCACGAAACAAGATCAACGTATTTCTTTCTTATCAGACTGATGAAGCGGTTTCGGTTTCAAGAACTTACTGGAAGAAACTCCTCTCGCAACTTGATTATTCAAAACCGCTCGTCGAAATGACCGAAACGGCCAAAAAGCGCCAAAAAGAGCTCTTTGTGCTCGGCGACAATCTTCCTTATCTCATAAACGTTATAGCAAAAAAAGAAAACATCAGTATAAAGGCACTGTTTACAACGATCTGGGGCATAATCATGTGCCGCACGTATGACAGAAAATTCGTCCTCATAGAGGATATTCATGAAAAGGGCAGGCTGCGCCATTATCCGCTTCTTGTCGCTTCGATCGGGGATTTTAAGGATATCTACAGAACCGTGGTGCGCCAGATAGACAGCGCCGACCGCTTTGACAACGTTGATATCGAGGAGACGGCGAAGATCTACAAACTGCCTCTGAAGAAAGTCATGCCGCTCGCGCAGAACTTCGCGGGTACGTCGCGCAACAAATTCGGCCTGTCCGAGATCAGGGAAGAGGTTGTTTACGTATATGAGCATTATCCGGAGCTTTTTGCCCCGATCTGCGTCAACTACCATTTTGATGATGATTCGCTCTCGATCGAATACGAATATGTAGAAAATGCGATGGAGGGAATGGACATAGGAAACCTCCACGAAGCGTTTTGCATGTTTGTCTCCGAGGTGCTTTCCGCTTCCGGAAATACCGATGTCAGGGTCATCAAGGAAAAGGCAGACAAGCGCGCGAATCAGATCAGACAGACCGCGACAAAGTGCGATATTCTCAGAGACTGCAGTCTGTTTGCGGGATATTCGCTCGACGATCTGTGCAGGATAGCCGAAGAAAGCAGCCTCGTAACGGCGGTCGGAGAGGAACTGATCACAGATCACGGAAGTCAGGCCGGAGGGCTTTATGTCCTCGGGATCGGAAAAATATCGATGGAAGCGCTTGACAGAGAGTCACTGATCCATCCGATGATGCTCCTTAAGAGGGGAGATTGCTTCGGGATAGAGATGATCCTTAAAGAAGGAGAGACCGTTTGCGGCTACAGATCGGTCGGCGGTATTTCGGAAATGGTATTTATCCCGCCCGATTTTTTGAAAGAAATGATGGCTTCGGACCCTGCTTTGTCGACCGAAATGTTGAAAGTTCAGACCCAAAGGCTCGAGACTTTTCAAAAACTATGGATGAAATCTTGAAAAACCACTGTTTTTTCGGAATTTACTTTTTGGCAATATTTGGTTGACATTTTGTTTACATTTGTATAAAATGTACAAGTGTGAGCGGGGAAAAAGCTCCCATTATGCGCTAAAGGACCAAAAGAACGGTCCCTTGACAACTTAATATGATAATAATTGCCACAAGGCATTTATTATAAATAACCATTATACACTTTTAGAGGAGGGTATTATGAAACGTTTTATTGCAGCATTATTATGTTTAGCAATGATCATCGGATGCCTTACAGCTTGTTCTTCAGATGAGAAGGACGGAGGCAGCGGTGCAAAGACAGAGAACAGCGGTTCGGAAAGCGGCGACAACGGCGGTTCTGTAGCAGCTCCTAAGGCTGACGAGAAGAAAGTGATTAACCTTTGGGCATTCACAGACGAAGTTCCCAACATGGCTAAGCGCTACAAGGAACTCAATCCTTCATTTGATTATGAGATCAAAGAGACAATCATCGCTACCACAGACGGCGCTTACCAGCCCGCACTTGATGCAGCTCTTGCAGCAGGTGGAGATGACGCTCCCGATATGTACTGTGCAGAGGCAGCTTTCATCCTTAAGTATTCACAGGGTGATGCTTCTCAGTATGCAGCAACATACAAGGATCTTGGAATCGATGTTGACAAGATGATCGCTGATGCAGCTATCTCGGATTACTCAGTAGCAATCGGAACACGTCCTTCTGACAACCAGGTTGTTGCTCTTGGATACCAGGCTACAGGCGGATGCTTCATCTATCGTCGTTCAATCGCTAAGGATACTTGGGGAACAGATGATCCTTCAACTGTTCAGGACAAGATCGGCGGCGGATCAGGTTCTTGGGATAAGTTCTTCGCAGCAGCTGAGGAACTTAAGGCTAAGGGATATGCTATCTGCTCAGGCGATGGCGATATCTGGCACGCAGTAGAGAACAGCTCTGACAAGGGTTGGCTCGTTGACAACAAGCTTTACATCGATCCTAAGAGAGAAGAGTTCCTTGATCTCTCCAAGAAGCTTAAGGACAACGGATATCATCATGATACTCAGGACTGGACTGAGGGTTGGTTTGCAGATATGAAGAAGGACGGCGGCGTTCTTGGTTTCTTCGGACCTGCATGGCTCATCAACTACACACTCGGCCAGAACTGCGGTTCTGATGCTGAAGGCAACAACTCCTTCGGTGACTGGGCAGTATGTAACTCACCTATCGGCTTCTTCTGGGGCGGCACATGGGTTCTTGCAAACAAGGATTCCAAGGCTAAGAACGGCGTTGCTGAACTTATTAAGTGGATCACACTTGACTGCTCAGAGAAGGGTCTCCAGTACTACTGGGCTAACGGAACTCTTAACGGCGAAGGCGGCACAAAGGACTCTGTTGCTTCCGGTACAGTTATGAGCAAGTCTGACGGAAAGCTTGACTTCCTCGGCGGACAGAACATGTTTGATTACTTCGTACCTGCTAACAAGTACGCAAACGGCAAGAACCTTACTCAGTACGATGAGAGCATCAACTCACTTTGGAGAGATGCAGTTCGTGCTTACACAGGCGGCACAGCTACTCGTGACGAGGCAATTGCTAACTTCAAGCAGACAGTTAAGGATCAGCTCGGTATTGACTGATAATTAGCGCAAGATCATTTTTGAATGAATCTTCAGAGGGCGGACGGATACGCACCGTCCGCCCTCTTTTATTAAAAGCAGTACTCTAAATCGGAGAAGCATCTATCAGAACAGTTTAACTGTTCGCAATGCATTGTATCGCATCTGTAGTATTTCCTTTAATCAGTAAATGCTAAATCCAAGCGGGTGCGTATTGCGGGGATTACTTATGAAAAGAAAACGTGTAAGCTACGCAAAATACGGTTACATCTTTTCCATCCCGTTCGTAGTGACATTTCTTGTATGTACACTTTATCCGATCATCTACACAGGTGTAATTGGATTTACGAACCTTAAAGGAAGTACGATGGCATTCAGTGATGCCAAATTCCTTCCGTCATTAGGTCAGGGATTATGGGATAACTTTGTTGATACACTCACAGCTCCTACATTCCATACGGCTCTTAAGAACACCGTAAAGATGTGGGTTGTAAACTTTGTCCCTCAGATTACATTGGCACTTATTCTTGCGGCATGGTTCACAAACAACCAAAAGAAGATCAAAGCACAGGGATTCTTCAAGGTAGTGTTTTACCTCCCCAACATCATCACTGCTGCCACGATCGGTATCTTGTTTGCAAACCTGTTTGCATATCCCAAGGGAGTTGTTAATGATATCCTCCTTCAGTTAGGTTTCATTGACTCACCTTTCAATTTCGCGATCAGTGCTTCCGCAGCGCAGAACAGCGTATCGTTCATGCAGTTCTGGACATGGTACGGCAACACTATGATCGTTCTTATAGCCGGAATCCTCGGTATCAACCCCGAAATGTATGAGGCTGCCGAGATCGACGGTGCAAACGGTAATCAGCAATTCTTCTATATTACCATTCCTAACTTGAAAACAATGCTTCTGTATACTCTTGTTACATCACTTATCGGTGGTATGCAGATGTTCGATATACCTCGTGTATTCCTGAACGGCCAGCCTCAGAACTCAACACTTACGGCTTCGCTCTTTATTTACACACAGGCGTTCTCGGGAAGTTATCAGTATAATAAAGCCTCCGCTGCGAGTCTTATCATGTTTGTGATCATTTCGGTTCTTTCCGCAGTAGTATTCTTCATGTTGAGAGACAAGGATGAGATCAAACTCCACAAGATAATCAAGCAGCAGGAGCGTGAATACCGTAAGAAAGTTAAGCTTGCAAAACAGCAGCTTCTTAAGGAGGGCAGATAATGGACACAGAGATTAAAGTATTCAACAGATTTCAGCCCTTCAAGGTGATCATTTATATTGTGTGTATCTTCCTTGCGGCACTCAGTTTGTTCCCGTTCATCATCATGATCGTAAACGCTACGCGTTCCACTCCTGAGATCCAGGGAACTGCGGTTTCTCTTATTCCTTCGAAATTCCTTGCAAGGAACTATGAGATTCTGGTTAGTAAAGATATGTTCGATCCCATTAAGGGATTTATCAACTCGGTTATCATTTCTACCGGCGCAACGCTTTGTGCGGTATACTTCTCATCACTTACCGCATATGCGATCGTTGTATATGAGTGGAAGTTAAGAAGAGGATTCTTCACTTTCATCATGGCAGTTATGATGATCCCCGGTGTAGTTCTTTCGATCGGTTTCTATAAGATGGTTTATGCGGTCGGCCTTGCAAACAACTACCTTCCGCTTATCATTCCTTCGATCGCGGCACCTGCTATTGTATTCTTCATGAGACAGTACATGATCCCCGCATTACCGATTGAGATCATCCAGTCCGCACGTATCGACGGCGCAGGTGAATTCTACACATTCAATAAGATAGCGCTTCCTATCCTGAAGCCCGCTATCGCAACACAGGGCATTATGTGTTTCGTTCAGCAGTGGAACAACCTGTTTATGCCCCTCATCCTTCTTACACAGAAGAAGATGTACACCATGCCTATCATGGTATCACTCCTTAAGGGTGATATTTACAAAGTAGAGTACGGTTCGGTTTATCTTGGATTAACACTGACGGTACTCCCCCTGTTCGTAGTATATTTCCTGTTATCGAAATATATCATCGCAGGTATCGCTGTCGGTTCCGTAAAGGGCTGATATGATTTACTAACAGAGATGACTCCGATAAACCCGCAATGTGACGAAAGATCACATTGCGGGTCTCTTTTTTATTCCTCAAAAGCCTTGTAAACTTCAGATATTAAAGATATAATTATTATGTGCGGTCGTATGCGGTGAAAACTGTATATGATACAAAATTTGCAAAAAGAGGTTAGCGTGAAGAAGATCTTAATGCTTTCAAGCTCATGGAACAACGATCTGACACATGAGCTCATAAAAGGTATTTGCGAGAGGCTCGGACAGGATGATGTCGAGCTTCATATCATGAACATCTATGACGTTCTTGAACCCCCGGGATTTTATCAAAAAGAGCTCGAGGTTTTTCTGCTTCCCAATCCGTCAAAATACGACGGAGTTCTTGTTGCGGTCAACAGCGTGGCATCGATCTCTGTTGTGGATGATATCCTTGACAAAGTTGGTAAGGCAAATGCCAAGATCCTCTGTATCGACAGACGACACAACGGACTTCCGAACATCAGCTCGGATAACTACGGCGCAGAATATAAGATAGTCGACCACCTTATCCGCGTGCATGGATGTAAGACACTCAATTTCATCGGCGGACCCGTTAACAACGAAGAGAATCAGCTCCGCTACAGGGCATTCTGTGACGCCCTTAAGGCGAACGGGATCGAGCCCGAGCCCGAAAGGATCAGGTTCTACGGATTCCTTCAGCGTGACGGCAAGATAGCATACCAGGACTTCAAAAAGCTCGGACTTCATCTTCCTGATGCGGTTGTATGCGCCAACGACTTTATGGCTCTCGGATATTGCAACGAGGCCGAGACGGACGGTTATCAGGCGCCCGAAGATTTCAAGATAACAGGTTTCGATAACCTTTTTGATGCACAGTTCTATTTCCCTTCGATCACAACCGTTGACCGTGATTATTTCCTTCAGGGATACGATGCAGCCAACACTCTTATGGAGATGATCGAAGGCAAACATGAAGGCAAGCTTGATTTTTATTCGGGAACCACTGTTAGGATCAACGAGAGCTGCGGATGTAAAGTCCTTCGTGATTTCCGTAAGGAATTCACCAATGTTTATGTTTCAAAGACGGAAGACGAATATATCAGAAGCGTTCAGCGTCTCATAAGCAGATATCTCACCAAGTATAATACGGCAGAAAAGCTTCCCGAGGCACTTGAGGAATGCAAGAGACATTTGAAGCTCTACGATATCTGCCTTTGTATAAATCCTTCAGCTATGGAGATGTACGGAGAGGATGTTTTCACAGGCTTTGACGAAGTACTCGACATGTACACAAGCAACGGCGTAGGAAAGATCAGGATAGCAGAGCACCTCTATCCCCCGGAGTGGGCAGAGCTTTATGAGTCGAAGATCTACATGTTCTCGCCCCTGCACTTCGGTGACATAACATTCGGTTACTGCGTTATCCCTTACGAGGAGAGCTCGTGGAATCTTCTCGATTTCAGAACATACAGCGAGGCTCTTTCGCAGGCCATGGACACGATGCATCAACGTCATGAGGTTGCTCTCGTCAATGAGAAGCTTAAGGCACTCTATACGCAGGATGCCATGACAGGATTATATAACCGTTTCGGTTATGCTACATTTGCCGAGGAATTCTATTCGAAGCACAACGGTAAGGTATATCTCATCTACGTCGATCTTGACGATCTCAAGATCCTCAACGATACGTACGGACATTCCGTCGGAGATATAGCCATTAACGGTATCGCGGAAGCGATCACGAAAGTGATCCCCGATGACAGTGTCAAAGTCAGGATGGGCGGCGATGAATTCCTTGTTATCGCCGAATATGTGAGCGAGGCCGAGATCCTCAGCAAAGAGGACCAGATCAGAGGATACCTCGCCGAGTATTCAAAGAGAGAAGCCCTTCCCGTTGAGATCGTAGCGAGCATGGGTCACGTTTGGAACGAAGGCAATGCTTCGGCCAAAACCCTTGAAAGCCTCGTAAACGAAGCGGATAATAACATGTACAAAATAAAGCAATCAAAGAAACACAGAAGAAGTACAGACTAATATCACAAAGGCCGCTCAAGGACCACAGAGCGGCTTTCTCACGTCAGGTACTCACACAGTGCGAGTTTATCTCGCACTGTGAAGGAAATACAATACGGCGTGCAAGCTTGCTTGCAAAGACGTATTGAGTTTCCTTCACAGTAAGAGGCTCTGCCTCTTGTACTGTGTGAGTACCTGACGCGGGAGAGAGAATACGGCGTGCAAGCTTGCTTGTAAAGACGCATTCTTATTCTCCGCGGTAAGAGGCGAAGCCTCATGTACTGTGCGAGTACCCGACGCGGGAGAGTGATCAAGGGTTCGGAAGCATATGGAAAAGAGTCCGTATTTCATCAGAGTTTTTGATTGCTGCGATCCACACACCGAGTGAGCGCAGCTCACGAGGTGTAAATAAAGGAAAAAAAGAGCAAACAAAGGAGTAAACCATGCAACTTTTAACTCTTATTCTTAAAGACGACCACAACCTTGACCCCATCCTCAAAGAACTCGCAAATCACGGCGTTAAGGGCGGAACGATCCTTGAAGGTCGCGGAATGGGTGAGGAACTTGTGAACATGGAGGATATCCCTATGTTCGGAATGCTCAGGCGAATCCTCAAAGACGAGGACAAACCCGAAAGCAAAGTAGTACTTTTTGTTGTGAGAGACGAACAGGTTGTTGACGCAAGAGAGACCATAAAGACATTCGTGGATCTTAATACGCCGAACTCGGGTATTATGTTTGTTATTCCCATAACTTATGTGGAAGGTATAAGCACAAAAGAATAAATAATCCGGAAAGACAGTGTGTTATAAGTCATGAATATCTATATCAGTTTAGCTATAGCGCTTGCTTTTGCACTTGCATCGAGCAAGCTTATGAAGTTCCTTAAGCTCCCCAATGTCACGGGATATCTGATAGCGGGACTTATCGCAGGTCCCTATGTTTTGGGAATATTAAACTCCGAGACGGTTGCGTCACTCGGCATAATCCCGGAGACGGCACTCGGATTTATCGCATTTTCGATAGGTGCGGAATTCAGACTCTCGTACCTCAAAAAAGTCGGAAGCGCACCCCTTGTGATAGCGATCACGGAATCACTCGGAGCGGTGATCGTTGTTGATGCGGCGCTTATCATTGCCGGCTTTGATATACCTTTTTCGCTCAGCCTCGGTGCGATAGCCGCAGCTACGGCGCCCGCGGCAACTTTGATGGTTGTCAAACAATACAAAGCCAAGGGAGAAGTCACGGACACGCTTTTAGCCGTTGTTGCCCTTGACGATGCGGCGGCACTCATGTGCTTCGGTATTTCGGTAGCGATCGCGAAGAGCATTTCCGGTTCGGAAGGATTTTCGTTCTCGTCGATCGCAACACCTTTTATAGAAATCTTTGGGGCGATGCTCCTCGGAGCGGTTGCCGGAGTCGTTTTCAGGTTCCTGACGATGCTCTTTACGGGGCGCGGCAACAGACTCGCCATAACATTTGCGCTTGTATTTACCTGCGTCGGAGTCGGAAGCCTCCTCGGCCTTTCGTCACTTCTGGCATGCATGGTTATGGGAGCTGTATTTTGTAACACATCGAAGAACAGCGATACGGTATTTGAACTTGCGGACAGAGTCACGCCTCCGCTTTATATGCTCTTCTTCTTTATCTCGGGAGCACAGCTTGATATTTCGATATTGCCGAGCATCGGCGTGATCGGAGTCATATACATTGTAGCGAGGGTGATCGGAAAGATTACGGGAGCTATGTTCGGAGCGGCGATCTCGCATTCGTCGAAGAACATCAGGAACCATCTCGGATTCATGCTCGTTCCGCAGGCCGGAGTCGCGATCGGTCTTGCCACTACGGCGATGTCGGCGGTCCCCGAACACGGCCCCATGATCAGGACCGTAATACTTTGCGGTACGGTCATCTACGAGCTTACGGGTCCTTTGATCACGAAGATCGCACTTAAGAAATCGGGAGAAATAAACGTTTAAGTATAACAGGAACCGAAACACGCGGCTATGATCGCTTTAAAGAGGATGAAAGCATGGACAGAATGAAAAGTTCTTTACCCGGAAAACGCGCGCTTTTTGTGCTCGCCGTACTTTTGATCATAAACATTTTGGTTTTGTCGGGATGCTCGGGAACATCCGGGGATAACAAAGAAGGCGGTGAAACGGTCTCTGCGGGAGAAAGCGTTACATCGCCGGAAACGGGTGCTTCACCTCGCGCGACGGACGGGGAAAGCATTGCGGTCGAACCTGAGAATACTGCAGGGAGTGTTATGGATACGGCAGCCCCCGCGGAAGAAAAAACAAACAGGACTGTTGAAAGCGAGCCCACAGGGGACGCGGCGGTGCAGCCAAACGAAGAGGAGAAAGAGGATACGCTTTCCGAGCCCGAAGATGCGGATCAAAGCCCCGAGCCCGAAGATGCGGACGAGATCGATGAAGACATCTCCTCGGTATGGGAGAACAGCTTCCTCTTGTTCCTTCCGAAATTTAATGCGGGAATCCCCGAAGACAGGGTCAGTGAAGAGACGTTCGATCATATAATGATCGGCGGGATCTCCTCAAAGAGAGCGATCGAGGATTATGTCGAAGAGGTAAAAGCCGCCGGCTTCAACATCGACGCGGATTACGTCGATCACAACGGAGACATTGATTTTCATGCACATAACAGCGACGGATGGTACGTGACCGTTAATTATGACATAAACACGGCTAAAGCAGATATAGGCTGCGGATTCTTTAACGAAGAAAAGGAAAAGTCCGTTGAGGACTATTTCGGTGAAGAGATACTTGCGGTGCTTCCGCTCCCGGAAAACGGTGTTTTGAGCGGAGGAAGAGCGGACGGCGATTACCCGTATGTTCTTTATGACGGGATCGAACTCGAAGACGCACGCGCATATGCGAAAAAGCTAAAAAAGGCAGGCTTCGACAAGGATGTCCTTGAAGGAGAGGCAAACGACCTTTGCTGGTACAACGCGGCGGGGCCGGGTAGATTCATCTGCGACATGCAATATGCGGACGGAATCCTGATGATCGGGTGCGACCGCGAAGAAGACGAGTAAGGGATTAAGAAAACAAGAGGTTTGGGACATGACAAAGTACGACGGCAGCGAAATAGTCGTTTTGAAGGGCCTTGAGGCGGTAAGAAAACGCCCGGGTATGTACATCGGAAGTACGGGAAGCAGGGGACTTCATCACCTTATCTGGGAGATACTCGACAACGGTATCGATGAGCATCTTGCCGGCTTCTGCAACGAGATAGAAGTAACCGTCGAAAAGGACGGTGCCGTTTCGGTGACCGATCACGGACGAGGCGTTCCCGTGGATATTCATCCCACGGAGCATATCCCTACGGTCAGGGTTGTTTATACGGTCCTTCATGCCGGCGGAAAATTCGGCAATTCTGTATATAAAGTCTCGGGCGGACTCCACGGTGTCGGAGCTTCCGTCGTCAATGCGCTCTCGCGCAGAATGATCGTTGAAGTAAAGAGGGACGGACACATCTACAGAGATGAGTACGAAAACGGCGGACATCCCGTTGTAGAGCTTGAAAAAGGGATGCTTCCGATCGCCGGTCGTGCCGCAAAGAGCGACACCGGTACGAAAGTAACGTTTTATCCCGATCCCGCGATCTTCGAAACGACCGAGTTTAGGGATGAAGTCATAGCGAAAAAACTTAAGGAAACGGCTTTCCTCAATAAGGGTCTTAAGCTCACTTTCGCCGACAAGAGATCGGGCTACAGCGAGACCTTTATGGAGAATGAGGGAATCCGCAGCTTCGTTCGTTATATATGCCGTGATGAGAATACGATCATGAAAGATCCCGTTTATATCGAAGGGAAGAGCGGCGATATCGAAGTCGAAGTATCCTTCATGTACACGGACGGTTTTTCGGAGCAGATCAACGCTTATTGTAACTGTATCAACGTTGTTGACGGCGGCACGCTTGTTACGGGTTTCAAATCGGGTCTTACGAGAGTTCTCAATCAATATGCGAGAGAGCTCGGAGTCCTCAAGGAGAAGGATGACAATTTCGACGGACGCGACATACGTAACGGAATCGTTGCGATAGTTTCGATCAAGCATCCGGACCCTCAGTTCGAGGGACAGACAAAGACAAAGCTCGGTAACAACGACGCAAAGGTTGCCGTGGAAGACGTGTTCGTGAGCGAAGTAACGCGTTACTTTGACAAGAACGTCGAAGTACTTAAAGCGATACTTGACAATTCGATGCGTTCCTACAATGTACGCAGGGCGGGCGACAAGGCGCGTAATGCGGTCCTTAAACAACTGAGCGATGTGGATACGAGAAGCAAGCTCGCGGCCTGTACATCAAAGAAAGCCGAGGAGTGCGAGGTTTATATCGTCGAGGGAGATTCAGCGGGCGGTACGGTAAAGACGGCGAGGGACAGAAGAACACAGGCCGTTCTTCCTCTCAGAGGAAAGATAATAAATGTCGAGAAGGCTACGCTTGAAAAGATCCTTCTCAACAATGAGATAAAATCAATGATCGCATCGTTCGGATGCGGAATAGGCGATGATTTTGATATTTCGAAGCTGCGCTACGACAAGATCATAATCCTTACGGATGCCGACGTGGACGGCGCGCACATCTCGACGCTGTTGCTTACGTTCTTCTACAGATTTATGCCGCAACTGATCTATGAAGGAAAAGTATACAGAGGTCTTCCTCCGCTTTATAAGGTAGAATACGAGACGGTCAAGGCGGGCAAGACCAAAAAGCAGTCCGAGTATCTCTTTAACGATGCCGCCCTCGAGCGCTTCAGAGAATCGGGCAAGAAGATCGTATCGCTGCAGCGATACAAAGGTCTCGGCGAGATGGATGCCGAGCAGCTTTGGGAAACAACGCTCGACCCCGCGCAAAGAGTTCTTGCGCAGGTGAGCATAAGCGACGGAGTGGAGGCCGACGAAGTGACATCGCTTCTTATGGGAAGCAACGTTCCTCCGCGTCGAGAATTTATCATGACGGAAGCGTCGGATGCAAATCTCGACATAACCTGAGATACCATAAAATCGCGGGACGGGAGACCGGGGTAAACCCTCAAGGCATCAGGGGGAGAAAAAGCGGATCCCGTAACATAAGCATTTCGGAACATTTTGGAGTATGGATATGAGCACAAAACAGGAGCAGTTTGTACAGCTTGACTTTGCGGAAGAGATGAGGACGTCCTTCAGGGATTATGCCCTGAGTGTTATCATCTCAAGAGCCATCCCCGATGTAAGGGACGGTCTTAAGCCGGTACAAAGAAGGATCCTTTATGCGATGAACGAGCTTGGGCTCTCGCCCGATAAGCCTCACAGAAAGAGCGCGAGGATCGTCGGTGATACGATGGGTAAATATCATCCCCACGGCGACAGCTCGATATATGAAGCGCTTGTTCACATGGCGCAGGATTATTCGCTTAACGTGCCGCTTGTGGACGGCCACGGTAATTTCGGCTCGATCGACGGAGACGGCGCGGCTGCGATGCGTTATACGGAAGCAAGATTGTCGCAGGGAGCCATGAGGATGCTCGAAAGCCTCGAGCGCGGCATCGTTCCTTTTATGCCGAACTTCGACGAGAACGAAAAGGAACCCACGGTCCTTCCGGCTCAGATCCCGAATCTTCTTATCAACGGTACGACGGGTATCGCCGTAGGTATGGCGACAAATATCCCGCCGCATAATCCCGGTGAAGTGATCGATGCCTGCATCGCGCTTCTCGACAAGCCGGAGATCACAAACAAAGAACTTCTTAAATATGTAAAAGGTCCCGACTTCCCGACGGGCGGGATCGTTGTCAATGCGGGCGACATCCCCGCGATCTACGAGACGGGCGAAGGAAAGATACGTGTCCGTGCGCTCACGCATATGGAACGCGGCGAATACGGCCGCACAAATATAGTCGTTACGGAGATACCTTATACCGTTTCGGGCAATAAAGTAAAGCTTGTGGAGGCGCTTTCGGCGCTTATGAGGGACAAGGTCTTCGACGAGATCTATGATGTACGCGATGAATCTTCGAAAGAGGGTATACGCGTTGTCATCGAAGTCAAGAAAGACAGGGATCCCGAGAATCTCTTGAACGGTCTCTTTAAGAAGACGCCTCTCGAAGACACCTACAGCGTGAACCTCCTTGCCGTAAAAGAAAAGCAGCCCATAGTGTTTGACCTTAGGGGCATGATATCGGAATTCATCGCCTTCAGAAAGGAACTTACGATCCTCGAGCATAAGGATCTCCTCGAAAAGGCGCGTGACAGGGAAGAGATCGTTTCGGGTCTTTTGCGCGCGACCGATATCATCGACCTTATCATCGAGATACTGAGAGGCAGTAAGAGCGTTAAACAGGCGAAGGACTGCCTGACACGCGGCGACGTTACGGACATAGCATTCAAGTCCGAAAAGTCGCGCATGATGGCTTTCAAGCTTGATTTCACGATGAAGCAGGCGAACGCCATCCTTGCCATGCCTCTTTCAAGGCTTATCGGACTCGAAATGCAAAAGCTTGTCGACGAGCATGAGGAGCTCCTCGGAAAGATCGCCGCATATGAGGAAGTGCTCGCAAGCGAGACGGCGCTTCGTAATGTAATAAGGGAACGCCTGAGGACCATAAAGAAAGAGATTTCGTATCCCCGCAGGACTCAGATCGAAGAGATGGTTCTCGGCGATTATGTGGAGGAAGTGAAGATCGAAGAACTCGCGGTCCTTATCGACAGGTTCGGTTATACAAAGTGCGTCGACGAGCAGACATTCCAGAAAGCCGCTCCCGAGCAGATCGCCGAATTCACGCATGTCGTGCACATGAAGAGCGACGGAGTTTTATGCATCTTTACGGACGGCGGTAACCTCAACCGTGTCAAAGCCGAAAAGATACCGCGCACCAAACTCAAGGAAAAAGGAACGCTCATACATAATCTTTGCAAGATAGACGAAGAAGAAGCGGTGCTTTATTGTTCGTTTGAAGAACTTTATGACAGCCTCCTTCTGTTTACGACAGCCTCGGGAGCGATCAAGCTCACATCGGGAATCGAATTCGAGACAGCCAGACTTCAGATGGCATCCACGAAGCTTGCCGATAAAGATAAGGTAGTGTCCATAAACGTTATCGGAGCGGGCGAAGCCCTTGACAGCACGGCGAGGGTGCTCGTTGCCACAAAGAAGGGCATGGGATCGATATTCCCTCTTTCGGAAGTTCCGGAGCTCAAGAAGACGGGCAGGGGCGTGAGAAGTATAACGCTCGGCTCGGGCGATACGGTCGAAGGCGCGGCGCTCATCCATCAGGGAACGGACCGCGTGAAGATAGCCGGCAAAACGATCGACTGCTCGAAGCTTCGCTGCAGGGCACGCGGCGGCAAGGGTACAAAAGTTACATATATTAAAGAATGATGACGTACGGGGAAAGGAATACAGATGAAAAAAGTTATAACATACGGAACATATGACCTCTTGCACGTGGGACATATAAATCTCTTGCGTCGCGCGAGAGAACTCGGCGACTACCTTGTGGTTGTGGTCTCGTCCGACGAATTCAACGCCATTAAGGGCAAAAAGGCATACTATAGCTTTGAGGACAGGAAGAAGATCCTCGAGGCGATAAAATATGTTGACGAGGTGCTTCCCGAATATACTTGGGAGCAGAAGATCGATGATGTTGTGAACAATAACATCGACGTGTTCGTCATGGGAGACGACTGGAAAGGCAAGTTTGACTTCCTTAAAGACTATTGCGAAGTTGTTTATCTGCCCAGAACGGAAGGAATATCGACCACCAAGATCAAGGAAGATCTGGGGCTGTCACAGGGCGAAAATAAATAAATTGCGAAGAGGGTCAGACATTTTCTTTCGATTTTGTAAAGTTTTTTTGAAACAGATATAAAGTTTTCTTTCGGTGCGCCCGATATATATGTCAGAGAGTTAGCAAAAGAAAGGTGTGAAACAATATGAGAATCGATGCTATGAATCAGGTTAGCCAGCTTTATGGCGCTAAGGCTTCCAAGAGAGCGGACAAGGCAGGATCGCTTTCATTTTCGGACAGCCTTGAGATTTCAAGCAAAGGTCGCGACCTTCAGGTAGCTAAGGCAGCTGTAGCAGCAGCACCCGACGTTCGTGAGGATCGTATCGCAGCCATCAAGGCAGCGCTCACAAACGGAACATATTCCGTAAGTGATGAGGATCTTGCAAACAAGCTCCTTGAGAGCTTCGACATCTGATATCATCCATCAGAGAACCTACTTTTAGGAGATAAAACGTGGCAGGACTGATTAGTGAGCTCGTAAACGTAATGTCGTCTGAGAACGAACTTTATAAAGAGCTGATACCGATAGCCTCTCAGAAGACGAGAGTTATCATTGACAATGACCTCAATGCCCTTCAGGAAATAACCGATAAAGAGCAACTTGCGATCGAACAGATCAATGCTCTCGAACGCAAAAGGGATGAGGTCATTAAAAATATCGGGACAGTTCTATCACGTGACCCTAAAACTCTCGATATGAAAACTCTTATCGAGATAATGAAAAAGCAACCCGCAGAGAAGGATGCTCTGTGCAGGATACATGATGAACTCACCAGAACTCTCAAAACACTTGTCACTATCAACGACAGAAACAAGTTACTGATTGAACAATCCCTGGAAATGATCGATTTTAACATTAATCTCATTCAAAGCACAAGGATGTCGCCCGGGGTCAGCAATTATACGCGAGGAGCGTGTGAGGATCAAGCCACTTCAAGAGGAACAGGGATGTTCGACGCGAAGCAATAAGGCTTTTGGTCCCGACGGGAGAAGCTTATGTCTTTATTCGGAGATTTATCTGTCGGCACTTCGGGGCTTAAAGCAGGACAATACGGACTCAATGTAGTCGCGCACAATTTGGCCAATGTGGACACGGAAGGCTATGTCAGGCAGCAGATGGTCTATGACTCATCGCCTTACCTTCTGATAGGTCAGACATCGGTTTCACCCATGCAGGTTGGACTCGGTGTAGACCCCGCACAGGTCCGTCAGGTGCGCGATGTTTTTTTGGATAAAGCATACAGACAGGAAGCAGGCAGACAGGGTTATTACGAAGCACAGCGCGATGCGGTCAACGAGATCGAGGACCTCTTCGGTGAGCTTCAGGGAGTAGCCTTCCAGGAAACGCTCAAAGATTTCTGGGTTTCGCTGCAGGAGCTTTCGAAAGAGCCCGACAGCCGCGTGGCTCAGGCAACGTTTGTTGAAACGGGCATCAATTTCATCGAAAGATCGGACAAGATCTATAAACAGCTCAAGGAATTCCAGCTTAATCTCAACACAAACATTCGTGAGAAGATCACAAGGATCAACGAGATCGGTCAAAGGATCTTCGAACTTAATAAGAAGATAGTTTTCTACGAGAGCAGTGAAGTGGAAAATGCCAACGACTACCGCGATGAGCGCAATCATCTGCTTGATGAGCTCGGAACGATGGTAAAGATCGATTACAAGGAACAGGTTGACGGAAGAGTAACGATCGCGATCGAAGGATCGACATTTGTTACCGAAGATTTCTGCTACCGCATGGATTACCTCTCGATGGCTCAATACCGCGAGAAGCAGGGGATCGAGATCCCTCTCGACGAAGCTGCCGACATACTCATTCCGGTATGGCCTCACCTCGGCGGCGCCGAAGTGTTCGACTGGTCTCAGGTTCCTTCGACGGCAGCCAATTCCGATATAGGAAGCCTTAAGGGATGCCTTCAGGCACGCGGAACAAGGATCGGTAAATATACGGACATCCCGATCGAGCCGAAGGTCGAAGATTTCACCGATGAAAACGGCGATTTCGACGAGGAAGAATATAAGCGTGCACTTGACATATTTGAAGAAGCGACCAAGGACTACAACCTGAACATCGAATCTTCGATAATGATGCGTACGCAGGCTCAGTTCGATCAGTTGATCCACGGAGTGGTAACGATAATCAACGATACGCTCTGCCCCGACAAGGAAGTAACGATCGCAGCCGGAACGACGGTAACACTCAACGACGGTTCCACATATACATATGAAGACGATACAAAGATCAGGATCTTCGACGAAGAGCATGCACCCGTCGGCGTAGACGAAAACGCGACACCCGGCGAAGAGCTTTTCTCGAGAAAGACGGTCAGAAGATATATGGATCCCCAGGACATCACTCTTGCGGACGGAACGGTTCTTGAAAACGTCAGAATATACAATACGGAAAACGCAAATGATAACTATTCGCTCTACACACTCGGCGAGATCGAAGTGAATGCGGCGATAGTCGAGAATAAATCGAAGCTCCCCGTGATCAATGCAAACGGAACCGGAGACTACGATATGGATATGATCAAGAGGCTTCTCACAAAATGGCAGGAGCCCTATGCAACACTCGATCCGAATGCTCTTACATATAATAATGTAACAAACTATTACACGCAGTTCATCGGTGAGATCGCTACCAAGGGAGATGAATATAACATCCTTGCAACGAACCAGGAATGCATGACCAATGCGGTCAATGACAGAAGACTTGCAAAAACGGCGGTTTCTTCCGACGAGGAACTTACATATCTTATCAGATATCAGCACGCCTACAACGCTTCGGCAAGATACATAGGAGTCATCGACGATATGCTCGAGCATTTGATCCTGAGACTTGCATAAGCGCGGGAAGCGGGACAGATGTCCGGGAACCCTCAAAAAGGTTTCCTTTGAGAAAGGAGTAACACATGCCTAATACATTTTTCGGACTTACGATAGGAACAACCGGTCTTTACGGCGCGTCGGTCGGCATCAACACAACGGCCCATAACATCGCCAACACGGAGACCGAAGGTTATTCGCGCCAGCTCGTTAAACAGACGGCGGGTGTTCCTCTTCGTGCCAACGGTTCTTACGGCATGATCGGTACGGGTGTCGAGATACAGGATATCGAGCAGCAGCGCGACGCTTATTATGACACGAAGTACCGCAGCAACAACACTCTTCTCGGATACTATGAGGCGCAGGAATATTACATGCAGTCCATCGAGAACTATTTCAACGAAGTTCAGCTCGAAGGATTCAATACAAACTTCAACAAATTCAACAACGCTCTCGAAGAGCTTTCGAAGGACCCCGCAAACCTGACCGCGAGAACACAGGCCAACAGCTTTGCACAGAACTTCTGCGAATATATCAATTCGCTCCAGACAAGTCTTTCGCAGCTTCAGGAGAATGTCAATTTCGAGATCAAGACAATGGTTGATTCCATTAATTCCTATGCGATCCAGATCGCAGGTCTCACAAAGCAGATCAATACCCTTGAAGTTAACGGCGGAACGGCCAACGATGTCAGGGACCAGAGAAATCTCCTTGTTGACGAGCTTTCGAACATTGTCAATGTCTCGGTAGTCGAAAAGAGAGTCGGAACCGAGTCGGCAGGTGTTACCAGCTTTACATTAAAGATCGGAGAGACAACACTCGTTGATACGTTCGAAGCACATTCGCTCACGATCGTTCCGAGAGCGGACAAGCATTATCAGGCGGATCTTGACGGACTCTACGATGTTGTCTGGGACAGCGGACAGACTTTCGACGCGCTCCATAACGGCGGACGCGTTCAGGCGCTCTTTGAAATGCGTGACGGCAATAACCAGCAGTATTTTAACGGTCGTTGTACCGCAAGCTACGGCGACGAATTCATCACCGTTACCGACACGAGCGTCAACAAAGTCGAGCATCTTCATATCGCTCCGACAGGTATCATCGCAGTCGGCAACCGCGAGTACAAATACAACGGTTTCAATGTTACCGTTGATGAAGACGGCAAATATGTATATGAATTCGCACTCGACGAACCCATCTCAAAAGATGTTGACGAAGTTGAGACCATGGTAGGAAAGTCGATCAATTACAAGGGCCTTGCATATTATATGCAGCAGCTCAACGAATTCACCCGTGTCTTCACCCACAAGTATAACGACCTTCATAAGGAAGGACGTGACCTCGACAACGAGCAGGGACTTGATTATTTCAATACCAGAAACATCGTATCGGGCGAGAATTACGTATTTGAAAGATCGGAAGACGATGAGGATGCCGGGATCATCATCAGCAGCCAGACAGGCGCTTTTGCAGTCGATGATCAGGATAAGAATTACGGAAGCTACTATTTTATGACGGCAGCCGGCATATGCGTTACGGACGAGATCTACAAGGATCCCGGAAAGATCGCTACGGCTAGAGACGTAATCAACGGCGAGAGCAACAACGACATCGCGCTTGATATGATCGCTCTTAAGAACGATACAAAGATGTTCAAGCAGGGCACGCCCTCGGGATTTTTGCAGTCGCTCATCGCCGAGCTCGGTGTCGATTCGAAGAAGGCGCTCTCCTTCAACAAGAACCAGGCCGACGTGCTCACAGCCATCTCGAACCAGAGGCTTTCCGTATCGGGCGTCGATATGGACGAGGAGTCGATGTCGCTCGTCAGATACCAGAGCGCATATAACCTCTCGGCCAAAGTCATCAGTACAATGAACGAGATCTACGACAGACTTATCAATATGTGACGAAAAGGAGGTAACCGAATATGCGTATCACCAACAGGATGATGACCAACAACATGCTTTATAACATAAACAGCAACAAGAACAAGATGAACAGTCTTGAAGAGAAATATGCTACGGGACTTGCTATACAGCGTCCTTCGGATGACCCCATCGTTGCGGTCAGGGCACTTAAGCTCCGTACGAATCTTTCCGAGCTCAACCAATACTACGAGAAGAACATCCCCGATGCAAAGTCATGGATGGAGACAACGGAGAGCGCGCTCAAGGTTACGAGCGAGATCATCACGAAGATCCATACATATTGCGTACAGGGTGCAAACGATACTCTTACGGAAGAGGACAGAAGAAGCATCGCGATAAACCTCAAGGAGCTTCGCTCGCAGGTTTATCAGGAAGGCAATGCCAATTACGCCGGACGTTATCTTTTTACCGGATATAAGACAAACACTCCTCTCGTTTTCGGAGACGAGTGCCATACGGACCATTATACGATCACCGAGACGATGACTGCGGATCAGGTTGAGATCAGCAAGAGGATCGTTGATAATTGTCCTTTTAACACATTCAGCCTTGACGATTATGACAGCTTCGATACAGAGACACGTCCCAACGAGATCACGGTCTACAGGCTCAGGCTTTCATACAATAATCTAAAGAGCGTTGAGGACGGAGCGGACATTGCGCTCAAGATCCCGAGCAAGCTTGATGACGGAACGTACGAGCTCGACGACGAGGGCAACCGCATATATACCGATGAATTTACTGAGAACGACATGATCACCATGTCGTCGACGGATCCTGCCGCATATAAGCCCGAACCCGATGAGATCCATTTCCTTGCCGATACGGGCGAGATCATCATGGGCAGCGATGTGTACTCACAGTTCAGAGAATCCGATTTTGAGATCACATACGAAAAGCAGGATTTCGAGAAGAACGAACTCAGACCCGAGCACTATTTCGACTGTGTAAAGAAGGATCTTACGATCGGCGATGAGACCGAAAGAGACGAAAGAGCGATCCGTTTTACGGCAGAGGACCAAAAGATCGCTTTCGAGATCAACTTCAACCAACAGATGGCCATAAACATTCAGGGAAGAGAAGCTTACCGTCATTCGCTCGGACGTATCATCGATGATATCGTGCAGGCGATCGGAGACGTTGACCGCGTAAAAGATGAGATGGAAGAAGT
Source organism: uncultured Clostridia bacterium (assembly GCA_946403295.1). Taxonomy (GTDB): domain Bacteria; phylum Bacillota; class Clostridia; order Lachnospirales; family Lachnospiraceae; genus RUG11977. Next base: position 49,996 of record CAMIZL010000002.1, on the reverse strand, counting down.
TAAGCTCGCGATGAAGGATGACACTCTCACGGACGAGCAGAGAAACAAGCTTTCGGAAATCCTCGACGTGCTCAATACGGAGCTCGACCTTAAGGACGGCATCATGAGACAGGCTTATTCAAAAGCACTCACAGGGATGTCACAGGAAGAAGACAGAGTTAACGTGGCAACGGCCGATATCGGAACAAGATATAACAGACTTGAGCTTACGGAGTCGAGACTCTCGACGCAGCAGACAGAATTTACGGATCTTCTTTCGCAGAATGAGGATGCCGATATCGTTGATACCGTAGTTAATTACAACGCAATGCAGACGGTTTACAATGCTTCGCTTTCTTCCGCGGCAAAAGTCGTAAAGAACACGCTACTTGATTTCCTGTAAAATATTTCACAAAAGGTGGCACAAATGCTATCGGACGTGATATAATATCATTAAATCAATTTTTTGGAAACCGGATGATCACTGCCGGGTACACGCAAAACTTCAAACAGGAGGGTATAATATGAGGATAAATACCAGATATTTCGGTGCTGTAGATCTTGATGACGATAAGGTGATCGTATTTGACGAAGGACTTTTCGGATTTGAGGAGTATAAGAAATTTGCTCTTATCTTCAATAACGAAGCAAAGGAGCGCCCCTCCATCTCATGGCTTCAAAGTGTTGATGAGCAGGCTCTCGCACTTCCCGTCATGATACCTACCATAGTTAAACCCGATTACAATCCGGTTGTCGAGGACGACGCGCTAGAATCGCTCGGAGACTGGAACGAGGAAAATATTTCCGTACTTGTGACCGTAACGGTCCCTGAAGACATTACCAACATGACGACCAATCTTAAGGCACCCATCATCATCAATACCGATTCGATGAAGGGCGTACAGACCGTAGTCGAGAATCAGGATTATGAGATCCGTTTTAAGATCTACGATCTGCTTAAGGCAGCAGGAAAGGAGGAGGCCTGATGCTCGCTTTATCAAGAAGGATCAATGAATCGATCATGCTCGGGAAAGATGTGGAGATCACAATTCTCGAGATCAAAGGTGATCAGGTAAAGATCGGCGTTGTAGCGCCCAGGTCAGTGCCTGTTTACCGTAAGGAGATATTCCTTCAGATCGAGGAAGAAAACCGTAAGGCTGTTGCTCTTGAGCAGAGTAAGGAGACGATCGAAAAGCTTCTTACTTTCTGAGAAAACGAACTTAAAAGTGGTTTATGGCAGTACTCATACAGGGGTACTGCTTTTTTTTGCAAAAAACTTATGGATTTCGCTAATGTTTTGAAGTTTTCTGCCGATATATGTTTTAGGAACCTGTTCAAAAGGATTTTGGACTTATGCTTTGTTTTACAAGGAGGTAAATGTAATGGATGGAATCTATCAAACATCAAGCGTTCAGGCACCCAAGCCTGTTAGTACAGACAGCTATCAATATACAGATGCGGTTGCACCTTCGACACCGGTGAGTACACCCGCTGCACCTGTTACACAGACCGCACCCTCGGGGGACGGAAAACCCGCTCCTTCCGACGATCAGGTTAAGGCAGCTATAGAGAAGGCCAACAGAAAAGCACATTTCGGCCATACAAATGCTCAGTTCTCATATCACGAGGCAACAAAGAGCATTTCGGTCAAGATCATCGACCAGCAGACAAATGAGATCATCAGAGAGTTCCCTCCCGAGGAGACACTCGACATGATCAGTAAGATGTGGGAACTTGCAGGGATCATCGTAGACGAGAAGAGATAACGGACATTGATCACTGAGATGGGAGTTTCCTACGGACAAGGAGGTCGCGTATGCCAATCAGATTAGGCGGACTTGCATCAGGTCTTGATACCGATGCGATCATAAAAGAGCTTATGTCAGCCCAGTCTCTTAAGAAGACGAACATTGAGGGCAACAAAAAGAAGCTCGAATGGAAAAAAGAAAAATGGGAAGAGATGAACACAAAGATCTATTCCCTTTATACCGAGAAGCTCTCGTCACTTAAACTTCAGGGATCTTATCTTGCACACAACGCATCGAGTTCGGACGAGTCAAAGCTCACCGCAACCGCTGAGGCAACGGCAAACGGAACATATAATGTTCAGGTCGAATCACTTGCAAATGCCCAGTACATTACCGGCAGACAGATAAAGGACAAGAACCTCACGCTTCAGTCGAAACTTCAGGATGCGGGCGTTTCCGCAGGCCAGACCATTTCGGTAAAGAAAGGCGGAGATCCCGAAGCAAGGACACTTGAGATCACCGATGAGACCACGGTCAAAGAGTTTGTTGATTTCCTCAAAGATGCGGGACTCAATGCAAGCTTCACTGCAGACGACGGAAGATTCTTTATCGGCGCAAGAACGACAGGTAAAGACAACATCTTTACTTTGACTTCGGACAACGCGGGAGCCGACGGGCTTGAAGCACTCGGACTTCAGAACTTCGATGAAGAGTCCGTAAAACTTGACCGGCAGGCGAATGATGCGGATCATATAGCGATCGTTGCGGCATCGGATGCATCGATCAAGCTCAACGGAGCATATATCACCTCCTCATCAAATACAGTGAAAGCAAACGGACTTTCACTTTCCCTCAAAGGCACCACGGCAGGATCGAACGTGACCATAACCGTTACGAATGATTCGGAGGGTGTTTATAACAAGATCAAAGATTTTGTTAAATCTTATAACGAGCTCATGAAAGAGATGTATGACAAATACAACGCCAAGTCGGCAAGAGGTTACAATATGCTGACCGATTCCGACAAGGAAGCAATGAGCGACAAACAGATCGAGCTTTGGGAAGACAACATCAAGGATTCACTCTTAAGGCGAGACGATACTTTAAATTCACTTATGTCGACATTCCGCACGGCGATGCAGAAGACAGTCGAAATAGACGGCAAGTCCTATTCACTTTCGTCCTTTGGCGTTAATACAGGCGCCTATACGGAGCACGGAATCCTCCATATAGACGGTGATGCGGATGACGGACTTTACGCAGCTAAGGATGACAAATTAAAGAGCGCTATCGAGAGCAATCCCGAACTGGTCGGTAAAGTATTTTCCGGAGTTCTGTCAGAGTTTTATAAGACTCTTTCGGACAAGATGTCGGCTACATCGATAAGCTCGGCGCTTACGTTCTACAACGACAAGCAGATACAGTCGCAGATCACCGATTACGACAAGAGCATCAAGACCTGGGAAACAAGACTTTCAGACATGGAAGAAAAGTATTACAAACAATTTTCCGCAATGGAAGCTGCGATGGCTAAACTTCAAAGTCAGCAGAGTCAGCTTTCGGGCTTGCTGGGAATGGCATAATTGAAAAAATAAACATACGGAGGGCACCGATATGACACCTAATATGACACTCGCTTACAAAGACAACTCCATTAAGACAGCATCTCCCGCAGAGCTTACGCTCATGCTTTACGACGGAGCGATCAAATTCTGTAACATCGCCCTTGCAGGCTTTGAGCAGAATGACATCAACAAGATCAACACAAACATCATCAAGGCTGAGAAGATCATCACCGAATTCCGCGCCACACTCGATTTCAAATATCCCGTAGCAAAGGATTTCGACCTTGTTTATGATTATATCTACAGAAGACTTGTTGAAGCCAATATCAAGAAGGATCCCGAGATCCTTAAGGAAGCTCTCAAGTATATCCGTGAGATGCGTGATACATGGAAAGAAGTTATGGTAAGGAGCAGGGCAGGCGTAGGCGGACCTTCCGCTATCCAGTATGTTCCCGCACAGAAAAAAGCAGTTTCACAATAAGCCATAAATATTTATGAACAGATGACCCTTGTTTTTACGGAGGCCGCAGACTCCGTGAGAGCAAGGGTCATCAAAGAAATAAAAGACGATCCGGAGTTTTCGGGCCGGACAGATAAACACAAAGGGGACAATAATGGAAACCAAAGATCTTACATATATCAGCATCCTGATAGATTCGCTCAAAAAGAAGATCGAGGTGCTCGAACGCCTCAGAGATGACACTCTTAAACAGGAAGAACTCCTTTCACGTGACGAACTTGATTTTGACGCTTTTAACAAGACGATCGACTCAAAGGAAAAATCGCTTGCCAGACTCAACGAACTTGATGACGGATTTCTTGAGATCTATGAAAAGGTAGCTCCCTTAATTAAAAAGGACAGGGAGTCATATGAGAACGAGATCACATATATGAAGGAACTCGTTCGCAGGGTAACGGATTATTCGACCACGCTTACGGCACTCGAGGAGCGCAATAAGATCAAGCTCTCGATCCATCTTAATCGCGGTAAGCAGCGGATCAAGGATTATAAACAAAGCTCGAAGACGGTTGCGGCATATTATAAGAATATAGCCAACAAACGTACGCCGGAAGGCTCGACATTTTATGACAGAAAGAAGTAATAAGAAGAAAAAACGGAGCGAAGCAGTCATTGGGACTGCTTCTTTACGATTCCGGATCCGGGAAAATTCATTTTCAGAGTGGTCTTTGAAAGTTTTTTTGTAAAATCTTATATGAGCAAACCCGCTTCCTGTGCGGGGTTTGAAAGAATTTTCAAAAAAAATCAAAAAAGTTTTGAAAAAGGGGTTAAGAATCCCGCATCCCTGTCGATATATATAACAAGTAAAGCAACACATACTTAGCTACAAGTTTTTCCGGCAAGAGCGCAGCTTGAAACCGGATCGGTTCCGAAGGAACAGGGAGTACGGCCCAAAGATCCCAAAGAACCACGTAACCAATTAACCCAGTTTTGTGGCAAGGATGCCACTCAAAATTCAAGGAGGAAATTATGATAGTACAACACAACATGTCAGCAGCCAACACCAACAGACAGCTTGGTGTTACAAACGGAAACTTAAGCAAGGCAACAGAGAAGTTATCAAGTGGTTACAGAATCAATCGCGCAGGCGATGATGCAGCCGGCCTTTCGATTTCAGAAAAGATGCGTGGCCAGATCAGAGGTCTCGAGCAGGGTTCAACAAACGCTCAGGACGGTATCTCCCTCATCCAGACAGCAGAAGGTGCTCTTAACGAAGTACACAGCATTCTTCAGAGAATGAGAGAACTTGCAGTTCAGGGTTCAAACGACACCAACGTAGCACAGGATCGTAACTCCATCTACGAGGAAATGTCACAGCTCGCTCAGGAGATCAGCCGTATCGGTTGCACAACAGAGTTCAACACCATGAAGCTTTTCGCATCTGAGGATCAGCTTTCAAGCATCGCTGATGATCTTAGCACACTTCAGTACACAGCAGGATCAAGCGGAAATGAAGACTCTGCAATGCTTTCACTCGCTAACCTTGAGGGTGATGTATACGCTAATCTTCAGGTAGGCGCTAATACAGCTCAGTCCATCAAGTTCAAGATGGGTACACTCGATGTTAAGGCGATCAACTACCCTGTAATTGGCGAAGATGCAGAAGAAGTTGAGGGCGTTAACCTCTCGTCTGAAGACGGAACACTTAGCTTCATCAAGGAAGCAATCAGCAGCGAAGAGTTCAATGCAGCACATGATGCATTCACAGCAGCTGTTACAGATATTGACACAGCTATGAACTACGTATCGAAGTCAAGATCTTTCCTCGGTGCTATCCAGAACCGTCTTGAGCACACAATTGCCAATGCTGATAACACAGCTGAGAACTTACAGGCAGCTGAAAGCCGTATCCGTGACGTCAACATGGCAGAAGAGATGGTATCTTATTCGAAGAACAGCATTCTTCAGCAGGCTGGCCAGTCGATGCTCGCACAGGCAAATCAGTCTACACAGGGTGTTCTTACACTCCTCAGATAATCATCTCAGAAGTATTGACTATCAAACAAAAGTCGAGCCGCAGCCCTCTAGGGAGCTGCGGCTCCTTTTTCTTTTATTTTTCATTCCATAATTATCCCATGGAGTAAAGAGTGGTTGATATCTGCTTGTTGTGGTATTATTGGAACAGAAGAAGTTTTTGGGGGTATATATGGACCTGAAAGAACTGAGTGAATGCCTGATCGCGGATATAAATGAGCTTTCCGGGTGCTGTAACGGGCAAAAGAAAGAAGAGGCACTTCAAAGAACGGGTGCCTTGATGGGTAGACTTGCGACCTTTTTGGATCTCGTGTTTAAAACACAAGCTTCTGAGCTTGTCGGTTTTGAAGCTGAGGTAGCCGCTCTCAAAGACAGAGCGATCCCTGCGATCGGGAATGCGTTCAGGGCTTTGGAGAACGGTGACTTAAAGTTACTGGGTGAATATTTTGGCGGGCAGATCAAAGCCTGTCTTGAAGCCCTGAATAAAAGAGCCTCGGAAAACGGTAAAGATATATGCTTTAAGACATCCGCAGAAACGGCATCGGAGTGCGTGAAAAGCTTTAAGGAAACATCCGCAAGAACGGTTTTGATGTTTGGCGGCGGGGACGGAACAGTGATCAGGGAACTGCTTAAGGTGCTCGATCCCAAGAGCAGGATAATGGTCTGTGAGCCCTTAAAGAGTGATTTTGAGTCTCTGACGGGTGTGTTGGGAGACGCGCGGGTGACGGTGGTTGATTTTTCGGCTGATCCGACTTTGTTTCGCGACGAACTTATAAGGCGGGTTGATTATTACAGCCTTTCACGTATGGACGTTTTGGCGCATCCTGCCTATGACTCGGCTTTCCCAGGTGAATATGCGCTGTTTTTGAGGATGATCAACGATAACCGTGAGAGGCTCCTCGTCAATAAGAATACTATGACAAGGTTCAGGAAAGAAGGAGCGCTTCATGTGCTGAAAAACATCGGTGCGATGAGCGGAGCGTACCTCTTGAGCGATCTGAAAAACGCGGGTCTGCAAAACATCCCGGTTATCATAGTTTCGGCAGGTCCCTCGCTTGACAAAAATATAGAAGACCTTCGCCCGGCTTTGGGTCATGCCTTTATTATTGCAGTTGATACCGCGCTTAAATATCTGCTTAAAAAGGACATCATACCGGATGCTTTCGTAACGATCGATCCCGCAAAATCGATGGAAAATTTTGCGGATGAGCGTGTAGGGGCAATCCCTGTTATATTTGACGAACAGACGCCGCCCGAGCTTCTCGGGAAACATACTGCGGCAAAGATTCTCTACAACTGCCGCGATTATCCGAAAAAATTGTTTGAAGCCTGCGGCGTGAAAATCGGTTCGGACATTCCGAGCGGCGGAAGCGTTGCGACTGCAGCATTTGCCATATGCTATGAGCTCGGAATAAAAGACATCATTCTCATAGGACAGGATCTTGCATATACCGGTGAAACCACCCATGCCGGTGGCGTTATTTCGGCGGGCATTAACGGTGACATAGGCACGGTCATGATAGACGGCATCGATGGAGAAAAAGTGCGTACCCGAAGTGATTGGATAGGTTATCTGCGCTGGTTTGAGCATGCGATAGAACTGATCGCCCACGAGGCGCCCGATGTCAGTGTTATCGACGCCACAGAAGGCGGAGCTCTCATACGGGGAACCAGGGTCATGACGTTACGCGAGGCAATATCACAGACCTGCGGAAAGGCCGGGAGAGAACAGAATAATGACGCTTGCTTGTGTAATTTCACTTTTGATGCGGTGCTGTCCCGGACAAATCCGGCGCTTGACGAACAGGGAAGAGAAAAGTTTGTGAAGCTTCACATGGATGAGATCGCGACTCTTTCAGCGCTTAGGGAAGACGGTGAAAGAGGATTCCTGGTCTGTGAAGAGATCTCGAAAAAGGTAAAGGAAGAATTATCGAAGCAATATAAGAGCGAGAACAAAGTAAAGGACGAATTATCGAAGCTTTCCGAGATCAAAAAAATGGCCGCGGAGGCGGAAGCGATCAGGAAAAGATGTGAGTCGCGTTTTATCTTTCCCGTAATAAACAATTACGCTGTCACTTTTGAAGCCGAACAGATAAGTAAGATCCTTGAGCAGAAGGCATCCGCAAACAGCGATATCGCGAGATTCTATTTTGATATTGAGATCTCAAGGTTGGCATTTAAGGGCGTTGTTTCGGCTTGCGAATTTTTGATGAGGAGTATTTAAACATGGAAGTACTTGCACTCATACCCGCAAGAAGCGGGTCAAAATCGATCAAAGACAAGAATATCAGGATGATTGCGGGGAAACCCATGCTCGTGCATTCGATCGAGCATGCGCTTGCTTCAAAACTAGTGACGAGGGTCATTCTTTCGACCGACAGCGAGGAATATGCGCGCATAGGACGCGAGGCGGGAGCGGAGGTTCCGTTTATCAGACCGGCGGAATTTGCGGAGGATGATTCGCTTGACATTGATGTGTTTGAGCATGCACTCAGGTGGCTCAAAGAAAACGAAGGCTACGAACCGGATGTTATCGTTCACCTTCGCCCGACATTCCCCACACGTGATCCGGCCGACATAGACAAGGTGATCGAACTTCTGCTCGATCATCCCGAAGCCGATTGCGTCAGGTCTGTAGCCGAAGCGAAGGATACGCCTTTTAAGATGTGGTTTGTCGATCCCGGTGATCCCGATGACGGTGATTTTGATCTGAAAACATCACAGAACGGTGTCGAGGAGAACAACAAAACGGGCGAGATCGGGATCATTAAGCCGGTTATCTCGATACCCGGGACAGAAAGCTGCAGTATGCCCCGCCAGGCACTTCCCAAGGCATATCTTCAGAACGCCTGTATCGACGTCATCAGAACGGAAACGATAACCGAAAAACATTCCATGACGGGAGATATGGTCCTTGGATATCTCATGAAGGATGACTGTGATATCGATTATGAGGAAGACTTAAAGAGAGCGGATGCAATACTCAGAAAATGAGGTATAATATAAGAAAAACGCGCAGAGCGTTTTTTGAGTGACATTGACAGGCTTAAATTTGAGGAGTTGGCAATATGAACGGACTTTTTAAGGATCTTTTTATCTTTGAAATGGCGAACAGTCACCAGGGCAGTGTGGAGCACGGGCGTGAGATCATAAGAGCCATGGGGCGTATCGCGCGTGAATATAACATAAACGCTGCGGTGAAGCTTCAATACCGTGAACTTGATACGTTCATACATCCGGACTACAAGGGTAGAACCGATATCAAGCACATTCCGAGATTTGAGTCGACCAGGCTTACACACGAGCAGTTTAACGAGCTGGTTGCCGCTATCCGTGAGGAAGGCATGATCGCGATGAGCACGCCTTTTGACGAGGCAGGTGTTGAGCTTTGTAAGGATCAGGGCCTTGACATCATCAAGATCGCAAGCTGTTCGGCACAGGATTGGCCGCTCCTTGAGGCAGCGGCAGCGGCTCACAGACCGCTCATTGTATCAACGGGCGGACTTGTGATCTCCGATATAGACAAGCTCTACAATTTCTTTACGCACAAAGGATCCGATTTTGCTTTTCTTCACTGCGTTGCCGAATATCCCGCCGGTCGTGACAGACTTCAGCTTGATTTTATAGACAGGATGAAAAAGCGTTACCCCGATGTTGCGATAGGATATTCGGGACACGAGGATCCGTCGGACACCGTACCTGCGGTTATTGCTGCGGCTAAGGGAGCTGCTATCCTTGAACGCCACGTCGGACTCCCGACAGAGAGCATCAAGCTCAACGCTTATTCGATGAACCCCGAGCAGGCAGGAAACTGGGTCAAGTCTGTTCTTGAGGCACGTGAGATGTGCGGGCTCAAAAAGACAAGAGGAGAGGGTCAGGAACCCGGGAAATACGTTTCCGTGGCGGAAAAAGATTCTCTTCGCTCGCTCATGCGAGGCGTATTTGCGGCACGTGATATTAAAAAAGGAGAGACGCTCTCGCGCGCGGATGTTTTCTTCGCGATGCCGTGCGGTGAGAAGCAGACCGTATCAGGTCAATTTTATGAAGGCATGACCGCTTCAAAGGATTACACACTCAACGAGGCGCTCTTTGAGCCGGAGAAGTACAGCGACATCAGCATCATGAGAAGCGTTGTTCATGACGCCAAAGGTATGCTCTACGAGGCGGGGATCGCGCTCGGAAACGAATTCGATGTCGAGCTCTCGCATCACTACGGAATGAAGCATTTCAGACAGTTCGGAGCGATCATTATAAGTATCGTGAACAGAGAGTATTGCAAGAAGCTGATAATCGTGCTGCCGGGACAAAAGAACCCCACACATTATCATTTAAAGAAAGAAGAAACTTTCCAGCTCCTTTACGGAGACCTGGAGGTGGAGATGAACGGAACGAGCTTCTCGATGAAGCCCGGAGACATAAAAACAGTCATGCGCGGCGAACCGCATGCTTTCACGTCGAAGACCGGCGCGATCTTTGAGGAGATCTCGACCACTCACGCCAGAGGCGATTCGTATTATGAGGATCCTCAGATAGCCAAACTTGATCCGCTTGAGAGAAAATCGATCCTGAGAGATTGGTAAAATATCATATATTGTGATATGAACCGAAGCGCGCTCTACGGATTGGTAAAATATCATATATTGTGATATGAACCGAAGCGCGCTCTGCGGATTGGTAAAATATCATATATTGTGATATGAACCGAAGCGCGCTTTGCGGATAGGGAAATCTGCAAAAAAAAATAAAAAAAGATACAAAATGGTGTTAAGTATACAACGGCCCGTGTCGATATATTTATCAGCAGACGAGCAATCCGCTCATATTTTATTGACTGCAATATGTGAATTGCTTTACTTTTTTGAGACGCGATGCCGGAATAGGCCGGCCGCATATCCGGGTTTCCCATGAACCCCTCAGGCCCCGTACACCTGACAGATCAGGGGAACTTCTCAGATGTTTGTGTCCACGGATGGACACGAGCAGGATACAGACCCACAAGGAGGTAAAATTTATGAAGAAGTTTAATCTTGTCAAGGGCTTAGTGATAAGTCTCATGGCATTTGCTCTTGCTTTTGCTGCATTCGGTGCAGTAAGCGCGAGCGCAGAAGAAGCTACACCTACTCCGGTTGCTAAACCTGAAGCGGTAGCAGCTACGTACAACAACGGAGCAAATACAATCACAGTAACAGCAAAAGACGCTGTTGTTTATGTCCTTAAGACTGATAAGGGTGCTGAAATCAAGAAGGGCGCTAAGAGTGTAGCTTCCCTTACAAAGGATCAGCCTACATCCCTCGAAGATCTCAAGATCAAAGGAACGACAAAGGATGTTTACCTTTATATCTGTGATAAGGAATTCGAAGCTGCGGACAAGGTAGATGCAAACCTTGTTATCAAGGCTCAGGCAGCTAAGAAAGTTACCGTAAAGATCGACTATACAAAGGCTGATGATGCAAATGCAACCGGTGTTATTTCGATCGTTGCAACAGACAAAGACAAGAAAGTTATCAATAATCCGACATGCGTTTGGTCTGCAGAGATCAACGGAACATATGCTGCAAGCGATACTTTCAAGGGTGCTAATCTTGCTGAGAAGCTCGCTGCAGGCGGAGAGATCTTTGTAAAGATGGTTGGAAATGATAGTCCCGCACAGTTTGCAAGCAAGGCTGTTAAGGTTAAGATAGCTAAGCAGGCAAAGGCTCCCAAGGCTAAGTACGACCAGAAGAAAGATACGATCGCTCTTAAGAACGGATTTGATTTCGGTCTTGCTACCAAGGGTGAAGATGAAAAATACACCGTAGAGACCTGGTACACAATCCTTCCCGCAAATAAGGAAGCAACAAAGAAGACTGCAGTCGAGAGTATTGTTGCAACAACAACTTATGTTCCTTGTGACAAGAAAGAAGAGGCTTATAAGGCTAACACAACTCAGTACAAGTTCAAAGCTCTTCCGCTCGATACTGTCGCAGGAATGTTCGAGGCAGAAGGCGAATTTACACTTGCTGTAAGAAAGTCCGCAACAGCCAAGAAGCCCGCTTCTGATGTTACTTATATCACATTCGCTGCTCAGACAGCCGCACCTATCGTGTTCACGGCTGACAAGGTTGCATCAAAATATAATGTTGCAACAGCAGAAGAATTTGAGAAGAAGGGCTTTGTGATCGGAACAGTTGCAAATTATAACGGAACTGACGGTACAACAGGATTCTGGAACACATTTGCAATTGGAGATAAGGGCGTAGGCGCTGACGAGAATCCCGCTGCTTATGAGTACCTTGTTGTTAAGCAAAGTGACATTACCGGCAATAAGATCGATTGGACAACCGCAAGCTGGTCTAAACTTGATCCCGCCAAGACAAAGATCACGAGCAAGCTTAAGGCTAAATACAGCGATGTTGACGGTAAGAAGTCGGATGCAAAACTTGCAGCGATCAATAAGCCTGGAGAATTTGATCCTGCAGAACCCGCAATCCCCGAGAACGCAACGATCCTCCTTGTGAGACGTGCAGGCGTTAAGGGTGCTGCACCCGTTAGACCTTCGGCATATGAGACACTCTATGTCATAAAGGACGGAAAGAGTTTCATCCTTTACTCAATGACAGCAGTAGGCACAGCAGCTGATGAGTATACGGTCGAGTTCTACACACTTCAGAAGAAAGACGGTGTTTATAATTGGGCTAAGGACGAGAAGATAGAGGCATTGAAGGGATGGACAACAGCAGGAGCAGCAAACGTAGCTGTTGAATTCCCTGAGATCACAGGCGCTAAGTTCTATGCATATGACGCACAGACCGGAGCCGGAACTGAGATCACAGCAAACGAGAAGAAGTATACAGTTGCACTTAATGCTAAGGTCGCTAAGGTCGCAGTTGATATTTCCGTAAAGGTTACTTATGATCTTAATACTCCTGAAGGTATCACAACCACTGCATCAGCTCCCACAGCAGCTGATACCGAAAAGGGTAAGATTACTGTTTCGACAGCTGTACTTGAAGGAACAAAGACTGTTGACGAATCGACTACCGAGAGCTGGAAAGTAACCGGTTGGTATCTTGATAAAAAATTTGAGACAGCAGTTACAAATGATACCATTTTTGGAGAGGCTGCTACAATCTACGCTAAGTGGGAAGTAGTACCTACGACCCCTGAACCTGAAGGGGAATAGGAACCCTGAAATGTAGAATAGTTTAAACCTACTTGACAAAATTAAATAATTCCGAGAGTCCCCGGCGATAAGCCGGGGACTCTTTTGTGCGATAAACGAATGCCATCTGTTGCAAGCTTTGGTTTGATTTTGAGGGTTATGTGAAAGCGATATTATGTCGATATAAATAGAAAGCATGAAAAAGAATTATGGCGTATTGTTTCATGGAAGGGTTTAATACAAGGAGGTTGACCGTATGGACAAAACAAAGCTTGCAGGATCGTTGATAAAGAGCTTGATGGCTCTGTTTGTGTGCCTGTTCGCGTTCGGAGCGATAAAGGCAGGGGCGGACGAAGAGGTGACGCCGCCTGCTCCCCGTACGGTCAGCTATGTCGCTTTGACCAATAAGATAACGGGTGATGAAAATACCGTTCTTTATGTCCTTAAGACTGAAAAGAATAATAAGATCAAGACCAAAGCAAAGTCTTATGTTATTGACGAATCGCGTGAGATCGGCCTGGCCGATATGGGCATAAAATCAACCAATAAAGACGTTTATATCTACGCATGCGACAAGGCATTCGAGACGGAAGCAACAAATATTTCCGCCAATCTGGTAATTAAGGCTCAGGCAGCAAAAAAGGTCACCGGAAAGATCGATTATACACAGGCCGATTATCCGGAATCCGATGAAGTCCTTTCAATAAGTGCCATCGGAATCGACGGAAACGAGATTAAAGAACCGGTTTGCGTTTGGTGTGAAACGGTCGACGGTGAATATAAAACGAGTAATTTGTTTAATGCGGCAAAACTGAATGAAATGCTTGCGAACGTTGGAGGAGCGATATTTGTAAAGATGCGCGGAACCGATAACCCCGCAAGGTTTTCGAGCAAAGCGATCAAGGTTAAGATCGCAAAGCCTGCGGGCGCTCCCAAAGTTAAGATAGACCCCGCGAGGGATTCGATCGCACTGAAAAACGGTTATGATTTTTCAATAGCACTTAAGGACGAAGAAGATAACTGGTACACCCTGGACTGGTGTACTGTTCTTCCCTACCTTAAAACGGCGAAGATCAAAACAAAGGAAAGGACCATTGTCCGGACGGAATGTTATAAACCGGTTGACAAGAAAAGCAGTGAGGCAAGAGAAGACAACGGCGAAAAGGTTTCGTATTCTTCTTACAAGATCAAGGGTATTCCGTTAAGTGAAATAATCCATACATATCCCAACATTAACGACTTTGAGAACCTTGGAATTGCGGTCAGAAAATCGGCTACAAAAGATAAGCCGGCGTCCATGATACAATATATTGAGCTCGAAGGTCAGACGACGTACCCGATAGTTTTCACGGAATCAAATGTATACGGACAATTTAAGGTTGCCTCGACAGATGATTTTATGAAAAAGGGCATTCTTTCAAAAAATATAAAGAATTTTAACGCGACGGGCGGATACGATGATACTTTCAAAGTATACTCTTCTCAGGGTGAAAACTTCGATAACAATCCCGAAGCATATGAATTTTGCGTTGTAAATAAGAACGATCTCCAAATCATCGATTGGTCATCTTTCGCCTGGAAAAAATTCACTCCCGGAAAGACCAAAATAAACGGAAAATTAAAGACAAAATACAATACATCGGAAAAGAACGGCGTGGAAGCTGTGCTGACGTGCGGAAACGCTCCGCAGGAATATCTATCGTCAGGCAGTGATCTGGTGGTGCCTTCAACCGTATCGACGCTTCTTTTGATACGCAGAAGGGGACTGAAAGGAAGTGTAACGGTAAGGCCGTCCAGGTATATCAAATTGTTTGTCGTAAAAGAAGGAAACGAATATGTCCTTTATTCGACCAGATCTGTCGGTGAAACGGCATACAGATATACGATCAACTTCTATACATTTAAAGAGAATGCCGATGGCAGCTCCGGTGAATTTGTAAAAGACGGATCGATAGAAAGCATCACGGGATGGCAGTCAAGTTATTCGACGAAAAAGGTAAAGTTCCCCGATCTCATCGACGGTGAATACCGGATCGGTTCGGTAAGTGAAGGAAAGCTTGTTCCGACAGAGAAGGTTGAGCTTGACGAAAACGGAAATTATGAGATTTCGTCATTAAGTGAAGATACCGAGATCAAAATAGTGGTAGGAAAATATGCGAAGAATATCACTGTAAAAGCCGTGTTCGGAACAAAAGAAAATGATAAATTTACCCCGATAGAGGCAGAACCTCAGACCCTCGGATTTGTAATAAACGGAGTTCATTCCGGTCTTAACGAAGAAACCCCTGTTACAGGAGGAGGCAACCCCGAAGTCCTCATCGGAACACCTTTCAGTGCGGGCGGAGGAACGCTCGGAAGACCTCAGGAACCGAGTGGCTATAAATTGGTAAACAATGGGACCGAGATCGCCGCAAAAGGTAAAGGTTATTGCAATGCCTCATATACAGGTGACAAGATCACCTATACGCCACTGCAGGCAGACAGCACAGAGATCGTAATATATGTTACGGTTGAACCGAAAGAATAATTCAAAGGAAAACAGCCGGTTGTTGCCGGCTGAAGAGGGGACCCAGTGATGGACAGAGCAAATTTTGTGAAAAGGATCATGCCGGCGTTGGCCGGCTTGGTCCTTATGTTTATTTTTATAATATCTATTCCCGGAAGTGAGGCTTTAGCTTCTCCGCTCCTGCTTGAGGAGAATGATGAACAGCTTTCCGGTTTCGGTACAGGCGAGAGTTTCAAATACGCATTTTCCACTCTTACCGAAGATCAGCAGGGTATATACCGCTCGATAAATGAGGCGGTATCCGGGTTTGTGGCAACCGAAGGATTTGACACAAAGGATTACAGACAGGATGAATACTTCATCGTGGTTGACCTCGGAAAGAATTGTTTGGGTTCCGATATCGACAAGGCATTTGTTGCTTTCAGAGGAGACAATCCGCTTTATTTCTTCCTTGACGGGGAGTTCGAGCGCAGCGAGCGTTCCATGAGGCTATACTTGTCTTCTTATTATCAGAAAGCCATCAACAGAAGGCGCTCTGAAGCGTACATAAGACATGTTCGTGCGAAATGGATGGAAATGGCCGCAGCTATCAGGGATGACGATGATGATACGGATGATGATTCGGCCGACGCATATGAGATAGCCCTTCTTCTTCATGACCTTATCATAGGCAGGATAGATTACAGCTATGAGAACGGACAGCCCTCCGATGCGATGTGGGCACATTCGATAACCGGCGTGTTTGCGGCCGACGGCGCCGTTTGCGAGGGATATGCGAAGGCTTATCAATATATGCTCTCTCTTGCCGGAGTGAGAAATGTATATATCGCCGGACTCGGAAATGGAGAGGGACATGCATGGAACTATGTTATGATCGACGGGCAGTATTATCCGGTTGACGTAACATGGGACGATTATAATGTCGGACCCGACAGCATTGAAAAACCCGCGGGATGCTATGACTGGTTCTGCGTCCCTGCATCTGAGTTCACAAAAAGTCATAAACCGTTTACCGCACCTACCGATTACGCGCTTCCCGCATTATCGGAGCAGGACGGCTATGTCTATTACAAAAGATACAGATCCTACAGCAGTACTCAGATAAATAATGATAATTCCGCGGCGTTTGTAAGTGAAGCTGCGGAAAATGCTCCGGGAGCATATGTATATTATGTTGTTCCCGATTCGGCTTCCCTTACGGCAACGCTTAAAAAAATCGGCATCTCCGGGAAGTATAAGTATTACGAGAACTATTTGGGACTGATGTACATATACGTTGATACGAACAAGTATGTATCGCCCGTTCAGGACAACTGGAGGTTCGATGAAGAGGACGCGTGGGAAGCTGCCGGAGGACTCGGGATCGTGCAGGAAGTGATCGACGGTGGATCGTATACGATCTGGGCAAAAGGCACGAAAGAAAGATCAAAACTCGCATTAAACACATCGCTTAAGGCTTCGTCATACAAAGATTCCAAGGGAAAGACAAAACAGGGCAAAATAGTATATGTGCTCCTTAACGGGGAAGAAGAGCTGTCGTTTGACAGTTCTGCACACAAGGTACTGACAAAAAGCGATAAGAATATAGCATCTGTTTCGGGAAAGGGCGTTGTCAGCGCGAAAGCTCCCGGAACCGTCTATGTATATGCGGTTGATACGGGATCGCTTAAATTCGAGAGATTTACGGTCAATGTGCTCGCCGCACCCACAAAGATCCTCCTTACAAAAGAAGCGGGATCGACGGAAAAAGATAAACTGCTCAAGAAGGCGAGTGTTGAGCCCGGCGGTCTGCTGACGGTATATATAAGCGGTACGGCGGGAAGCAACAAAGTTGACAGTACCACCACATATAGTGTTATACTAGAGGGTGAAGCAAAGAAGATTCTGACCGCTTCGGAAGTGCTCAAGGATAATGAGGGAAACCCTTACTTTACGCTTACCGGAGCAAGTAAACCCTTAAGTGCGACAAAGGCTGCAAATGCCAAGGTTACGGTAGTGAACAACGAAAGCGGAAAGAAAGTGAAGCTTTCGGTTGTTTTCGGAAATCCCGTGGCTTCCGTTTCTGTTACGGGAAGCGGAACTCTTGAGAAAAAGGGGGACAAGGCGGAACTCGGTGTATCGTTTGTCACTCCTTTCGGAAACGGACTTTCCACTACCGATGGCGTTAAAGCTGTAGTTTCGCTTTCGACACCCGTGGTAAACGGAAAGAAAGTATCTCTCGAAAAGGGAGCCGATATCAAGATCAAGTTCGACAAAAAGACCGGTGTTCTTACGGTTTCGGCCGCAAAGGATATCAGCGTGGGCGGTTCGGTGTTCATGACATTTAAGGACAAAGGAACCGGAGAAACGAGGGTCGTGAGGGTTTGCTCGGTCAGTGATAAAGGAGTGCTTACCGTAGGATAAAGGGAAGCAAAGGGGAGCAACAGTGAAAAAAGAGAAAAAAAAGGGAGAATCAATAGTATCTCGTATCTTCAAACTGTCGGTCATGGTTTCGGTGATCGTGTTTGTGGGTTTTGTGATACTGGCCATAAGGCTCGTGAGCGACACGTCGGCAGCCATTAAGGAAAGCAGCCGCGTGCTCGTTGAGAAACTTCGGGAAAACGCCGTAGCGGAAGACACAGAGTATATTACGGATTTCCTTGATACCGTTTCCTTCGAGCAGAAAGTCATTATCGTGATAATGCTCAGCGGCGTTTTGATCGCAGTGGTTGGCGTTGCTCTTTTTGCGCGTCATAAAGCACGTCGTCTTGTCGAGCCGATGAGAAAACTGACCGTTCAGATAGAGGATATAAGCAGAAGGATAGATACAGACGGCTATGACGTTGAGGCCGGCCGCGAAAGCCTCGAGGAATTTATGGGCAGGGGCGAGACGACGGCGCTTGCCAATGCCTATATGGGGCTTATCGACAAGCTCAAGCAGATGTACGACAATCAGCGCAGGATCGAGGATGAGAATACCATGTACGCCGGACAGCGAACCATGGATAAGCGTTTCATCAAGGCCATAAGCCCTGTCTGTTCATATTTCTTCGAGATCGACGTCCTCAGGGACGAGGTCTACCGCTACGATATGGATGAAGGAAGCGACGTGTTCATAAACAAAACGAACATGTCCTTTATGACGTATATATCTTATATCGCCAATGCATATGTTCACCACGATTCGCGCGAATCGTTCCTCCAGAGCTTCAGGGAGCTCGACTTTGACGAGATACTTGCCGGCGACAAGCCGAGGGTTGTGTGCGTTTATGAGAGACGCACGCAGGACGACCGCTTCAAGTGGTATACGTCGTGGATACGCCCGTTGTTTGACGAGGAAGGACATAAGCGTTTATTCTGCTTTGCGCAGGATGTCGATTCCCAGCTGAGGATCCGTCATATGCAGGAAAAGCAGCTCAAGATGGCCAACGAAAAGCTTACGCTCGCCAAGCAGGAAGCGGACAGCGCAAACGCCGCGAAGTCCGAATTCCTCTCGAACATGTCGCATGATATCCGTACACCCATGAACGGTATCGTGGGAATGATCGACCTGGCCCGCAGGCATATAGATGATAAGGACAAGGTACTTGATTACCTCGGGAAGATGAAGCTTTCGTCGAACCACCTTATCAGTCTTATAAACGACATCCTTGACATGGCGTGCATTGACAGCGGCAAGCTTTCCTTCAAGAACGAGGAATGCTCGATACACGGGATCGTCAGCGAGGTTGCCGATATCATGCGTGTACAGACCGACGCGAAAGGTCAGATATTTAACATAAACGTTGATGAAGTGCTTCACGACAGGATAATCGCCGACGAGCACAGACTCAAGCAGATAATGATCAATATCCTCGGAAATGCGCACAAATTCACCCCCAAGGGCGGAACGATCAATTTTGATGTGCATGAGAAAGACAACTGTATGCTGCGCATGTGCTTCTCAGATAACGGAATGGGCATGACGGAAGAATTTATCGGAAAGCTGTTCGGACGTTTCGAAAGAGCGCAGTCATCGACCGATTCAAAGACTGAGGGCACGGGACTCGGAATGGCGATCACCCGTTCTCTTGTCATGATGCTTGGAGGAACGATAGAAGTAGACAGCCATGTCGGCGAGGGAACGACCTTTAAGGTTGAACTTCCCATCACGCCCGCTGTCACGCCGGCTCCCGTACGTCCCGCAACGGATCTTTCCGAAGAGATCGCGAAGATCGATTTCTCGGGCAGACGTTTCCTTCTTGCGGAGGACAATCAGCTTAATGCCGAGATAGTGATGACGCTTCTTACGGAGCTCGGCGCCGAAGTGGAGCATGCCGAAAACGGCAAGGAAGCACTCGAAATATTCAAAAAGAAAGAAGAAGGCTTCTTCGACTGCATCCTCATGGACATCAAGATGCCCGTTATGGACGGCTACGAAGCTTCGCTTGAGATCAGAAAGCTGGGAACGGATTATGCCGAAGCGGTGCCGATCATCGCCGTCACAGCCGACGCGTTCGTCAGCGACAAGGAGCGCGCGCGTCAGAGCGGCATGAACGAACATGTTGCGAAACCTATTGACGTAAAACAATTATACAAGACGGTAAAGAGGTTCTTTACCTGAAAAATTCACCCCACTCATCTATACAACAGATTAACAGATTGGTTTTTAACGAAAGGAAATGCTCATGAAGAAATTGCTCAAGAAGATCCTGATATGTGTGTTGATCACATCGTCTCTTGTTGCGCTTTACGCCTTAAAACCGGCAGATGACAGGATACAGACCGTATCCGTTGCCAATGCCGAAGAGACGACGGGAACGGCGACGACAGATACGCCCGCACCCTCAACGCAGGCGTCGGCATCTCCTTCGCCCGTAGCGGGAGCCATACCGGACGGTATCTCCCAGATACAGCTGCTTTATACGAGAGAGGAGATACAGATAATCTCCAACGCGCAGATCTATTACGCGCCTCTTAAGAAGTCTACCGATACGGCGGTCAAGCCTGCCGATATCATTCCGGCCGCAAAGATAAACGACACTGCCTATCTCATAGACATTTCGTGCTATTCGGCTTCGAAAGATCTTTATCTCGGTATTACAAACAAGCTCGCGCCCGATATGAACGGACTTTATCCCGTATATAATTGCAAGGTTCCGGCCACATATAAGAAGATCCAGTTCAATCTCGATTATGCGGCCGAGGGAGCTGCCGCTACGGGTAACGGCGTGATCAGAAGCGTTGTGATCAACAATACGGACGGAACGACCATGACATACGATCATTCCGGTACCGCAAGCGATAAGGTACGTCCGATCTCGGAACTTAACATCGAGTGGCGGAAGGGCAACAATTGTGCTTACAGCAACATAAGTTCGCTTACCCCCGCGGCATGGGAGAGCATGAAAACCTCGGGTGCCATCCTGTTCCTTCGACTCGGAGCAGCCGACGGCGTCGTTAACGGTGCAAACGGACACAGATACAGTACGGAGACCAAGATCAAGCTCGCCATCACGAAATCAAAGGCCATAAAGGTGGACGTTTCGAAGCTTTCGGTTCCGATCACGAACGGAATGCAGTTCAGACTTAAGGGAAGCTCTATCTGGACAACCGTCCTTCCTTATGACGGCAAGAGCAAGACCGAAAAAGCCTTGAGAGATATCACGCTCGCGGGCGTTCCTTTCGATCCCTACACAGAGGGTACATGTGAGAAGGTTAAAGAGCTTCCGATAAGCGATATCCTCAGGGTCGTAGGTTATACACAGCCCGAGGACCAGGGCGCTTCCGTTGAATTTGAAGTCAGGGTTGCGGCCACCTCGAAGAAGCCCGCATCGAGAGTTTCGACATTCAGGATACCTTATCAGTACGCGGGACCTGTCGTTGAGGCTACAAAGGCGGGTACGGACGTGATCTTCCGTTCGATAACGAATTCGCCCAAGGACAAAGTTTCGGGCAAATATGAATACGCGATCGTCGACAAAGCGGATATCACTGCCGATAATATCGTTTATCCCAAGATGAAGTGGTATTCCGTTAAGACAGGTACCGTTTTAAAGACAGGGACGAATATAAAGGGAACATACGAAAGAAAAGACGGCTCGAGAAAGACAGTTAATCTCGGCGATGCCGGATCGGTAATACTTGTGCGCAGAGCGGGGATCAAGGAAAGCAAGAAGAACAACGCTGTCCTTGCATCACAGAACACCGTTGTCGATCCTACGACTCTGCCTACGGCGGCTCCTCAGACTACGGGTGAACCTTCAGCGCCGCCGACAGGTGAACCTTCAACGCCGCCGACAGGCGAACCTTCAACGCCGCCGACGGGTGAACCGAGCACAACGCCGTAAAAAGGCTGAAGAAACGGGTGATTTGATTTTTTCTTCAAAAACTGTACAATGTAGGGATAGGGAATAAACAAAAGGATAATAAGGGATACTGTATCATGTCAAAAAGAAGTAAATATGTAAGACCGGGGCGTTTTAATTGGGCGCTTATTCCGATTTTAGGGGTGCTGGGAATCGTACCCCTTATTGTGCGTGCATATTCATTCGACCCCCATATGGAGGATCTGTCATTTATACCCGCCGGGGATGAGTTGGATTTCTTTCTTGCCTGGAAGTGTTATGTCTTTTCGGCAATAGTTTTTGCCATGGCATGCGTCATCGTATACAAGCTGTGCCGTGAGGGAAAGAAGATCGACTTCCACAAGATCTTTATTCCTCTCGGAATCTATGCATTTCTGGCATTTCTGTCAGCTGTGTTCAGTGAATACCAGCCGCTCCCGTTCACGGGAGCGAAAGATCAGTTCGAGAGCGTATTTGCGCTTATGGGATATGCCGTGGCCGCTTACTACGCATTCCTTTTTGTTGAGACCGAAAATGATCTCAAACTGATACTCGGCGCTCTTACCTTCAGTGCCGTCGTTATGCTTTTGATCGGAGTTTCACAGGCGCTCTTCACCGATTTCTATCAAACATCATTCGGCAAGAATCTCATTCTTGATGCGGAACACCGTGTAAAAGCCAAAGAGATCGTTTTTAATTTCGAAAAGGGCAGAGTCTACATGTCCTTGTATAATCCGAATTATGTCGGTTCTTATGTTTCGTTCCTTTTCCCGATCTACCTCATGCTTGCGCTCAACAAGTGGAAATTCAGGATCCTTATGATACCTGCCTGCCTCGCAGTCGGCATGGGACTCATACTTGCGCTTCTCGGATCGCAGTCGCGTGCGGGATTTGTGGGAGTTATCATGTCTCTTGTTCTTTTGCTTGTCGTTATGAACAAGAAGATCTTTAATTATATCGTGCCCGTTGCGTTTGTATTCTTCGTGCTTGCGGGCTTTGTTGTCAAGATGAATGCCGATGCGGACAATTATTATCTCAACAGGCTTCTCTCGATCTTTGATAAATCAGAATACACGGAGCCCAATTTCTCGGATGTTTCCGCGGAAGGCAACCTCCTTAAGATTACGTATTGCGGCAATGTGCTCGGTATCGAGTTTGACTACGATCCCGCCACGGGAGAATATGCGTTTATGTTATCGGACGGAGACGGCAACCCCGTTCCGGCTGAGACGGTCGGGGAAGGAAACATAATCCCCACGGATGAAAGATTCTCGGCCCTCAAGATACGTGCCGTGGGTCTTGAGATGTACAGAACAGCCGGATTCGGTGTGACGATCGACGGAAAAGAATGGTATTTCATGAACACATCGGACGGTGTTCAAATGCTTTCGGGACAGCTTAAGCCCGCAAAGATAGAGTCGAGCGAGACGTTCGAACCTCTCAGGGAGCACGGTCGTTTTGCGTCGAACCGTGGCTTCATCTGGAGCAAGACAATTCCGTTACTTAAGGACAATGTTATCATCGGAAGCGGACCCGACACAATGATATATGAATATCCCAACGAGGATTATCGTGCGGCATATTACGGCGGATATGAAAACGTGTTCATTACAAAGCCTCACAATATGTACCTCCAGATCGGAGTCCAGACGGGCGTTATCTCGCTCATTTGTATACTCGTGTTCTACTTCTGGTATTTCGTGATCGCGATCAGCACCTATACGAGGGTCAGAAAATTTGATCTTTTCGGACTTACGGGCACGGGAATCTTTGTCGGCAGTTTCGGATATATGCTGACGCAGATGATCAACGACTCATCTATCACGGTCGCTCCCATTTTCTGGACGATGATGGGTGTCGGAGTTGCGCTTGTTCTGAAGACCAGAAAGCAGCTTAGGGAGCAGATAGCAGAGGAGAAGAACAAGTCGGTCATGGACATGGCTGAGCAGGATACAGCGAAAAACAGTAAGGAAGCAGTGGGAAACAGTACGGAAGTAGCGAAAAACAGTACGGAAGCAGCGAAAAACAGTAAGGAAGCAGCGAAAAACAGTACGGAAGTAGCAAAAAACAATACGGAAACAGAAGGTTCTACAGGCGTAGAAAAAACAGAAACAGCCTCCGAAGGAGTTGTAAACAATGGAAATAATAAACACGGACGTAAAGGATCTGCTTCTCGTAAAGGCAGACGTGCACACAGATAACCGCGGATATTTCTTTGAGTCCTGGAATCGCGAGGATTTCAGGAAGGCGGGGATCGAGGCGGATTTCTGCCAGGATAACATAAGCGTTTCGAGCGGTAAGTGGACGCTCAGGGGAATGCATTATCAGGCGGGAGAGTTTTCACAGGCCAAGCTTGTGAGATGTCTTCAGGGAGAGCTGCTCGATGTGGCGGTCGACTTAAGACGCGACAGCGAAACCTTCGGCAAGTGGGCTTCGGTAAGGTTAAAGGGCGGCGACGGACAGGCGTTCTTCGTTCCGAGAGGATTTGCGCACGGATTTTTGACGCTTTCAGACGAAGTGATCTTCTCTTACAAAGTCGACAACGTCTATAACCGTCAATCCGAAAGAAACATCTTCTATGCGGATCCCGGGATCGGCATAGAATGGGGGCTCCCGGAAGGCGTGAAGCCGCTTTTGAAACCCGCGGACTGCGACGCTCCGCTCTTAAGGGATGTGACCGATCTTTTCTGATCCGCTGTCGCGCAAAAAACAGAGGAGATGTTGATTTGAAGGATTTTCTCATTGTCGGCGCCGGGCTCTACGGCGCAGTTATGGCAAATGAGCTCACCAAAAAAGGATATGACTGCATCGTGATCGATAAGCGTAAGGCGACCGGCGGAAATATCCGCACTTCCATGCAAAAAGGCATCGAGGTGCATGAATACGGAGCTCACATTTTTCATACGAGTGATGAAGAGGTCTGGAAATATGTAACAGACCTTATTCCCATGGTTCCCTTTGTGCATTCGCCCGTGGCGTGCTACAAGGGGGCTTTTTATTCTCTGCCCTTCAACATGCACACTTTTAAGGCGCTTTTCGGCACTTCCGAACCCGAAGCGGCAAAAGCCCGCATAGAAGAAGAGGCACGCGCCGAAAAAGAGCGGATCATCCGGGAAAGAAAGAACGCGCAGGCTGCTCCTCACAGTGAAAATTTCACGCCCGCGGACCGTGCGCGGGATGAGGAAAAGCCGGCATCTGCGAACCCGGTGAGTGCTGAGGAAAATTTCACGCCCGCGAATCTTGAGGAGCAGGCGCTCATATCGGTCGGGCGTACCGTATATGAGACACTCATAAAGGGATATACGGCAAAGCAGTGGGGATGCGACCCGCGCATGCTGTCGGCCGACATCATAAAGAGGATTCCGATCCGCTATACATATAACGAAGATTATTTTACCGACAGATATGAAGGCCTTCCCGACAGCGGTTCGGGCGGATATACGGGCCTTATCGACAAATTGCTCGCGGGCAGCACGGTTATGTTGGAGACCGATTATCTTGAACTCAGAAGCAAACGCGACCCCGGCACGTGGTACACCGACCCCGGACTCGGGCTCGCGCGCAGCGTCATATATACCGGAGCCGTCGACGAATTCTTCTGTAATTGCTACGGTCCGCTTTCTTACAGGAGCCTCAGATTCGAGCAGGAAGAGCCGGGTTCGGACGATTTTCAGGGTCATGCGGTAGTCAACTATACCGACAGCGAGACACCCTATACACGCATCATAGAACATAAGTATTTTACCGTTTATGCTGATGGCTCCGGCCCCGAAAGCATAAGCGGAACAACGATCATCACAAAGGAGTATCCCAAATTCTTTGTGAACGGTGATGAACGTTATTATCCCGTGCGAGACAACGAGAGCATGGAGAGATATAATAAATATGCCGAGCTTGCCGCCAAATGTCCTCAGATCGCTTTCGGAGGACGACTCGGCAGCTACAGATACCTCGATATGGATAAAGTCATAAGAGAGGCGTTAAACGACAGCAAGGCCTATCCGCCGATGTCATGAGAGGCGTTAAACGACAGCAAGGCCTATCCGCCGTGTCATGAGAGGGGTAATATGGGACAGGAAGCATAAACATTAAAAGATGTGTCAAACGACGGATTGCCCGGGTTACCGGTGATATAAAAGGGGGAGCAAACGGACATGGAAGAAACGATCGAAAAGCTGCGCGAGAAGAAGAAGGTGCTTTGCGCCGTTCTTATCGTGCTCGCGGTCTGTCTTCTGGGTCTTGCGATATTTTTGTCCCTGCCGTCTGACAGGTCGACAGAAAAGGGCACTTCGGCGGCTTCGGGCGTTGAGGGGATATATAAAACACTTGAGGTTCATTTTCTTGACGTCGGGCAGGGCGACGCGGCGCTTCTCATATGCGGTGACGAATCAATGCTCATCGATGCCGGAAGCAACGAATCCGTTGATTACCTGAAAAGATATCTTGACGGACACGGCGTCACGAAACTTAAATATGTGGTCGGATCGCATTACGACTCCGATCATGTGGGCGGGATTGACGAGGTATTAAACGCCTATGAGGTCGAAACGCTCATCGTCCCCGATCAGGAGCGCGACACAAAATCATACAGAGATGTGATGAAGTCTTTTGATAAAGCGGGAGAGGTCGTTGTGGCGAAAGTCGGCGACACATATACGTTCGGCGACGCGACGATCACAGTGTTTGCACCGGCCCGTAACGATTATGAAGAAAGCAACGATTTCTCGATAGTCCTCCGCATCGACCACGGAAGCGACTCGTTCCTTTTCACGGGTGACGCGCAGGAGGAGTCGGAGAAGGAGATGCTTGCCGCCGGCATGGACGTACATGTCGACGTGCTCAAAGTAAGTCACCACGGCAGCAAGAAGTCGTCGATAAGACAATTCCTCGAAGCAGCCAATCCCCGCTTCGCGGTGATCTCGTGCGCAAAGAACAACGATTACGGTCATCCCCACGCGCCTGTACTGCGAACCCTCAGAAGGCTCGGAGCACAGCTTTACCGTACGGACGATCAAGGTACCGTTGTCTGCTACAGCGACGGCAGCAACATTGTCTGGAACAGGGAACCTGCGCAGTCCTGGCAGCAGGGCGAGAAACCCGAAACCGATTACGGAACCGATGCGCTTGCGGGGTGAGAAAACAAGACAGCAAAAAAACAAACGGAACAAAACGACGAAAAACAACGGAACAAAACGACGAAAAACAACGGAACAACAGAAAGAAGACAGCGGGAAAAAACAACAAATAAAACAACAAATAAAACAAGACAGGAGGAACAAATCATGGATTTGAAGGCAACTCTCAGTTTTGACAAAATTCCGAACAATCTCGAAGAGATGAAGGCGCTCCCCGGAGACATCGCATCTCTGAAGAATCCGTACGGAGTGGTGGCACTCGCCGTTCTCGCTTACGGTGTTTATCACAAGGATCCCGATGCGGCGCTTGAGATGATCAAATATCTGCGCGGACCGAGGGAGCTCTCCGAATATGATAAGCAGTTCATCAAAGACCGTTTCCCGAAGGGTACTCCCCAAAGCGAATATCTTATGATGTCGTATTTTGAGGGCGCTACTCCCGATAACAGTTATACTCCTTCAATGCCTTTAACGATCAAGCTTTACGAAAATCCCTACAGCCGCGACCAGTTCGGCGAGGGATATCTTAAGGTGTTTGTTGTTTCGGGCGGAGCGGATACACCCCGGTATGTGACACTCCGTACAAAGCCTTCTACGGGTGAATGGTTCCTCTGGGAGGAATCGGGTCTGCTCCCGGGCATAAAGACCGCTAAATCAGCCGATCCCTGGGCATAAAAAAGAGCGCCATATGGGAATCGAACCCACCTCTCAACCTTGGGAAGGTCGTATTCTACCGATGAACTAATGGCGCACATCTTTAATGATTATATAGCATTAAAACGATAAATTCAATACTTCCCTCCGTCTGTTAAGATCGAAAGTTTTCGGCCTTAACAGACGGAGTTATTTTTTAGTTGAAGAACCCGAACCGGACATCAGCTTTATGCTCATAAATGTTTATGTCCGATCCATTGTAGTTGATGCTCTCGGTTGTGTTGTCACCGATATAAACCATGATTGGAATGAAAGCATTTTCTCCCCCACCCGTCGTTTGTACATCTGTTTGGCCGTTGATCAATATATAACCGTCAGGAACATCATATATCTCGTTTAATTGGCTACCGTCCATAAGATCCAGCCTGAAGGTATTTTCTACGGTGGCGGAAACGTGATCTTTGATATTAAAGTAACCGTAATCGTATGATGAAGGAGTTAAATCTTCATCAGAATATATACCGTTAATACTTGAAGATGTCGTTTTTATTTTGTTGTTTTCAATATAGCCGCGAACACCGACATTTGCGGGAAGTGCATAAGCAGCCGGGATTCCTGCGGTATCGGCATCATCATCACTCATATAATTCGATATTGTGACAGCGTTATAACACTTAATTGCGAAGATTCCTGCATAATCGCCGTTGGCGTAATCGGTACCGACCAGGTATTCGAGGATCGTGGACGGATCATCGCCGAATTCGGTTGTTCGATCAATGCTGTAGGGAGTGGTTACTGAGACAGGATTGTCGTTGCCAAAGTACGGAGTTGACGGGGACGAATTGCCCGTGAAAAAGGCGTATACGTCTCCACCGTAATAATTTCTTCCGTAACCCGAGAGTCCCGCCATATCCATGATCGCTCCGGTGATTGCCGGGTTGTTGAGCGAGATGGCAGAGGCGTTGCCCATAGAGTCACTGCCTATGGCCGAAGTTGCTACAGAGAACTTGTCTGTGGATTTAAAGACACGGTTAACCATCATTTCGCCTTTTAGTCTGTCGTAACCTATAAAGCATGAGTATTTGTAATGCTCCTTGTCTGCCACCGTAATATGTTTGTCGGTGGGTTTGTATTCGGAATACTGAAGAGCGGTTGAACTCTCTTCCTGCCCGATTCCGCGCGCAAAGAACAGGCTGCTTAGCGTGACACCCCCGGATGTGCCCGAGTTGTACACATGTAATTGCCCGAGAGGAATCTTCAGCTCGGGAACAGAACCGCTATCGTCGTATTGTATAGCGGTAACATCGTAGTACGGACTTGAATTGGGATCACATATCTGCCATTTTTCAAGGTAACTGTCGTACCGGATCAGATCATAGAATCCTTTATCGATAAAATAACTATCGGTGGGACCTTCCGATGCTGAGCCGTTAACATAATTAAGCGTGATCGAACAGAGGTCGAGACTGTTGTTTATGTACCAATCATAGTCAAGACCTTTCACCGAAAGATAATAATGGTTTTTGATATCTGAAAATTCTTTTGATGTATGACTGACAACCGGACCTTCGTTCAGTCCCGGCAGAGTTTCAATGTATTCGAGACTCAAAACGGGCTCGGATGTCGAGACGAAAACCGGTGTCAACGTTATCGGCTCGGGCAGATTTCTGAAGACAGACTCGTTTGTATATAACATGGGGTTGAGAGAGAGTCTGTTTGCTACGGTAGTACCTGACTGACCCGCAGTGCAAGGGGAGGCTGTAATTTTGCTGTTTCCTATGCCGGATTGATGAAGGATCAGATCAATCTCACGCTCTCCGCAGATCTCATTGTTGATAGCATATTGTCCGCCTGTTCTGAATCCGACAAGCTTATATCCCTCAACTCCCACATATGCGTAGGATGCAAGATTGTCCGCGCCGATGTTGGCCGAAGTATAGACGGTTGCAGGATTTGTGGTGTTTGCGATCCTTGTATTACCCACTTTCCCCCAAGGATATACGATATCATCGGGAACATATACGTAGATACCGGGATAATAAGGATTATCTTCTTCGTCAGGTGTGATTGTCAATCCGAAGTAAGAATCGGCGGAGTCGGAATAGAGATCTGCGGGGCTGACCGCAAGTCTGTATATACCGGCAGGGTCGTCGTCCTTCTTAATGACAAACGGATTATGTTCTCCGATAGGGAAGAAATCATCGGAGGGATCGGCCTTGATGCAAGTTGCATTAAGATCCGGATGGTTCATGTCAAGATTGATCCAGTCAACAGCCTGCTCCGTGAAGATGAAATGTCCGCTTCGTCCTGTTTCGTTGAACGGGAAGCTGTTCACGGTTCCGGACTCGGCAAAACACATTCTGCCCGAATACGGAGTGACAAGGGATGTCGATGAAACCTTATAATTCTTTAACAGATCACCCCTGTATCCGTCCTCGTCATAAAGTTCCTCACCGCTTTCACACCAAAATTCGGGGGTATAGAGTTCTTTACCCCAGTAAACGGTATTGTAGATGTAGCGTACAGGCGCAATGCCGGTATTGACGCTCATTTTCCATGCCTGATATGTATCGCCGTTCGGAACGTATATGAGATTGTTCACGGTATCTGAAACAGCTGTCCACAAAACAGACGCACGGGTCGGATGGAGGGGATCAACCGGTCCGGAAGCGCTCCTCGGGTCGGTCTGATAAGCGCAGATCTGCGTATAATTGCTGAAAGTCTTTTGTTGGTAAGCCGATTCGTAATATTCACAATCCGCCGTACGTACTTCTACCTTAGAAGTAAAGTACATATAGATGATAAGTCCGTCCGTTTCGCTTGTTATTGTAAGTTTCTCCTGAGGAGTGTCGGAACCGAACGAACCGAGGATAGGGTTATAAACAATCCAGACATCGTTTTCAAGTTCCGTGGGACGATCCGGATTGAAATAAAGGTCTGCGATATCGAGCGACGGTGAATTACTGTAGCAGAAGAATTCGGTGTCTACATCAGTGCTGTTCAGCCTTTCGATAAAGGGAAGGTTCGTATTGCTCGACCTTGTCTGTGCTATGGTCTTGATCTCGGGCAATAAAAGATCATGACCGTTTTCGATACCCGAAACGACGAGGTTTCCGTCGTTATCGAAATCATAATCGTAGCCGTCGTCTGTCTCGTCAAAATTCGTGATATGACCGGCTTCGGGATATGTATTTATAAACGTTACGGAATACGTGGGTTCGATATGTCTGATTCCGGGGAATACGCTGCACGGAGCCGTAACGGATTCAATGAGGTAGTTGCTGTCAAAGTCGCGTGCGGCAGCGGCAGAGGTATACCAGCCCGTGAATTCATAATCGGAAACGGGCTGACCGTCGATGGTAAGGGTAACCATGTAGGGATTTGTGTCTCCTCCTGCGCCGGGAAGCAGATCGTTTTCGTTAAATTTGTCGGAAAGAGAAGAGGGCTCAACGGTCTTTCCGGAAGCACGCTCGATAATGGAAAGGTTAACCGTCCATGTTGAAGTGTGAGTCTGCTGATCGCTTCCGATATATTCCATGCTGAAATCTCTTGAGGTCGATCCGAATGTAATCTCAACGGGCTCGCTTGTGCTCGGCGAAGCACTGGGAGAAGGACTCGCAGAGGGCTCAGCTGTAGGTGACGGTGAGGCCGAAGGCGAGGGTTCTGCGGAAGGCGAGGGCTGTGCGGAAGGCGAAGGCTCAGCCGAAGGCGAAGGTTCTGCCGAAGGCGAGGGCTCAGCCGAAGGCGTAGGCTCGGGTGTCGGTTCTGCCGAAGGTTCGGGTTCGGGCGTGGGCTCAGGGGAAGGTGTAGGCTCGGGAGTAGGTGTTGTCTCTTTGTCTTCCTCTCCTGCTTCTTCCTCAGCAAGACGTGCCGCTTCTTCTGCGGCAAGACGCGCTTCCTCTTCGGCAGCGAGACGTGCTGCTTCTTCCTCGGCTGCGATGCGTGCTGCCTCTTCTTCGGCAGCGATACGAGCCGCTTCCTCTTCTGCAGCGAGACGTGCTTCCTCTTCTGCGGCAAGACGCGCTGCTTCTTCGTCAGCTTCAAGACCTACAAGGTTCGTGTCTCCGTCTCCGGTGATGATTGTTGTAGGTGAGTTGTTTGTATCGTCTGCTATAACATTATTGTTTTCTTCCGGGATAACCGGTGTCACTTCGGGTGTGGGTTCGGGCGTCGGTTCGGGAGGTGTGTATACTCCCGCAGCATCGTTTACTGCGTTTTGCGATCCTTCAAGGATCTCCTCATAGGCCTTGAGCACTTCGTCCATCTGCGCATTGATGGCGTCGATATCTTCCTGCGAAATACCTTCCTCACCCGCAGCTTCCTCTGCATCGGCGATAAGGAGGTTCTTTACGTTCTCAAGGAAGGAAGCTTCGAATGTTGCAACATCAAATACAACCTCTGCCTCTTCTTCGGATACGATCTCGACTGATATACCGTTCACAGATGCTCCCGTTTCGGCGATCGACTTCATCTCTTCCTGAGAAACGAGTTCTTCTCCGGTCGACGAGAATGCATTTCCTTCGCCGGCACCAAGGTCTTTCTCAACGGAAACAACGGTTCCGTCAGCTTTGACCTTAACTGCCTTTATCTTAACCTGTCCTTCGAGGACGGCGTTACTTGTCTGAACGTGGCCCGTAACAACGTCTTCGACAACTTCCGTAAGTGTCTTTGTACCACGGATCGACATGGTGGTGTTGGGGGTAACGATATCATAAGTTGAGGTGGCGGAAAGCTTTTTCTTAACCTCCGTCATCATAGAACCGCGCTCGATAAAGACCATGGTCTTGCTGTTATTGGCCGTACCGGTAGCGGTAAGATTTATCTTTGTGTTTGCCTCGAGATAAACATACTTGTCATCATCGAGTTTAAGACGCGCGTAACTTGAATCGCCGACCGTCAAAGAATCGCCCGACGACAATGTCATGTCCTTAAATGCGTTTAAATTATCGTTTCCACGCTCGACGGTACATGTTCCGTCTATTTCAAAGACTTTTATGGAACGATATGCATCCTCTCCGCCGAAGAAAATAAAAATGAGCGCGACGACAGCAGCAACGAGCGCAACCGCTCCACCACCGATGATTAAGCTTTTCTTGTTCATTTGTTTCTCCCTGATCTATCATACTTAAAACATAAAACCCATACTCCCAAAGTCATTTTTTATTATATCACATTTTATAAATAGGTAACAAGTTGTTACGCAAAAGATGAATTTGAATTTTATATTTAACCTTATGTTTTGTATTCACATATATACGCCGAGATGATAAAATTACAGATGCAGGGCATATTGCGAGGATACAGATTCGGGCTTTTCCCGAATCAAAAGAGGAGAAAAAGCATGACTCTTAAACAGGTTTACGAACCGTATTTCAAGGTGGGTGCCGCCATAAGCGCACGAAATCTTTATACTCCGGCACATATGAAGCTCCTTACGGAGCAGTTTGGCAGTTTCACGTGCGAAAACGAAATGAAACCCATGTATATGATCGATGCGGTCAAAAACAGGGCTCGCGGGGCCGAGTACAATACCTCACCCGCTTTGAACTTTGATACTGCCGTTCCTTATCTCGAATTTGCGAAGAAAAACGGCATGGCCATGAGAGGACATACGCTCGTATGGCATAACCAGACGCCGGAGTGGTTTTTCCATGAAGAATATGATCCGGCGCGTCCTTTCGCGAGCAGGGAAGTGATGCTGGCAAGACTTGAGAATTACATAAAGGGCGTTCTGACGTTCGTTCAGGAAAATTACCCCGGGATCATATATGCGTGGGATGTCGTGAACGAAGCGATCGACGCGGGCGACATGAGAAACTCCCTGTGGCTTAAGAGAGTGGGTCGCGATTTCGTGCTGAAAGCATTTGAATTTGCGCGCAAATACGCGGCTCCCGGCGTTTCGCTATTTTATAACGATTATGAAACGGCAGACCCGCAGAAGCGCGATCTCATCATTAGCGAGATCCTTAATCCGCTCAGAGAGCGAGGACTTGTCGACGGAATGGGCATGCAGTCGCATCTCCTGATGGACCATCCCGATCCCAATGTATATGACGAAGCACTCCGCATGTACGGCGCCCTCGGCCTTGAGATCCAGATCACCGAGCTCGATATGCACAACAACGATCCCTCCGAAGAGTCGATGAAGGCACTCGGAGAACGATATGCGAAATTCTTTAAGATCCTGCTTGACGCAAAAAAAGACGGCGCAGCCGATATAACGAGCGTTACGTTCTGGAATCTGCTTGATGAGAACAGCTGGCTCACGGGCTTCAGACGTGAGACGAGTTATCCGCTGCTTTTCCGCGGCAGATGCGAAGCAAAGCAGGCATATTATGATGTTATCAGGGTTGCCGCAGGCGAAGCGGCGGCACGGGAGCGCTGGGAGCTTAAAGCAAGTGACGAAGAGTTTGAAGCAAAGATGCCACAAAGGCCCAAAAAGGAAGGAGAGAACACTATGCAGGAAGTTTATGATTTCTTAAAGGCGTGCGGAGTTTATTATCTCGCAACGGTTGACGGCGATCAGCCCAGAGTACGTCCATTCGGAACGGTGGACATTTTCGACGGCGGTCTCTACATCCAGACCGGAAAGAAGAAGGATGTTTCGAAGCAGCTTCAGAAGAACCCCAATGCGGAGATCTGCGCTTTTGCCGACGGACAGTGGCTCAGAGTTTCCGGTAAGCTCGTGCGCGATGACCGTCTCGAGGCCAAGAAGCATATGCTTGACGCATATCCCCAGCTTCAGGCGATGTACAGCGCGGAAGACGACAATACAGAGGTGCTCCGCTTCGAAGGAGCGACGGCGACGTTTTCGTCCTTTACAGGCGCGCCGAGGACGTTTTCGTTCTAAATTGTGAAATTAACACTCGATAGATAGTGATATTTTAAAAACACGCTCTCTACCTTTGCTTTGCGTCGCTTTATCTGCGTCGCTCTCCGGCGGCTAGCGAACATTGGCTCCCGACGGACGGGCACGCATGTAGTTATTTACCCTGTAGTTATTTAAGGAGATAGAATATGCTTAAACCTCCTGTAATAAAAGACAAAAAGTACAGATACGACAGCTTTGCGAACGGAGAACGCCTCCCACAGAAGCGCGCAGGTCGCCTCCCCGTGATGGGATGGAACAGCTGGAATGCTTTCGGAAGCGAGAACACGGAAGCCCTCACCATGGCTCAGGCGCAGAAATTTATTGAGCTTGGCCTCAAGGATGCCGGCTACAGCTATATCGTCCTCGATGACGGTTGCTACAGGCAGGAACGGGTGGACGGAAAGCTTGCGTGTGAGACGATCAAGTTCCCTTCGGGATTTAAGGGGCTTGCGGACAAGCTCCATGCGATGGGGCTTAAGTTCGGCATGTATAACGACATCGGCACGAACCTCTGCGGAGGCGCGGCTGTCGGAACATGCGGTTTCGAGGAGGTAGATGCCGCTTCGTATAAGGAGTGGGATATCGACTTTATCAAGGTCGACAATTGCTACTATCCCTGGGATAACGCTACATTCGCATCGGCCGAAAACGCCCGTTTTTCGTGGGCACCCGCGATCAAGGCGGTAAGACTCTCCGGTGCGGGCTTAGATAAAGAACTGAATGCCATCCGTGACGGAAGACTTGTTGGTGACGGAGCGGAGATCTCACCGGAGGGCTTTGTCACAAGGATCGGTACAAAAGACGGTCCGGGACCCGATTGTTCGCCTCTCGGTCCCGAGAGCAGCGAGCTCTTATTTGACGTAAATGTACCTTCTGACGGCGAGTATCACTTCAGTGTCCTTTATTCGACCGCCAAGATGGAAGGCAGAGGCGAGTGGCTCCAGGTTGGAGTCGGAAGCGAGATCTTTTATGACGACCTGCTCCCCGAAACGCCCCGGGATAATGCTTCCGAGGAGAAGACAGGCAGTGTTTCGGACGATAAAAAGGAACAGCCGGATGCCAATATAACGTTTATCCGGTCAGACGATATAAAGATCATGCTTAAAGCGGGCAAGAATACCATCCGTGTCATGAATCACAGACGCCAGGAGAATCCTCATTATTCCTACGCAAAGTTCCTTGAATGCATGAGAGCGGCGGCACCTGAGCGCGATATCGTGCTTTCGGTCTGTGAGTGGGGCAAAAACCAGCCTCAGAACTGGGCTTACCGCGTGGGTGATTCGTGGAGGATCCTCAACGACATCACTTTCAGCGTCGGCAGTGACGGGAAACCGGGCAACTGCGGATGGGTGAGCGATTACACGACTTCGATCCCCGCACAGTACAACAAGGCCTGCGTCATGGACGAATTTGCCGGGCTCGACAAGGGTTGGAACGACCCCGACATGATGGTGCTCGGAATGAACGGCGTGGATGATACCATGAACAGGACCCATTTCGCTATGTGGTGCATGCTTAATGCGCCGCTTGTCCTCGGGCTTGATCTAAGGACTGTGAAGAAGGGCGACCTCCTGCACAGCATCATGACCAACAAGGACCTTATAGCGCTCAATCAGGATCCTCTCGGTATTCAGGCAAAGAGGGTTATGGCAGTTCCGGGACCGGGAAATTCCGCTGTGTTCGGGCAGCCCGATAAGACCTATATAACAGACAACAACCGCGTCGATGTGCTGGTAAAACCCCTTGCGGACGGCAGTATCGCGGTGTCGTTCTTTAATCTCTCCGATGAGACGTCAAACGAGATAGTTCTAAGTCTTACAGCTGTAGAAAAACTGCTCGGGAACAAGATCGCGGGCAGAGAAAAGTTCTTCTCGGCTGCTTCTTATGAAGCTAAGGATCTCTGGACGAAAGAGACTGTAAAGATAAGCGGTGGAAACATAAGCGTCAAGGAGATCCCGGCTCACGGAAATGTTACTTTTAAGGTAACTCCTTGTAGTTGAAACTCCCGATTGACCTGACAGGCCTGATTGACAAGTATGACAGACGGTTTGCCTAAATGGACAGAACGACGGTTTTGATTTAGGAACATCTACAGAAAGCGGGAGATTCAGAATGACAAGAGAAGAGTTCCTGGAGCGGTTGCTAGGGATGCAGAAGGCGTACGAACGCGGCATCGCCGAGGCGAAGGACATGCGCGACCCGGACGCCGTGCTCACGCGCTCCGACGCGGCGCGCTATGCACACCTCTACATGCGTGAAAACCTCGGACTTCCCGACATACCGGATATTTCGGAGGCCGAGATCCTGAAGGATCTGAATGACTGCAGGGTTTGCACAAACCATATAGCGCAGGCCTACCTGCGCGGCATCATGCCGGGGAAGGACATGCCGGGCGCGATGGGTAGATTTTTCCTCGCTTTCGACCTTAAGGCACCCGTCGAAGAGGCGGAGGCGGAGATGATCATTACACGACTGAACGATCTGTCAAAGGCATAAAAGACGTTTATCAAACACAAAAAAGCACCCCGCAAGGTGCTTTTTTGCTTGCATATTTCCGGAAGCGTGCGTGCCTTAAAAATCTATGGAATCCGTTATTTCTGCGGATAACCCGTCGAGTGACATATATGCGTAAACGAACGAATAACCTTCCGTACCGTTTTCGTCGGTTCGTGTACAAAGAAGGCAGATGTTCACGCCGGAAACGATCTGGGTTGAGAGGATCGCCACGGATCTATATTTGCCTTCGGAGAGCATGTCGAGAAGCATATCGATCATCCCGTACTTAGACATATCGACGGATTCGTAATCAAACTGCTGCCAGCCGCCCATGAGGCCGTTGATATTGGTCTCGATACCGGTGTCGATGTCGTTTGTGAACTCGGCGTTGCCGGAAAGATCTTCGTAGATCTCAACAAAAGCGTAGGTTTCTATAGGATTAAGGGAAGGCGAGATGACGGGCTTACGGCGGCAGATGAACAGATGATTATAGCCTGCAACGACCTGCACAGCGACGTATGCGACGGGAGTGAAGTTGACTCCGGTGTAACCATCAAATGCTTTGTCAAAGAGAGCCCTCAGTTCGGGCGTGATCGCGGGGGACGAAACCGAACCCCAACCGCCCGAGATCGCCTGCTTCTGTACGGGAATGGGGAAGCCGGATATACGCATGGATTTCTTTTGGAGTTCCCAAACCATCATGCCGCCCCAGATCGTGTTCTCCATAAGGGATGCCACTGCTTCGATGGGAACATAAACAGTGCCGTCTATAATACAGGATTTGCCGAACGCCAGACCGTTTGCGGCAGCCGAAACGTCGTTGTCCCGATCAACGCTTATGATTGAGTAGTTGTCTTTGCCTACCTTGAAGGTAAGTTTGCTGCTGAGCGCACCGACTTCGTATTTAACAGTAACCTTACTGCCGGACTTCTTGTAAGTACCACCGAGTTGTTTAATGACCGCCTTGAGAGGTATATATACAAGTTCGGTCTTTTCGTTGTCAATCTTTGCCTTCACGGTAAAAGCCTTCTTTGAAAGCTTTTTGACGCCGATATTGATCGTCTTGTTGGCGGATGCCTTACTGAGTGCCGAGTTCGTCACCTTAACGCTGCCCTTTGCACGAGCCAGGGTGTATGCGGGCGTAAACTCATCCATGGCGTCGGTCCCTGGGATATCGGAAACCGTCGACACATCCCCACTATCGGTCCCGGGGATATCGGAAACCGTTGATACATCCCCGCTATCGGTCCCGGGGATATCGGAAACCGTCGACACATCCCCTCTATCGGTCCCGGGGATATCTTCAGCGGCTGAAACAGCTGTTACAGGGGAAAACACGATCGACGTGACGATCGAAACGATGCACATAAGCGTGGCAAAAATACGTGACGTCTTTGAGAGTGAGAGCGTTTTCATGAATGATACCTCCTTTGACTGCTTTGACTGCTTTGAGTGTTATATCAGACAGTTGATCACTTGACATTGAAAATATCGCCTTGATTCGTTTTGGGGAGGGTCATGAAGAAACCGGTGCTGCGGGTGAAGCCCTGCTTGCTGTAGAAACCTTCGGCAGCGGTGGTTCCGAGGAAACCCCAGAGCCCATTAAGTTCGGGTGCGGATTTTATGAAAGAAACAAGCTTGCTTCCGAGTCCGAGCCCCTGATGATCCTTGTCGATCACGACGTCGGAGATGTAGAACATGGTAGCGTAGTCGGTCACGGCACGTCCGAATCCGATCTGTACGTCGTTGTCATCAAAGACACCGAAGCAGAGAGACCCCTCGATCGATTTTTCCACGGTCTCTTTGTGGCGCTTGTTTGCCCAGTGAGTTTGGGAGAGAAGGTACATGATCTCGTCCAAATGCATGTACTCTCTGCCTTTCTTAAATTTAAAATTAATTTCCATATCAAAGCCTCTGTTTATGCGGATTTATGAGTGCTATATCCCGAGAAGTTTTCTTGCGTTCCCGCAAAGGATGAGCTCTTTGTCCTCGTCCGAAAGCGGAAGAGTTTTGAGTATCCCGATCTCTTTACCTGTATCACTCCACGGAGAGTCGGATCCGAAGAGCACGTGATCCGAGCCGATCGCCTTAACGATCTCGAGGAATGTTTCGTGAGGATAATACTCAAATCCCATTGATGTGTCAATATAGATCTCATCGTGACCCGAGTAGCATTCGGCAACGCGTTCCCATTGCTTACAACCTCCGAGATGCGCAACTATGATCGTGCCGCCGCGAAGTTCCTTTGCAATGTTGGCGAACTGTTCGGGACTGCTGCGGAAAGGCGCGGGATACGCAGGATCGTAACCGGCGTGGAAGAGCGTGATAAGTCCCCTGTCAAAAGCCCTGTCGTAGATGGGGAGCATCCGGGGTTCGTCGACCCCGAAATCCTGATATTCACAGTGGAATTTTATTCCTTTGAAGCCCATCTTTGCGATCGTGTCGATCTGTTCCTTCCAATCGTCGGTGTGAGGCCAGATGCTTCCGAAGGAAATGATCCTGTCGTCCGTAACGGACAGAGCCCAATCATTGACTTTCTCAAATTGCGCACGTTTCGTGACGATCGGCTGCACTACCGAAATATCGACTCCGGATTTGTCCATAAACTCAATAAGAGCGTCTTTTGTCATGTCGTGAAGCGGCATGTACTCGCCGTGGGCACCGTCGATAAGAGCCTGCTTTGCACGCGGAGCAAGCGCGTCTGCGAAGATATGAGTGTGTATGTCGATTATCATATATAATACCCTTTTTTGGCCCTCTGCCTGCCTGTATTTCATCTGACGTCAGGCATTTCCGGTCCCGTTTGAGTTAAAAAAATACATTTCCATAAATATGATGTAAATGCCTGAGGTTGTCAAGAAAAACAGAGAAAAAACATCGTTGAAAGCAAAGAAAAACATCCGAAAGAAGGGAACGGATTTTGTTTTCTTAATGTATGAGACAGTATTGAAGTCGGAAAGAAGAACGGCTTGCAACACAATATATTGGGGTTCGGGATGTACACAAAAAGCGAAGAGGAAGCGGCTTTTTAAGCCCGATTTCCAAATAATTAATTTATGAATTAATAAATCAAGACCTACAAAAGTAGAACTTAGAAATTTTGTTTTGACCCGGGGACAGTAAAGCTGTGAATCACTCTTAAACGGCGTCTTTTTTACCCGTAATTTTCACGCCTGACTTTTCGGACATCCCGTGTTTCGCACGTTCACTACATCTTGTGCCTCTCCCCCGGGGCCGGCCTAATGAAAGGAAGACATCGGTGCAATCCTTCGCGACGGTAGATAGTGTGGCATAGCGTGGCTTAGCGTGGCTTGTTTTTGTTTTGTCCTTTAATAATGGCTCCTTTTGTGCTATCATATAAGCATCGTAACATCGGACGGATTAAACAGCACAGACTATTAATATTGGGAGAAAACACATGACGATTTCAGATGTACAGGTAATACTTCACGGAACCTATGTCTGCGGGGAGGACCAGAAGGATCGCGAGATCCACTCCGCCTGCGGCTCGGACATGATGAGCGACGTGCTCGCTTATGTTAAGGATCAGGCGGTGCTCCTCACCGGCCTTTGCAATCCTCAGGTTATCAGGACCGCCGAGATGATCGACGCATATTGCATTGTTTTCATCCGTGGCAAGAAGCCCACGGATGAGATGATCGAGATGGCCAAAGAACGCGGGATCACGATCCTGTGTACGGATCATCGCATGTTCAATGCCTGTGGCCTCCTCTACAGCAACGGACTTCGGGGAGGTGTACCTTATTGAGTGAAGTAAAACTTTCTTATACTATATCAGGCGATGATTTTACGAGAGCGGGAGAAGCTTCCGGTGACGTAAAATCAAAGCTCAAAGTACTCGGGGTTGCACCCGACATTGTACGTAAAGTTTCGATCGCTCTTTATGAGGGTGAGATCAACATGGTCATCCACGCTCACGGCGGGACGATCGATGTAACCATTTCCGAGAAGGAGATCACCATGGTACTTGCGGACCATGGTCCCGGAATCGAAAATGTCGAGCTTGCAATGCAGGCCGGTTATTCGACAGCCTCGGAAAATGTCAGAGCGCTTGGCTTCGGTGCGGGAATGGGGCTTCCGAACATGAAGAAGTACAGCGACGACATGAATATTGAAACACGTATCGGTGAGGGAACGACCGTTACCATGAAGGTCTTCCTGCAGTAATTAATGTATCGGCCGGCTTATATGTCCGTTATCGACCGCGCCAGTCCGGTCGCGGGGTTATGTAACCGTTATCGTTCGCATGGGTCATGCGCGGAGAGTTTTTCGACCGCTTTTACCTGCGCGGCCCGGTCGCGGGGGCGGATAATAAAGGTATCTTTGTATGAGCGCGGTCTTTCGGAGGAGATATGGAGTCTAAGTTCTACACATCAGTGCATCTTGACGAAAGCCTTTGCAAGGGGTGCATCAATTGCATAAAACGTTGTCCCACGGAGGCTATCCGTGTCCGCAACGGAAAGGCTGTCATCACAAAAGAGTTCTGCATTGATTGCGGTGAGTGTATAAGACATTGCAAGAATCACGCAAAGCTGGCAACCCATGACAGTCTTGATTCCATGAAGGATTTCAAATATACGGTTGCTCTTCCGGCTCCTTCGCTTTATGCCCAGGTAAACAACATCGAGGATGTTGACATAGTTCTTACGGCCCTCAAAAGGATGGGCTTTTCAGATGTTTTCGAGGTCAGTGCGGCCGCCGAGATCGTTTCTTCTCTTTCGAGAGAATATGTGAGAACACATAAAGATCAGTGGCCTCTCATAAGCACGGCCTGCCCGACGGTGACGAGACTTATCAGAGTTCGTTTCCCGAATCTGCTCGAACACCTTCTTCCCATACTCCCGCCCATGGAGATCGCGGCAAGGATGGCCAGAAAGCGCGCGATCGAGAAGACGGGACTTCCGTCCGAAGACATCGGAATCTTCTTTATATCTCCATGCCCCGCAAAGGTTACGGCCGTCAAATTCCCGCTCGGATATGAAAAGAGCGAGGTTGACCGTGTCCTTGCGATGAAGGACATCTATCCCGGACTTATCTCGGCTATGAAAGATGTTGTCGAAGAGGAAGTGGTGGAAGAGCTTTCTTCGACCGGTAATATCGGCATCAGCTGGGGCGGCTCCGGCGGCGAAGCGGGCGGACTCCTCACGGACTCTTATCTTGCGGCCGACGGTATAGAAAACGTTATTAAGGTCCTTGAAGACCTCGAAGACAATAAATTCGCGAACACGCTGTCGTTCATTGAGCTCAACGCATGCAGCGGCGGATGCGTGGGCGGCGTTCTTGCGGTCGAGAATCCTTTCCTTGCAAAGGTTAAGCTTAAGAGCCTCAGGAAATATCTTCCCATTGCCCGCACACATGACGCGCCCGGAGATATCGGAGTTGTGTTTACGCGCGATGTCGCTTATGAACCCGTGTTTAACCTCGGTGGCAACATGGCCGAAAGGCTTTCAAAGATGTCCCAGCTCGAAGAGCTCATGGACAAATTCCCGGGACTTGATTGCGGTTCCTGCGGCGCACCCACATGTAAGGCGCTTGCGGAGGACATCGTTCGCGGCGAAGCACGGGAGACGGATTGTATCCACGTCCTCAGAAGCTATATCAGGAAGATCTCGGACGGGATATGAAAACGCTATAAAGAAGGATCTCGGACGGGATCTCTTGGAATACAGAAAGGAACGATTATGACAGTCGAAAAACTTTATGATGCGGCAGGGTTTAAAACGATCTCCAAGGGGGACGGAAAGAAGGAGGTCAAAGCCATATTTTGTTGCGATATGCTCAGTATAGCGATGAGCAAGGCACCCGCGTCCGGATGCTGGATCACCGTTGTGAGCAATATGAACACTCTGGCTGTGGCGACGCTGACGGACGTTTCCTGTGTCGTGATCGCCGGCGGTGTTGCTGTCGGCGAGGACATGAAAGCAAAGGCGGAGACCGAAGGGATCGCGCTTTTTACCTGTGAAGAGCCTGCTTTCGAGACAGCACTTATCGTTCACGATCTGATGAACGCCTGACGGGGTCCGCGAGGTCCCGTGCGGGTAAGATTCACGGGCACCCCCCGGTCATTGCAAATGAGAATATGAGATTAAGAGAATAACGACATGCATTCTATCAGCTACGATCTTCATATACATACGTGTCTGTCGCCATGCGGTGACAATGACAACACTCCGGCCAATATCGTAGGTATGGCTGCCCTCAAAGGGCTTGATGTGATCGCGATCACGGATCATAACACGGCGCGTAATTGTGCGCCGGCCATGGAACTCGGGCAGG
The DNA here is from genome assembly GCA_946403295.1 of uncultured Clostridia bacterium. Taxonomy (GTDB): domain Bacteria; phylum Bacillota; class Clostridia; order Lachnospirales; family Lachnospiraceae; genus RUG11977. Next base: position 6,805 of record CAMIZL010000002.1, on the reverse strand, counting down.
AATACGGAGTGATGGTTGTTCCCGGAATGGAGCTTACGACCATGGAAGAGATCCATGTTGTCTGCCTCTTCCCGGAACTTGATGCCGCCCTCGATTTTGACAAATACGTATACGAAAGATTGCAGAAGATCACGAATAAACCCGAAGTGTTCGGACATCAGTATTGCGTCGACGCGGGAGAAAATATCCTCTACGAGGAACAAAATCTCCTGATAAACGCGACCGACATCCCGTTTGACGGCGTGGATAAACCGATCCGCGAGCGCGGAGGCGTCATGATCCCCGCTCATCTCGACAAATCGACGACAAGCCTTCTTTCAAGTCTCGGATTTGTTCCCGAAAACAGCAAGTTTAACACTTTTGAGCTGAAAGACCTGAAGAATCTTCACCGCATCAGAGGCGAACATCCCTATCTGCAGGGATGCCGCGTCATCACCGATTCGGACGCGCATTATCTTGAACATATAAATGAACCGGTCAATTTTCTGGAAGTGAGGGAAAAGGGGCTTAAAGGGATCATAAAAGCACTTTCGGATCCGGTTTAAAAATCGATGCTACAAATCTCCGACCGGAAACCTGACATTCTTCCGATTCAAAACCTCACATTCGTCCGACCGAAAACTCAACATTTCTGTAACAATATAATGGTTGAATATTTTACATATATGTGGTAGCATATATACACAAAGAGAAGCACCCACTCCGTAGTGGATGCTCCCGAAGAGGATAATTTAGCTCATTAAGAGCCATGCCTCCCTCGTGGTCAGACGAGAGAGGCATTTTTCGTGCTTACTTTTTTCTCTTGTCGAGAAAGGTAAACAGCGCAACCATCAGAATACTGATTGATATCAATACTCCGATCACATCTAAAACGATTGATAATAATTCGTATGATGTCATTGCGTCACCTCCTTTCCGATATTGCCGGAAGAACCGGCATATACTTCAGGAGGATGCCACCTCGTCGTGAGTGCTTCTTGCATGGTTTGATCCATGCATAAACAGATTATCAAGGCCACAGAAGCTTTACAATCGAACTAATTGTAAAATTTCTGTGACTTTGTTTTACCATCCGTTGCAACACTGACGAAATGAGAATGACGCGGAGCAGCGTGGCACATGGCTGTCAGGACTTATTCCACATTCTTTAGTGCTTCCGTAAGCGGGATCCTGCGGACGCGTCGCATGTCAAAGAGGACGACTACGCCGTATGATATAAGCGTCATAAGCAGCATCTTAAGCATATCGTAGTCATTGATATCGAAGGCGAACCACCCATTAAACCGGTACATAATGATCTGCCAGATCTTGGACATGATCGCGATGCTCAAGAACAGTCCCGCGATCGCCGAAGCCACCACGACTCCGGTGGTGATGCGGATGTACAGACCGTTGATCTCGCGCGCGGTGTAGCCGAGAACCTTCGCCATGGAGATCGAGACGGCGTTACGCTCCACCATGAGCTTCGTAAGTAGGTAGATGATCACGACCGCGATCCGGTCAATTTTCTGGAAGTGAGGGAAAAGGGGCTTAAAGGGATCATAAAAGCACTTTCGGATCCGGTTTAAAAATATATACGTTTTTAAAATTTTTTTGAGGAATTTTAACCGTTTAGGGACTCTTTATGTGTAAAGGGTCCTTTTATGATGTAAGAAATGGCTGGGTGAACGAATCATAACAGTAAGCCGGAGGTTTTTGGGATGAGTAAAAAAGCTTTACTTATCGGAGGTATTTCGACCGCTGTCATAGCAGTAGCGGTTGCGATCGTTTTAATTATCACGGGCAATGCGGACGATTATCGTTCCGTAAAAGTATTTGAGGTGAACGGCACTTGTACGGTGACCCGTGACGGAAGCGAACTTAACGCTTTTAAGGACATGTCTCTCGAGTCGGGCGACACTTTTACAGTCGGCGACTCGGCATATGCGCGTCTCAAGCTCGACAGTGACAAATATGTGTATCTTGAATCAGGCACAAAGATCGAGCTCTATGCCACGGGAACGCAAAACAACAGTAAAACCCGCGTTTATATCGAACGCGGCTCTATGATGACGGAAGTTAGGAAGAAGCTTTCCGCCACATCTACGTATGATATAGTCACTCCCAACACGTCCATGGCTATTCGCGGCACAAAGGTTCTGACTCAGGTATTTGAGGATTATGTGACCGGACAGATCAGGACATGTAATGCCATTCTCGAAGGACTTGTAAACATCAAGGGTGTCAAGATGAAGGCAGACGGTACCGTTGTGGCGATCGAGCGCGATCTCGGCCCCGGCGAAAGTGTTGCTTTCAATACAGATAAAGATGAGCTCGTTTCGGCTGAAGACATGAAGTCTATCGCTGATTCAGGCAAGACGGCAGACGGTATCACGGTTGAGATCGTATCCGAAGAGGAAGCGGGCGCCGGGTTTGAAACACCGTCAGAAGACGGTGATAGATTCAGGGCGTCACTGTTTGAGAAGACCTTCCTCGAGAACATAAAACAGATCCTTATCGACGAAGCAAAGAATTCATCGGAAAGCGGGGAGCTCTCCGATGAAGACGATGCATGGAACGGATCGGATTTTTCGGCTATCATGAACGCTTATGATCGGATATGCGGAATGTATAATGAAGGCGGAAGCACAACAACCGACGGATCGGATATGTCTGATGAAGGTAGCGAAACACCTATAGAAAGCGCCGGCACGGCAGGAATCCTTTCAAGCGGATCGGAGCCTTCCGCAGCGGACAATACGGGTTCGTTTGAGATCGAATCATCGGATACAGACCCCGATAAGACCGTGGTTGAAGCGGACGATCGTGAAGAAAATGACGATTCCGACATTTCAGAATCGGAAGAAACCGAAAACGAAGAAACCGATGTTGAAGGTGACGAAAAAACCGATACCGAAACCGGAAACATCGATAATGACGAAAAGAATAACAACGATGCCGATCAGACCGGCGACACCGGCAGCACAGGCGACGCCGGCAGCACAGGCGACGCCGGCAATAACGGTAACGCCGATAAGACCGGTGACTCAGGCTCAGGCAATGACGGAGGCTCAGGCAATAACGGCGGCTCAGGCAATAACAACGACGGCGACAAAACCGGCGGCGCTGACACGGGATCGCAAGGCGGCTCCTCGGGAGACGGCGAAACTACACAGCCCTCAGGTGATACCGGCAGCGGCTCGGGTTCAGACTCAGGAAGCGGCTCGGGAACAGGCTCGGAAAGCGGCACGGGCAGCGGCTCGGGAACAGGCTCGGAAAGCGGCTCGGGAAGCGGCTCGGGAAGCAGCTCGGGTTCAGGCTCAGGAAGCGGCTCGGGAACAGGCTCGGAAAGCGGCTCGGGTAACGGCTCGGGAACAGGCTCGGAAAGCGGCTCGGGAACAGACTCGGGAAGCGGCTCGGGAACAGGCTCGGGAAGCGGCTCGGGAACAGACTCGGGTAACGGCTCGGGTTCAGGCTCGGGTAACGGCTCGGGCGGAAACGCTCAGACAACTACCACGAAGCCTGTAACATATACAACACAGAGAGTTTATTCGGGTACGCAGAGCGGCTCGTCACAGACAGGAACCACAGTAAATCTGGCGTTCTACAATGGTAGTGCGATGATCCCGGCAAGCGATCTTCCGCAGGAATTTGGCGTTGATGAATGGCTTCCGGGTATGGGAAGCGGCAACACGTACAGCGTGCTCGTCGAAGAGCAGTACAGAGACGCATATTCCTTCACGGGATGGTATACCACACAGGCAGCCGCAAATACATCGGATTCCGCATTCAGGGTTGAAAAAATGCCTTCTTCGTCGGGTGAAAGAGTGGAGCTTTTTGCCGGCATTAAGAAGAAAGCTATGACGGTTGAGATCACAAACCTTTTCCCGACCGCGGGAAGGATATATATCCCGACGGGCGGAACGGATGATGACGGGCATGTGTATGAGGTGAACGATAATCGTGTGATCATTTCGGGATATGAATACGGAGACAGCTTTGAACTGCCCGAAGAATACGGTATTGCATCCGCAAATGCCGGATTGGCTTCGGGAACGCTCGACAAGACGGCTTATATCGACGCAGTCGATCGGTCCGTATCGACTTATTTCTCGCCGTTCATCTGCTACAGCACTTCGGGAGACCTGAACATCAGCAGGATCATGACGCTTGATACAGTCCCTGAAGACTATAACGGAAGCAGGATATTCTTAAACAAAAATGCAGGCACCTCTCCTACGGGAAACGGTGTCGAAAGCAGCATAACACTTGATAAAAACACAACTGAGAACGGAACGCTCAAGCTTTACGCATATTTCGCGGAAGAAATAAGAGCGACAGTCAAAGATGCATTCGTAGAGCTGTCGGATCAGGGCTCCGTAAACTATTGGAACCGACAGACCTTTGCAAACAACGGTGCGGGAGTGCTCGAATTCACCGGCAATGCGACGGAAAAGGACCGGCAGTGGTGGTATTGCAGCACAACGGCAGACGAGATTGTGCTCAAAACCTGGTTCCAGGGCAACAAAGCCGTTGATATCCCCAAATTTGCACTGGCGAGTGACGGCAGAACGTCAAACGACAGTCAGGCAATACAGTCCACCTACGGCGCAGGCCTTGGTCAAAGACCTTACTTAAACGACGGAAGCGTAGCGATCAACTCCGGTTTTGCATACTACGGGGACGGAATCCCTCAGGCGATCGACATTTATGCATGTAAGCTTGATTACCTGCTGCTCGATCTGTCGAGTTCGGGTCTTGACTGGACGAACAACGACATCAACAGTTTCGGACTCACAAATCCCTATTACATCCCCGAGGCGGGTGATTCGACGAGTCATAAATATAAGATCGCGTTGACTTCGTTTGCCTTAGACGGGAACTCTAATCTCATAGAGGGACCCGGAGCGGATCTTCCGGACAAGAACATATATTATTATGAGGACCCAAGAATATTGACCAGCCAGTTCGGGTCTGCCTCGGAAGAGGTCAGATATTATGTTGTTGTTCCCGATGATACGTTTTATCCCTGGGGCCTTATCGGACAGACCAGAGATCTGTCCAACGGTCTTGCGGATGCGGTCGGAACGAATCACAAAGATCGGAACATGTATATAGGAAAAACCGGACGAAAGCTGATAGGATATACGTTTATATACCATACTATAAACCAGCAGGCATCGGATCCGCCTCGTTATTATGATGCACTGTATTGGAACGAGCTTAAGGGACCGGCGCTTCACATAAGCGTTCCGGAGGATGGTACGCTCATACTCTACGATGCGGTGAAAACGACTACTCCCGTAGGTACCCTTATGTCTATCGGAAATGATGATTCGCCGCTCCTTGATCAAAGGACCGGCCAGCTTGTTATGCAACCGCTCTTCGGCCCGGCAACGGATGTGTTTACCGTCGGCATCATATACAAGTATGAAAACGGAACGTATAATCCGTACCTGCGTATAGGCGGTATAGAAGCGGAAGACATCGGATATGTATCGGCGATCGATCTGTCCGGTTATACCAACACGTCGGTAAATGCGCAGGTTTATCAATTCGGCGGCACCTCCGGAATCCAGAACGTGGATTTTAGCAGACTGGAGTTTGATTACAGAAGCAACCGTTTCGTTCCGACCCGACTCCAGAGCGATCTGGGTCCGGATGCAGATTACAGTATGTGCGGAGATATGGTGGAGGGTTCTGACGGAAAGTATCATCAGGACATACCTATCGTGCACGCGCTGCAGTATCCTACAGTCGGCTCGGGTTCGGGCGATCAGTATTATGTCAGGGGATTCAATAAGGACTATTTCAACGCTCCGCTGACCAGCCCTGCCGCAGTCATGTATGAGATATGTTACCTCGATCTTCTCGATACGCAAAAGGATGCTTTCCTCATGAACTCGAATTATGCACCCTGCGCAGTAAAAGTATTTGTCCCGGAAAACGAGTATTATCGCTATACAGGTATTTCCGGTTCATCAGGCAAATTACCGTTTGTATTTGATGAGCGGGAATACACATTTGAAAATGTTGCGGTTGCGGCGTACCTGCAGGAAGAAGGGGCCCGTTACGGCGGCGAACTCTCGGGTCGTTACAGCGATACGGTACATAATTACGCATATGCGGAAAGCGACGGAACTGCTACGGATTATGACACGCCCATGATATTTAGCTATGCAACTTCGGGGAATGCACAATCGGCGCTCCACGGAGGAAATGATCAGAAGCGATATGCCGGACTTCTGGAATTTACGGATTATAAGACTGTTTATATCACCAATCCGGACAATGTGACGTTTATAGAGGCTTCGGCGTCGGATTATTATGAAAACGGTGTTCTTCATACCAATAATACGACAACGATGACGATCGACTCTACCGAGATATCCGTAAACGTTATGCAGAACGGAACATATAAGGCTTATATCATAAGTCCTGCGGAAGCCCAAATACTTGACGATGTGTCCCCCGAATATATGCTCGTCCGGAAGTCATATGCGGGAGTAAGCGATGTCGGTTACTGGATGAAGGTCGATCTTGACGGAGAAAACCCTGCCGCGGGCGAAGCAGTTGTAACATTCTCGACAAGCACGAACTAAAGTCGGTTTTTATTGATTTATTATTTCTACCGTGATATACTGACTATAACTGTGGATTCTCCTACTATTCTACCCCTCCGTGACCCGATTTTGCGTTGGGAGAGGAGCGTATCCGCGTTTGTTCATGCCGCTTTTTATGAGGCACGGACGAGCGATAGAGGAGGATCGGTTGATGATTTTATCACAAGGAGGTTTGACAATGGGTTCAAAGAAGAAAATCCCGT
>CAMIZL010000001.1 GCA_946403295.1 uncultured Clostridia bacterium | reverse complement strand
AACCTGGGAGAAAGGAAAAAATCCAATCATCAACTGATAATTGGATTATACGTGAGACATAAGTGGAAACTATCAAAATCTTATATGCTGACGATGAAGCCAGAATGAGAAAGCTTGTTAAGGATTTCTTAAACAAACGGGGCATGGTCGTTATCGAAGCCGTTGACGGTGAGGACGCACTTGATAAATTTTTCTCGGATAAGGACATTAAGCTCGTTATCCTTGATATTATGATGCCCAAGATCGACGGGTGGGAAGTTTGCAGAACCATCCGCAGAGAATCAAAGGTACCGATCATGATGCTCACGGCCAAGGCAGACGAGAGAGACGAGCTTCTCGGTTTTGATCTCGGAGTTGACGAATATATCACAAAACCGTTCAGCCTTAAGATACTTTGCGCGCGTATCGATGCCATTCTCCGCCGCTCAAGCGGTAGCGGAAACGAAATAATCGAAGTGGGCGGGATCGAACTCGATGACAGCGCACATCAGGTCAGGGTCGATAACGAACCTATCGATCTGAGCGTCAAGGAATATGAGCTTCTTTCATATTTCATAGTTAACAAGGGTGTGGCTCTTTCAAGAGAAAAGATCCTCAACAACGTATGGAATTACGATTATTACGGTGATGCCAGAACTATCGACACGCATGTCAAAAAGCTCCGCGCAAAACTCGGGAACAAGGGTGAATACATAAAGACATTGTGGGGCTTTGGCTATAAATTTGAGGTTTGATATGAGATTTTCGTTGCGGTTTAAAACTACATGCATATTGTCGTTTTCGCTCTTTCTGCTCATTTTTATATGCTGGTATTGCAATGAGAAATTATTGATAGTCTACTACCAGAACAATAAGATTGAGTCCTTGAGCGATACTTTTACCGAAATCAATCAATTTGTCAGCTCCGAAGAAGCTAACGATGATTCATCATATATTCACGGTCTCGATCTTATCGAGACTTCTCACAGTGTAAATATTTATTTGATCTCGTCAAAAACATTCAGATATGTTTATCCCGTAGAACTTGATGTCTACAGAAATTCCCTTTCGCGTTCGGACCGGTTCCGAAGGATCACAAATGCGCTTCGGGATTATTTTATGGGAACTGATATAACCAAATCCGAAAACCGAATAGACAGCCTCGAATCGACCGATAATTACGATATTACCAAATTCTACGATTATGAAGTTAATTCTTATTTCATTGATCTGAACGGCGTCCTCGATAACGGCGATGTTGTATTCATAAGAACGAGTTTTGAAAATATTGAGGAAAGTGTGGCGATCTCTTCCCAGTTCCTTGCGATACTCGGAGCCGTCGTTATAGTTCTCGGTTCGCTTTTCATGTTTATATTCAGCAGCAGGTTTACACGTCCGATAAACGATCTTTCCGAGATATCGGACCAGATGTCCATGCTCAATTTTGAAAATAAGTATAAAGGCAAGCGTAAGGACGAGATCGGAAGGCTCGGCAACAGCATTAACAAACTTTCCGGAAAGCTCGAATCTACCATTACGGAGCTTAAGACCGCAAATATCGAACTCATGAAAGATATCAAAGACAAGAACGAGATCGATGCGATGCGAAGGGAGTTCCTCTCAAATGTATCCCATGAGCTTAAAACTCCGTTGGCGATCGTGATGGGATATGCCGAAGGATTAAAGGATATCGTCGACAGCGATCCCGAAGAAAGAGAATATTATTGCGATGTTATCATGGATGAGGCGGGCAAGATGAACGGTCTTGTAAAGAAGCTTCTTTCGCTTAATGAAATAGAGTCGGGAGATAACAAGATCGATATGTGTCGCTTTGACATCGTCGAGCTTTGCCGAAATGTCGCCTCGTCACTTAAGGTCGTTGCAAAAAAGACCGATATAGATATATCGATCGAAAGGACCGATCCTATTTATGTATGGGCGGACGAGAGCCTTATCGAGGAAGTCGTGGTCAATTATCTGAGCAATGCCATAAATCATGTAGATGAACAAAAAGTGATCAAAATCGATTTTGTGGAGTCCGAAGAGGGCGTTGTGAGGGTGAAAGTCTTTAATTCAGGCGAACATATACCTGAGAGCGAGCTTGAAAACATTTGGATAAAATTTTATAAAGTTGATAAAGCAAGAACACGCGAATATGGCGGAAACGGCATCGGTTTGTCCATCGTAAAAGCCATAATCGCCCAGCACAAGCGGGATTGCGGCGTTTTGAACCGTGAGGGAGGCGTCGAATTCTGGTTTGAACTCGATTCAAAAAAAGAATAAGAAATATTGTTGCTAATCTTGTAAAAAGAGAAATTTTGTGATAAAATGTCATTAATGTGTAGATATGAAACAGAGAATTCGTTTTTTGTTGAGTTTTTCGAAAAGGAAAATGAAGTTAGAGAGATGAGGGGAAAAGTGAAAAAAGGAATTGTTTTAGCTCTTGCGTGTCTTATGGTATTTGTGTTGACCGCATGTGAATCCGGTGAGCATATAAATCTCACACAGGAAGAGAGTGATGCGATCGCTCAATACAGTGCATATCTTATTATGAAATATGATACGCGTAAGACACATAAAGAAAAACTCCTCGATGAAAAACAGCTCAAGAAGGCATATGAGGAAAGGGCGGCCGAAGAAGCCGAGAAGAATCCCGTAAAAAAGGATCCCACACCCGTTCCCACGGAAGCACCCGAGAAGGTTACACCAACCGCAGAGGTAACTCCCGAGATTACGGAACCCGCAGAGGTAACACCTACCGCGGAACCCGCAAAACCTGCATTTGAGTCTTTGAGCGAGTGCTATGACAATAAGTTTGAAGTCCTGTTTAGCAAGAGCATAGTCGGAGAGTCCTATAAGGGCGATAATGAATATTTATCCGTTTATGCACCCGACGGTCAGAAACTGGTGGTTACCGAATTTATTATAAGAAACGGTTCTTCACAGGATCTGAATTTTAAAACAAGTGATTTCAAAGTTGAGTACAAACTTATAAGCGACAAGAAAACATACAAGCCCAAGATGTCGCTCATAACAAACGACCTTTTACTCCTCGAGAAGAAACTTACTCCGGGTGAAAGTACAAGCGGGATTTTGGTGTATTTCATCGATAACGATGAGATCCCCAAGTCGGTGGTTGTTACAAATACCGATCTCTCGCCTGACAAGATATATGAGATTACAATAAACAATTAAACGGAGGTACTGTATGGATACCAATATTTTGCTTGAAAGCGGAACCAACGAGCTGGAAATCCTCGAGTTTCAGGTGGGAACTAATCACTACGGCATAAACGTTGCCAAGATAAAAGAAATCCTTCCTTACAAGAGACCTACAGCGATACCCAATGCTCATCCGTGCATTGAAGGAATTTACATGCCTCGTGATACGATCATCACGATCGTTGACCTTGCGAGATCACTTGCGATCCCTGAGAGCGAAGATGTTGATAAGGATATGTATATCGTTACCAATTTCAATCAGCTCAGTATTGCATTCCATGTTCATACAGTGCTTGGTATACACAGGGTTTCGTGGGCAGACATTTCCAAACCCGACGAGTCGATCAACAATTCCGGCAAGGGTGTTGCAACCGGAATCATTAAGCTGAACGACAGACTTATCGTTATCCTTGACTTCGAGAAGATCGTTTCCGATATCAGTCCCGAGACAGGACTTAAGGTTTCCGATATCGATCAGCTCGGTGAGAGACAGAGAAACAATGCGCCCATCCTTATCGCAGAAGATTCTCCGCTTCTCAGCAAGCTTATATTTGATTCTTTGACTAAAGCAGGATATACTAATGTTACGGTTACCAATAACGGTAAAGAAGCTTATGACAAGCTTTGCTTATATAAAGAGAACGGGACACTTAAAGAGAAGGTTAAGTGTGTTATTACCGATATCGAGATGCCTCAGATGGATGGTCATCATCTGACCAAGCTTATCAAGGAAGATAACGCTCTTAAGCATCTGCCCGTTGTCATTTTCTCGTCACTTGTTAATGACGAAATGAGGAAGAAGGGGGAACTTCTCGGTGCCGACGCACAATTGTCGAAGCCCGAGATCGGAATGCTTGTTGAGGAGATTGATAAATTACTCTTTAAATAAACTTGTATTCCGGGTATAAGCCATGGCTATATGCAAGATGTGTCACAAGATGATTCCGGACGGAAGAGATTTCTGTGACGAATGTGAAATGAAGAGAGCTAACCAAGCAGATGAATCGTATCTTGATCGTCTGCTTAGTTCTGTTTCTTCAGATAGCGATCCCGAGCCCCGCAGAAGAAGAGACGAGGCGCAGGAGAAGCATGATGAACGGCCTTCGATGGCTGACATTTTTGCTGAAGTCATAGCCGAGGAAAAGGAAAAAAGCAGTTCAACCGACGACGGCTTTGTTACGGTTGACGCTCCTTCAATTGATGAACCTGTAGCCGTAGGTGACGATCTTGTGTCTATAGGAAACGATGAACCTGTAGCGGTGGGTGACGATCTTGTGTCGTTCGGAGACGACGAGCCTGTCGCAGTCAGTGATGATCTTATTTCAATCGGAGACGACGAACCTGTAGCGGTAGGTGACGATCTTGTGTCGTTCGGAGACGACGAGCCTGCCGCAATTAGTGATGATCTTATTTCAATCGGAGACGATGAGCCTGTCGCAGTCAGTGATGATCTTATTTCAATCGGAGACGACGAACCTGTAGCGGTAGGTGACGATCTTGTGTCTATAGGAGACGATGAGCCTGTCGCAATTAGTGATGATCTTATTTCAGTCGGAGACGATGAAAACGGCGCAGCAGGTGATGATCTTGTCGCAGTCGGAGACGATGAGCATGTCGTTGCGGACGACGTTTCTTCGTTCGGTGATAACCCCCCGAGTGAGATCGACAGCATGATCACGGATCTTTTGAGCGAAATGCCCGAAGAAGATCCGAACAGTCCCGTAGAAACACTTGATCCCGATGATATTGCAGATATTTTTTCGCAACAGGAAGAGGCCGATGAACCTGCTCTGTCCTTCGATGAAACGGAAATGGTGGATCCTTTCGGCGGTGACATTTCTCCCGCAGATGAGCCCTCGGAACCGGAGATCCAGTTTGTTAATCCCGGTGATGAGCCTGTCGAAGAGAATGTTCTCGGAGCGGATGAACTTTTCGCTCTCGATGATTCGACTATTTCGGAGCAGGATTTTATAAGTATCGGCGGAGACGATTCCGAGCCTATAGACGTTATGGCCGAGATCGAATCGGGTGCGTTTGAAGACAAGATCAAGGCTCTCGATGCTCCCGAAGCTGCTCCCGAGACAACGAAGAAAAAGAAATCTCTTTTCCGGAGGCTTTTCGGAAATGTTGTTGAAGAACTGACCGAAGAGCAGAAGGAAGAGCGCCGCAGAAAGGCAGAAGAAGAGGAAAAACAGAAAGCTGCCATTCTTGAGACCAAGAAAAAGAATGCCGAAGAAGCAAAAGCTGCTAAGGCAGCCCAGAAAGAAATAGATAAGGCTGAGGCCGAGGAGAAGAAGAAGCAGGCCGAAGAAGCTAAGCGTAAAGCCCGCGAGGAAGCCCGCGAGAAGGCCAGAAAAAAGAAAGAAGCAAGAGAAGCTCTTGAGATAAGCGAAGAAGATGAGGGTAAGATCAACAAGGTCGGTGCCGGCATATTGTTCATTCTTTTCGCTGTTATCACGTTGTTCATAATTCTCGGTACGAATACATATACATACAATCTGAGCATTGAAAACGCCCAGACGGATTTCCTCATCAGACATTACAATGAGGCTTATTATGATGTTTACGGTCTTCAGATAAAAGATGAAGATATTGAGCTTTACGACAGGATCATGACGGTAATGTATGTTAATTCCCAGCTGAATTCATATAATTACTACATGAAGTCCAACAACTCCGATAAGGCTCTCAATTCGCTTATTAAGGGCCTTGAGAAATATGAGAAGTATTATATGCTTGCGACGACGCTCGGCATCACGGACGATCTCGAATATGTTAAAGCAAACATTTTAAATGAGCTTAACAGAACGTTTAAAGTTACCGAGGCGGAAGCTTATTCGATGATGAATATAAACGATGTCATTGACTACAGTGAGTACATTTATGCCCTTTTGGGAACATATGACCTTGACTCTATCAAAGCTTTGACGTAAAGTGTTTATATCATTTGGGGGCGAGGAAAAAGAAGCTTGTTACGATGGCTTCTGTTTTAGGAGGAATCAAGTTGAAAGTTGGTCTTATAGATTATGAGGCGGGAAATACAAACAGTGTCTCTAAGGCGCTCAAGTATCTCGGCGCCGATGTATGTCTTTCAAATAATCCTGTTGATCTTAAAAACTGCGACAGAATCGTTTTTCCGGGAGTCGGTGCTTTCTACGATGCGATGTGCAAGCTCGAGAAGTACGGACTTATTTCTGTTATAAACGAACTCGTTAAAAGCGGAGTGCCGTTTCTCGGTATATGTCTCGGAATGCAGCTTCTTTTCGACGAAAGTACGGAAACGATAGGTGCGGCCGAGGGGACAAAGTCGATAAAAGGTCTTTCGATACTTCACGGAAGTATCGAAAAATTTGATGAAAAGATCCTTTCTGGGGAAGATCTTAAGATCCCCCAGATCGGTTGGAACAGTATCGACATCTTAAAGAAGGATTCAAAATTGTACCGCGGTATCGATGACGGAGCATATGTATATTTCGTCCATTCATACCATCTTAAATGTAAGGACAGATCGGATGTCGCTTCCACAACCGTTTACGGTACAACTTTTGACAGCTCTGTAGAACACGACAATGTTTTCGGATGCCAGTTTCATCCCGAAAAGAGCGGTGAGATCGGACTTAAGATCCTTTCGAATTTTATAAATTACGCAGACTGATCCGTACGTTTTTATACGGTGGATATTTTCAACATCGGTTTCCCAAAGGGGGCTCCGATCATGAGGAGAAATATATGTTTACAAAGAGGATCATCCCCTGTCTTGATGTAAAAGACGGAAGGGTAGTAAAAGGAGTGAATTTCGTCAATCTTCGTGACGCGGGCGACCTTGTCGAAGTAGCAAAAGCATATAACGAAGAAGGCGCGGACGAACTTGTATTCCTTGATATCACGGCATCATCCGACAAGCGTAATATCGTCACAGAGATGGTTAAAAGAGTGGCGAGCTGTATATTCATACCATTCACGGTCGGAGGCGGTATAAGAAGCGTAGATGACTTCAGAGCCATACTTCGTGCAGGCGCGGACAAGGTTGCGGTCAATTCCGCTGCCATTGAAAATCCCACTCTTATCAGCGAAGCGGCATCTGTATTCGGAAGTCAGTGCGTAGTGTGCGCCATCGACGCAAAACGTCGACCCGACGGAAACGGTTTCACCGTATATAAGCACGGCGGCAGGATCGATATGGGTCTTGATGCAGTCGAATGGGCAGCGAAAGCGGAACAGCTCGGAGCGGGAGAGATACTTCTTACCAGCATGGACTGCGACGGAACAAAAGACGGCTACGATCTCGAGCTCACGAAGGCGATCACGGACCGTGTAAATATCCCCGTCATCGCATCCGGAGGAGCAGGTAAGAAAGAGCATTTTCTCGATGCGATCAAAGTAGCGCATGCCGATGCTGTACTCGCTGCGTCGTTATTCCATTATAAAGAGCTGAAGATCTCTGATCTTAAAGAATACCTTAGGGATAACGGGGTTAGTGTAAGATTGTGATCTACCACCGGGCGGTCCTCTCCGTATTCGGGATAATATAATTTTCAGCTTTCTAAGTTCTTAAATGCAGTAGACAGCATCAGCTTTATACGATTGAGCTGATTGACTTCGCTCGCGCCGGGATCGTAATCGACCGCTACGATATTTGCCTCGGGATAGCGATATTTGATCTCTTTGATAACTCCTTTTCCAACGATATGATTGGGCAGGCATGCGAAGGGCTGAGCACACACGATGTTCGGAACACCCGACTTGATGAGTTCGATCATCTCTCCGGTTAAGAACCAGCCTTCACCGGTCTGATTACCGATCTCAACTATGGGACGTGCGTATGCAGAGATCGTTTCGATCGTTTCGGGAGGGTTAAACCTCTTTGAGTTCTCAAATTCTTCGACAGCTATCTTTCGGCTGCGCTCAAAGAACTTTATTATATAATCGTTGATTATCGCGCTCGACTTGCTCTTGCCGAGGATACGGTATTTGTATTCTGCATCAAACGAGCAATAGAGAAGGAAATTCAAAAGCTCGGGAACAACGGCTTCGGCGCCTTCGCTTTCGAGAAGGTCAACGATATAATTGTTCGCTGCGGGCATGTATTTAACAAGGATCTCGCCCACGACGCCGACTCTCGGCTTTCTAAGCGTTTCGTCGATCGGAAGATTATCAAAATCCCTGATTATACCGCGAAGGTTATCCTTAAACTTAGACCAGTCCAGAACGAATGCGGGTCCGCTTGATTTAAGTGATTCGATACATCTCTTTTTCCATTTCTCGTGAAGGGCATTTGCCGATCCTTTCTCAAGCTCGTAAGGACGTGTTCTGTATACGACCTTCATGAAAACGTCGCCGTAGATAATACCCTGGACAACTTTAAGTATAAGCGAAGGAGTAAATTTGAATCCCGGATTCTTCTCAAGTCCCGAAGTGCTTATCGAAAGAACGGGAATCTGCTCCATGCCTGCGTTTCTGAGGGCACGTCTTATAAATCCTATGTAATTGGTGGCACGGCATCCGCCGCCGGTTTGAGTGATCATGATAGCTGTCTTGTTAAGGTCATATTTACCCGAAAGGAGAGCCATCATTATCTGCCCGACAACCATGAGCGAAGGATAGCATGCATCGTTATTAACATATTTAAGTCCCACATCGACAGCGGCGCGTCCGTCGTTGTTAAGGATCTCGATCTTATAACCCTCGGAACGGATAGCGGGCTCGAGTATCTCGAAATGGATGGGAGACATCTGAGGTGCGAGGATCGTGTATTCCTTACGCATCTCTTTTGTAAATATGACTCTGTTATATGCGCTTGATCTTAACTTCGGCGAAATGTGATTGCGATCTCTTTCGCGTACGGCGGAAAGAAGAGATCTCAGTCTGATCCTAGCGGCACCGAGATTGTTTACTTCGTCGATCTTAAGTACAGTGTAGATCTTTCCGGAAGAAGTAAGAATATCGCTCACGCCGTCCGTTGTAACGGCATCAAGACCGCAACCGAAAGAGTTGAGCTGAATGAGCTCAAGGTCTTTACGGGTACGAACAAACGATGCGGCGGCATAAAGCCTTGAATGGTACATCCACTGATCGACAACGATCATAGGCCTGTCGGTCTTTGCGAGATGCGAGACACTGTCTTCCGTGAGAACGGCTGCACCGTATGAATTTATCATCTCGGGTATACCGTGATTGATCTCGGGATCGACATGATAAGGACGACCTGCAAGGACAATGCCTTTTCGGCCGGTACGTTCAAGATATTCGAGGGTTTCTTCGCCCTTTTTCTGCATATCCCTGTGGGCATGCTCAAGTTCAAGCCAGGCCTCGTGAGCGGCTTTTTCGATCTCTTCCTTCTTTGCGCCCGAATAATAAGGCAGCTTCTTGTTTGTAAAGAGAGTAACGAGACGCTTGGTGATGATCTCCTCGTTTTCGAACGAAAGGAAAGGATCGGCAAATATGATATCCTTTGATCTTAACTCCTCGACATTATTCTTGATATTCTCACCGTATGAAGTGACGATGGGACAATTGTAATGATTGCCCGATTCGGGTGATTCGTTTCTTTCGTAAGGAACGCAGGGATAGAAGATAAAGGGTACCTTTTCGTTTATGAGCCACATGATATGACCGTGAGTTATCTTGGCGGGATAACACTCGGATTCGCTTGGAATGGACTCTATACCGAGTTCATAAATCTTTCGCGATGAGTTCGGAGATAAAACAACACGATAAGAAAGCTTCGTGAAGAAGGTGAACCAGAAAGGATAGTTCTCGTACATATTGAGGACACGCGGAATGCCGACGATACCGCGCTTAGCCTTTTCTTCCGCGAGAGGTTCGTAGTCAAGGAATCTGTGAAGCTTATATTCAAAGAGATTAGGAATGTTGTCTTTGTTCTTTTCGCCGCCGATACCTTTTTCACAGCGGTTACCTGAGATATACCTTCTGCCGTCACTGAATTTGTTGACGGTGAGAAGACAATTGTTTGTACATCCTTTGCATCTGGTCATGGATGTTTCGAAGCGAAGAGCGATGATATCGTCTATGCCGAGCATGGATGTCTTTTGACCGGTATATGTGCTTCTTGCTATAAGAGCGGCGCCGAACGCGCCCATTATACCTGCGATATCGGGTCTTATCGCATCGATACCGAGGATGTTCTCGAGAGCACGGAGAACGGCGTCATTATAGAAAGTACCGCCCTGTACAACGATATGTTTTCCAAGCGACGAAGGATCGGTTACTTTTATAACTTTGTAAAGAGCGTTCTTGATAACGGAATAAGCGAGTCCGGCGCTTATGTCGGCTACCGTGGCTCCTTCTTTTTGAGCCTGCTTAACCTTTGAATTCATGAATACCGTACATCTTGAGCCGAGATCTATAGGATTCTGCGCAAAGAGAGCGATCTTGGCGAATTCGGATATCTCAAGATTCAGGGAACGCGCAAAGGTCTCGATAAAGGAACCGCAACCCGATGAACAAGCCTCGTTGAGCTGAACGGAATTGACAGCATTGTCCTTTATGCGGATACATTTCATGTCCTGTCCGCCAATATCGAGGATACAATCCACGTTCTTGTCGAAGAACGAAGCCGCTCTGTAGTGAGCGACGGTCTCAACCTCGCCCTCGTCAAGCATAAGCGCTGATTTTATGAGAGCTTCCCCGTATCCCGTGGAGCATGAACGAACGATCCTTACACCTTCGGGAAGAAGGCTGTAGATCTCTTTGATCGCTCTTATCGATGTCTTGAGGGGCGAAGCGTTGTTATTGCTGTAGAACGAATAAAGAAGCTCTCCACGGTCGGACACGAGGGCTGCTTTAGTTGTGGTCGAACCCGCATCGATGCCGAGGAACGCATCGCCTTTATATGTTGCGAGCTCGCGCTTAACAACACAATGCTGATCGTGTCTTTCAGTGAAAAGATCGTATGCTTTCTGATCTTCAAAGAGAGGATCGAGTCTGTTTACTTCGAATGTAATGTTGAGATCATGAGAAAGAGTCTCTTTGATATGACCGAGGCTCATCTTGACTATCTCTTCGTCGGGCTTTTTCCTTCCGCCGGGGAGCAGACAGCTGTTCATGGCCGCACCTTTGGCAGCGAAAAGATGAGAATTCTCCGGCGCGATGATATATTCGTCGGTGAGCTTGAGAGTTCTTATGAATGAAGCGAGCAGTTCGGAAAGGAAGTGAAGAGGTCCCCCGAGAAATGCCACTTTACCTTTTATGGGCTTACCGCAGGCAAGACCGCTTATGGTCTGATTCACAACAGCCTGGAAGATGGAAGCGGAAAGATCTTCTTTGGTGGCCCCTTCGTTGATAAGGGGCTGAATATCGCTCTTAGCAAATACACCGCAACGGGCGGCTATGGGATAGATCGCTTTATAATCCTTGGCATATTCGTTAAGACCCATGGCATCGGTCTTTAAGAGAGTAGCCATCTGATCGATAAATGAACCGGTACCTCCGGCACATATACCGTTCATACGCTGTTCAATGGTGCTTCCGAAATAGATGATCTTTGCATCCTCGCCGCCGAGCTCTATAGCCACGTCAGGAACGACCGGAAGTGCCGAAAGAGAAGTCGAAACCGCGATAACCTCCTGAATGAAGGGTATCTTCATTATGTCTGCAATACAAAGTCCGCCCGACCCTGTGATCATGGGAGATACAACAGTATCTTCGGGTATTCTTGAAGTGATCTTTGTGATTATTGAAAGGAGCGTCTCACGAATATTGGCATAGTGCCTTTCGTAATCGCTTTCGATTATGGAATCCTTTTCGTCAAGGAGCGCTACTTTTACGGTAGTCGATCCGATATCAATACCTAATTTATACATACCTGTCCCTATTTTCCCGATTCGTTATGAATCCGATATTTTTTGCACTACTAAATTATATACAATTTTTTTAACAAAACAAGAAAAAAGGCTGATCTTTCAAATTTATAAACAAAAATTAATACTTTCATCTTGAAGAAAATTCGCTTCGGATTTAATATATTATGGTAACGCTCAAGAGACAGACCGATAAATTTGACCCGCGAAATCCGCGAAAAAAGAGCGTTTCTTAGAGTTAAAAGAGTGTGATAAAAATGGTTTCATTAAAGAAAAGCGATTATTATTATGACCTGCCTGAGAGACTTATAGCGCAGGATCCGCTTGAGGACAGATCGTCTTCAAGATTACTCGTCCTCGATAAGAACGACGGACATATGCTTCATAAGCATTTTTACGAGATAGGATCGTTCCTCAGAAAGGGCGATTGTCTGGTGATAAACGATACAAAGGTCATTCCCGCGAGACTGATCGGACACAGAGAAGGTCATACGGGAGCGTGTGAAGTACTTTTGTTAAAAAGGATCACGGCTACGGACTGGGAATGTATCGTACGGCCCGGCCGCAAGCTTCGTGTGGGAGCCGTGGTCGTGTTCGGAAGTGACGAAACGATCCTGAAAGGTGAGATAAAGGAGGTCCTTCCGGACGGCAACAGGATCATATCATTCAGTTTCGACGGCGTGTTTGAAGAGGTACTTGATAAGCTCGGCACAATGCCGCTGCCACCTTACATAACTCACGAGCTCAAAGACAAAAACCGCTATCAGACTGTATATGCGAAACATGACGGAT
The DNA here is from genome assembly GCA_946403295.1 of uncultured Clostridia bacterium. Lineage (GTDB taxonomy): Bacteria > Bacillota > Clostridia > Lachnospirales > Lachnospiraceae > RUG11977. Next base: position 371,929 of record CAMIZL010000001.1, on the reverse strand, counting down.
CCGCGGCGGCACCTACCGCGGGACTTCATTTTACGGAAGAACTCCTTGAGAAGATCAAAGAGATGGGAGTCGACATCGTTAGAGTGACTCTTCATGTGGGTCTCGGAACGTTCAGACCCGTAAAAGAAGAAAACATCCTCGATCATCATATGCATACGGAGTCGTATGAGGTGAGCAGGGAAGCCGCCGATATGATAAACGCAGCCAAGGACAGGGGAAGTCGTATCATATGCGTCGGGACAACAAGCTGCAGAACGCTTGAAGCCGCGTCGCACGGAACCGATCGTGTGGTTGCCGGCAGTTCGGATACGGACATATTCATCTATCCCGGATACAAATTTAATATTGTTGATTCACTGATAACCAATTTCCACCTGCCGGAATCAACGCTCATCATGTTGGTTGCGGCGCTTTGCGGAAGAGAGAATATACTTAATGCCTACAAAGAAGCCGTTAAAAACGAATACAGGTTTTTCTCCTTCGGGGACGCTATGTTTATCACCGATCTTTAAAGTGCTGACGCTTATGATCATCCTCGCGGGATGCTTGATCTGTGCGCCTTCTGATAAAGCACGGGCCATGACGGACATAAGAGTCGGGCTTGTGGCGCAGTACAAAGATAAAGACGTGATCACTGTGTATAACAACAGGATCATGCTCGGATACGCGACAGGGAGCGAGTTTATCGCGGGGGAAGTCTTTTACGGCAGCGGCGGATTTTCGTTTGAACCCGATAACGCGTCGTATATCGTAAAAAGTACCGTATATAAGTCCTATGACGAAGCAAAAAAGGCGATCGGACAGAATAATACTACGGGCGCGGTTCCTGTACTTAAGGGACCACAGACATGGCAGCTTTATGAAAGATCTGACAAGAGCACGGCGGGCAAAAGAGACCGGCTCATAAAAGTATCTTTCGGTAAGAACTCCTTCCTCATTGACGTTGTAGAAGGAACGCAGTCGAAAAAATACAGTCCTTTTCCTCAAATAAAAGCCGTTTCGGCCAAGAACGACCAAAAAGGAAAGGTTTTGTCTCTCGGATCGAGATCGTACAGGGGTAGGATCGAAATAGTAAGAACGGGCTCAGGGCTCACGGCCGTCAATATCATAAGCATTGAAGCGTACCTGTGCGGCGTTGTCACCTGCGAGATGAGTAAGAGCTACGCCCCCGAGGCGCTAAAGGCTCAGGCCGTTTGTGCAAGAAGCTATGCGCTATATAAATCGTCATTTACATGTAAAGGAACGCTTTCGTCTCCGTATGAACTGACCGATACAACGGCTTCTCAGGTCTACAGAGGCGTAGGCGGCGAATCGGCTGAAGCGATTGAAGCGGTCAGGGCAACGGTCGGAGAGGTCATATATAACGGCGACGATCTTGTCGAGACTTTTTATTTCTCGACAAGCGGAGGATCGACAGAAGGCGGTATCGATGTATGGGGCATTAAAAGCGCCATATACAGTTCAAAGCCCGATCTTCTCGAACTCAGTCCCGAGAAAGCGCCGTGGGTCATTACATATACATTAGATGAAGCGGCGAGTCTTATGAGGGAAAACGGATTTGATGTCGGAAGTATTAAGAGCATAAAAGAATCCGTTGTCACGCAGACCGGGAGGGTAAGTTCCCTTAAGGTCACAGGCAGTACCTCAACAAAAGCATTGTCGATACAACAGGCGCAAAGCGTTTTTGATCTGCCGTCCGCGAAATATAAAGTAGTCCTTGGCTGGCAATATGCGCAGATGCCTTTTGTTACCGACAAAAACGGCATGGAAACCCTTGGTAACGGTGCGATATATGCGATATCGGGAAATTCCGCCGTTACGAGGATCGATTCGTCCGATCAGCTTATTGCCATAGGCGCGGATAACATGATGAATTATCCAGTCGCATCTGTCCCGAACGGAAGTGTTTCGTTCTTCGGAATGGGACACGGTCACGGGATCGGCATGTCGCAGTCCGGAGCAAACGGACTCGCTAAGAACGGCTTTGATTATAAACAGATCATAAATTATTATTTTGACAATATCCGTATCGACAAATATTAGTCGGATGACGGAAAGGTGGGGATATGTTGAAGAAGAGGATTATAGCGCTGATCTTTATATGTTGTATCGTGCTTTCGGGTTGCAATTTCCAAAAAACCGATACAACGGATCTTCGTGCGCTCGGAATCTTTAACGCAACATCGGGATCGGACAGTATCAAAACAGAACCCGTGCACGTCGAGCATCCGGCTCTTCTCGGGACGGCTGTGGCTTCCGCCGCGATCAAGGACGAGACCGTTACGATACAGGTAAAGAAAGAAACCTTAAAAGAAGAAGTTCTCGAAAAGAAGGAATATAATTCAAAGATCAATGATTATCTCGCGTCGCTCGGAACCACACTCGAAGATGCCAAAAAGCAGGCGGAAGACATAAGAAAAGAAGAGGCGGCCATCCTTGAAGAGATGGAGAAGAAAGAAGCTGCCGAACTTGAGAGATTAAGGATCAAGAAAAATATTTATATAGATGAGCTTAGAAACAAAGAAAGAACATGGGACGATCTGGCTCCGACCACACACATGAGTTTTGAGGAACTTGTCGGTGACAACGGTATATACGAATATCCCGAAGCTTTTTCAACTCCGGACACATATAAGATAATCGTCGATCTCAAATATCAGGTGGTCATGGTCTACAGCATGGACGAAAAAGGAGAGTATACCGTACCTGTCAGGTATATGCTCTGTTCAACGGGAGCCGACAAAACCCAATCCCCTGTCGGAACTTTTGAGATGAAGGATTACAGAGTCAGGTTTTCGAGATTTGTAAATACTGAGAATTTCGGACAATACTGGAGTCTTATCACGGGAAGGATATATTTTCATTCTATCCTGTATGATTCGAAAAATGCGTCCGATTATATCACATCGACATGGAACAACCTCGGAAAGAACGTATCACACGGCTGTATAAGACTTTCGGTGCCTGATGCAAGATTTATATACTACAATATGGCGCCGGGCACCAAGGTCGAGATAAGAAAGGGTTCTTCGTCCGACACGCAGACAAAAGAGATAAGGGAAAAACTGCTTGAGGGCAAAGCAAAAGCTCCCTCAAAAAGAGCCGAGATAACGGCGGGCGAGATACCTTATACCGACAACTGGACGGTAGAAGAGATACCTCATCTTGTTCCGTTCGTTCAGGGACATCAATGATAAGTAAATCGAGTAGGCTGACTCCTACTCGATGCGACGGGACATCTCGCGTACAAGTCCGCTCGATGTCCGTTCACTCAGCCGTCTGTTCACAAACAAGCTTGCAACAGACGGCCTTCGCTTATCGCACAAAAAATACGGGAACTTCCGGTCAATGGAAGTTCCCGTGTCTTTTTAGTTTGCCGTCGATCTTTGGATCATGAGTTCCGTTATGTCATTGATGAACACATAGTAGATATCGCCGTAGTCGGGTGAATGGCTGTAGTGACCATAATCGTCGATCCATCTGATCTGACCGTCACGTCTCCTGATACGATAGATGACATGGTCCATGGCGTCGCCTTTTTCAGAATCGATCTGGTCGTCGATGAGATTCTGGATCCTTTCGAAGTCTTCGGGGATCACCATCTTTTCAAAGCTGTTGTCGGTGAGCTCCTGGAACTCGTCAACGGATCTGCATCCGTAGATCTCAAGTACCTTTGTGTTCTGATATATAAGTTCTCTCTGTTCGTTCTCGCGGTATATAAAGAAACCGCCCGGGATAACTTCCGCCATCTGTCTGATAACGGGCATCGTGTATTTGGTGAGTGAGAATTCGTCGCAGAAGCGAAGCTTGCGAGTGGATTTCGGATCGTTTTCGTCGACCATAAGCTGGCTTGTATAATAATTCTGTTTGTTCTTATACATGAGCTTGTCGGCTTCCACCATGAGCTGATCTGCATCGTGATCGGGATATTCGGCCATATCGGCTTTACCCATGGAGATCGAAATGCCGTTGATATACTCGCCCTTCCAGTTCGAAAGTGTCTTTTTGAGCTCGTCTGATTTTTTAACGAATTGATCGTGATTCATATAGGCAATAACGACGAATTCGTCGCCGCCCGTCCTGAAACAACGTCCCGAAGAACTGAAAACTCTTTTGATACACTCCGAAGAACCGATAATAAGCTCGTCACCGGCGAGATGACCGTAAATATCGTTTGTCTTCTTGAGGCCGTTGACATCGAGCATGATGATGGATAGGTAAGGCTTGATGTCTTTCTCTTTGAGTTTTTCGTTAAGGTGTTCGATGTACTCTTTGTATGCTGTTCTGTTCTCAAGACCGGTAAGCGTATCGAGATAAGCAAGTTTTCTTATCTGTTCAACAGTGAGTTCGTTCTTGGCATGTTTCATAAGATTATAGATTATGAAACCAAACAGGATGAGCACTGAGACGATCAGCGCGATTGCCGCGAATAAAAGCCCTGAAGCTTCATGATCGTAGAGCGCTATGGCAAAATAGATGCTCAGGATCAATACGGTAAGGGTGATCAGTAAAACTACCACTATGTTAGCGATCTTAGAAAATCGCTTCCCCTGAGATGAAATATACATAATACGATTCCCCCGATGTACTATGAAATTGCTGATTTTGATACCCCTCAGATATCAAAAGTTTCGTTTTGCGAAAGAATTTTATCACAAATATTCGTGTTTGCAAAGTAGTAATTATATGAAATTTTATAAAAAAATTCTTTAAAAATTTTTAAAAAGTGTTTGACAAGCGTTTTTACAAGTGATATAGTCTCAAGTAATTTAACACAGACAAAGGCCGTGACGAAGACGAAAACTTGATTGTAGTCTGTACAGAGAGAACTGCATTGGTGAGAGCAGATCGAGATGTTCATTTTTTCTATCACTTCTGAGCCGAAGGCCCGAAAGGGATCGTTCTCCCAAGTAGATGTCTTCCGTGAATGCTACGTTAGTGCACAGGGCTTGATGGAGCCTGTGAGGGGTATATGATCTTTCATATACAAGTTGAGTGGTACCGCGGATTACAGTCCGTCTCAAGTAATTGAGACGGACTTTCTTTTTTTGTGTTAAACGAGCACTCTCGGTGCTCGCGTAGCGAGCATTGATGCGAAGTAAAATTTTTGTTTTGAAGATTGTTTTTTATCTTCGAACACAAAAAATTTACTGAAGCAGCATAGCAGGCGCAGCCTGCGTGACCGAGAGTCGAGTGCACGTACATCGAGCAAGCTTTGCTTGCGAGATGTATCAGGCGACCAAACGAAGTAGTCGCATGAAATGCGACCAAAAGACATGGGAGACAACCCAAATAAATCGAAAGGAGAAAAGAAATGGTTAAGGAAGATCTTAAGGAAGTTGCACAGCGTGTCAAAGAAATGAGGGAGTTATCGGCCATTTCGATTCATGAGATGGCGGAAGCCACAAACATGAGCATTGAGGATTACATGGCTCTTGAGGAAGGCAAGATAGATTTTACATTTTCATTTATTTATAAAGCAGCTGAAAAATTCAAGGTTGATATCGCAGATATCCTACAGGGATCAAGCCCCAATCTGGTAACATATTCGCTCGTAAGAAAAGGAAAGGGCGTTCCGATCGCGAGAAACGAGGCGTGTGCATACCTTAATATGGCACCCAATTTCAAGCATAAGATGGGAGAACCTTTCTGCTGTAGACTGCCTTTTGATTCCGCGGCACTTGAAAAGCCCATGTCACTCCATGTTCACGACGGACATGAAGTAACGATCATCACAAAGGGAATGATGAAGCATCAGTTCGGTAACAGAATTGAGACGCTTTATCCCGGTGATGTTATTTACTTTGACAGCAACACTCCTCACGGAGAGCTTGCTATCGGCGGACAGGATTGTGAGTTCTTCACTGTCATCATGAAGCCCGACGGGGAGGTTGAGCATTCCGATATCGATTCCCGTCAGACAAACTGGGCTCCGGAAGAGATCATTATGGACGAGCCCGAGACAGGTATCGTCGGCGAAAAGTATGCGAAGACAAAGATCGACGGCAACGGTCTCTTGAAAGAGATCAGGTTTAAGCACGAGAAATCGTTCAACTTTGCTTACGATGTTGTTGACGAGCTTGCAAAGAAAGAGCCCGACAAGGTTGCAATGGTATGGGTTGCCGACGACAAGTCTGACAAGAAATTTACATTTAAGGATATTTCGGATCTTTCATCACGTGCGGCTAACTATTTCAGAAGCATCGGAATCCAGAAGGGTGACAGAGTAATGCTCGTGCTTAAGCGTCATTACCAGTTCTGGATATCGATAATCGCCCTTCATAAGATCGGTGCTATTGCGATCCCCGCAACGAGCCAGCTTGTAAAGCATGACTTTGAGTACAGATTTAATGCGGCCGGTGTGAGTGCAATTGTTGCAACACCCGAAGACAATGTTCCCGACAGTGTTGAGGCAGCGCTTCCCACATCGCCCACAGTTCAGAAGAAGATCCTTGTAAATGCGACACGTGAGGGTTGGGAAGACTTTGACTCGAAGATCATGGAATTCCCCGATAAGTTCGAGAGACCCGAGGGACTTGCGGCAGCATGCGGTGACGACTTGATGCTTATGTTCTTCACGTCGGGTACCACAGGATATCCCAAGATCGCAACACACAGTTATAAATATGCTCTCGGACACTACATCACCGCAAGATATTGGCACAATATCAAGCGTGATGGACTGCATCTGACCATCTCCGATACCGGCTGGGGTAAGGCTCTTTGGGGCAAATTGTACGGTGCATGGCTTTGTGAGGCTGCTGTGTTCGTTTATGACTTCAAGCGTTTCAATGCGCTTGACATCCTTCCTATGTTCAAGAAATACGGAATAACAACATTCTGTGCACCGCCCACAATGTACAGATTCCTTATCAAAGAGGATCTTTCGAAGTTCGATCTTTCGACTATCGAATATGCTACCGTTGCAGGCGAGGCACTTAACAGCGAAGTATACGATCAGTTCCTTAAAGCTACCGGTATAAGCCTTAAAGAAGGTTTCGGCCAGACAGAGACGACGTTAACGATCGCCAATCTTGTGGGAGCAAAGGTTAAGCCCGGTTCCATGGGCCGCCCTTCGCCTATGTACGACGTTGACATCATCCATCCCGACGGAACAAGCACTCAGGTCGGTGAAGTCGGTGAGATCGTTGTTCGTACAGACAAGCATGTTCCCTGCGGTCTCTTCAGAGGTTACTATCGTGACGATGAGAAGACTAAAGAGGCTTGGTACGACGGAGCTTACCATACAGGCGATACGGCATACCGAGATGAGGACGGATACTTCTGGTATGTCGGCAGAACCGACGACCTTATCAAGTCATCGGGTTATCGTATCGGACCGTTCGAGATCGAGAGCGTCATCATGGAGCTCCCTTATGTTCTTGAATGTGCCGTTACGGCTGCTCCCGATCCTGTAAGAGGCCAGGTAGTAAAGGCTACGATCGTTCTTGTCAAAGGCAAGGAAGGCAGTGACGAGCTTAAGAAGGAGATCCAGAACTATGTAAAGACCAACACGGCTCCTTACAAGTACCCCAGAATCGTTGAATTCGTTGATGAGCTTCCTAAGACTATAAGCGGTAAGATCAGAAGAGTTGCGCTCAGAAACGAAGATAATAAATGATATCAAAATAACGAGATTACAGTTAACAGAGAACCTATCCGCATACCCTCTTTACCGGACAAAACGGTAAGGAGGGTATTTTTTATCTTTTTTTTCGAAATCATTGATTTTTTATTACATTTTGCTCAAAAAAACATTGTGTAATTAACGATTTTTTAGTAATATTGTTATTGGCAGTTTTCAAAGAGAAATTTTCTCAATTGTTTGAAAATTGCATACAATTTGTATTGGAGGAACACTTATGAACACTTACAAGAGCGAAGATATCCGTAACGTTGCTGTGTTGGGGCACGGTAGCTGTGGCAAGACAACCCTGGTCGAAGCCATGGCTTATTACAAAGGTATCGTAAACAGACAGGGCAGGGTTGAAGACGGAACAACTATCAGTGACTTTGACAAGGAAGAGCAAAAGAGACAATTCTCTATCAGCACGAGCCTTATTCCCATCGAGCATGACGGAGTAAAGATCAACTTCCTTGACACACCCGGATATTTTGACTTTGTGGGTGAAGTAGAAGAAGCACTTGATGCGGCAGGTGCGGCAGTTATCGTTGTCAATGCCAAGTCCGGTGTTGAAGTAGGTACAATCAAAGCTTGGGAAATGTGCGAAAAGAAGAAACTTCCCAGAATGTTCTTCGTTACAGCCATGGATGATCCCAATGCCAATTTCGCAAATGTTGTCGATCAGCTTGTAGAAACATTCGGAAAGAAGATCGCTCCTTTCCATACACCTATTATTGAAAACGAAAAATATATCGGATTTGTCAATGTCGTAAAGATGGGTGGACGTAAATTCACCAAGGGCAGCGAATATACAGAATGCGATATTCCTGATTCGGTAAGAGAGACCGTTGACAAGTGCCGATTGGATCTTATAGAAGCAGTTGCAGAAACAGACGATGATCTCATGATGAAATACTTCGACGGCGAAGAGTTCACACTTGACGAGATCAACAAGGCTCTTCACGGCGCAGTATTCTGCGGCGACGTGGTTCCCGTTCTTGCCGGAGCACCCATCAATCAGCAGGGTACGCTTATGCTTCTCAACGACATCAAGAGCTATTTCCCTTCACCTCTTAACCACAAGATCGTTGGTAAGAACGTTAAGGACGACAGTGAGTTTGAGGCTAACTACGACATCAATAAGCCCATGACGGCCAAGGTATTCAAGACCATCATCGATCCTTTCATCGGTAAGTATTCGTTCATCAAGGTTTGCTCGGGCAAGCTCACAAACGATACAGTAATATATAACGCCGACAAGGATACAGAAGAAAAGCTTTCAAGACTTTACATCCTTCGCGGTAAGGAAGCGATCGAAGTCAAAGAGCTTTATCCCGGCGATATCGGAGCCATCGGTAAGCTTTCAAATACCGTTACGGGTGAAACACTTTCAACAAAGGCCTGCCCCGTAGTATTTGATAAGGCTCAATACTCGATCCCTTACGCATATCAGCGTATCGAAGTTAAGAACAAGGGTGATGAAGACAAGTTCGCACAGGCTATGTCGAAGCTTCTCGAAGAAGACAAGACAATGAGACTTGTTCTCGACAAGGAAAATCATCAGACACTTGTTTACGGTATCGGCGATCAGCAGATCGATGTTGCTGTCAGCAAGCTCGCAGGCAGATACAAGGTTGAGGTTGAGACCGAGAAGCCTCGTGTTCCTTACCGTGAGACCATCAGAAAGATGGTTGAGAAACAAGGTAAGCACAAGAAGCAGTCCGGCGGACACGGCCAGTACGGTGATGTTCATATCCGTTTCCAGCCTTCGGGTGACATGGAGAAGGCATATACATTCGACGAAGAAGTTGTCGGCGGTGTAGTTCCGAAGAACTTCTTCCCCGCAGTTGAGAAGGGTATCGCTGAGTCGGTACTTCGCGGACCTCTTGCGGGATATCCCGTTGTCGGTGTTCGTACGACACTTTTCTACGGTTCGTATCACCCCGTAGATTCGTCCGAGCAGGCATTCAAGATGGCAGCCAAGCTTGCATTCAAGGCAGCTTTCACAGATCCCAAGGAAAACTGCAATCCTTGCCTTCTTGAGCCCATCACTTCCATGAAGGTTACCGTTCCCGATAAGTTCACCGGTGATATCATGGGCGATCTTAACAAGCGTCGCGGCAGAGTTCTCGGTATGAATCCTATAGCGGGCGGAAAGCAGGAGATCGTTGCCGATGTTCCTCTTTCGGAGCTTTACGGATACTCAACAGACCTTCGTTCGATGACAGGCGGTATCGGCGAGTACGAATATACGATCGATCGTTACGAGCAGGCACCTTCGGATGTTCAGGCAAAGGTTATCGAGGAAGCAAAGAAGACGATGACCGAAGACGAAGAAGAATGATATTGATCTTAAAAGGCAGGAGTGCGAAAGCACTCCTGCCTTTGATTTTATAGATTTTTAATTTGATTTATTCACGATTCGGTAATATTATGAAGAGGATAACAGCAGGTATCAGATTAACTCATAAAGGAATTTTTATATGTTAGAAAGATTTTTTCCGGATGAATGGGTTGAAAGCGCTTACAGCATCGACTACGAAGCATACTTCGAAGCGGGCTACAGAGGGCTTATTTTTGATATCGACAATACGCTTGTTCCTCACGGTGCGGACGCCGACGAAAGAGCGATAAAATTATTTGAAAGACTCAAGGGAATAGGATTTGATATCTGTCTTCTTTCAAATAACAAGAAACCCAGAGTTGAGAGATTTAATAAGGACGTTAACGTTAAATATATCTTTAAAGCCGGAAAGCCTTATTCAAAGAATTATTATGTGGCTACCATGATGACCAGAACATCTACGAAGTCGACACTTGTCATCGGCGATCAGCTTTTTACCGATATATACGGAGGAAAGCTTGCCGGTATCCGTACGATACTCGTTAATCCCATCGATAAGAAGGAAGATTTGCAGGTCAGATTAAAAAGATTCCTTGAAAAACCTGTCATGATGTTCTATAAGCACAGCTTAAAGGAAAAAGTCTCCGAGATGCCCAGAAACCGTAAGCCCGAACATAAGGCATCGCGCAGCAGAAGAAGGAAAGAAAAACATTTTTCCGTATCCGAGCATATCGCACGTATCGATCGTTTGTTCAACAGCAGATATATCTGATTCAAAAAAGTCGGTCAGTGACCGACTTTTTTGTAATTTATCCCCCTTGTCATTGAATTGTCTAATAATTCGTAGTAAAATTATTAAATCTAATAAATTCTTTCTTGAAAGGAGAAGGTTATGAAAAGGGTGGGTATATTTTTAGCTTCTGTATCGGCTGCAGTTCTTATGTTCTGTGCGATATCGTTTAACAACACGGTAAGTGCTTCTGAATTTAAAGATCTCTTAATGGAAGAGTTCTTCCCGAACGGTATTGAGAATTATGTTCCCAACGATCCCGTGTACGATCTCGTTAATTTTGAAAAGAAGGATCAGGGCGTACTGGACGTTTATATCAGACAGAACGAAGATATTCTTCGTATGACTCGTGAGAATGTTTCACTGCTCGATTCATATACACAGTCAGAGGAATATAATGATTTCGATATGAAGTACAGACTTGAAGGTTTTGATGTCGGCGTTCAGTTTGATATCAGCGTTGACGGCGGTGACTGGCTTTACGTTCCCGAAACCTGGGATACCTGTGAGATGTGGGATCAGGAGAACATTCCCACAGGACTTCCCGTTAAAGAGTATTTCGGATGGGGTTATAAAGACAATTTCGCTTATATGGCGTTCTTAAGAGTGAACGATATGAACAATAATCCCGGCGTTATGGAAGGGATCTTCGAGAGTAATGATGATGTAGATGTTATCGATCTTAAGAATCATACCATCAATACCAGATATCGTTATTTCGTTGAATATACCCCTTGGGATGATATCAATGAAGATGGTGAACTTGTGGGTCACAGGTTTATGTGGACCGCATGGTCAAACGAAGTGTCGGTAGGCAAGAAGGGAAATGCCAAGGACTTCAAGCTCCCTAAGAACTTCCCGGCTCCCACACTTTCTGATCCATATTTCAATGCCGACGGCCAGCTTTACTGTTCGGTAGATTTCAGTACCGATCTTACCGATACCGAGATTGCTCTCAACATCAACAACGAAGGTTTTGAGGTTCTCAATTATCTGACCGAGATCTGTCTTGACGATCCTTCGGAAGAGAATTTCGAGGAAGCCTACACGGCCAACCCTGTATGGATGTCATGGGGCGACAGGATCATGGACTTCACTAACGAGGAGATCAACAAGAAGTCCCGTATCCTTATCCGCGGAAGTGTTATCTGCGAAATGCTCGATAAGGCGACCGATTACGGTTATGCGGTTCCTTCGGTTACCAAGCTTAAGGCAAAGAGCATCAAGAAGAATTCGATGAAGCTCACATGGGGCAAGGCTGAAGATGCCGAGTTCTACGAGATCTACGATTCGAACAACAAGCTTATCGGTACAACAAAGAAGACAAACTACACAATAAAGAAATTAAAAGCCGGTACGGATTATTCCTTTAAGGTTCGAGCGGTCAAAAACGGCGTTTTTGTCGGCAAATTTACATCCGTGAAAGCCAAGACAAAGAAATGATCGTTTGAAATAAAATAATCGTTTTGAGATAAAAATTTTTATTGCTAAACATAAAAGAATATTATAAAATATCCGTGTCTGTTTTGCTGTGACTTTGAATTGAGTTGTAAACAGTCAAAGAAGCGGAACACATTGCCGCTTTATAAATTGTCAGGAGGATTTATATGATTTCAGCAGGTGAATTTAGAAACGGCATGACACTTGAAATTGACGGCAAGGTTTGTCAGGTTATCGAATTCCAGCATGTTAAGCCCGGTAAGGGTGCAGCTTTCGTTAGAACAAAGCTCAGAGACATCATCAACGGTGGTGTTACGGAAACAACCTTCCGTCCTACGGATAAGTATCCGCCCGCACACATTGAGAAGAGCGATATGCAGTATCTCTATGCTGACGGCGATATGTACAACTTCATGAACACAGAGAATTATGAGCAGATCGCTCTTAATGCCGATGAAGTTGGCGATGCTCTTAAATTCGTTAAAGAAAACGACATGGTTAAGATGCTCTCATACCAGGGCAAGGTTTTCTCGGTAGAACCTCCTATGTTTGCAGAGCTTGAGATCACTGAGACAGAGCCCGGTTTCAAGGGTGACACCGCTACAGGTGCAAGCAAGCCCGCTATTGTTGAGACAGGTGCTCAGGTTATGGTTCCTCTCTTTGTTGAGCGTGGCGACAGGATTCAGATCGACACCAGAAGCGGAGAGTACTTAAAGAGAATCTGATCTGTATTTACATACAAAAAAGACTCGTTCGCGAGTCTTTTTTGTGTTTGGGGGATTTTATAACATTTTGAGTCGTCATTAATCAACGTTATTGACAATAAAAATTCAAATGCCTGATAAGGTTTTTAAGGATCGCTGCGGAATTGTCGAGATCGTAAATGAGAAAAAGATCATATGCGTAACTGATCTGTTCATCGATATAATAGGGAAGAGAACGTTCAAACAGACTGTTGAAGGCATCTTCACATTTGTCAATCTCTATCCGGTCAAGCATTTTGATAAGGAGTTCGAATTCGGGTTTTAAATCTGTTATTTGCGTGAAGTTTTTGCTCATTCGACCTCCTTTCCGATTGACTTCTTTTCAATCGCTTCTGCTTATGATTAGTATAGCACAAATAAAAAAGATATTCAAGTAAGCTGTATATTTTCGTGATTTTTTTATCGTATTTTTATATATTTGAAGTCTAATTTGCCGTATCGAAAAGTGAAAAACATAAATCTTTTGTTCAAGATATGATTCTTATGCTTTTCAAAAACTCTTATCCATGCTAAAATGTCAACAGACAGTGTCAGAAATAAAGGAGATTCTATAGATGAACACAATGGAAAATGAAAAGGATTTTGTATCGGAAAGCCAGATAAAGATTTCGGATGACGTAGTGGCGACCATAAGCGGACTTGCCGCTTCGGAAGTTGATGGCGTTGATTCGATGGCAGGTAATATCACCAATGAGATCGTCGGCAAGCTCGGTATCAAAAACAGCTCAAAGGGCGTTAAGATCGCGATTGAAGAAGATGAAGTCACGGTTGAGCTTTTTATCAATATCAAATACGGATTCCGTATCGTTGACGTTACTTCACAGATCCAGGAAAAAGTAAAGAATGCGATCGAGAATATGACCGGCCTGAAAGTTGTTGCCGTTAATATCCATGTCGTTGAGATCATTGTCTGATCCATTGTAACATTGAGTCGTTTGGATCATTGCTTGATCAGATCCGTATTGAGTCGTTTAGATCATTGCTTGATCAGATCAGCATTTGAGTAGTTTCACCATTACTTGATCAGATCCGCATTGGAGACGTTTGACCGGACTATACTGTACAACATTTACTCTGTAATTTTTGAGGTGCACCATGACAAGAAGAGAATTAAGGAACCATCTTATTAAGATGTTATATATGCGTGAATTCCACGACAAAGAAGAGATCGGCGAGCAGAACATGCTATATCTTTCACTGTTTGCGGATATTGACGATGAATCCGCCTCGAAGGAGATACTGGATCGTTATTCTAAGATCGTTGAGAAGCTCGGGACCATCGACAGTATCATTTCGAGAGTCGCTAAGGGATGGAAATTGTCGCGTATCGGAAGGATGGACCTTAACATACTGCGTCTTGCGGCGTTTGAGATCTCTTACGATGACGAAGTCCCCGACAAAGTGGCCGTTAACGAGGCTGTCGAACTTGCCAAGGAATACGGATGTAACGAATCGTCCTACGGATTTGTCAACGGTATACTCTCAAGTCTTATAAAAGAAAAACAGGAAAATGACAAACACTAATATAAAAATATACACGGTCTCACAGGTAAATTCTTATATAAAAAGGATCTTTGAGACAAACACTGCGCTCAGATACATAAGCATTAACGGCGAAGTATCGAATTGTAAATATTCCGACGCGGGACATATATATTTTACGCTCAAAGACAAGGGCGGACAGCTTGCCTGTGCTATGTTTGCCGGCAGGCGTGCCGGTCTTTCTTTTGTCTTAAAAGACGGGATGAGCGTTATCGTTTCGGGACCGATCGGTGTTTATGAGCGCGACGGAAAATATATGATGTACGCAGACAGGATCGAACAGGAAGGCCTCGGCGCGTTATACGAAGAATTCGAAAGACTTAAGGCAAAGCTTTCGGAGGAAGGCTTTTTTGATCCCGAAAAAAAGAAACCGATACCGCAGTTTTCGAAAAAGATCGGAATAATCACGGCACGTACGGCTGCGGCACTTCAGGATATATTAAGGATATCGCGTTCTAGAAACCCCTATGCCGAACTCGTCCTTTCGCCCGCAACCGTTCAGGGAGCCGACGCACCGGAGTCGGTTTGCAGGGCTTTAAAACGTCTTATCGGTGAGAAGCCCGATGTGATAATAATTGCAAGGGGCGGCGGATCGTACGAAGATCTGTTTTGTTTTAACGACGAAAGGATCGTAAGGGCCGTTGCGGATTGTAAGGTACCTGTCATAAGCGCGATCGGTCATGAGACGGACACAACGCTTATCGATCTCGTTGCGGATGTAAGAGTCCCGACACCGACAGCTGCCGCACAGCTTGCGGTTTTTGATCTGTCGCAGTTTGATGAAGCTCTTGAGGATGAAAAGATAAGGTTTTTCCGTATAATGAACGACCGCATTACGATCGTCAGACATAAAAATGAAGCTTTAAAGGCAAAAGTAGCGGCACATGCCCCTTCGAGGATGATAGACAATATGCATATCAGGCTTGACAGCGTAAAAACGAGGCTTGAACAATTGTTTGCCGCACACAGGAATGCAACTCATATGAGGCTCGAAAGGGACACTGAGCTGATGAAGGCGCGGTCGCCTCTCAACATGCTTGAAAAAGGTTTCTCATATGTTACGGATGAGAAGGGAAAGAATCTTTCGAGAGTCGACCAGTTTAAAACAGGACAGAACATCTCGCTCAGGGTAAGCGACGGCACTGTAAACGCTACCGTAACGGAACAATAGAAAGAAAAGGAAAGATCATGGCTCAGGCAAAAGAAAAGAAAGAAGAAAAAAATATCAATACATATTTTGAGGAGATCGAGCAACTTATAGATGAGATGGAAGATCAGGCAATAAGTCTCGAAGACTCTTTTGACAAATATAAAAAAGGAGTCACTCTTATCAAAGAATGTTCCGAGAAGATCGACAGAGTCGAGAAGGAGCTTAAGATACTCGGGGAGGAGAAACAGTGATCGATCTGAAAAAAATTGAAGAACTCCTCGAGGAATGTCTTCCGAAAGAAGACGAAGGATACGGACTTTTGAGTTCGGCGATGCGTTACAGTATCCTCGGCGGCGGAAAAAGGCTTCGTGCCATAATGCTTATCGAGAGTTTCAGGCTTTTCTCCGATGACAAAGAGCTTGAAGAATATACGGCATATCCTTTTGCGTGCGCGCTTGAGTGCATACACGGTTATTCCCTCGTTCATGACGATCTTCCCGCCATGGATAATGACGAATACAGGCGAGGTGCGTTAACGACACATAAACGTTACGGTCATGCGATGGGGATACTTACGGGCGATGCTTTGCTCAATTATTCTGCGGAGATCATAACGAGCGCCGGTGAGAACCTTGAAAAGAACAAGCCCGATTACTATATGGACAACATGCGCAATTTTATGCGTGCGGCTTCGATCTTATATAAAAATGCGGGCGCGTTCGGTATGATCGGCGGGCAGGTGCTTGATGTCGAAGGATTTAAGGACAATGCGCGACCCGATGAGAATATGCTTGCCACAATGTGCGAGCTTAAGACTTCAAGGCTTTTTCAGTCGGCTCTGTGCTGCGGCGCGATACTTGCGGGTGCTGATGAGACAGCGGTTTCGCTTCTCGACGATATCGGAAGACTTATGGGACTCGCTTTTCAGATCAGGGATGATATCCTTGACGTGACGGCTTCCTTTGCCGAAACGGGAAAAGATACCGGAAGCGACGAAAAGAACAATAAATCGACATTTGTTTCAATATTCGGTCTCGATGCGGCGAGGGAAAAGATCAAAGAGCTCTACGATGAGATGATGATGAAGCTTTTAAAACTGCCCGGAGACAAGAGTGCTTTTGAAACGCTTTTCGGGAGATTGTTTTCAATATAAGTAGTTTGGTAGGTATATAGTTATGAGTATCCTGGATACGATAAACGAAGCCGGAGACATTAAAAAGGTCGATCCGGCCGATTATAAAGAACTGGCAAAAGAGATCAGAAGCTTTCTGGTCAATAATGTCAGCGTTACGGGCGGACACCTTGCTTCGAATCTCGGTGTCGTTGAACTGACGATGGCGCTCCATCTGTTCCTTGATCTGCCCAAAGACAAGCTGATCTTTGACGTGGGACATCAGTCATATACGCATAAGATCCTTACGGGACGCAAGGATAAATTCGAGTCCCTGCGTTCGTTCGGAGGACTTTCGGGTTTTCCGAAAACTTCGGAAAGCGATTGCGATGCATTTAATACGGGTCACAGCTCGACTTCGATATCCGTTGCGGACGGAATGGTTAAAGCCAGGGATCTTATGGGTGAGGATTACAGGGTCGTTGCTTTGATAGGCGACGGTGCCCTAAGCGGAGGCATGGCATATGAGGCACTCAACAACGCCGGTCGCTTTAAATCCAATATGATCATTGTTTTAAACGACAACAAGATGTCCATTTCGGAGAATGTCGGAGGCATGGCCGCGTATCTGGGTAAACTTCGTACGGGCTCGGGATATAATTCCGTGAAGACTACCGTTGAAAAAGGGCTTTCTTCGATACCTGTGATAGGTGACGGTCTCGTTGACAAGATCAGAAATTCAAAGAATTCGATTAAGAGCCTTTTTGTAAAAGGCATGTTCTTTGAAAACATGGGGATCACATATATCGGTCCCATAGACGGGCATAACATTCCGCTTATGCTCGAGGCGTTTGAAGCGGCGGGGAAGAGTAAAAACCCCGTGCTTGTACATGTCATAACAAAAAAGGGCAAAGGATACAGACCTGCGGAAGTTAATCCGAGGATGTTCCACGGAGTAGAACCTTTTGTTAAGAAAACGGGTCGGAAAAAGAACAATAACGGTGTAACGACATATACCGACGTTTTTGCCGATGCCGTGATAGAAGAGGCACAAAAGAACGAAAAGGTCGTTGCGATATGCGCCGCAATGTCGGACGGAACAGGACTTTCGAGATTCAGGGATTATTTCCCCGGAAGATTCTTCGATGTCGGTATCTCTGAAGAACATGCGGTAACGTTCGCTGCGGGTATGGCTAAGGTCGGGATGCGTCCCGTTGTAGCCATTTATTCGACTTTCCTTCAGCGATCGTATGACCAGATCCTTCATGATGTGGCTCTTAACAACCTTCCGGTTGTATTTGCGATAGACAGGGCGGGAATCGTAGGAAGAGACGGTGACACCCATCAGGGTATATTCGATCTTTCATATCTTTCCTCAATACCGGGTCTTACGGTCATGGCACCCAAGAACGGAGCCGAATTAAAGAAATTCCTTGAATTTGCGCTTAAACATGACGGACCGGTTGCGATAAGGTATCCGAGACACAAGGCCACGCAAAAACTTGAGGAATTTGCCGCTCCCGTTGAATTCTGTAAGTCCGAGATCATACGCGAAATATCCGGTGTTACCGTTTTTGCCGTCGGAAGGATGGTCAAGGTAATGAACGAGATACTCGAACGTCTCGAAAAAGAAGAAGGGATCAGTGCAGGGCTTGTAAATGCTCGTTTTGTGAGCCCCATAGATAAAGATACATTACTGACAGCCGCAAAAACGTCGGGATCGATCATAACATGCGAAGAAAACGTCAGACGCGGCGGCTTTGGTGAATCGGTAGCGGATATATTGCTTGAAGCGGGTTATAAAGGTAAATACCTTAACCTGTCGCTTCCGGACGAATTTCTTTCACACGGAAGCCCGAACGATATACGCGATCATATATCTTTTGATCCGGACAGTTTATATATAAGGATACGTGAGTTTTTGAAATAGCAACATATTGAAAGGAGTGTTGATCGATGAAAAACAAAAACGAACATAAAAAGATCAGTGTTCAGCTGCTTTGTTTCCTTGTACCCATGATTGCGGCATTTATCATAATCATTGCTGCGATTCTTTTTATCAATTCCAAAAATCTCATCACTGAAGACGGAAGAGAACGTCTCTATCAGGAATCTACCGCTTATGCGAACAATATCGGCAGTACGATGGGTGAGATCATCAGTTACTATAATGCACTCGGAAGTATGCTTGAGATCCATGATTATGCAGACAACGATGAGATCCACGATGCTCTTCAGCCCGGTATGATTGTGTTCGACGATATGGTCTATGACATATATCTGGGTTTTGAGAATAAAGAGTTTATCGACGGCGATGAATGGATCCCGCCGGAAGATTACGACACAACGACAAGAGGCTGGTATATCGCCGGTAAAGACAGTGACTCCGTTGTTCTTATTGCGCCATATCTCGATCTTGATACGATGAAAATCGTCGTGAGCTGTGTAAGAAAGGTAGATTTTAAAGACGGCCGTAAAGCCGTACTTTCGGCAGATATCTTCCTCGACAATATCTCTGAGAAAGTTGTCGGATATACTCCCGCCGATACCGGTAAATGTATGCTCTTGGCCGACAGCTGCATAGTTGCCTCACCGAACGAAGGATATATCGGAAGCGATGTTACAGACCATAAAGACGATGCTTTCCTTCAAAGCATCTATTCCATGGTATCTTCAAAAAATACAGACAATGTCGTGAACCTTAAGGGAAACGATAATGACAATTATATTGTCAGTACCGTACGTGTTCCCAATACCGACTGGGTACTTGTTTCGTATGTCAGAGAGTACGATCTGCTCAAAAAACTCAGTGATCTGAGCATATATACGTTGGTTATCGTTATTGTTATGCTTATCTTAAGTACCGTGATCATCTTCTTCCTTGTCGGATTTAAGATCACCACACCCGTTAAAAAGCTTACAAATACAATTACCGGGATAACAGAAGGAGATTTTACGGTCAAGATAGATAAGTGCGGTAACAACGAGATCGGCGTCATGAACAAATGCATGTATGACTATGTTTCGCGCATGCGCGAGATGCTCGGTGAAATGAAGGGCCTTACGGACAGCCTGTCCCGGGAAGCCGAAAAAAGCAGAGATGTAGCGGGTAACATGAGCGTTCATGCCGACGCGCAAAGCTCCTCAATGGATCAGATCCATATCGCCATGGAACAGATCGCAACATCGGTCACAGAGCTTGCAATGCTTTCGACAGATCTTGCAAAAGCCGTTTCCGAAATGATGGATCAGGGCAATTCGACCAAGACGATCATGAACGAATTACTTGTTAAGGCTCAAAAGGGTCAGGAAGACATGACGAAGGTTCAGTCCAATATGGACACGATCTCCTTATCCATGACGAACATGAACAAGGTAGTCCGTTCCGTAGACAGTGCTGCACAAAAGATCAATTCCATTGTTGAGATGATCAATTCGATCTCGTCACAGACAAATCTGCTTTCTCTTAATGCATCGATTGAAGCGGCCAGAGCGGGAGAAGCGGGCAGAGGTTTTGCCGTTGTTGCTACCGAGATCGGTACACTTGCAAATGACAGTGCAAGCGCTACAACTGAGATCGCAGGAATATTAAATGAGATCACCAAACAGATCTCCATTCTTTCGGAACAGTCGGAAACAAGTGTTTCGGATATCGAGAATTCAAGTGTTGCGGTAAGCGATACGGGTGAAACCTTCAAAGAGATATTTGAGTCACTTGACTGTGCAACCGATAAATTCAACGATATGTTCTCGAAGATCGGATTTGTTAACAATATAGCGACTTCGGTCGCATCGATAGCCGAGAATCAGTCGGCAAGCACGGAAGAAGTGACCGCAACGGTCCTTACCGCAGCTACTAGCGCACAGAGTGTGGCAGAGGACAGCAGAAGCGTAGACAAGGCAGCGGCAACAGTTGCAGACTCCTCTTCGAAGATCGGAAAATTTATCAGTTCGTTTAATATCTGAGCGTAAATGCCTGATAATGAGCGTTCTCCCTATAGCGTAGTTGTGATGGAATAGCATTTTTACTTGACGCATGAGATTTATGTGATATAATGTTTCTGTGCTTTTAGGAATAGCCATCACTTTTATGCACAATTTCATAACCGGAGGGAGGTTAGGTGTGAGGCTATGTCGAATGTAATAGTAAAAGAAAACGAGACACTGGACAGTGCTCTTCGCAGATTTAAGAGAAATTGCGCGAAGGCCGGCATCCAGCAGGAGATTCGCAAGAGAGAGCATTACGAGAAGCCCAGCGTTAGACGTAAGAAGAAGTCTGAGGCTGCACGTAAGAGAAAATTTAAGTAAGCCATTTTGTGATCAGGGCATGGTCTGAGGACCATGCCTTTACTTTGCCCAAAATATTGATATTTAACGTCTTAAGTTATATAATATTAACGATACATGAAGATAAAGCAATAAAAATCTTTGTGTTTGTATATCTTCTTTTGGGGAGTTTAGTCTGTATGGAATCGATCGAAAAGATCATAAATATACCCGGTGCTCACATGTCGAACGTTTTCGGACAATTCGACGCACATCTCAAAGTGATCGAAAAGGCACTTAATGTTGATGTTGTTGTCAGAGGCGAAAGCGTTAAGATAATCGGGTGTGAGCAAAACGTCGTTAAGGCAGAGAGAGCGCTTGAACAACTTTCCGCGCTTTCCGAAAACGGCAATGTGATCGACGAGCAAAAAGTTTCTTATACGCTTGCGCTTCTCATGGAAGACAAAGAAACGCTCGTTACAGAGATAGACAAGGAACTTATCTGTTTTACGCTTGCGGGTAAACCGATCAAGCCCAAGACAGTCGGTCAGAAAGAATATATTGATAAGATACGTGATAACATGATAGTCTTCGGACTCGGTCCCGCAGGTACGGGTAAGACATATCTTGCGATGGCTATGGCTATCACGGCATTCAAAAAAGGTGACGTCTCAAGGATAATCCTTACAAGACCTGCGATCGAAGCCGGTGAAAAACTCGGTTTCCTCCCCGGTGATCTTCAAAGCAAGATCGATCCTTATCTGAGACCGCTTTATGATGCACTTTACCAGATAATGGGCGCGGAAAGCTATCAGCGCAACGCCGACAAAGGTCTTATCGAGGTGGCTCCTCTTGCTTATATGCGAGGAAGAACGCTCGACAATGCTTTTATCATTCTTGATGAAGCACAGAACACCACTCCCGCCCAGATGAAGATGTTTTTAACCAGGATCGGTTTCGGCTCGAAGGCAATAATCACGGGCGACCCGACCCAGAAAGATCTTGCTCCGCCCGCAACGAGCGGCCTTGATATCGCCATGAAGGTATTGAGGGATATAGAAGGAATAGGCTTTGCACAGCTTACCAGCCGCGATGTTGTAAGACATCCGCTTGTTCAAAAGATTGTTGAAGCTTATGAGAAATACGAAAAGAGGGAAAACGATGCCGCAAAGAACAGATCAAAAGGACAAAGAACGTTCCGTGATCACAAATAGGCTAAAACATATTTCTTTTCTCCTTATTGTTTCACTTGTATGTGCAACTCTCGTGGGAATGTATGTATCCGGTCCGGACATTATCGATGTAAGGACAGGCATATACGGTTGTGCATTTGTTTTGAGTTTCGGATTCTTACTCGTATACTATATTGATGTCAATAAAGAGAACATACTCGGCGCCCGTACTTCAAGACTTGTACTCGCGCTTATTCCCTCAATATGTCTTTTCATCCTGCATTGCGGCAGTGTTGAGATAGCGTCCTGTTCGATGCTCATTCTGCTTACACTTTTGTCGGGATGTTTTAATTTCACGGTTTCATCGCTTACATTATTTCTTTTGTACGTTTATTCCGTATTTTTCTCGGCGTTCGCCGTCGTTCCTTCAATAGGGACCGTACTTTTCGTTTTTGCCGTAACACTTCTCGCAAGAAGCGTATTTACGTTAAAGAACAGTATTTATTCAGCGCTCATCGTAATTGTATTCTACGCGATAGTTCTCATTATCGAATGTGATTTCGCTGCGAAGGATATTTTCAGTGTTTATCATCTCATAGTTCTTCTTTGCGGTGTTGCTTCGCTTATCGGTGTAAGATTCCTTGTAATGTTACTGTCGGGCGGATTTACAAAAGGTACTTCGGCTCTCAGGTTTTCGATACCCGAAGAAGTTGTTCCTTCGACCGATGACGAATCATCCGAGTCCGTAATGCTCTTTGAGAGATCGAACGAAGCAGAGGTTGCATACGACAGCGATATGTTTGTTAAGAGAGAGGATTACGAGAAGCTCGAAGAACGCCTTTCGCGTGTATATAAAGAAAATGATGAGCTTCAGGAGAAGCTTTCCCTTGTTACCGACAAGAAGAGCGTTCTCTCTGTCGCGGATGTCTGCAGCAACGATTTCCTTTACCTCGTCAGGCTTAAGCTCGATAACGAATCTGTTTACGAACACAGCCTTATGCTTTCAAAGCTTGCCGCGGGTGCTGCGGAAGAGATATCGTGCGACAGTGATCTTGCATATGCGCTCGGTATCCTCCATGATGCGGGTAAGGTTCTCGGACATGATTATCTCGAGATCCTTTCGTCAAAGTATTATGTTCCCGATTATCTGATCAGACCCCTTTACCACATGTCGGTTAAGAAGGTCGATTTCCCCGTTATGCGTGAAACAGGTATCGTAATGCTTGTCAATGACATGATAAATACCTATGATTATGTTTTAAGAAAGATGAACGAGCTTAAGAATTCCGGTGATGATGTCGACCTTTCGTGGGCCGGTATCGTAAGGAACACCATCAAGGTTCGTAATTCCCAGAATTTCCTCAGATATTCGGGATTCTCCGCTGAGGAAGTCAATATTATCAAAGATTATTTGACTGTGGCCGGAGGTGATCTCTATCAAATTAACGATTAATCTTGAAACCTCTGTCAGATTTCCTTTCAAACCGAGAATACAGGCGAGAAAGATCCTCGAAGCTGCCCTTTTGCACCTGAACATGCCTTACGAAGCACAGATAGAGGTTTATATTGCCGATGAAGATTTTGTCGCCGATCTTAATAAGCGTTTCAGAAATATCGATTCGACGACCGATTGTCTTTCGTTTCCCATGGTCGATTATGACGAACCGCTCAATTTCTCTTATGTAGAGAGAGATCCCGGTGCATATCTCGATCCCGAAACGGGTGCTATCATGCTGGGAGACATTATAATATGTGCTCAAAGAGTTTTTTCACAAGCAGAAGAATACGGACACGGTCCTCTTCGCGAATTTGATTTTCTGATCGTACACAGTCTGCTCCACCTTCTCGGTTATGATCATATCGAGGAAGAAGACAGAGCGGTTATGGAAAAGATACAGAAAGAAATCCTTGAAAGTGCGGGTATTTTCAGATGAAAGAGTTCTTTGCCAAGATCCTTGATCTTATTAAGAGTCACCTGGTTGTTTGTATCATAGGCTGTGCCGTTTTGATCGGTGCCGTTGTTTGTCTTTGTATCTTTCTTCCGGGCGGAGGAAACGACGGAACAGGCGGATCGATCATTCCCGAGCCTACAGCGGCCCCTTTGACGCCGACCGCTCAGCCGACCCCTGAACCCGCGACTCCGACACCCGTTCTTCCCGAAACCACTCCCGAGGTAACTCCTATACCGGAAGAGATCACGCATGAGGGAGAGGTCATAAGCGTTCTCGACGGAACCTGGGTTCCCGAGGAAACTGCCGCAAAGAGACCATATGCGATAATGTTCAACAACATCGGTGTCGCAAATCCCCAAAGCGGAATAGGAGATGCAAAAATACTTTATGAAGCACTCGCCGAAGGCGGCATCACCAGACTTATGGGTGTCTTTGAAGGTCTTAACGATGAGTCGGGCTGTAAAGACAGGATCGGTTCGTGCAGGAGCGCGAGACATTATTTTGCCAGTTTCGCCGACGAATATGATGCGATCTTTATACATTTCGGTGAGACGACATATGCCGAAAAGAAGATCAAGAAACTTAAGCTCGATCACCTGGAGGGAACGTATTGGGTAGGTGATACGGTATTTTACAGGGACAAGGACATAAAAGCACCTCATAATGCTTTCGCTTCGCTCGAAGGTATAATAAACGGCATAGAGGCGATGAAGATCAGGACCGATCACAAAGAGGATTTTAAGCCGAATCATTTTGTGTTCAATGAAGAGTTTAAAGCGCCCTTATCGGGTTCCGATGCGTTCCTTATAAGACTTGATTATTCGACATACATGAGCCCGTATTTTGTCTATGATGCATCGACAAAACAATATACTAGATACCAGTTTGACGATGTACATATCGATAAGAACACACAAACGCCTCTCATGTTTGACAATATAATCATTCAGCTCGTCAAGGAATGGAATAAAGACGAGAACGGATATCAGGACATGGAACTTGAGGATGCGTCCGGCAACGGTTATTATATAACGGGTGGTAAGTCGGTGCCGATAACCTGGAAAAAGAACGAAAAAAATAAATTCATGAGTTATTACGACGAAAACGGTGAAGTACTCAGTATAAATCCCGGACGTACATTTATCTCTGTCTTCCCGAATCACAGGTCAGACAAACTCGTGATCGAATAAGGGTGTAAAATGGGGACTAAAAAGAACAATTACCTTACACAGGGACTGATCCTCGCAGTTGCGGGGATCGTAACACGATTTATAGGTATGCTTTACCGCATTCCGCTCACAAACATTGTCGGAAGCGAGGGTATGGGATATTACAGCACCGCGTATGAAGTATATAACATCGCGTTGCTTGTTTCCACATACAGCATACCTGTTGCCATCTCGAAGATCATTTCTTCGGGAAATGCAAAAGGACGTTTTAAAGACGGTAAGAGAGTTTTTAAAGTGGGGCTTGTATTTTCCTCTATGGTGGGATTACTTGCCTCGCTTATTCTGTTTTTCTTTGCCGACACGATCGCGGGATGGATGGGGTACCCCTCCGCTGCGATTCCTTTAAAGGTCCTTTCACCCACGATCTTTGTTTTTTCGTGCATGGGTGTTATAAGAGGATTCTTCCAGGGACTTCGAAATATGGTTCCGACCGCCGTTTCCCAGATCGTAGAGCAGATCGTAAATGCCGTTGTGAGCGTAGTTTGTGCCGTATGGTTCATTAATATCGTTTCCGACGTTTCGCGTCCCGCACGCGGTGCCGCGGGAGGAACTGCGGGTACTTTGGCGGGAGCGCTCGCAGGGCTTGTTTTTCTCATACTTGTTTTGGTATTTAGAAAGAACAAAAGAGAAGACGAGGAAGATGCGGTCGTTTCCGACGACAACGTCACTCCCTACGGAAAGCTTTTGTGGATACTCATAATCACGATGATCCCGATCATCCTCAGCCAGACGATCTATCAGCTAAGCGGTATAACCGATGATTTTATGTTTGGCAGGATACTCGGCTCGAAAGGGATAGAAGAATCGGGAAGAGCCGTTCTTTTTGAAGCATATGCCAATAAATACAAGTGGCTTTATAACCTGCCCGTAGCTGTAGCTTCGGCATTCGGAGTGTCTGTCGTTCCGGTGCTTTCAAATGCATTTGCGGTACGGGATATCGATGGGATCAGGGAAAAGATATCGGGCACGGTCAAGCTTAATATGATGATCGCGATCCCGGCCGCTGTCGGACTTTCGTTTTTTGCCGGTCCGATCATGAAGCTTTTCTTTGATGCCGACGGAGAACTCGCCGCCGGACTCCTTTATTTCGGAGGAATTGCGGTGATCGTATTTGCGTATTCGACGCTTACAAACGGCGTATTGCAGGGTATAAACAGATTGTCGGTCCCCGTGATACATTCGGCGCTTTCGCTTGCGATACACATACCGCTTCTTGCCGTGCTCCTTTGGTTTACGCAGCTTAACGAATATGCCCTCATGATCTGTAATATTTTATACGCGCTCGTTGTTTGTATCCTCAATTACAGATCGATAAGAAAAGAGATCGGTTACAGGCAGGAACTTAAAAGAACGTTTATGATCCCGATCTTGAGCGCTCTTATCATGGGCCTTATCGGCAGATGTTTATATCAGGTACTTGTGTACATAAACATAAACGTTTCGATCGCTTCCGTTGTTTCGATCGTTATATGTGTACCCGTTTATTTTGTTGTACTCATAGTACTAAAGGGACTTATCAGAGAAGAGATCCTAAAGCTTCCGATGGGAAGCAGATTGTGTAAGCTTTTTACAAAGCTCGGATTATTAAAATGATATGATTACGAAGATTTCGTTTTTATATAATAGGGCTCGACAGAATAACAGGGTGAAGTTGTTCTGTACATCAATTTTCGGGAGGGAGAAAAATGCAGGATTATGACATAATCATCGTAGGTGCGGGAGCATCCGGTCTTACCGCGGGTATTTGTGCCGCGCGTAACGGTTCGGATGTTCTGATCCTCGAAAGGCTTTCAAAACCGGGTAAGAAGATCACCGTTACGGGAAACGGAAAATGCAACATATTCTCGGACAGGGATGATGTCGAAAATATCGTTAACGGCTACGACAAAGAGACCGCGGCAAAGATCTTTAAGAGTATTCCTTTTGATACTTTGATCAGATTCTTTGAATCGATCGGTATCTTTATCCATGAAAAAGGCGGATATTATTATCCCGTTTCTCTTCAGGCCTCTACCGTCAGGGACACACTTGTGAAAGTGGCACTCGTTACGGGATGCGATATTACATGTGATTGTGAAGTAAGCACGATCAGGAAGGAAAATGACAGGTTCATCATCAATGACATGTTTTCCTGTAAAAAACTGATCATGAGCGCCGGCGGAAAAGCAAGACCCGATCTTGGGACGGACGGTTCTGCCTTTAAACTTCTGGGACAGCTCGGAGTTAAGCCTACTAAGCTTTTCCCCGCACTTGTCGGTCTTACGACCGATTTTAAGCAGGCAAAAGTAATCGATGGTGTAAGGCACTATGCCGACATACATTTGATCGTCGGCGGAAATGAAGTGTTCAGTGAACACGGAGAGATAATCTTCAACAAAAAAGGCATAAGCGGAATTCCGATCATGAATTGCTCGGGGATTGCCGCGAGAGCACTTGACGAGGGAAAGAACGTCAGCGTGCGCGTTGCGGTGCTGAGCCAGCGAGACAGGGAAATAATGCTTAAAAGCATCTGGGAGAGGCTTATCGAGGGCGGTTATACGATAGAAGACCTCCTTACGGGCATTGCAAACAGAAAGCTTGTTTATGCCGTTATGCTGCATATGCATATAGATCCCGAGAAACGACCTTCCGTAGATGAAGGATTTAAGATCGCAGGCCATGTTATAGATATGCTTTGCGGTATAACTCTTCATGTTACGGGAACGATGGGATTTGAAAACGCACAGGTCACAAGCGGCGGTGTAAGGCTTGATGAGGTAAATCCGTATACGTTTGAACATAAGCGTGTCAAAGAACTTTATATCACGGGCGAAACCCTCGATGCCGATTTCGTCTGCGGAGGAAACAATCTGACTTTTGCATGGATCACCGGACTGAGAGCCGGAACCTATGCTGCCGGAGGTACAATTGATTCGGATATCTTTTACTGAAAAAGAAAAAATTAATATTGAAGATATCAAAAGCATTGCCGCAAAGAAGCTTGGTGTCGATATCAACGGACTTAAAAGCGCGGTGCTTAGGAAATTGTCGCTCGATGCAAGAAAAAAGGAAGATATCCGCTATGTTTACGGCGTCGATGTCGAGGTTTTGCAGGAAGACAAGATCCTTAGGAAATGTAAGCTTAAGAATGTCTCAAAGGTAGATCCCGTTGTTTACGAAGATCCCGTCATTGCTTTAAAGACAGGTGAGCGTGACATAAAAAGACCGGTCATAGAAGGTTTTTATTCTGCCTGTCAAAGTAACATAAAAAGACCGGTCATAGTCGGTTTCGGTCCGGCAGGGATGATATGCGCATATAAGCTCGCGTGCGCGGGTCTGAAGCCGATAGTGATCGAACGCGGAAAAGACGTTGACACAAGAACGGCTGATGTAAAGAAGTTTTTCGAAACCGGAAAGCTTTGCCCTTCTTCGAATGTCCAGTTCGGTGAAGGAGGTGCGGGTACTTTTTCCGACGGGAAACTAAATACGATGATCCACGATAATTTTGGCAGGATACATCACATATTTGATATTTTTGTCGAATTCGGAGCCGATCCTTCCATCAGGTACATCAATAAACCGCATATCGGAACGGACAGGCTCACATTGATCGTCAAAGCAATTCGTGAAAAGGTAAAAGAGCTTGGCGGAGAGATACGTTTTAACAGCACATTTACGGGATTTGAAGAAAAAGACGGACATATAACGGCTGCGATCGTAAACGATAACGAAAGGATCGAGTGTGACACGTTGGTACTGGCTACCGGACACAGCGCCCGCGATACGGTCAGGATGCTTCTTTCCAAAGGTGTCGAAATGGAAAGAAAAGCATTTGCGATGGGGGTCAGGGTCGAACATCCCCAGGAACTCATATCAAGAGCGATGTACGGTGATGGATTTGAAAAATATCCACCCGCCGATTATAAACTCACTTATAAAACAAACGAGGGACGCGGAGTTTATTCGTTCTGTATGTGTCCGGGAGGTGTGGTCGTAAATGCTTCCTCTGAGGAGGGAAGGCTTTGCGTAAACGGAATGAGTTACAGCAAACGTGACGAAGATACGGCAAACAGCGCGATCATTGTTGAAATCAGGGAAAACGATCTTTCGACAGATGATATCACGGAGGGCATAAGATTTCAGGAAGATCTTGAAAAGAAAGCGTTTGACGCCTGCTCCGGCAAGATCCCCGTATGCTATATAACCGATTATCTCGAAGGCAAAGGGACCGATTCGCTTTCGGGCAGGAAGCCGAATACCCGCGGTGCATATGCGCCGTACGATCTTTATAAGATCCTTCCGAAACTCATAACGGAGCCGTTAAAAGAAGCGCTTATTAATTTTGACGGCAAGATAAAAGGGTTTGCCGGAAAAGAAGGTATCATGCTTGCGGTCGAGAGCCGAACTTCGTCGCCCGTCAGGATCGTAAGAGACAGCGAAACGCTTTGCGCCATAGGCCTTATAGGGATGTATCCCTGCGGCGAAGGAGCCGGATACGCGGGCGGTATAACATCCGCTGCGGTTGACGGCCTCAAAGTATACGAGGAGATCATAAAAAAACTGATAAAAAAGAGCTGAAATATTATTTAAAAAAGGAATCGGAAAATGACGGATATATATAATGGGGCGCCCGTAAACGAACCGGAGCGCCAAATGTATTTCATAGAGGAATGCAAAAAACTGATCGACGGGATGGGGCTTTTTGCCGACGGAAAGAAACCGACCTATCATATTTCAACATTCGGGTGTCAGATGAATTTCCGTGATTCGGAGAAGCTTGCCGGCGTTCTCGAAAGCATCGGATATACGCTCATTGACAGCGAAAAAGCCGATCTTGTCCTTTATAATACCTGCACCGTTCGTGAAAACGCGAGCACGCGTGTATACGGCAGGATCGGTTATGTCGGAAAGCTCAAAAAAGAGAAGAATCCTTCGATGGTGATCGGAATTTGCGGTTGTATGATGCAGGAGCCCGATGAAGTTGAAAAGATGCAGAAAAGCTACGGCTTTATCGATATCATCTTCGGAACACATAACAGTTATAAGATAGCCGAGCTTCTTTATACGCTTTTGATGAACCGCAAAGCCAAAGAGAAGGATCCGTCACTTAAGACACGCGTGATAGACGTTCAAAAAGAAGCAACCGGGATCGTTGAGGATCTGCCCGTTAAATACGACAGCACCTTCCGTGCAGGACTCAATATCATGTACGGATGCGACAATTTTTGCACCTATTGCATCGTTCCCTATGTAAGAGGGCGCGAAAGGAGCAGAAGGAGCTGCGACATAATCCGTGAGGCACAGGATCTTGCCGCAAAGGGCGTTAAAGAGATCATGCTCCTCGGTCAAAACGTAAATTCCTACGGAAAAGGGCTTGAAGAAGACATTACGTTTGCAATGCTTCTTGATAAGATCGCTTCTGTACAGGGGATCAAAAGGATACGTTTTATGACGTCCCATCCCAAGGATCTTTCGGATGAACTTATCGAGGTCATGGCGCGTCATGAAAATGTATGCAAACATATACATCTGCCTCTTCAAAGCGGCAGCAGCAGACTTCTTAAACGCATGAACCGCCACTACACAAAGGAAGATTACCTTCTTCTTGTAAAAAAACTTCGTGACGCGATGCCCGATATCGCGATAACAACGGATATTATCGTAGGATTTCCCGGCGAAACGGAAGAGGACTTTAAAGAGACTCTTGATGTTTGCGAGACCGTTTCGTTTGACAGCGCATTTACGTTTATATATTCAAAACGCACAGGCACACCCGCTGCCACATTTGAAGACCAGGTTCCCGAGGATGTTGTCAAGGAGCGCTTTGACAGACTCCTTAAGGTTGTTTCCCGCTGCAGCGCTGCAAATGCAGCCCGCCTTGTAGGCACCGTGCAGGAAGTTCTTGTCGAAACGGTTGGCCATGAACTTTCGGATAACTCCTCCGGAAACACTGTAGAGAGTATTTCGACCCCCGACGGGACAACAGCTCTCACGGGACGTCTCGGAAACAACCTTCTTGTTCACTTCGTCGGCAGAAAAAGACTGATCGGAGAGATAATAAAGGTACAGATCGACGAATGTAAGGATTTTTACTATATCGGAAGGCAGATATAGGTGTTAGGATTGAATAGATCGTATTGAGAATAAAATTCAGGAGGTATTTGCTATGAGAATGTATGACATAATCGACAAAAAGAGGCTTGGCGAAAAACTTACAAACGAAGAGATAGCTTTTTTTGTTAAAGGATATACAGACGGTTCGATACCCGATTATCAGGCGAGCGCGCTTCTTATGGCAATTGCCATCAACGGAATGGATGTTCGGGAGACCACAGAACTTACGCTTCTCATGGCAAAGAGCGGAGAAATGCTCGACCTCTCGGTAATAAAGGGCGTTCATGTTGATAAACACAGCTCGGGAGGCGTCGGAGATAAAACAACGCTTATAATCGGACCGATGGTCGCAAGTCTTGGGATCCCCGTTGCCAAGATGTCGGGAAGAGGACTCGGACATACGGGCGGAACCATAGATAAGCTTGAAAGCATTCCCGGATTTAACACATCGCTTTCGAAAGAGACGTTTTTTAACAATGTAAATACACTCGGACTTGCCGTTGCGGGACAGACCGCAAATCTTGCTCCCGCCGACAAGAAGCTTTATGCACTCCGTGACGTCACAGCCACGGTTTCAAGCATTCCGCTTATAGCGGCAAGCATTATGAGCAAAAAACTTGCTGCGGGAGCCGATGTGATCGTTCTTGACGTCAAGACGGGCTCCGGAGCGTTCATGAAGACTGTCGACAGTGCAAAAGAACTTGCCCGCAGGATGGTTGACATCGGAAACAATGCCGGCAGAAAGACATTTGCAGTCATCACCGATATGAACGATCCCCTCGGCATCGCGGTCGGAAACTCTCTTGAAGTGATCGAAGCCATAAACGCTCTTAAGGGTAAGGGTGATGAAAAGCTTATGGAAGTGGTTTATAAGCTCGCTTCATATATGGTTTACGGCGCAGGAAAAGCTTCTTCGCCCGAAGAAGCCCGCGAGAAACTTGAAGAAACCATCACCTCGGGTAAAGCGCTCGAAACATTCGCAAAATTCGTAAAAGCACAGGGCGGAGATGACAGATATGTTTATGACACTTCGCTTTTTGAGCTCGGAAAGATAAAGGAAGACCTTTTGTCCGATATTGACGGCTATGTTTCCGATATACGCGCGGACGAAGTAGGCATAGCCTCCCTGCTCCTCGGCGGCGGACGCGAAAAAAAGGATGATGTGATAGATCCCGGCGTGGGCATAATCATTAATAAAAAGACTTCCGACCGTGTTTTAAAGGGAGAACCTCTCGCAACACTTTACGCAAATGACGCGAGCAAGCTGGCCGAAGCGAAGAAACGTTTGCGCGGTGCATTTACGATCGGAGCCGAAAAAGTCGGTGCTTATAAGATGATCTATGATACCGTAGAATGAATTGTTGACCGTCGCGACGTATAAAAGATGTAAATTACGAAAACCTTTTACTTGCTAAATCGGAAATCGTGTAGTAATATGTCAAAGATGGTTTTTTGATAAAAAAGCTTCTATTTCTTTTGAGGAGTAAAAAAAATGGCAACGATAAAGCCTTTCGAGTGCTTAAGACCCAACGAGAATGTAGCGCACAGAGTCGCGGCGTTACCTTATGACGTATACGACAGAGAGGAAGCCAAGGTTAAGGTCGCTGAAGATGAACTTACATTTCTTCGCATAGACAGAGCCGAAACCCAGTTCCCCGATTCTGTCGATACATACGATCCCATTGTATACCGTAAAGCTAAAGAATTGCTTGAGGCACGTATAGCAGACGGAACATTTATTACCGATACCGACAGATGCTACTATATTTATGAGCTCATCATGAACGGAAGACATCAGACAGGTATCGTTGCATGTGCTTCTATTGACGATTATGCGGGCAATGTGATCAAAAAGCATGAAAACACTCGTGAGGAGAAGGAGATCGACCGTATCAATCACGTTGATACATGTAATGCACAGACCGGCCCGATCTTCCTTGCATACAGATCGGATGAGATCATCAGCAACGTGGTTGAGCACTATAAGACATCCACAGAGCCCATTTATTCTTTTACCGCTGATGACGGTATCCGCCATAACGTTTGGAAGATCGATCAGAAGCAGGATATCAACACTATCGAAAATGAATTCAGTCATATAAACAGTATCTACATCGCCGACGGACATCACAGAGCAGCATCCGCTGTACGTGTCGGCTTTAAACGCAGAGCTGAGTCGGGTATGTTCAGAGGAAACGAAGAATTCAATTTCTTTCTTTCCGTACTTTTCCCCGAAGATCAGCTCATGATCATGCCTTATAACCGTGTTGTTAAAGATCTTAACGGTTATAGCGTTGAAAGCTTTATCTCGGAGATCTCAAAGAATTTTAAAGTTACAAAAGTAGACGGACCTTACACTCCCGAAGAGAAGTGCACTTTCGGAATGTTTGTTGAAGACACATGGTATAAACTTGAGGCAAACGAAAGCTTAAAGAAGCTTTCCGATCCCGTAGCATCGCTTGATGTTTCGATCCTTCAGGATTACCTTCTCGGCCCCGTACTTTCCATAAACGATCCCAGAAAGGACAAGAGGATCGACTTTATCGGAGGTATCAGAGGTCTCAAGGAGCTCGAAAGAAGAGTACATCACGACATGAAGATCGCATTCGCGATGTATCCCACATCGATCCGCGAACTCTTCGCAGTATCGGATGCCGGCAGACTAATGCCTCCCAAGTCCACCTGGTTTGAGCCGAAGCTTCGCAGTGGATTGTTTATACATCAAATTTAAACTTCTTCCTTACCCTACCGGGAAAATTTTCAAATGTCAGACTAAGCGACGCCTCAGGGCTGCCTCGTGTAATAAAATCACGACCGCACCCCTGAGGCTGTTATTCAGTTTACCGCGCTTATAAGCCGATGAAAATTCAACTTACAAAAATCCGGGTTGCTTATAAAACCCCAAAGTGATAAACTTATCTTGGTCATATCATCAGCACAAAATTTGGGAGAGCATATGGAAAATAATACAAACATCAACGAGACAGCAGTTTCGAAACAGGGCAAATCCGGATGCGGTTTCTTTAAGAAATTCATTCTTTTTGTACTTGCAGTCGTTGCGATCCTCAAATTGATCGAGAAGGTCAAAGAGAAGAGCTTCGAACGTTTTAATTCAAAAGGACGCGTCAGAAAATACATAGCGATATTTTCAAATAAAAAGATAGAGAATAAGGAAAAACTTGACGGAGTGTGCATATACACTTTGTTCGCGCGTGCAAATGCCGATCTTTCGAAATGTAACCTTTCGGATGACTCGTTCGTGAGCATCGTAAGTTTCTTTTCGGATGTTAAGATCAAAGTGCCCGGCAGTGTTAAGGTCAATGTCGACGGTCTCAGCTGTAAATCTCTGATAAAGGGAAATGTTTGCGGTGACCCGGCCGAAGAAGGCGGCATGTACGTTGCTTATAATGCAAATTTCAGTAGGATCAGGATAGATAATTAATGGCTTCGCAGGAAACGATCGAAAAAAGCATACATGCGGCACTTGCTTCGCAGGAAAACGATAAGCTTAAGGAGCTTCTCCTTGAGCTTAAGTTTGTGTTAAAGGATGAAGAATCGGTCATTGATAAGAAAGACGATCGTGTTTCCTTGTACGATCTGCGTGACGAAGATGTTTCTTTGATACTTATGCATGATGACGTCAAGGTTCGCCAATTCGGTGCTTTTTGTATCGCGGCTTTGGTGGGTGAAAAAGCAGGAGAGGCGATAGTTGATGCTTATCTTAACGAGACGGTCGAATACAACAAAGAGCATTTCGTCAAAGCGCTTTCAATGCTACCGCACATTCCGGGAACAGATAAGCTATATGACAGAATGAACGTGCTTCTTGAGCTGCTTAAGGATGAGAAGAGCGAATCACATAAACATTATGTAAAGGAAGCGAGGCTGCTTCTCGGACTCTTGAGAACCGTAGGGGGAAAAAGGTCCTTTACGGGGCAGAAGTTAAAAAGCGAGATCATTCTTACGACTAACAGGAATTTCAGAGAGGTAACCCTAAACGCGATCAAAGGTTTCCCGAAGAAGCTCTTTAATGCCGGGGTCATGACAAATTGTGATGACATTGATGCCGTTAAAGGTATAAGAACCTATGAAGAGATGCTTTTTGCGCCTCCTTACGATGAGGAAATTTTTGGAGATATCGGAAACGACAGCGATTTGGCGCGAAAATATGTCAAAGAGATCCTTACGCCTTATGTCCTTGAAAGGATGAAGATAAAAAAGGGTGAGATGAAGCTTCCTGTTTCGTTCAGGCTTGATATAAAAGGTGAGCCCGATAAAGAAAAGGAATTACAGATCCAGAAGACGCTCAGTGAGATCGTTGAGGAAGAGAGCGCATATAACCTCATAAACATCAGAAACGATTTTGATATAGGAATAAGGTTTGTTGCAAGAAAGACGGGAGCGTTAAAACCGCTTGTAAAATTCTATCTTCCGCGCGATGAAAGATTTACGTATAAGACTACCGATATTGCAGCCGGTCTGAAACCGTATCTGGCGGCGCTTATCGCAAATCTGTGCAGGGAATACATGATCCCCGATGCGAAAGTGCTCGATCCGTTCTGCGGAGCCGGTACGCTGCTTATCGAAAGAGAGAAAGCGCTTCCCGCTGAATTCCTGTTCGGATCGGATATTTTCCCGGCTGCGTGTGCCGCTGCCGAGAAGAATCTCAAAAAAGCGGGGCTTAATGATAAGTCAAAGATCATTAACAAGGATTTTCTTTCGCTTGAGCACAAGGAACGTTTTAATGAGCTGATCACGGACCTTCCTTTCGAGACCGAAAAGAAAACCGTTAAAGAACTTGAAAATGTATATGCCGCGTTTTTCGGACGTTCGCAAAAGTTGCTCGAAAAAGGATCGTTTATGTTTGTTTATACACGAAACTCGTCACTTTTTAAGAAGCAGATCGCGAAAAACAACGTTACAATGATAAAGTGCCTTGAGATCTCCAAAAGAGAAGGCGCCTATCTCTTCATTTTAAAGATATGAAAGGATTGCGGAAATGGAAAAGAAAAAGAAGAAACCTCCGATTGCTCTCATAATCCTTGTATTGTCGGCACTCACGTTTTTGATCCTTCTTTTTACTTATCTGAAGGATGTCAGCGACAATAAGCCAAAACCCGTATCTCTACGTGAAGAATATCAAAAAGAACTGCTCGAAAAAGGAGAAGTAAAGCAATGAAGAATAAGAAGAAATTGATCGCGACGATTGCGGGTGTCATATTGATACTCGGTGGAATCGCTATCTTT
Organism: uncultured Clostridia bacterium; assembly: GCA_946403295.1. Classification (GTDB taxonomy): domain Bacteria; phylum Bacillota; class Clostridia; order Lachnospirales; family Lachnospiraceae; genus RUG11977. Next base: position 335,205 of record CAMIZL010000001.1, on the reverse strand, counting down.
TGCATCCCGATATTCTATCAAGCAAAAAATTCTATATCAAACGACGAGAAGATCGATTATATCAATGAATTGATACAAAAGAACCAGGAAGCACTGGCAAACGGCAAAGCCGAAGCTTCTTCCGATAACGCTCCCGTTAAAGAGGAGGCCTCAGACAGTGTCGATGCCGTTTCGGCAGATAATTTTGCAACCGAACAGACCGTTGAGGAGACTGCATTTGTCATCGATGCGCCGATCTTTGATGAATTTCCTGCTGACGTAACCGATCCCGATAATGGTGAAACCTCAACGATCATTATGGGAGAAGGGGAACTTGCGGAAGAACTCGATCCCGCAGAGATCGCCAGCAGACTTGAAGGCCAGACCTGTGTGGGTGTTATCTCGTGCGACAAGATCGATCTGTGCTATGCGATAGTTGAAGGCGTTGAATATGCCAACATAGGCGTTTCGATAGGTCACTTCGAAGAATCCGCAGGCATCGGTAAGGAAGGAAATTGTGCGCTTGCCGGCCACAACGGAGGATTCTACGGACGTTATTTCGGTGACATCAAGGACCTCAGGAAGGGCGATGAGATCAAGCTTACTGACCTCCTCGGACAGGAATTCACATATAATGTCACAAAATCATTTAAATGCGAACCGACCGATGTCGAAGTTGTCGGTGAGCTTGAAGAAAAGGGTAAATTTTTAACACTGGTTACATGTTGCGAGAACGGACAGCGCCGATACATCGTTAGAGCAAAATGCACCACACCGCCCGTTCTCATTAAGCAGGTCAGATGATGATAGTCTTTTATGTTTTGGTTTGCCTTGCCGTGATCGCCATGATCGTGGCATTTATCGAAACCCGCATCCTCAGGGTGAAGCACTATGAGATCGTTGTTCCCGGTAAATCTGCCTCGTGCAGAATTGTTGTTGTGTCCGATCTGCATTGCACGGGATTCGGCAAAAAGAACAGAAGACTTATAGAAAAGATTTCAAACGAAAAACCCGATTTTGTAGTAGTTGCGGGAGATGTCATAAACAGCAGACCGGAAGATATCGGTTACGCGAAAGTGTTCTTTGACGGACTGCGCGGTGCCGGAATCAAGACATATTATGTTTTCGGTAATCATGAGCAGAAACTTTCGCTCATAAGCGAAGAAGAATATAACGCTTATGCCGGCGAGATCGGATCTCACGTCGAAACAGTCAATAACGAGACGGTCACGTATGGCGAGATCGAGATGAAGGGGTTACTCATACCCCGAAAGATGTACCGTGATAAGATCTCGAATATCGAGACGTATTTTAATGCAGAAGAACTTGTTGGGAAATTCACATCCGATAATAAGGTGCATATCCTCGTGGCGCACGATCCGACGTTTGTAGATTATTATACATGCCTCGAGCCGGATATCATCATAAGCGGTCATTTGCACGGCGGAATAATCAGGATCCCTTTTGCCGGAGGCCTTATCTCGCCGCGTCACAGACTTTTTCCCCGAAGAACGAGAGGACTTTACGACGTTTTCGGCATCAAGCATCTTGTTACTTCGGGAGTTGGTTGGCACGCGATCCCCTTCAGGTTCTGTAACGACCCCGAGATATGTGTTATCAATATAGGAAAGGAGAGGCCTGATGAATCTTGATTTTAAACTTGAAGCATTTGAAGGGCCTCTTGACCTGCTTTTGGCGCTCATAGAAAAGAATAAGATCAATATATATGATATACCTATCGCCGAGATAACACAGCAATACCTCGATTATGTCGATTCGATGGAAACGGACGATATGGACTACATGAGTGATTTCATCGTTGAGGCGGCGACTCTCATAAGGATCAAGTCGAAGATGATGTTACCCGTACCCGAAGTTAACGAGGAAGGCGAAGAGATAGATCCGAGAGCGGAACTCGTTGAAAGACTTCTTGAATACAAGATGTACAAATACATATCCGGGCAACTCAAGGACAAGCAGATCGATGCCTCGAAATATCTGTTTAAACCTTCGACGATTCCGGATGAGGTATTAAATTATAAAGAAGAGATAGATGTCAAAGAATTGCTTGAAGATGTCACGCTCACAAGGTTGAAGGATATCTTTAACGATCTTGTCAAAAAGAAAGAGGACAGGATCGATCCCGTAAGGAGCAAATTCGGAAAGATCGTCAAAGAGGATACGGACATACGAAAGACGATCTATGAGCTTCAGGCATACGGTCTTAAAAACAGAAAATTCAGTTTCAGGACATATATGGAGAAATTGAATACAAAAATGGAGATGATAGTAAGCTTTCTTGCGATCCTTGAATTGATACGAATGGAGAGGATCAAGATAGTGCAGGACGATCTGTTCTGCGACATAACCATTGATTATCTCGCAAACGACATTGCGCCGATCGAAGATCTGGCGTTAACATAAAAGGTTGGTATAAAAATGACTAATGAAGAAATCAAAAATCTCGACAGTGAGACAAAGCTGTTACTCGCTCATGTCGAGGCTATCCTGTTCACAATGGGTGAATCGGTGGAAGTGAGCAGGATCGCGCAGGCGCTCGGATACGACGAAGAGACCGTTATGAATGTGATTAACAATCTTCGCGAACGATATGAGGATGAAAGCTTTGGCGTTCAGATACTTGAGCTTGACGGTTCGTTCCAGATGTGTACAAAACCGTCCATGTACGAATCGATAATCAAGATCACGAATGTTCCGAAGAAGATAGTTCTTACGGATGTCCTTCTTGAAACATTGTCAATTATTGCTTATAAACAGCCTATTACAAAGCAGGAAATAGAGAATATCAGGGGTGTCAATTCGGATCATTCCGTCAATAAGCTTATGGAATACAACCTGATATGCGAAGTCGGAAGGAAAAATGCTCCGGGAAGACCGTGTATGTTTGGAACGACGGAAGAATTCCTTCGAAATTTCGGAATATCATCCCTCGACGAATTGCCGCTGATCAAGCCTGAAACAATAGAAGAATTCAAGTCTGAAGCGGAAGACGAGATGCAGCTTAAATTTTTGTGACTATATAACAGCAAGCCGGGACCGAATTGGCCCCGGTAATTTTTTTGAAAATAACGTAAAAAACAACCTCAAAAAAATAGCACAAATTGAGTATCGTTTTTTTGAAATTACGCTTGCCGTGTAGTTAGTTACATGCTATAATTAGCTCACATTTGGGGAAGAAATCCCCACAAAATCATAGGAGGGTGTTTTATGTTAAAGAAAGTTTTATCAGTTCTTTTTGCAGCAGCACTTTGTGTAGTTGCGGTTGCAGGTGTTTCTGCTCAGGCAGACAACGGTGTTGTTCTTCCCAAGGATTGTACATGGATCTACTTTGATTCACAGTGGAACAACAACAAGATCACAGCTCTCAACGAGGGTGAAGGCGTTCCCGCAGGAACATGCCCCGCTCTTGAAGATATCTATGCTCTTCGTGTAACCGTATCTTGCGCTGAAGCTCCCAGCAATGTTGCATTTGTTAACAACGGTGAAGCTGAAGGCTGGAGCCCTGTTGATGTAACTTTCGATGCATCGGGTGACAATTATGTAACTACATACAGCAATGCAACCGGTACACTTTTCAAGACAACCGATTCTTATGCACAGATCTGCATCCAGAACAACGGTGGTCCTGAGTTCACAATTATCGGTGCTGAATGGCTTGACAAGGACGGCAATGTTCTTCAGTCCTATGGCAAGAGCGGTTCTCTTCCTAAGACCGGCGTTCTTTCGGCAGCTGTATTCTACGGCCTTGGTTCACTTCTTATCGGTGGCGGCGTTGTTGCTACAAAGAAGGCAAGAAAAGAAGACTGATAAATTGTCATTTTACCTACGGAAATCTAGGTTTGAGAGCCATGAGAAAATCATGGCTCTCAATTTTTGACTTTTTTAAATCTTTTTAATTTATCTAATTAATTATTTTTCTTGATACTTCGTTAATAATTTGTTAAAATTTGAATTACATCAGGGGTCATAGCCCCGTAAATCATAGGAGGGTATTTTTTATGTTAAAGAAAGTTTTATCAGTTCTTTTCGCAGCAGCACTTTGTGTAGTTGCAGTTGCAGGCGTTAGCGCTCAGGCTGCTACGATCACTCTTCCCAAGGACTGCACATGGATCTACTACGATTCACAGTATGACAGCTACAAGATCACAGCTTTCAATGCTCAGGAAGGCGTAGAAGCAGGAACAATTTGTGATGATATCGCTACAATCTATGGCCTTGAGATCACATTAAAGGCTGCTTCAACACCCGACACATCTGTTATCATCAATGCAGAGTCCGCAAACTGGGATCAGCATGACGGAATGGATTGGGCTGACAACGGCGACGGAACATACACAACAGTTCTTAAGAAGGATGGACCTTTCTCACTCTTCAAGACAGCTGATACATACGCTCAGATCTGCTTAGGACCTTGGGGCGGCGTTGATGTTGAAGTAGTTGGCGCTAAGTGGCTTGACAAAGACGGTGGCGTTATCAAGGCTTACGGTGCAGGTGCAGCCGCAGGCGCAGCTCTTCCTAAGACAGGCGTTCTTTCTGCAGCAGTATTCTACGGCATCGGATCACTCCTTATCGGTGGCGGCGTTGTAGCTACAAAGAAGGCTAGAAAAGAAGCTTAATGATTAGTTTTTTCTAAACTGATTTCAAGTAAGAAGAGCCATGCACATGCATGGCTCTTCTTTTATGTGCGATAAGCGAAGGCCGTCTGTTGCAAGCTTGTTTGTGAACAGACGGCTGAGTGAACGGACATCGAGCGGTCTTGTACGCGAGATGTCCCGTCGCATCGAGTAGGAGTCAGCCTACTCGATCGATAAACGAATACCGTCCCAACTCGACAGCGATAAATAATATTATGTAAATATTTAAGATCTCTCTTGACAAGAATTATAATTGAAAGTAAAATACATTTTGTGTGCCGCACAGCGAGGCTCTAAATGTCATGTCCGTCGGACAGGCTGCCACAGCTGGCGAGTAATGATGATAGGAGGTGTCTTATGTACGCTATTATTGCAACAGGCGGTAAGCAGTACAAAGTAGCTGAAGGTGACATCATCAGAGTTGAAAAGCTCGGGCTTGAAGCCGGAGAAACAGTTACTTTTGATCAGGTTCTTGCTCTTAACAACGGTAGTCTTGTTGTTGGTGATCCTACTGTAAAGGGTGCAACAGTAAGTGCAAGTGTTGTTGCTGAAGGTAAGGCTAAGAAGGTTATTGTTTACAGATACAAGAACAAGTCCGGTTACCATAAGAAGAATGGTCACAGACAGGCTTTCACGCAGGTTAAGATCGACAAGATCAATGCGTAATCGATACGTATCAGAAATGCGTGACTTTTGATTTTGTATGATTAAAGTATCGTTTAAGTATGATCACAATAATGATCCGGTAGGTTTCATCTGTACCGGTCATGCAGGTTTTGCCGCATTTGGCAAAGACATTATTTGTGCAGCAGTTTCGGCACTTGTGATCAATTGCGTTAATTCGGTTTCTCGCTTTACATCATCGAAATATGATCTTGAGAGCGAAGAAAAGAATGGGTACATCAGATTTGTACTTAAAGACGATCCTTCGGAAGAAGCCAAGCTTCTTTTGAAAAGTCTTAAACTCGGTATCGACGCAATAATTAATGATGAAGGCAGCAAATATGTTAAGCTCGTAGATTGGACATAATATTTGGAGGATATTATGCGGATCTTCAAGCAGAGAGCACTTATTATGTGGAGGTGTAAGTCATGTTGAAGATGACATTACAATTTTTCGCTCATAAAAAAGGTGTGGGCTCGACAAAGAACGGAAGAGATTCCGAGTCTAAGCGCCTTGGACCTAAGCGTGCTGACGGTCAGTTCGTTAAGGCAGGCAACATCCTTTTTAAGCAGCGTGGAACAAAGATTCATCCCGGTATTAATGTAGGCAGAGGCAATGATGATTCATTATTTGCTCTCGTTGACGGTACATTAAGATTCGAGAGAAAAGGCAGAGATAAAAAGCAGGCCAGCGTTTATCCCATCGCTTAAACATCAGATTGTTCAAGTTTCAGGGCTTATATGAATATATAAGCCCTATTTATTTAATTTCGCTAGGATAAACCGGGTGTCCGTAATGTGATCGGAATACCTGACCGACAAAATATCGATCGATGAATTATTGTTGGTTTTTTGTTATGTACGACACTTCATTTACGAAAGGGATAAAATGTTTTTAGATACTGCGAAGATATTCATTAAATCAGGCAAAGGCGGCGATGGTCATGTAAGTTTCCGTCGTGAGAAATTTGTTCCTGACGGCGGTCCCGACGGCGGTGACGGCGGTAGAGGAGGAGACATAGTTTTTGAAGTGGACAAAGGACTTTCCACGCTCAATGATTATCGTTATTCTCATAAATTCTGCGCAAAAAACGGTGCCGACGGCGGCGGAAAACGCTGCAACGGCAAAGACGGCGAGGATCTTATCCTTAAGGTTCCCGAGGGTACCGTTGTAAGGGAAGAAACCACCGGAAAGATCGTTGCCGATATGTCACGCGATAATTTAAGACAGGTTGTTTTAACAGGCGGACGCGGCGGCAAGGGAAATATGCATTATGCCACATCGACGATGCAGGCTCCCAAATATGCCCAACCCGGACAGTCGGCGCGTGAGCTTAATGTCATCCTTGAACTTAAGGTTATCGCTGATGTCGGCCTTGTCGGCTTCCCCAATGCCGGTAAATCAACGCTTCTTTCACGTGTTTCGAATGCACAGCCCAAAATAGCGGATTATCCTTTTACAACGCTTAATCCGATCCTTGGTGTTGTTGAAAAAGGCGTGTCAAAGCCTTTTGTCATTGCGGATATACCGGGACTTATCGAAGGCGCTTCTGAAGGCGTTGGCCTCGGGATCAAATTCCTTAAACATATCGAGAGAACCAGGCTCCTTATACATATGGTAGACGCTGCATCTCCCGACGACACAGACCCTGTTGAAGCAATTGAAAAGATCAGAAACGAGCTTTCCGCTTATAGCTCAGATCTTATCAAAAAGCCTTTCGTGATCGCGGTAAACAAGCTTGATGCGCTTCCCGAAGAGGATAAAGACACGGTTCTTGCAAACGTAAAAGAGCATTTCCCCGATAACGAAATATTCGGTATATCTGCTGTCAGCGGTGAGGGTATTGATAAGCTTATGTCCCGTGTGAGTGTTATACTCGACGAAATGGGAGAAGATATAGTAACTTATGAACCCGACTTCGTTTATGAAGAGGATTCGTCGGCAGGTCTTCCTTTTACCGTTTCTTATGATGAGGAGGAAAAGGTTTATAAGATCGAAGGACCCAGGATCGAGAGAATGCTCGGATATACGAATCTTTCTTCTGAAAAAGGATTTGATTTCTTCCAGAAATTCATGAAGGAAAACGATATTCTTAAAGAGCTCGAAGAACTCGGTATTAAAGACGGTGATACCGTAAGGATCTACGGTTGGGATTTTGAATACTATAAATGATATGGACAATTATTCGGATTTGATAATCAGGGCAGACGAATATATGCGTAAGAACCTATCGGCTCACAGGGCGCTTCATATCAGAGGCGTTGCCATCGAATCGAGAAGAATGGCTTTGCGTTACGGATATGATCCAAGGCGGGCTTATCTTGCGGGTTATCTGCATGACTGTGCAAAGGGGTTTTCACGCATTGAAAACGAAAAATATGCCGTAAAATATAATATAAGCATTCCCGAAGAAGAATGGTCGCTCGGAAACGCACTCATTCATTCAAAAGTGGGTGCATATTTTGCAAAAGAATACTTCGGGATCGATGACAAAGAAATATTTGATGCGATATATTATCATACTACCGGACGGCCTGATATGACCCTGCTTGAAAAGATCGTTTTTTGCGCCGATTTTATCGAGCCCATGAGGGATCAGGACAGCGCGGTGCCGCTCGATATTTTGCGTCCCCTTGCATATGAGGATTTGGATAAAGCGGTATGCGAGATATCTTTTTGCGTATATGATTATATTACAAAGGTCCAAAAAGGATATGTCTGTCCCGATACAAAGCTGACCTATGATTATTACTTACGAAAAACTTCGGGTCGTTGATGATCATCTGACTCGGAAAACTTACGATAAAACTGTTTCCAAAGAGGAGATTTGGGATGAACAATTTAGATATTTTGAAAATCATAAAAAAAGCGATCGACGATAAAAAAGGCGAGGATATCAAGATTCTTGACATCCAAAAGCTTTGCGTCATTTGCGATTATTTCGTGATCACTCATGGCTATAACCAGCCTCAGGTTGAAGCGATCACCGATAATATCATAGACGAGCTTACAAAGCTCGGCATTTCGCCCAAGAGAGTCGAAGGCCAGAAGAACAGCGGATGGATACTTCTTGATTACGGCGATATAGTCATCCATGTATTTATGAATGACCAAAGATCGTTCTATGAACTTGAAAGAATTTGGAAAGATGCTGAAAACGTTTATCTCGACGAGTGATAGAGGTTTGATGTTTTGGGATGAGAGATAAACATTGTAACGTGTGCCATGTGATCGAACAATAAAACAAATGTTTGACAACAATTTGTTCGCATGATAAAATATATTTGTAGTATTGTTTGATTTTACAGGTTTTTTATACCGGAAATACATATGTAATAAGATCAGTTTTCAAACCGGAAATATATATGTAATAAGATCAGTTGTATATTTCGACCGAAAGAGGAGGATGTATGGGCGCTAAAAAGTCTATGAAACCCGGCATTAAACAGCAGGAGATACTTGATTACATCAAGGGATTTATCATTGAAAGAGGATTTCCGCCTTCGGTCCGTGAGATATGCAATGCTGTTAATCTGAGCTCTACATCTACGGTTCATTCACACCTTTCCGCACTTGAAGAAAAAGGATATTTAAAACGTGACGGTTCAAAATCGCGTACTATAGAACTTGTGGACGAAGAATTTAATTCGATGCGCAGGGAAATTGCGAACATCCCCGTTGTAGGTACAGTTACCGCAGGTCAGCCCATCCTTGCGGTTGAGAACCTTGAAGGTTATTTCCCGATCCCTATCGAATATCTTCCCAATTCAAAGACATTCATGCTCAAAGTCAAAGGACAGAGCATGATCAACAAAGGTATCTTTGACGGTGACCAGATCCTTGTCAAGCAGCAGAAAACCGCCCGTAACGGCGAGATGGTCGTTGCGCTCATCAATGACAGTGTCACTGTAAAAACATTCTATAAAGAAAAGGATCATATCAGACTTCAGCCTGAGAATGATACCATGGATCCCATCATTGTCGATGATTGCGAGATCCTCGGTATCGTCATAGGATTATTCAGATTGTATTGATTCCGTAATATTTGAAAACGTTTTTATCCCGGATTTAACGGCATGGAACATCCTGTCTTTAAATCCTCTGTTTTCATACTCTAATTTGCTCACGAGATCCTTAACATATTCTCTTTTTGTATTTCCGTCGGCGGGACAGGGATTTTTAAGGACCGGCAGATCCATGTTCTTCGTAAAGCCTTTGATATCGGCTTCGTTTACGTAGAGCATCGGTCTTATGAGCGTTATATCCGTTCTGTCAAGGTATGTGACGGGAGCGAAACAATAAAAATGTCCTTCGTAGATAAGCGACATGAGCGCAGTTTCTATCACATCGTCTCGATGATGCGCATATGCCGATTTATTGCAACCGAGCTCCTTTGCTTTGTCGTTAAATGCGCCTTTTCTCATCTTTGCACAAAGAGAGCAGGGATTTGATTCGTTTCTTATGTCAAATACAACATCTTTTATCTGTGTTTGTACAACAGTATAATTTACTTCCAGTGTTTCGCATAATTCTTTGATCCTGCTTGTATCGAAGCCGTCAAATCCTAGTGAAACGGTTATCGCTTCAAGTTCAAAATGTTTGGGATAATATCTTCTGAGGCCGGAAAGCGCATAAAGAAGAGTGAGAGAATCTTTGCCTCCCGATATACCGACGGCGATCCTGTCACCTTCTTCGATCATATTAAATTCATCAACCGCCTTCCTGGTAAGGCTTTGAAGTCTTCTTATCGTCATTTTTTCGTCCCTTATACATTCTGATCTTTATATTTTTCATTTGAAATCTTATTACGACAATAATCTTAAGTCAAGAATAAGAATTCTTTGATTTTACCGTGAAATATGGTAGAATTAAAAGATGTGGGAAACCATATTATTTCTTTAAGATATTAGGAGAATTTTTTATGACACCGAAACGTGTGATCTCGTTTCTTTTGATACTTGTATTTGCCTCGATGATAGCTGTCGGATGCTCCTCAACGAACGATCAGACGCAGACATTGGGCGATACGGCGGTATCGAAAGAAGATAACAATAAAACTGACGTTGCAAACCCTTCATCCGGTATAGCCGGTGACAACAATTCGTCCGGTAAAGCCGATGACAATTCGTCCGATAATACCGACGGTACTTCATCCGTTAAAGACGGTGCTAAAGAAGAAAAAACAGAAGATAAGACGGCAAACGCAGCCGATTATTCCGGTGAGCTTTCGATAACCGCTAAAGACGGCGGAGAGTTTAAAGAGGACGGAAAAAGATATATCTTTACAAAAGGCGGCGAATATCACGTACGAGGAACCTGCTTCAACAGAATGATCTATATCGACGCTGCCGATGCTGATCTTGACATTCATCTTGAAGGCGTAAACATGACATCCGAAATCGGTGCGCTCATATATGTTGAAAACGCTGAGGAAGTAACTATATCCGCAACCGACGGAACAAACAATGAGCTTAACGACCAAAGACCCGCAAGGAAGAACAAGAACGAAGATTCCGAGTACGGAAATGCGGCGATCTATTCAAAAGACGACCTGAAGTTTAAGGGTCGGGGCAGACTTACCGTTAACGGTTCATACAACAACGGCATCGGTTGCAAAAACGATATCAAGATCAAGAATCTTACACTTACCGTCAACGCAGCTAATAACGGTATCAAAGGAAACGATTCCGTGACGGTTGAGTCCGGTAACATAACCATTAAAGCCGACAACGGAAGCGGGATCAAAACCGAGAATACCCATGTTAGCAACAAAGGTAATCAAAAAGGTTATATCACCATCACGGGCGGAAAGATTGACATCAGCAGTGCCGACGATCCCATCGATGCCGCGTTTGACCTTATACTTGATTCGAAGAATGCATCTGTAACCACCAACAAATAAAGACAAAACAGAATTTTGCACGAAAGGATCTCTATACATATGAACATATATGATTTTCAAAAGAGATGGCGGAAACCCCTGTTTTTGATAGGAGTCTTTTTCTGCCTTGCCTGTTTGTTCATGGAGATCCTCATCTTTATTGTTCCGCAATTCAGAATGCAGGTAAAATGCACCGACGAAGAATATAAGCTCAGATATATCTACATTCCCACCATACTTAACGTCAGCGCGGTGGTCATCTCGTTTTTCCTGCTCACATCCAAGAAGGTATCACAACGGGCAAAGAATTATACGATTTGTTCGATGCTCCTATTTATATGCATCATAATTCAGAACCTTCACGGTATTTATGCTGCCGTGCTCAGCCTTCCGAGCCTTGCGATCTTTATTTCGGCCGTATTTGCGGAGAACAGGCTGACATATACGATGACCGTCATCTCGATGGTTTCGACGCTTATTTCGTTTGTTGTCGGCCAAAAGCTTTTTGATGATAATGATATTTATATCGCAAATTATATTATTGCCAGTGCGATAATAATCATTGCTTATTTCTGCTCGAACCTTTTGCTCAGGTTCATCTATTCACAGCTTCATACGGTTAAAAAGGGACGTACGAACGAAGAGAGACTCATTAACAAAATGCGTCTCGATCCGCTCACGGGCCTTTATAACAGGGGCGGTATGGATTCCATCATGGATGAACTCATTAAGAATTATCAGCCCGAATCGCCGCTTTATCTTTTGATGATAGATATCGATAATTTCAAGAGAGTTAACGATACATACGGTCATCAAAACGGTGATGTGGTCCTGCGGACTCTTGCGCAGGTAATTCTCGATATGGGCAGGAAAGACATTATTCCCTGTCGTTACGGTGGAGAAGAGATATGCGTCATGTTCAGAAACATGGACATCGACGAAGCTCTCAGAAAATCAAATCAGATCCTTTCGGATTTCAGAAGTGTCAGATACGATTTTGCGGGTGACCACAGTATTACATTCAGCGGTGGCTTTGTTCAATTTGATCCCAAATATACAAAAGACGAGTGGATCAAGATTGCCGATTCGCGCCTTTATTTCGCTAAGCATAACGGCAAGAACAGAGTTATTTCTATTCCTGTTGAAGAAACAGAGCAGATCATTTAATTCATTCCAAAGATCGGAGTATGTTACAAATGAAGAAAACACATATATTAGCGCTTATAGCGTCTTTTTGTATTTTTACCTTTATGTTGCCCGCAGGAGAATTAAAGGCGGCAAAAAAGGACGTTACAGGCCCTGTTACGCTCATAATTGACGGTGTGGAGACAAATTACGACGGTACGATCGCCGGTTTCATGTTTAACGGTCAGGAAGTAAATATTCGGAAGACACCGACTTACCTATTTGACGACACAGCCTTTATAAACGTTAAAAAGGTCATAAGTAAGGCTGTTCCCGATGCAAAATATTCGTACAACAAGTCGCTCGGACGTATAAAGATCACGCGCGGTGACTGTTCGATCGAATTCTATACGGACAGCATGATCGTTTATAAGAACGGAAAGGCTGCATATTCGAGAGCAATCCCCAAGTTTATTGAGCAGGACGGTAACTCGGGAAATTTCTATCTTCCGGGTCGTCTTGTTTTCGAAACTCTCGGATATACATATGTTTGGGACAGCGACAAAAAGATGTCCAAAGTCACTGAAACACCTGCGACCGGTAAGGTTTATGAGCTTTACAAGTACGGCGTCGTTCTTGATAACAAGGTTACGCGTGACATCGCCGACTACAGCGGAAAGATTGAGATCAAAATGCCCGGACCGGTCGGTAAAAATGACATAACGGTCAGTGACGATATCTATAAGAATGAGATATACATAAGCGTTAAAGGGGATCACAGAAAATTCTTTGATAATCTGACCTTTAGGGATGATTGTGAAAACTGTGTCGTGCAGATCCGTGACGAATATCGGCTCGAGGACGATCTGACGGTTCTTACCATTGTGACTCAGACAGACCTTAACGGCTTATGTCTTCTTCATAAGGACGAGATCGATGATTCCTGTATCACACTCAGATTTAACAGAGCGAAAGACCTTTACGACCGTATCGTCATCCTTGACGCGGGACACGGTAACAGCGACCCCGGCACGCAAAATTTCGGAATCGACGAAAAAGACTGCAATCTCATTATCGTTAAGCTTATAGGCAGGATACTTGAAGATGCCGGCATAAAAGTCTTTTACTCAAGACACGACGATACTTTGATCCCGCTCAGAGACAGGGCATATCTTGGCGCACGTCTCGATTCCGACATGTTTGTATCAATTCATCATAATGCGAACAACTCTCCGGAAAAGAACGGCACAAGCGTTTATTACAGCCTGATTAACAACAATTCTTCACTTAATGATACCGTTACGAGCTGTATCATGGCGGAGATGATGCAGGCCGATCTGATCGAAAATTTACATACAAATGACATGAAAGTGTTAACAACAGACTTTACAGTAACGAAGTACAATAATGTGCCTGCGGTACTTGTTGAGCTTTCGTTCCTGAGTAATCCCGAAGAATGCTATCGTTCGATCACGGATGAGTTCAGGATCACGGCAGCACAGACACTTGCGGGCAGTATATTAAAGCTTTACAACAAATAAACATGATCCCAAACCAAAGCACGGATCATGCTTCGATGATGGATCTTCAAGGAGGAAAGATAATGAGGAAGATACTGATCTTGATATTGGCGCTTATAATGGCGCTTTCGGTTGTTTCGTGCGGAAGGGACGATAAGACCGAAAACGAAGTAAAAGAAATCAACACAAGCGACAAAACGGATAATGAAGGCGTTGAGGACGTTACAAAAGAAGAACCCACACAGATCGTCACGGAAATATCGCCCGAAGTCGTTTTGAACGATCAAAAAAGCGATGAAACAGCCGTCACGGACGGATCCGCCGAAAGCGAAGAGGGGGCGGAAGATAACGGGGAGACCGTACAGGAAGAAAGCACGGCCATGATCTTATATAAATCATTCATGGACGGCGTAGCTAAAGCAAAATATCTGGGAAACGCAGACAGGACATCGTATCTTAATACAAGATCCGTACTTGAAGCGGGAAAATTCTATTCATGGGAAGATGTTTCAAAGGCACTCGAAAATTCGGACGAATTCGTTACTTACGTTCAAAGCGGTGATGTCGAATATTCCTTCATCGACTGCGGCAATGACGGGGTGCAGGAACTTTATGCGCAGGCTCTTTTTAACGATGAATTCAGTTTGCATATGATCATAAAGGAATTTGACGGAGAGCTTCGTATTATATTCACCCAGGACGGCTGGTCAAGAAGCTATGTTACGATCGAACCGGACGGAAAGATCACAACGGGAGGATCGAGCGGAGCAAACGTACATATCATCGATCATTCATATATCGATGCGGACGGTAATTACACATATTATTACGGAATGTCCGAAACGATCGGTCTTTTTGGAAATATTTACGCCTACAGACGAGACAATGATTATGTTACGATCTCTACGGACGACCTCGATACGGACCATATCGGTATTAGGGAATATTATGTCGAGAACGAAAACGCGACACGTTCGTATTATTACGAATATTTCATCATGGACGACGAGTATAATGATATAACGACAGATGCGGACTATGATGACTCAAATGAGCTGAAAAAGAGATTCAAAGAGGCCGGGATCAAGACTTATACGCGTACCGAAATGGAGGAATTCCTTTCGGAACTGGCTGATAATATCGGATATGACAGATGATCCTTTATTCGTCCTTTTTACGTAATCTGACGGCGTCTTTGGCACTGCGGCGACGGTCATCCTCAAGCTCTGCATAATGCTTTCGGGTCGTATTGACGTCTTTATGACCGAGAACATCGGCAACAAGATAAATATCGCCCGTTTCCTTATAAAGAGCCGTGCCGTACGTGCTGCGAAGCTTATGAGGCGTAATATGCTTCATTGATGTAACAAGGCTTGCATATTTTTTGACAAGATTTTCTACGGATTTTACACAGATGCGCTTTTTCTGATTTGAAAGGAAGAGCGCATCTTCGTGTCCGGCGCAAACATCGCTTATTGCGTTTCTTTCATCAAGATAAGGGGAAAGACTGTCGGCCACCTCGCTGCCGAAATAGACATACGCCTCATAACCGCCTTTTCTGGTGATCTTTACACGGCTGTTCTTCATATCAAGATCTTTTATGTTTATTCCCACAAATTCGGTTACACGCAGTCCCGTACCGAGAAGGAACGTAATGATCGCAAGATCCCTTGTTTTAAGCTTCTCGCGGTATTTTAACATATGGTTTGAACAATTATAATTGCCGTTTTCTATGAGGCTGAGCATATCGGAAACTTCGTCGCCGTCAAGCCTTACGATTGCTTTTTTGTGGAGCTTTGGCATATCAACCTTTACAACAGGATTAACGCTAATCATGTTGTTTTTAAAGAGATATCCGTAAAGGCTGCGAAGAGCAGACATTTTACGTTTGAGTGCTGTGTCGGTATTTGTGATTTCGCGACCGGTTTCGTCCGTATAAAGACGCAGGTGGTCAAGATATTCCTCAATATCAAAGGGCTCAAGGCTTTCAAGATCGTTCAGGGAAATGTCACGGATTTCTTTGTTTTTGAACAAAGGATTTGAATCATGCAACCAGCTGAAGAAAACTTTAAGATCAACAGCATATGCAAGACGCGAACGTGATTGCATACGTTGTTTCATACCACGCATATAAGTCGTAACAAAACCGGGAAGCTCGGCAAGATATTCACGCAAAGCTTTAGTGTATTCGATTTCTTTTTGCTCGTGGTAAGTTTTGTTCTCCATATGAGCTCCTTTTCATCAATAAAGTTTCGTTAAACCTAGATTTATAGAATAATTGTATATCGGAAATACTGCCCTGTCAAGGGGAAAAAAATAAATCACTGAACCCCAAAACGCTCAAAAAGCATGGATTTACAATCCCCCAAACGCATGAAAATCACGGATCTGCAATCCTCAAAACGCACAAAAAGCACGGACCATCTACCGTGCTTCTTGCGTCATAAAACAAAACCCTCTCCAAAAATGTTACATCAAGGCTTATATTCACTTATTATTCTTTCAAGCTCCAAAAATTCGGAAGCTTTCAATTTGTTGTTCTTAAGGAATTCACTTACGAATCCCGTGAACGAACCGTCAAATAATTTATCCAGTAACGACGAACTTTCGGTCTGTCTGACCTGTGCTTTGGTTATCAGTGCTTTGCAAAAGAACCCCGGATCTTGTCTCTCTATCGCGCCTTTATCGATAAGTCGCTTGATGACTGTATAGGTGGTATTCTTTTCCCAGCCGATATATTCTTTTATAATTTTGGCTATGTCTTTTGCGGCCAACAATTTGTTTGACCATAACAGCTCCATCACATTGAGCTCGCCCTCATGCAGT
This sequence comes from uncultured Clostridia bacterium, assembly GCA_946403295.1. GTDB lineage: Bacteria > Bacillota > Clostridia > Lachnospirales > Lachnospiraceae > RUG11977. The sequence goes on along the minus strand of CAMIZL010000001.1, from coordinate 318,555 downwards.
CGAATCTCTCCCATGGACAAAATCCCCTCCGGAACACTCATTCTACTTTTGTAGCATCTGGTGAACGACTACTATTCTATATTAATAGAAAGGATTTGTCAATACCCTGAAATGTACTTTTTTCAAGGTTCTACACTTGTGGAATAATCGTTTTGAGGTATTCGCACCCGTATATCGGCATATATATGGTGTCGTTTGTTTCACTAAATGAGCTTTCAGTGAATTGGATCCTTGTTGATGATATTTTACCATATTCCGATAAAAATTCATCATAATTTACCGTTCTTGCCGATTTATTGCAGGAAACTTTTACGGGGTAATATTTCCCGCCCGATTCTATCAGAATATTTATCCTGAAACGGTATTTCCCGGACCATGAAAGTGTTTTGATACCGTCGCGGTACAAAACATTCCTGATATGGTTTTCTATAACGAGATCGTTTATCTTCTCCTGCGTCAGATTCAGCTTATAGCGGTCTTTTCGGAGTAGATACGCATATATCGCATCATCGGTGAGCGAAAGGTTAAATGAATCGCTTCCGAGCCTTTCTGTCTTTATGATCACTCCGTCGTTTATAAGATCTTTTATGTCATTCTCGAGCTGTTCCCTGGTAATGTGGCGTCGTCCTGTTTTAGACAGGACAAATTTAATATTTTTGGAACATTCGGGAATCGTATTTATGATCTGGATCTTATTGATCATGGACGCGGTGTTGTGTTCTTTTGCGCATATATTGCCGATCAGGGTCTTATATCGCTCTGCGGCAAGATCCTCGGCAAATACCATGGGATCTTCTCTTGTGAGTTCGTATACGGCTCTCGGATATCCGCCCGTCGATATATAATCGTAATACATATCGATAAGTTCGTTATGAATCAGGGATGGCATCGTTTTTTTACCCGTCATATGGGCATCCACAACCTGTGCATAAAAACTCTCGCCCGATTTTCTCAGATATTCCGCAAATGAGATCTTTTCCGTTTTCAAAGTTGCGTCAAATCTGTCGAGATGATCTTTAGCCCATGCTATGTCGCTCGTGATATAGATGATCTTCAGGCCACTATATTTGTAGTCTTTTCTCTTCTGCGTTAAGAGATCGGTAAGGCTGTCCTTATCTCCGATCTCAAGGAATTCGTCAAAAATAAACGTAACGGTCTGCAATACTTCCGAAAGGCCGTAAGCCGTAACAAGAGCTTCCGTTATGTCTTTTCCTTCTTTTAGGGCATTTATGATCTGCGTTGTATCGTCGCTTCTGAAATTGATAATGATAAATCCGCCGCGTATCTCTTTAAAAAGATTGTTGGCCAGATATGTCTTTCCGAGCCCTTCAAGGCCGTAAAGAAGTATTCTGTTGTTTTGCTTTTCGCTGAGCAGATCGTAAATGGTTTCCTTAAACATACATAAAATCTCCCCCAAAAAACTATATAGACCTCAGTTTTGCCAATATCTTTTGAAAATATTCGGGCGGTTCTTCCTTGATCTCGACATATTCTCCGTCCGAAGGTCTTTTAAGACCGAGTATCCATGCATGAAGCGTCTGACCGGATGTAGGGAACCCTTTCCTGTATCCGCCGTAGACTTCGTCCCCGAGTATCGGATGTCCGACAGATGCCATATGAACTCTTATCTGGTGCGTTCTGCCCGTTTCAAGCCTGCATTCGATAAGAGAATAACCGTTAAATCTTTCGAGCGTTTTATAGTGCGTTACGGCTTCTTTTCCGGTCGGATCCACTGCCATCTTCTTTCTGTCCGTTTTGTTTCTTGCGATCCTTTTGTCGATCGTCCCCTCGTCCGCGGTATTACCGCAACAAACGGCCAAATAACGACGTGTTATCGAATGTTCTTTAAGTTGTTCGGCAACATAGCGATGTGCCGTATCGTTTTTACAGACAACCAGAAGTCCCGAAGTATCTTTATCGATCCTGTGAACGATCCCGGGTCTTAAAACCCCGTTAATGCCCGAAAGTTTGCCGCTCAGATACTTTAGGAGTCCGTTAACAAGAGTACCCGTGTAATTGCCGGGTGCGGGATGTACGACCATGTTTTGAGGTTTATAAACGATCAGGATATCATCGTCTTCGTATCTGACATTAATCTTTATGTCTTCCGGTAAAATATCCGGTATCTTAAGCTCGGGTACATCAATAACGGCAATATCACCCTCGCTTACCTTGAGGCTCGCCTTTACCGGATTGTCGTTAAGAAGCACGTTTCCTTCGTCGATCAGCTTCTTGATATAGCTTCTTGAGAGGTCGGGACAAAGACTTGCAAGATATGAATCTATCCTCAAGCCTTCGCTCTCGTCTGAAACTGTAAACGTGAGCCTTTCAGACATCAGAACCGTCCTTTCCGCTGTCATCTTTGTCCTCACTTGAGGACTGTGGTTCATCTACATCTTCTTTTGTTTTCTTTTTGAAAGAAAGGAATTCGAGATCTTTGTCTTTATAGTAGAAAAGTAAAAGTATCGCCGTAAGTATTCCGGAAACAGTCACATAACAATCGGCCACGTTAAATACGGGGAAATCTATCAAACTGAAATAAAGGAAGTCGGTAACAGCGGAAAAGAATATCCTGTCGATGATGTTCCCCGCAGCTCCCGAAAAAATAAGGATAAACAAAATACGTAATATAGTAAAACGCTTATTGTCCGCAGGTATCCTGAAATAGAAAAACGCAACGACAGCCATGATCAAAACGGCCAAAGCGCTTATCGCATATGTGGACGAATCGAACATTCCCCAGGCAACACCTGTATTGAACAATAATCTGAATTCAAAGACTCCGTCGATCAAAACAAAGGGGCCGTCGGAAAGAGTACCGCGTGCTATTATCTTTGTTACCTGATCGAGGGTTATGAGTAAGATCACAAGGATCAACGGAGGAAAATGTTTCTTAATCTTTTCTTTCATAAAACCTGTTCCGAATAGTTCTTTTGTTTTAAAAGATCCGCCGATAAGCGGATCTTAAAATTTATATGACGGAAGATTTTTATCATTCGTTATCTTCAAAATCCATAAAATCAAAATCTCCGCCTTCGTTTTCAAAATCGCCGGCGTCAAAGTCTTCTTCAATACCGTCATCGCTTTTGGAAAGATCTGCCGCTTCCTGGGGTGTGATCGCCTTCTTCTGTACGGGAGCGGGTTTTGCTACCGGCTTTTGGATCTTTTTATCTTCTGCGGGAGCTACAGTTCTTTCATCAACGTTTATGATCTCGTCTTCCGCTTCTTCTGCCTTGCCGACAGTCGATGATATCGAGGGAGCGGGTTCGTCGTCTTTGATATCAAAATGTTTGATATCAAGATCGTAAGCCTTTGAATTTATAAGCTCAACCTGAGCGCTTGCGAGATGCTTGAACTCGGCTCTGTATTTTTCGTATTGACGGATAAGTTCCGTTGTCTGACGATTAAGAGACGAAAGCTCGTTACGTGCGTCGGCAACGATGATGCTTGCCTTTGTACGGGCTTCCTGTTCGATCCTCTTGGCTTCTTTAGCGGCGTTCGCCCTAGTCTCTTCCGCTGTCTTTTCGGCGAGCATTAAAGCCTTTTGAAGGGTCTTTTCGATAGTTTTGTAATACTGGATACCTTCGTTAAGGACAGAAACCTTATCCTTAAGTTCCATGTTCTCTCTGTATATGTCTTCATATGAGCGAAGCACTTCCGCCCTGAAATTTTCTACGTCCTTTTTATCATAGCCGAGTCCGCCCGACTTAAATACTTTGCTTTGAACCTCAACGGGAGTAAGCATGATTATCTCCTTTTATACGCTTATTTTAAAAGGGAAACATTGTAACCGGTCTGCTCGAGGATATCATCGTAATCACCGGAAACATCAACATTGCCCGGAGCAATGAAGAAAATGCAGTCATAGATCTGATAAAGCTTGCCGTTAAGGGAATAAACCGAACCCGAAACGAAATCCATGATCCTTTGTGCAAGTGCAAGATCGATATCACTGAGTGTAACGATCGCACAGCAATTTGAAAGGATAACATCGCAGATATCCTGAGAATCATCGAAAGTCTTACATTTCATAACGCAGACTTTAAGGCCGTGATTGGTGGTCTTAAGGGGAACTACCTTACTTCCGTCGGGTCTTTCGATACGAAGCCTTCTGGAATCCTCACGTCCTTCGATATATGTCGATGTCCCGTATTCGGAAGATTTATGAGCTTCCTGGGGCATAGAATAGTCGTCGTATCCCTGTGAACGGGAACGGGACTGAGAACTGCCGTATGAAGAGGCCTGATGTCTTCCGCGGGAACCGGCCTGCTGCTCCTCTTCGAGTTCTTCCTCGTACTGTTCAAACGCTTCGTCGCTGAGTGGCTTTCTTACACTCTGGATCAATTCACTTAAAAACTTCATCATTTACCTCGATTCAAGCTTTGGTGCCGTAATCCCTCGCACCAAATATCCCTGTTCCTACCCTTACGTGTGTTGCACCTTCTTCGATGGCCGTTTCAAAATCAAGAGTCATACCCATCGATAAGATGTCCATGCTGATATTATCGTAATTTTTCGACTTTATGTCAACAAATAATTCCCTCATTTTCTTAAAATACGGGCGGTTTGCTTCGGGGTCGTCACATATGGGCGCAACCGTCATAAGACCGCGTATTCTTATGTTTTTGAGGTCTTTTAGGGAGTCCGCGAATTTTACGGCATCGTTCGGACCTATACCGTATTTTGATTCCTCGTCTCCTATGTTTATCTCAAGGAGTATATCGGTTACCGTATCTTTCTTTTTTGATTCGTTGTCTATGAAAGTTGCCAGTTTTACCGAGTCCACGGAATGGATAAGGACTGTCTTACCGATGAGCTGTTTGACTTTATTTGTTTGTAAATGGCCAATGAAGTGCCATTTGATCTCCCCGGAGGTTGCGTAAGAGACTTCCGATAGACTCTTTTCCACTTCTGCCTGCTTTTCAAGCATTTCCTTTACCCAGTTTTCACCGAAATCGGTCTGACCGTGTTCTATCGCAGCCAATACGGATTCGGCGGGGTTTAATTTGCTCACCGCGATAAGCGTGATATCTTCCGGATTTCTGCCTGCTTTTAAAGCTGCAGCTTTGATGCGTTCTCTTATCGCATCAAGATTATTTGCGATCTGCTCTTTTGCCATATTGTTATCCTCTTTTATGTCGATTTATTGTAAAGACTTCGATCTGACGCCTTATAAGCCTTTTACTGCGCCACGGGTATCGATACGACGCCTTATAAGCCTTTTACTGTACAAGCATCGATACGACGCCTTATAAGCCTTTTACTGCACAAGCATCGATTCGACGCCCTTGGAAGCATCGAGTGCTATGTGGTCATATTCTCTGATACCGTCCGGTGTCGTGGGACTGATGATTATATAGTCGCTTCCCGTTTCGATCCTGTCGATCCTGACGAATTGATAATATCCCTTATTGACATTATATACGCCGTCGAGTTTGTTGATCGTCGATATCCTTATCCTGTTGCCTGTATCGGGATTGTTTATAACATCGCCGTCAGTGACATATATGGGATCGATATATGCGTAATAGCCGTCCGAATAATACTTTGTGGGATAGACATTGATAAGATATATCTCGCCGGTGTTGGGGTCGGCAATTTCTTTCTTAAGGACCATAACGTTATGTTCTCTGTCTTCGACAAACATGTCGAGAGGAACAAGATAATAATCCTTTTGAACTATGCTCGAAACGGGGATCTTAAGTCCTTTGTCCCTGTCGTTTATGAATCTTACGGAAAGAAGTCTGTCATCGATGAATTCTGACATATAATTGTTGAGCTTTATCTCGACAAAATAGTCATTACCTATCGAATAAGGCGTTGTTGTTACAGTTACAGGAGTCGTTTTGTTGCCGATAAGGACTTTGGCTTCACGTGTTCCGACATTGTCGACGTAGAAATCTTCCGTGACTTTGCATACAATCGTCCAGTTTTCGTCTTCGCATATGCGATAAACAGCATCTGCCGCCGAGATCAGTCCGGCACTTCTGAGATTTTTGATCTCGGGAGCTTTATCGAACATGTCAGCGGTGACCATATCGGCGGTTATGCCGTTTAAGGTATCGCATTTAAACGAAACAACACCCGAAAACGGCGATCTGAAAACATGGAAAGAACTTCCGGTCATACCGTTCTCGACATAATCCTTAAGATTCTCTATCATGTTGTTGTTGACGAAATCATAGATCATCGAACCGAGCTGGTCTTTAAACTCTCCGATATTTCCTATTATGGTCGTCGAGTCCCCCTCAAGATAACGGCCTATCGAAGATTTTATTTCTTTGATCTGGGATTTATCGAGTTTGTCGTTTCCGAAATCTTTTTTGAGAGCGTTATATGTGTTGCTCATGGAATCGACACAATAGATTATGCTGTTTTTTGCGGATTTTTTCTTGTTTCTGACAAAATAGCTTACATATCCGGAATAGTCGGCATATATGAGCTTCTCGTCTCTTATCGCTATCCCCTTGAATGTCGTATCATAGCTCAGTTGTGCCGCTTTTACTTCATAGAAAGATACTTTGTCACGATTTATCATGATGATAAAGTTGACAACCAGATAGATAAATATTCCAAACAAAATAAACGCACCCACCGAGAAAGGGCTGCGCTTTTTATGCTTCTTCTGTTTTCTGACGGGACGTTTATTCTCTCTGTCAGGCCCGGCAGGGTGCCCCGAAGGACTTCCCTGCCGACCGTTAAAATTGACAACGTTATCTTCTCTATACATCTTTATAAGGCAACGATCACCTTTTCTTTGATCGATTCGGGCATATCTGCCGCATCTACGGACATACTTATAACAAAATCAACATCAAACTTGCTCGAGATAACATCAAGCTTCTCAATGATAGGTACGTATGAAATGTCTGTTCCTTCGATACATGAAATATTTAAAAAGCAATCAAGAAAAACTTTTTGAAGATCATGATCCTGAGAGATAATTCCGCAGATAAAACCAAGAAATTCTTCATGTGTTTCAACACAATAATCCTTTACGTTGATAAGTCTTACTTTCTTATGGAGATCATACATGTGCTTGGTGTTCTTATCCAGATAAACTATACTTCCCTTAGACTGTGCAACCTCCGTGTTTACTTTGTCGAGAAGAATCTTAGTTTTCCCCTTACCCTTGCCACCGGCAATTATCTGTATCATAATGATCGCCCCTTTCGGTTTTTGATAGTTAAATTATACTATTTTGGGGCGTTTTATTCAAGTCGTGGGCTGTAAAATATAGTTAAATATTCTGTTCATTTCGGTATATAATTTTTCCTTTGTCGAAGAGCCGAAAATCTCGGTTATAAAGCCTTGTCCGTCGTAATCTTCGCTGTAGAGCATGAGGCATTTTCCGGCCGAAACGGTATCTCCCGTTTTTCCTCCGCAAACGGTTATACCGTAAGGGGCGTCATACGTACCCATAAAATAAAGATTTGTGGGTTCCATGTAAAGTGTTTTTTCGATACCCGAAGAAGTATGCATCGTAACGGTATATCCCGTCGATCTGAAGATCTCTTTGAGAGCATCGTAACGGAGGCACTCGTTAAAGATAAGATACATATCGTATGCCGTCGTATAGTGGTTTGGATCGTGAAGACCGTGAGGATTTACGAAGCTCGTGTTTATGCATCCCAGTTCCTTTGCTTCGCTGTTCATCATGCGGATGAACTGTCTTTCGGTCTGACCGACATGCCTTGCTATGGCGAGCGCTGCGTCATTTCCGGAATATACGAGAAGACAATACAAAAGATCGCGCATCGTAAGGGTATCTCCCTCGGCAAATCCGCATAACTGCGCACCCCTCACTGTTATACCGCAATTGTCTTCATCTATAGTGACTATATCATCCATCTCGCAATGTTTGATTGCGAGAAGAGCCGTCATCAACTTTGTCGTACTTGCGGGATAGATCTTTTCGTGCATATGTTTTGAATACAGAATGGAAGTCGTATTGATATTAAACGCGAGCGCGCTTATATATTCGGATTCGTTTTCAAGTTTTTCGACCGGGGTATCCGTTGTGGAATAACAGATATCTTCGTACATAAAGCTTATGTCGTCGTCATCGTCTTCTTCTGCCCGGGGAGCTTCCGTTATTATATTTTCTTCGTTCTTTTCCGTGTTCTGTGCATCTCTTTTATCTCTTTCGTTACGGTAATCCGTAGCAAAAAAAGAGGAAGTATATTCACTTCCCCTAAGGGTGCATCCCGTAAGAAGCACGACACAAGCTAGTATCAATGATACAATTCTCGCCAATTAAGGTCTCCCCTCTCGAGCGCCTTTATAAGGAGCTCGGCGGTTGCAAGGTTTGTTGCAATCGGTATGTTATGCATGTCACACAAAGTAAGAACGCTTTGCATATCAGGCAATAGTCTTGTATGTTCCTGCGGATCGCGCAGATAAAAAACGATATCGATCTCGTTGTGCTCTATGAGCGAACAGAGCTGCTGCTCTCCGCCCAAAGGCCCGGCGAGACATTTATGTACGGAAAGACCCGAAGCTTCGCTTATAAGCCTTCCTGTCGTTTGAGTAGCATAAAGCGTATGATCGCGCAAAATATCACAATATGCGATGCAAAGGTTTTGCATCAGCATTTTCTTGGTATCATGCGCTATAAACCCAATATTCATCCGAATTTCCTCCGCAAAGGAACATATCAATCATTAAGAGCCTCAAATTCATCCTCAACTTTTACGACTTTTTGAGCCGGCTGCAGACTGATATTTAGTAGCATCCCAATCATACCCAGGTAAACAAGCAGGGATGACAGTCCCGAACTCATCAGAGGCAACGGGATTCCCGTATTGGGAAGCAACGACGTTACAACTCCGATGTTGATAAATACCTGAAATGCAAACAGCGAACCGATGCCTATGGCTATCATCTTTCCGAGATAGTCTTTGGCTCGCCTTGCTATCCTGAATGACAAAATAACAAGCAACAAAAACAAACATATCACAACAACAGACCCTATAAAGCCGAATTCCTCGGCGATCCCGGTAAAGATAAAATCACTTTCCTTAACGGGAACATATCTTGTGCCCGTGAGAGTTTTGTCTTCGGCAAAAAACTTGCCGTACAAACCTCCCGATCTTATCGCGGCAGCGGCATTTGTCTGCTGATAAGTGAGCTCCGGATAGAGCTCGGGGTGTTGTGAGGCCAGAAGCCTGTTTTGCTGGTAATCCTTAAGAAGTACCTGAAACGGCTGTTGCACGTACCAATACAGGCCTCCGAGTATCGGTATCGAAACTCCCGCTATCGGCAGGATAAATTTGAACGGAACTCCCGAAACAAATACCATCGACGCGTAAAGCAATACAAGTACAATACTTGTTGAAAGATCGGTCTGTGTAAGGATAAGGAATGTGGGTATCATTATGAACACAAGCGAAAGCCCGAGTACCCACAGCTTTACGATCTTCTTCCTGCACAGTTCGAAATATTTCGCAAAAAAGATTATCAAGGCGACTTTGACAACGTCGGATGGCTGGAATTCAAATCCCGAATCGGCTGTATGATTACCTCCGATCTTTATCCATCTCCTGGCATCGTAGTGTGCCCATCCGTATATAAAACCGCTGTTGCTGAAACGACAGATGAGCAGCAAGCCGATACCTATCACATATGCGACTATAAAAAATTTTGCCAACAGATGATAATCAAAAAAAGTAAAGAATATGATTATAACGATTCCTGCAACGTAGCCAAATATCTGTTTTTTAAGGAAAGCATCGTCTCCGTCTTCGAGGATGTACATCATGTAGATGCTGATGCCTCCGATGAGGTACACCGTAAGTAACAGCATCACGGAAAAACTTTTATAGTCGTACTCTCTGATAGCGGTAAAAAGCTTGAACTGTTTCAACCTCTTCTGATCTCCTTAACGGGGATATTGGCGTAAAGTACGGGAACAAGACCTTCGCCGTTCTCACCCTCGGTTTGCTGAATCTTGATATCAAGTCCCGCAACGTCGATCTCGATATATTTTGAGATAACGCTTATGATATCGTTTTTGATCTTTTCCATGATCTCAGGCGAGCAACCTGCTCTGTCGGAAGCGAGGGCAAGCTGAAGTCTGCCCTTTGCAATGTTACTCGAAGAGACTGTTTTCTTTTTAAAAATATCTAAGAATGACATGTTTTAACCCCTCTCTTTGTTCTTAAGACTAACGATCATTTTTTCTTGCCGAACAATCTTCCGAAGAAACCTTTTTTTGCATTCAGATCAAGGAAAGGTACTTCTTCTCCCGCAAGTCTCCTGCAGATGTTCATGTATGCCTGGCCGGCAAGAGAATCATTGCCTACAAGAGGTTCACCGTTGTTTGTCGAGATTACGATGTTTTCGTCATCGGGAACAATACCGATAAGGTCTATCGCAAGGATGTCAACAACGTCCTGACTTGACATCATATCGCCGCGTGCAACCATATCCACTCTTAATCTGTTTACGATGAGCTGAGTCTTTTTCATTTCATTGGCTTCAAGAAGACCTACGATACGGTCTGCGTCCCTGACTGCCGACACTTCGGGAGTGGTTACCACGAGAGCCCTGTCGGCACCTGCTATGGCATTTCTGAAGCCTTGCTCGATACCTGCGGGGCAGTCCATAATGACAAAGTCGAAGTCGTCTCTGAGCTGATCGCAAAGCTGCTTCATCTCATCGGGCGTAACAGCCGTCTTGTCTCTTGTCTGGGCCGAAGGAAGCAGGTAGAGGTTGTTATATCTCTTGTCTTTGATGAGTGCCTGCTTTATACGGCAATTTCCTTCTATTACATCTACAAGATTATATACGATCCTGTTCTCGAGACCCATTACCACGTCAAGGTTACGAAGACCTATATCGGTATCGATGAGAACGACTTTTTTGTCGAGTTTTGCGAGTCCTGTTCCGACATTGGCTGTAGTGGTTGTTTTACCGACACCGCCTTTACCGGACGTAACAACAATTACTTCTCCCATTTCTTATTCCTCCGTTAATTTTAGATCGTTGATGATATTTTTGCCCGCAGGCTCGATATATATCGTATCGTTCTCGAGAAATGCGATCCTCGGTTGCGATGCCGCCTGAGATTTGTCGGGCTTGTCGGGCGCACGTGCTATCGTATCCGCGATCCTGACCTGCATCGGGTTCATCTCGAGAGCGAAAATAAACGCATTCTTATTACCCATTGCCCCCGCAAAGGCAGTGCCTTTGATCGCTCCGAGAACGATTATGTTGCCGTTCGAAACCACCGACGCACCCGGATTTATGTCTCCGAGTATTATGATACTGTTTTCGGTATCAAGCGATTGTCCCGAACGAAGGTTACCTTTGTAAAATCTTGCCAGATAAGGATCTTTCATGATCTCTTTTGTAAATCTGACACTTTCGGCTTTTTTCATCTCTTCGGTATTGTCATAGAAAGCCGTTACGTCAAGTCGGCAATTGTCACCGATCGTTTTTAACAATTCTTTCTTTTGATCTTCGGAAAGATCCATACCGGAAAATGAAATTGCCATTTTCGCGTCTCCGAGAAATGATGCCGAAGCTTTGAATTTGGCTGCAACGGCAGAATTTATCTCTTCAAATGTTTTGCTGCCGTCAAGCAGAACGGTGATGCCGTTGCTGCTGGCTTTAATTGTTACGGCATTTTCCATCCGATGCTCCTCCCCTTCTTTTTGATTCCGACAGAAATATGTTCCGAACGGTATGACGATTTCATCAGTCGGATACAACGATGTTTGTAACGCTGGTGGTTGTAAGATCACCGCTGAGGAGTGCCTCTTTGTTCTCGTCGTTAAAGTACAGACCGTATACCTCGCGGGCGAGCTTGGCCGCGTTAGCCGAGGCATAACCGTTGGGGATAACTACCGTTACACTGATCTCGGGATCGTCATAAGGAGCAAACGAAATGAACAAGGCGTGGCTCGGGTGAGTAAGACTTACCTGAGCTGTTCCTGTTTTGCCCGCAACTTCAAATCCAAGATCGCCGTAAAGATTGTTAAGGCTGTTTGCTGATGTGTTAACTACGTTATACATACCCTTCTGAACGGCATTCCATTCCGAATCCGAGTAGATATCAATCTGATTATACACTTCAGCCTGCTTATCTTCAATTGTATTTTTTTCCTTGTCTTCTATTCTGTCAACGAGCGAAAGATTGAAAACAAGGCCTTTGTTTGCTATCGCCGTAACGTATCTGGAAATCTGTACGGGTGCGAAGGAATGGTAATATCCGATAGACGTTCTTACGGCGTCGGTACTCGATATCGCGGGCAGCGATTCGGGCACTTCTATACCGGATTTATCGGAAAGCCCGAAATATGCCGCGTATTTCTGTATCTTTGAAATACCCAGCGAATCCGAATATAGTCCGGCCTGGTCAAGCGACATCTCATATCCCACTTCGTAGAAGAAATAATTGCATGAGTGCTGAATTGCCTGCGTAAGATTTAGGGATCCGTGGTTTCCGGGATATTTCCAGCATTTCGGGGACGGATCGACGAGCTCGAATATTCCTTTGTCGTTTATCTTGGTCTGAGTCGTTATGATGCCTTCACCGATACCGGCAAGAGCCATGAGGGGTTTGAAGGTCGAACCCGTGGCCGTAACCTGCATGGCCGGTCTGTTAAGCAGAGGAGTCGCTTTGTTGTTTATGAGCTTCTGGTAATAATCCCAGTCCAGTTTGTTGGCCAGACGGTTGTTGTCGTAGCTCGGGTAAGTGACTATTGCTTTGACGTCTCCGGTTTTTACATCGGTTATAACGATCGATCCGGAACAAGGCTCAAGCGCAAGCATACCGGGCGTTATTTCAAGAGTTTCGAGCTTATTGAGGACGAAACTGTAGGCCGATGTACTGCCGCTTGAAAGCTTGTTGTAGTCATTTGCGTTATATTCGATGATGCCCTGGTCGTAAAGAAGAAGACAAACCTCCCTGCCTGTGAGCGTAAGATTAAAGACAAGCATTCTGTAGAGGATCTTGTCGAAATCGTCATTGTGATTGAGACTTAAAAAGATCTTATTTATTATCTTGTCGTATGTCTCACGGTTTGTATTGTAATCGTCACCGACATTTATGGATGAAAGATCGACCCACTGGTTATCTATCGCATATTTGATAAATTCGCAGAGCGAGATCTTGTTGTCCGCATATTTGATGTATGTCGTATCTTTTTCGTTTATGAGCTCTTTCTTTATGATCCCGTTGTTTTTAAGGAGCGAATAAATGAAACTTACATAACCCATCGATTCGTCTCCGAGCTCGGCATTGCTGATCGGATTGTCGTAATCGAGTATTTTTCTGATCAGGTTAAATACAGAAGATTTTTTGTTGAGGTACAGGCCGTAAACTCTCTTCTCAAGTGCGGTCGCATCGGGTTCCTGAAAATGTTTGAAATCAATGACCGAATTATCGAAGAACGCATTGTAAACCTCGTAGATCGGAATGGTGATCTGCGAAGCCGATTTTCCTTTACCGCCGTAACTGAACGAATTTACTATCTTTGAACGAAGGATAGCCGCAATATTGTTCTCGAGAATGTGGTAAAGCGCTATCTGCAGTTCTCTGTCGAGCGTCAGATATATATCGGACCCTGCAACGGGGTTTGTTATGGTTTCGGTAGAAATAACCTTTCCGCTTACCGTGAGAGAAAGGTTTACTTTACCCTTTTGACCGCGCAGCACTTTGTCGAGTTCTTTTTCGATACCCGTTTTTCCGATCTGGTCGGACGTGTTATATACGGGTTCGTCAAATTCCTCTGAATCATTAAGGTCTTCCGTTTCTTCCTCGCTCATTGAGCCCGTATAACCGATGATATGCGAGAAATAAAGCGTATCATAATATTTGCGTGTGGAAACCTGCTTTATCTCAACTCCCAGAAGCGAAGCGGAATTCTCTTCTATTGCCGCGATCGTCTTCTTGTCGACATTTGTACATATCGTAAACTGTGCGTATTGGGGATTGAGAGTGAAAAGAGCATATCTTACGGACATGATCTTAAGTGTCTCTTCTATCGAATAATCATCGCTGATACCGAACATACGGCTGGCTTTGTCACCGTTTTTGAGGAAATTATATACATCTTCCGCCGATGCGGCGATCTGTTCGGTGCTCAGATCCGAAACGCTCTTTAAGCCGTATGCGTTCTTCTTAAAGCGCAAAAGCGCCATTTCTTTAAGATTAAATACAAATTCGTCATTTACGTATTCGATCGCAAAATCAAGCTCGAGTGTTTTATTGTTTTTTTCGATGATCTTGATGAGTTCGTGGATCATCTCGTTCTTTTCCTGGTTTGTCGAAAGGAGGGCGCTGTTACCCATTACGATATTGTAGCTTTCCGTATTGTCGGCAAGGATATTGCCGTTCTTGTCGAATATACGTCCTCTTGTACTGTCCGTGAAACGATATTGATTTGTTTTATAAGAATTGTTTGTGACTACGCTTCCGCCGTTGTCTCCTTTGGCAGATGTTTCAAGTACCTGAAGTTCGTAGATCCTGACGATAAGGATGATGAACAGGATAAAAGACAGCAATATCAGATAGATAAGCCGTGAGCTGAATATTTTCTTAAGTTTTTCAAGAATAATATCAAGCATTTTGATTCTCCGAAGTTCATTAACCCTGCATTTTTATTCCGCATCCCTGTCGAAACGGAGTAAAAACAGATTCGTGTATTTAAGTATCTTGTACAGGATGATGCTCACAAGGACGGTATATACGACTCGAGGTATCATTATCCTGTAGATGTAAAAAGTAAGGTTTGTCTTGCCCTGCAAAAGATAAAAAACGACGAAATACATGAGATTATAAAGGAATTCACCGGCAGCGGTGAGCAATAGGGGTGTCATGTGGTCGTCGTCGTCATATATCTTATGGGCAAAACCCGAGAGGTTTCCGACGATTATGTAAAAGAGCGGGAATATTCCGATCACGGAGCTGTAACAGCAATCGATATAAAATCCGCAAAGTAGACCCGCAAGCATTGCTTTTGTCCTGCCGCGCATGAAACCTACCGAAACGACAAGTATCATCAACAGATCGGGAACCACTCCGGCAAGCGAAAATGACGAAAACAGCCCGGTCTGAAGCACATACAGGATAAAAGATCCGAATAAAAGTACTATGCCTCTAATTATCACTCTTAAAAACCTCGCTGATGCCGTCGTATTGCTCACGAAGCTGTGTGATTATAAGAACAGCATCTATATGTTGAAAATCGACTACCGGCGTAAGCCTGCATTGTTGCGTGAGCTTTGTTGAATCGACACCGATATCGCTCACATAACCGATAAGGATACCGGGAAGGTATTTATCGCTTATGTATGATGTTACCACTTCGTAATTGTCATAAATCTGTGCGTTAAGACTTATCTGCGAAACGTTTATGTATCCTTTGTCGATGAGCTCGAGATCTCCCGTAACGATGCATGTGTCGGATGTTTTAAGGAACATTCCGCTGACTTTGCTCGCGTCGTCGATTATTGTACGGACGCGCGCCCAATTGCTTCCGGTTTCGGTAATGATACCGACGAGACCGTTACCGGCAAGAACGTTCATATCCTTTAAGATACCGTCATTTTCGCCTTTATCGATAATGAATTCTCCGCTGTAGCTGTTGGGATCTTTACTGATTACTTTGGCGGCCACTTTCTTGTACTGGTCGTATAGTCCGTCAAGTTCATACAGATCCCTGTAATATGAAAGCTCGTATTTTTCCTGGTTGAGTATCTGGTTTGTGTTCTTAAGATCGTCTATCTGCGCTTTTAGGGCGTTGTTCTCTTCTATGAGTTTATCCATATCGGAGAAATGATCCACTTTGTCCTCGAGATAATCACCGAAATCGTTGATACCTTTTTGCATGGGTGCCACGATCGATCCGATAACGTTCTTTATCGATGAAAACGTATCCGAAAATCTGTAGGACACTATGATAAGAATCACACAAAAGACCGTAAGACCCCAAAATACGATTTTGGGGTTTACTACGATCTTCTTTCTGACTTTATTCTTGATCTTAGGCTTCATGATCAATCCTTATAATTCATCTGTTTTAATACGTATGACAGGCTGTCGAGCTCGGGGCTCTCGATGATCCTGCCGATACCGAGTGCGACCGAATTGGCGGGATCTTTGCAGATATTTACCGCAAGTTCGGTTTCTGTTCCGAGGAGTTTCGCAAGATCGTTGATGCTTGCGGAACCGCCGGTTACATAGATACCGCTGTCAATGATATCGGACGCGATCTCCGGAGGTGTATGCTCAAGGATCATCCTTACGCTGTCCACGATATTTTGAAGATGCTCTCTTATCGCGGTATAAACAAATGCGCTGTCGATCTCCTTTTCAACGGGCAGACCGCTTACAACGTCACGTCCGTATACCTTGATCGCTTTGATCTTGTCATCGTCGGGAAGTACGGCTGTCGCAAGATTTATCTTGATGATCTCGGCCGTCTTGTTTCCGATGATAAGGTTGTAGTTCTTCTTAACGGCTGAAATTATATCATCATCGAACTTGTTGCCTCCGATGGGGATAAGCCTGCTAAGAACTATACCACCGAGCGAAAGGACCGATATTTCGGTGGTGTCTGCACCTATATCGACAACCATCACGCCGCTTGCGTCAGTGACGTTAAGTCCGACACCCAGAGCGTCCGCTATGGGGCGTTCAACGATCTTTACTTTACGTGGTTTGATATTCGTGCTGGCCACAAGGTCGATGAAAGCTTTTTTCTCAACTTCCGTGATATCGGTAGGCGCGGTAACTATGAAATCGCTTCCGTTAAGCTTTCCGTGCGTGGCCGAGAGCTCTTCGAAAACAATATTGAGCATGGCCTGCATATGCTTGATGTCTGCGATAACACCGTATTTGACCGGATAAGTTACCTCAATATTGGAAGGCGCTTTACCGAACATTTCAAAAGCCTCGTCTCCCACCGCAATTATCCTGTTGCCGTCGGCGACCGCAATGATGTTCTTGGCGTCATAGATCACGCCTTCGTTTTTCTTATAGATCTTCAGCACTCTTGTACCGAGATCGATACCGTAAGTTTTTGACATAACTCCTCCGTTTGTTACGCTTCATAAAAAATGACTTAAATATTATACTATAGTTGTTCAAAAAACGGAACACATAAAAGTTATCATTGCTTCTTCATCGCAAAAATCACGTCTGTCTACGTATGTTATCTCTTTCTCTCTTTTCCACCATGTAAGCTGCTTTCTGGCAAAATGACGTGTATCTCTTTTTATGAGACGAACCGCTTCGTCAAGTGTGATCAGGCCGTTAAGATGATCGTCGATCTCCTTGTACGAAAGGCCAAGCATCGAAATGTTTTTTTGCGTAAGACCCTTTTGACGAAGAGAAACGACTTCTTCCACAAGTCCTGCGCTGATCATCTTATCCACTCTTTTGTCGATACGCTCGTAAATCTTTTCCCTGTCGTCGGTTATCACGAAATATTTGAAATCATAGGGCGATTCTTTTGTTCTCTCTTCATTGTTATGCTCGGAGATCTTTTTGCCGGTTATTTCGTAATATTCTATGGCATGAAGCACTTTTTTCCTGTTGTTCATGTGGATAGCGGCAGCGGATTCGGGGTCGATCTTTTTGAGATGTTCGTGCATTTTTTCGGCATCACCGTTAAATCTCAAAAGGATATCTTCTTTAGTCTTCTCAGAGAGCTCATCGTCATATTCCGTAAAATCGATGTCATAGAGAAGCGCCTGAATGTAAAATCCCGTTCCTCCGACGATTATCGGGACCTTACCGCGCGAATATATATCATAAACGGCATTTCTCGCAAGTTCTTTAAACCTGATAACGCTGAAATCCTCAAAGGGATCACAGATATCTATGAGATGATGCGTGATACCGTCCTTCTCTTCTTCGGTGATCTTTGCGGTACCTATGTTCATACCTCTGTATACCTGCATCGAATCGGCCGATATTATCTCTCCGCCGATCCTTTTCGCAATACTGACAGATGCCGAAGTTTTGCCGACAGCCGTCGGTCCCGCTATGATCATCAATTTGATCTTTTCTTTCATTAAACGATCCTCTTAAACATCTTTTCGATCTCTTCTTTGGTAATGCTTATGAACACCGGTCTGCCGTGCGGACAATTAAACGGATCTTTTGCGTTCAAAAGCTCTTCAATGAGCACTTTGGCTTCTTCGTAAGATATTTTTGAATTACCTTTTATCGCGGCTTTACATGCTCTTGTGGCGAGTTGTTCCCGCAGAGACAACGTTTTTTCTTTCTCAAACGACTTATCCTGCATATCATTTAAGAATTCGAGGAAAAGATCTTTGGGATCGATGCCGTGATCCTGCATCGGAACGGCGGTAAGCAGATATTCTCTTCCACCGTAATTCTCTATCTCAAAACCGAGGGTCCTGAAAGTCTCCAGATTGTTTTCGAGGCACTCGACCTGTTTACCGTTCAGGGAAACGCAAACCCCGGGCATAAGCGTTTGGGGAGTACAAAGCTCCTCGGTCGCCATGTTCATGAAGCGTTCGTAAAGTATCTTTTCGTGAGCGGCATGCTGGTCGATAAAGAATGCTTCGTCTCCGTGAGATATAAGCCAGTATGTATCGAACACCTGTCCGATGATGTTAAAATCAGCATTAAGATTCTTTTTAAAATCATCTTTGGTCTCTTCGCTCATGTTTCCGGTCTCGGCATCAAGTCTGAACTGGGAAGCGTTTTTATACAGCTCTCTGCTTTCTTCGCTCCTGTCCGCGACCGTATTTGCATTAAAGAAGCCTTTTTCCTCAAGCGAAAGATCTTTTCTCGCGGGCTGCTCTTTATCGGGTTTTACGGGAGAAGTGACGTAATCTTTTATGATATTTAAAGTATCCGTATATGTGCCGGCACGCTTTTGTGTTCCTGCATATCCGAATGTTTTATTTGCGTCATTTTGCGTATCGGCGCTACTATATGAAACCGGGGACGTGCTGTTTGCTTCATGAGCGCTTTTATACGAAGAGGTTGCGGTATCATTACTCTCATAAGCGCTCTTATACGATGACATTGCGTTGTCTTTACCATCATGAGCGCTTTTATACGATGACATTAAGGAGTCTTTACTCTCATAAGCGCTCTTAAAAGGCTTAAATGTGGGTTCCTGAAGAGCCTTGGGGATCGTCGCAAGATTCTCAAGCGTATTCTTTACGGCATGATAAACAATATCATAGACCGGCGCGGACTCTTTGAATCTCACTTCGAGTTTTGCGGGATGAACGTTGATATCTACCATATCCTTATCGACATCGAGGAAAAGAACGGTAAAAGGATATTTGTGCTGCATCAAAAAGGGCGCATATGCGTCTTCGATCGCTTTCGTGATCGTTTTGTTACGGATATACCGGCCGTTTACATAATAATATTCTTCGGATCTGTTTGCGCGGGCAACTATGGGTCTTGCGATGAATCCCGAGATCCTTACGGTTCCCATGGTGCTTTCGACAGGAACAAGGCTGTCGCTCATCTCGCGTCCGTACATTGTATAGATGATGTCTTTGACACTTCCGTTGCCGTTTGAAAAGAAAACGGAACGACCGTTGCTTATGAGCCTGAAGGATATACCCGGATTGGCGATCGCTGTTTTTTCGATAACATCGCTGCAATATGCCGTTTCTGTAGCGGCCGATTTAAGAAACTTTCTTCTTGCCGGGATCTTTTGAAATATGTCTTTTACAATGATCGTAGTTCCGTCGGGGGCTCCGACTTCCGTAACCTCTTCGGATTTACCGGGCTCATATCTGACTCCGAGAAGAGAATCCTTTTCCTTTGTGATTATCTCGGTGTCCGAAACACTTGCTATGCTCGGTAGCGCTTCGCCTCTGAACCCCAGAGTGCTTATCGAAAAAAGATCGGAAGCGTTTTTTAGCTTACTCGTGGCATGAGGCAGAAAAGCCTTTTTAACTTCGCTTTTTCCGATACCGCAACCATTGTCCGTAATCCTTATAAGATCGCTTCCGCCGCCTTTTATCTCAACGGTAATACTGCTTGACGAAGCGTCTATGGCGTTTTCGACAAGCTCTTTTACAACTGATGAAGGTCTTTCGATCACTTCACCGGCAGCTATTCTGTTGATCGTTTCCGTATCGAGGATGTTGATCATTAGCTATGTCCTTTCTGTAATCTGTCCTTTATATCGCTGAGGAAATTTAGACAATCTATGGGAGTAAGGGTTGTCAGATCGATATCTTTTATCTCCCTGATCAGCTCTTTTTCATATTCGTCCTTCTCATTGGTTTGAGCGGTATTAATGTCTTCATTTTGTTGTGCGGCAACGTCAAAAAGATTAAATTGCCCTTCTCCGACGGAACCTTTTTTCTTTCTTCTCGGTGAGAGGTCGTTCTCGATCCTTCCGGTTATCTCGTCGCTTGCGAGAAGCTTTGTGATCTCTTTGGCTCTCTTTATGATAGAACGCGGAAGTCCCGCAAGTTTAGCGACTTCGATACCGTAACTTCTGTTGGCGCCGCCTCTGATTATCTTGCGAAGAAAGACTATATCTTCGCCTTCTTCCTTAACGGCAACACAATAATTTATTACGCCTTCGAGACGACCTTCGAGTTCGTTAAGCTCATGATAATGCGTCGCAAACATCGTTTTGGCACCGATGGTATTTTTGTTACAGATATGTTCAAGCACGGCCCATGCAATCGCAAGACCGTCAAACGTACTTGTACCGCGCCCGATCTCGTCGAGGATTATAAGGCTCTTGGCGGTCGCATTTCTCACTATGACGGATACTTCGTTCATTTCCACCATAAACGTACTTTGACCCGAAGAAAGGTCGTCAGATGCGCCCACTCGCGTAAATATGCGATCCACGATGCCGATATGCGCCTTTTTTGCGGGTACAAAGAAACCGCACTGCGCCATGAGTACGATAAGCGCTGTCTGACGCATATATGTCGATTTTCCGGCCATATTCGGACCGGTTATCAAAAGCACTCTGCTTGACTTGTCGTTTAAAAGGCAATCGTTATCGACGAATTTTTCTCTCCCGATGATCTGCTCGATGACGGGATGACGTCCTTCGATGATATCGAGAACACTTCCGTTATCGACAACGGGTCTTATGTAATTGTTCCTTTCGGCAACCAGGGCTATACTGCACATTGCGTCTATCACGGCTATACAATGGGCGGTTTGAAGTATTCGTGATATGTTTTCCGAGATCGTATCACGTATATCGTTAAAAATATCGTATTCGAGAGAGAATAATCTGTCCTGGGCATGAAGTATCTTGTCCTCGAGATCTTTGAGCTCTTCGTTCGTATAACGCTCGGCGCCCGTAAGAGTCTGTTTTCTGACCCAGTCCTGCGGTACCATATTCTTAAACGAATTTGTTACTTCAAAATAGTATCCGAAAACTTTGTTGTATTTGATCCTCAGATTTTTGATACCGGTCTCTTCGCGTTTTCTGCCCTCAAGCTCGAGAAGCCAGTTCTTTCCCTCTGTTTTTGCATTTCTGAGCGTATCTACTTCGGCATTAAAACCGGCCTTTATGATACCGCCTTCCTTGATCGCTAGAGGCGGTTCTTCGCTTATCGCGTTGTCGATCAGTTCAAAAAGATCGTAAAGCGTATCGAAGGATTCGTATATACTCTTAATAATTGTGCTGTCAAATCCCTTTAAAAGATCTTTTACGGCAGGTAACGTGTATAATGACGAACCGAATGCCTTAAGATCACGCGGTGAGGCACTTCTGTAGCTTATACGCCCCGAGAGGCGTTCAAGATCATAGACTGTTCCGAGATATTCCCTGATCTCTTCGCGGTCTATCATGTTGTTTTTGAGTTCCTCGACGCAGTCGAGCCTGAGATTGATCTCTTCGGGATCGAGAAGTGGCTGCTCGATATAGCTTTTTAAGAGTCTTCCGCCCATCGCTGTACGCGATCTGTCGATAACCCAGAGCAGTGATCCCTTTTTCTCCTTGTCACGCATCGTCTCCGTAAGCTCAAGATTTCTGCGTGTGGAATTGTCGACCACCATATAGCGGCTTCGACAGTAAGTCGATATCTTCGTAAGGTTCGAAAGGTCGTTCTTCTGTGTGTTTTTAAGATATGTGAAAAGATTTGCCGCGGCTGTCATGCCTGCGGGAAAATCTCCCCTCATGGCCTCGATCTCTTCTTTACCTGCGAAATGACCGATAAGGCAGGCACATCCGTCTGCTTCGTCTTTTTTGTCGATCACTGAGGGATAAAGATTACCCGAAGGGTCAATATCATCAAGTCTGAGCCCGCTCGCTCCCGTCTTTTCGTTGCAAAGGATCTCGCGGGGGCTGTAACGCATTATCTCATCATGCGCTTCAGAGACAGTCTTACACTCGGTTGCGTAAAATTCTCCGGTAGAGATATCTGCGGCCGCGATTCCATAAGCATTATCATCAAAAATAACGCATATAAGGAATGAATTGCTTTTCTCGTCAAGGGCTTCGGCGGACATATTGGTTCCGGGAGTAACGATCCTTATGACTTCTCTTTTAACAAGCCCTTTGGCAAGAGCAGGGTCCTCCACCTGCTCACAGATAGCGACCCTGTAGTTTTTCCCGACAAGACGGGAAAGATATGATTCATATGAATGAAACGGTATTCCGCACATCGCGGCACGTTTGTCAAGACCGCAGTTTTTCCCCGTAAGGGCAAGCTCAAGTTCTGCCGATACATTTACCGCGTCTTCAAAGAACATCTCGTAGAAATCTCCGAGTCTGTAGAAAAGAACGCAGTCATGGTACTCGTCTTTAACAGATTTGTACTGCTCCATGAGCGGTGACAGCTGCATGTCTTTAACATCGCTTAGGCGTGTGTAGAGTTCTTCCATAGGTTATAAAACCTTCCATTCGTTTGTGTTTAGATAGCTTTGTGCCATGTCGGTCGCGCTTTCGATGATCTCGTCGGGATAGCCGAGTATCGAAAGCAATTTGATGGCATTTCTTGTGACCGCTCTTCCGTCACGAAGAGTGTAATCAAATATTACCTCATTTTCGCTTACCTGCTCCTCGAAATGGAAATTCTTATAATAGTTTTCGAGGATGAACGTCAGCTCGATATCATGCGTTGCGGCAAAACATATTGAATTTGATGTCGCAAGAGATAACAATATCCTTGATGAAGCCGCTATTCTCTCAAGCGTGTTCGTGCCCTTTAATACTTCGTCTATGAATACAAGAACGGGTACTTTTTCATTGATCCTTTCAATGATCCTCTTAAGAGATCTGATCTCGACTATATAATAACTCTGACCGCCGATAATGTCGTCTTTTAAAGCCATGGACGACATTATGTTGAAAAATGTGGTCTCGTAGCTTTTTGCAAGCGCCGTATAAACGGTTTGCGAAAGTAATTGGTTAATGGCGACCGTTTTAAGAAATGTTGATTTTCCCGATGCGTTCGAACCGGTAAGAAGGATGCTCTTATCGGCAGTAAACGACGAAGGAACGGGATCCTCTACAAGGGGATGGAACATTCCGTCGGCTTTGATCTTCTTTTCGCTCCCGAACACCGGAGTACAATTTCTTCCCATGAGTTCCCTGAAAGAAGCAACCGCTATCATACTGTCAAGAAGGCCGATGGTTTCAAATATCTCGTAAAAAGCTTTCTCTTTGTTGAGGAAAGTATTGTACATGAAATTAAATTTGATCAGATCGATATGGAAGATCATTCTCACGTAATCAAGCATGATCTGTCCGAGATCCGATGAATTTGTATTTGTCGACGAAACAAGCCATGCACCGTGACGCATACCGTTAAATTGCTTGATACAATACTTGAGTCTGTCCGTATAATCCTGAACTTCGTCATATTTTTCGCTCGTTAGTTTCTTTGCGGAATCAAGAGACCTTATGATAAAAGCTATTATCACAAAGTAGTTCTCGACTTTTGTCTTATATTTAAAATATGTGATTATGTTTGCAAAAAGCATGATGACCGACGCGATGATACCGAACGGAGGGTTCATAAATATATATGCAACCGCGAGCGCGAGCAGAAAATCAAGGAATATATGAATCCCGGCACCTTCAAGAGTAGCGCTTTTAAGATTTCCCATATATTCGAATACGGATATGTTTTTCATGATACCCATATTAGCGAAATGAGTGGAAAAGGTATTGCGCATTTCTCTGTTCTTCGAAAATATGTAGATAAGTCTTCCGCGCTCTTTTAGTTTTTCCTCGTTCATTTCGGGAGTTCTCAGGAGTGCGTAAAGATATTCTTCGCCATATGCGCTGCTGCAGGAATTCATTAGATTGTATAAATTATCCATGCTAAGATCATTCCAGGTGATATCGTCGATATCATATTCGGTGGAATGCTCTTTAAAATAATATTTTAAAGCTTCAATCTTTTCGGAACTTAATTTTTTGTCCGGTATTTTTCCGTATGCGTAATCTACTTTTGCGTATAATTTCTTAAAACTCTTCTTTTTATCGTAAATACCCTTTGCAAAAAGCAATGCTAATATGGCCACAAATACTATAAGTGCCACTTCCATGTTTATATCCTCCCCGGGTTCAAATCCGTTCTTAATAATATAATTTTGGGTATGAATTGTCAAATCGTCGCATCGAGTAGGCTGACTCCTACTCGATGCGACGGGACATCTCGCGTACAAGTCCGCTCGATGTCCGTTCACTCAGCCGTCTGTTCACAAACAAGCTTGCAACAGACGGCCTTCGCTTATCGCACAAAAACCCCGGGACAGATATCGGCATATATCTATCCCGGGGAAAAACAAAAGAATTGTTATCAAACCATCATTAATCTAAGAAATTCTTGATCATAGCAACTTTCATGCAATCAATATCGGATATAATGACTCCACCCGAATTACTGCTTTCATGAATTATCTTTCCGCCGCCGAGATAAATTGCGACATGACTGATACGACCCTTCTTAAGCTTGTAGAATACAAGATCACCGGGCTTTGCATCTTCATATGATACTTTGCGGCCTGCGAGCGACGCAGCCTGTGTGCTCGAAGAACGACCCGCGATATTTTCAAGGTCAAAACCGCATTTACTGAAAACCGCACAACAGAAACCGGAGCAGTCGGCACCCTTTGTAAGGCTCATGCCGCTCCATACATATTTAAGACCGAGATGTTTCTTGGCTTCGGTAATGATACCGGCTCTCATGGCGGTAACGTTCTTGATACCGATATTGCCGACAACATCCTCTACGGTACATCCGTAAACAAGATTTCTGCCGACATCAACGTACTTTTTGAGGATATAGCATGTCTGGTTTTCATAGATAACGCTGACCCACTCGGATTTGTCTTCACCGAGTACGACCTGGTTCAATTTGTTGACCAAAACAGACTCTCCTTTGTTGAGAGTATCGACTTTGTTATCCTCATGTGTGGAAGGGGTGCTTCTGAGATTAACCACACCCGCCGAATTGACCGTGGCAAGAATGGGCGCAATCTCATCAAGCTTTTCTTTGGCCTGAAGACCCTTATAGAGATAGTCGGTAGATACGTAGCCTTCAAGTTCGCCCGATTTGATCTTGACAAATCCGTACTCGGGATCGGAAACGATATAACATAATCCGTTCTTGGGAAGATAACCGATTATATCGGAATCCGTCGTAGCAGCTTTACGAACATTAAGAAAAGCATCTACTTTTGCAAAAGCCGCATTGTCGGGAAGTGAAAGATCGTTCGAAAGAAGTGTCGATACAAATGCGTCCTCGTCTTCTATTATGACGTCGTCGGCATTTTTATAGAAATTATCGATTATGTAAGATGCTCCGCAAAGTGAAGTTTCACCTTTGATCACGTCAGCGCGCACACAAGTAACGCCCATGAATAAAACCATGGCGCCTGTCGCTATTAAAAGATATGAAATCTTTTTAAACACTGACTTTAACATCTTTTTCCTCGCATTTCAAACAACACAATTGTTACGAAAATGTTACGATAGCAAGTCAGATTATATACCCCAATTCATAATTTGTCAACAAATTCTTAAAGAATTACGGGCAAAATCAGTGTTTATCAAATTTCACATCACAAAACACGAAATATTCTGTCAATAAACTTCACCAAAGGACATTGTCGTGCTCTTTTGTTCTGTCTCTCATGAAAAGGTCCGAAACAGCCTGAAGTGCGGGCTTGTGGTCGAAAAGGATGTAATTTACCTGTTCGATTATGGGCATTTCAACTTCATATTTTTGCGCAAGCTTTAATGCAGCCTTGGCACAGAAGACGCCCTCAACTACCTGCTTAACTTCTTTCATGGCCTCTTCCGCCGACATTCCTTTACCTATAAGATATCCCGCGTTCCAATTACGGCTGTGGTGTGATGTTGCCGTAACAAAAAGGTCTCCTATTCCGGAAAGTCCGCAAAGTGTTTCGATATTGCAGCCCATCTTTGTACCGAGTCTGTTGATCTCTGCGATACCTCTTGTCATCAAGGCTGCTTTTGTATTGTCTCCGAACCCGAGTCCGTCTGAAATACCTGCCGCAAGTGCGATGACGTTCTTTATCGATCCGCCGAGTCCAACACCGATCATGTCGTTACTTGTATAGACCCTGAATCGGTCAGTCATAAACGTATCCTGTATAAATGATGCGGTTTCTTTTGTTTTCGATGCGACTACAACTGTAGTCGGGATGAGTCTCGATACTTCTTCCGCATGGCTGGGGCCCGAAAGGACACTGTTATCTGCCTGAGGGATCTCGTCATCGATAACTTCAAGCAGGGTCTTGAGAGTGTCTTCTTCAATACCCTTCGCAACATTGACCGTTCTCATGCCGTGCTTTATATAAGGGCTTGCAGACTTTGCTACTTTACGTACAAAAGGTGACGCAACGGCAAATACGATAAGAGAAGGATCGTTCTTTGTGATCGCTTCTTTAAGATCGTTCGTCAAACGTACCGATTCGGGAAGCTTTGCTCCCGGAAGGTTTTTGATCTCATTACGGTTTTTCATAAGATCCTGTATCTCAGTGGTCTCATTACTTGACCAAAGACATACGTCTGTTCCTTTTGTTGCGAGCAAAATAGAAAGCGCAACTCCCCATGTACCTGCTCCGAGAACTGTAACTGTCATCTCTTCTACCTCTCAATGAATCATTTGTGATTAATTGTTTTCTTTCGGATCTTTATCGATTTTAACTCTTTGTCCGATCTTGTTTTCTTCGCCTCTAATGAGTCGTTTTATGTTTTTCCTGTGCATGATGAATGCGGATATCGTGTAAAGGCATGATACCGCGATAAGCCAGGGATAATAAGCGTCCGTATTCATCCTGAATATGATCCAAAAAGGGATCACGAGTGATATAAGGAGCGATCCGAGCGAAACATATTTGGTGATAAGAACGATCGCACCGAACAAAACTATGCCCACGGGAATTATGAAATAATCAAAACCGGAGCATACACCCACCGTTACGGCGATCCCTTTGCCGCCTTTAAACTTAAGCCAAACAGGGAAATTGTGTCCGAGCACACATGCAAATCCGAAGATAAAAATTGCCAGATGCATATACGGCTCATCTTTAAATATGACATATCTTATCAAAAGGATCGGGATAAGTGCTTTAAGATAATCGCCGAGAAATGTGATTATTCCGCCGACTCTCCCGACAGTTCTGAAAGCGTTTGTTGTTCCGGAATTACCGCTTCCGTAATTCCTTATGTCGATATGGTTGAACTTTCCGACTATATAGCCGAAAGGGATTGACCCGAAAAGATATCCTGCAATTATTAAGCAGATCACGAGCCATACGTTCATTTTTGTGCCTCCGGAAGATAAATATTTATCATTTTTCAGGTTTGTTCTTTTTCGCTTCTCTCCCTAATGAGAAGTTTTATCGAAGTGCCGTTGAAACCGAACGTTTCACGGATCTTATTCTCGATATACCGTTGATACGAGAAATGGAAAAGCTCTTTGTCGTTAACGAAACATACAAATGTAGGCGGCTTGACGGACACCTGCGTTACGTAAAAGATCTTGAGCCTCTTACCCTTATCGGACGGCGGCTGCTGAAGAACAGTCGCTTCCGTGATGATCTCGTTTAATACACCGGTCTTTATCCTTAAGTTCTGACTCTGAATAACTTCCTCTATTGAATCAAAGATCTTGCCGATCCTTTGTCCCGTAAGCGCTGAAATAAAGATGACTTCTGCATACGGAATGAACGAAAGCGTTCTGAAGATCTCGTCACGATATTTGTAGATCGTTTTATCGTCTTTTTCAATGGCATCCCACTTGTTTACGGCGATTATGATACCACGGCCGCGTTCGTGGGCTATTCCCGCGATCTTGGCATCCTGTTCGCTTACGCCTTCCGACGCATCGATCATAAGGATAACGATATCGGCTTTTTCAACCGCCGAGACGGTTCTGATGACCATAAACCGTTCGAGTTCTTCTTTAACCTTGTTTTTTCTGCGAAGTCCGGCAGTATCGACGAAGATATATTCTTTGCCGTCATATTTAACGAGAGTATCGATGGCATCTCTCGTTGTACCCGCTATATCGGATACGATGCATCTGTTTTCGCCGAGAAGTTTGTTGATGAGTGAAGACTTACCGACATTTGGTTTGCCGACTATCGCAATACGGGGCTTTTCTTCCTCTTCACCTGCTTCACCGTCCCGGGGGAACAGTTCCGTAACGGCATCAAGAAGTTCTCCGAAGCCTGTCTTTCCCGTAGACGAGATAGGATAAGGCTCGCCCAGGCCAAGGTTATAGAATTCATAGACATCGGCTTCTAGTTTCCTGAAATCGTCGACTTTATTGACACAAAGAATAAGCGGTTTTCCGCTCCTTCTGAGGAGGTCAGCCACCTGTCCGTCGCGGTCCGTAAGACCGTCTTTGATATCGACCATGAAAATGATCACATCAGCGGTATCGATCGCGATCTGTGCCTGCTCACGCATGGACTTCAGGATGATATCGCTGCTTTCGGGCTCTATACCGCCCGTATCTATGATCGTGAAAGTTTTCCCGAGCCATTCGGCATCCCCGTATATCCTGTCACGGGTAACACCGGGATAATCCTTGACTATCGAGATCTGCTCTCCGCATAATGCGTTAAAAAAACTTGACTTACCTACATTAGGCCTGCCGACTATCGCCACTATCGGCTTGCTCATAAGGCACCTCTCTCTCATGTACCGGAACATAATCGTTGCACAGTACGTTAATTAACGAAATACCGTTAGATTTTACTATACGTATATTTTTTTGTAAAGCTGTTTCAATGTCGCGGATCCTCAGATCGTCAAGGAAAACATCCTCGCCCGCTCTTAGCATGCACGTAGGGATAACAAGGAAATCCCCGTTTTTTCTCTCTCTCAGTTGCGCTATTATATCCTGACCCGTTATAAGCCCCGCAACAGTTATCTTTTCGCCGAAGAAATCGTTTCTGATACCGATCACCTCGGTTTCGCAGAACGGATATTCCGCAGATATCTGTTCGAGTAAGCTTCGCAATATGTTTTCGATCGCCTTTCCCGTTACAAATGTAAATTTACATCTCATAAGGCGGTCTTTTGAAGCGGGATCCTTTTTGAAATCCGAAAACGCTTCATCAAATTCGTCTATCAACGATCTCGTCATCCCGACGCCGTTCTCGATCTGCGGGAAGCCTTCGTATTCTTCGGCCGCCGGTATAGGCGTTCCGGAATTGAGATAAAACTCGTCTGATGCGTATATAAGACTTGTTCCGTATTTTTCCCTGTAATACTTCCTGTAGGGTTCGATCTGTTTTATCACCTTGCCGCACTCTTCTGCGGTAAACGTTTCGAGCGGCGCAAGCCCTTCCCTGAATTTGGTCGTTCCGACCGGCACGATCGAAAGGCTTTTAAGTCCCGGCATATATTCTTCGAGATGCGTCAAGGTGTAATCAAGTTCAGCACCGTCGTTATATCCCTTGCAGAGGACTATCTGTCCGTTTATTTCTATGCCTGCGTCGACGAAAGTTTTTATATGTCTGAGCGCTTCGCCCGCACGCTTATTCTGCAGCATCTTTACTCTCAACTCTTTGTTTAGGGTATGAATGGAAATGTTTATGGGTGAGAGCTTATAAAAGCAAATTCTTTCGACATCTTTGTCCGTCATGTTTGTGAGTGTTATGTAATTACCCTGCAGGAACGAAAGCCTCGCGTCGTCATCTTTGAAATACAGTGTTTTACGCATTCCCGGCGGCATCTGGTCGATAAAGCAGAATACACATTTATTTGAGCAGTGGTGATAATCCGACATCAATCCGCCCTCAAACACAAGACCGAGCTCTTCTCCGTAATCCTTTTCTATGTCATAGTCCCACTCTTCACCGTCTTTGTCGATAACGGTCAGAACAATATCTTCGTCCTGGGAAAGATATCTGTAATCAAATACATCTTCGATCACATTGTCGTTTATCGCAAGAAGCTTTGAACCGGGTTCTATACCGAGCTCTTCCGCTATCGAGCCTGGCTCAACGGCTGTAATGAGATGTCCTTTCTCTTTCATTTGCAGTTCCTCTTTCCTGATGCATCAGATTCCGCAATAATCAAATGCGTTCTTTATGATCCTTATCTCTTCCCCGAGTATCGCTACCACATCAAATCTGACGGGCGTCGTTTCGGGATATTCGTTTTTTATGAGATAGAACCTCGCGGTTTTACATATCCTTTTTATCTTTCTGTCGTCTACGGCCTCAAGCGGATCTCCGTCGCTGTCATCTGTTCGATATTTTACCTCGACAAAGCAAAGGTACTCTTCGTCTCTCGCAATAATATCGATCTCTCCGCCTCTCGTATAAAAATTCTTCTCGATTATTCTGTAACCGTTCTTTTCGAGTTCTTTTGAAGCGATCTCTTCATAAACGGTTCCGACTTCTCTTTTATTCAAGCCTGTCTCCTTTTAACGGGGATGATCCGTTTAACAACTTTCGGCAGCAGCCGAAAGTTTACCTCAAACGTTCTCTTACCGCATCGACTTTGTCGACATACATGAGTACTTCGATAACGGCCTCGTAAAGCTCGGGCGGTATGTATTCGTCAAAATCAAGCTTGGAGAGTGTATTTGCAAGTCTCGCATCGTAATGGACGGGGACGTTATATTCCCTTGCCTGCTCGATGATCTTTTCGGCAACATGTCCTTTACCGGTGGCAAGGATCTTCGGAGCTTCGTCACCTTTTTCGAATCCGAGTGCTACGGCGGTTTTCTGCTTCTTTCCGATCATGCTTCCTCCGTTTCAAAACAAATCAGATCAAATTACCCACAAAAGAAAGCCTGTGAATGGGCGTCAGCCCTTTCTCCCTTATCGCATCGATATGTTGCTGTGTTCCGTATCCCTTATTGGCCGCAAATCCGTATCCCGGATACTGCCTGTCATATTCGTCCATCAAACGGTCCCTGGTGACCTTTGCCATGATGCTTGCGGCAGCGATCGAAACACTTTGTGCATCTCCGTGAGTTATCGACACCTGCTTTATGTCCACTTCAGGTATTCTGACATAATCGTTAAGTAATATATCGGGCTTTTTGCCGAGTCCGTCAATGGCTTTTCTCATCGCTTCATATGTTGCATTGAGGATATTGATCTCGTCTATCCTTTTGTTGTCGGATAAACCAACGGCGCTTGCGAGCGAAAGCTCCTTTATTTTGTCAAACAATTCGTCACGTTTCTTTGCCGACAATTTCTTCGAATCGTTGAGATACAATATTTCGACATCTTTCCTGAGAATTACCGCTCCTGCACAAACAGGTCCCGCGAGAGGCCCTCTTCCGGCTTCGTCGATCCCGCATATAAGTTCGCATTCACCGTACTTGTTCTCATAAAACTTCATCACTTCAAGTCTTGCACGCTCAGCCTTAAGCTTCTCGAGTCTCGTCTCGGCGGAATGAATGATCTTCTTTACCGATTCTCTTTCGTCGGAAGAATAATCCTTTATAAGCCCCAAAAGCTCATCTTCGGGACAATTGGCAAATAAATCTTTTATTGCGGAAATCTTGTTTTCCATCTCAACCCTCGTAAAAACTTTATTTCATTCCGGACTTATCCTGCCGGGGGCTCGCCTCAGGGATTGTGGGTCTTACTCCAAAGTAATCTTTCCGAGCCTTGCGCTTCTGAAATCGTCGATTATAAGTCTCGAAGCCTTTATGATATCAGGTTCACCGCCGCCTGCAAGAGCTCCTCTCGATATAGCGATCGATTTAACGATATCATTGATCTCTTCGGGCATATCCGTGTCTTTAAAGTATCTTTGCTTAAGATTATCGGGATATCTCTCTTTCAAAACACCGATCAGATAGTAGCAAAGTTCTTCAGGGTAAAGGATATCGTCGTTTATTGAGCCGATAAAAGCGATCTTCATACCGATCTGCTGGTCCTCAAACTTGGGCCAGAGGATACCGGGAGTATCAAGAAGCTCAACCTGTTTGTTCAGTCTGATCCACTGTCTGCCTTTTGTCACTCCGGGCTTGTTTCCCGTTTTGGCGCAGGCTTTACCTGCTATCGAGTTTATAAACGTTGATTTCCCGCAATTGGGTATCCCTGCAACCATAGCCCTTATCGGACGACCGATGATGCCTCGTGCCCTGTCTTTTTTGATCTTTTCCTCGCAGGCCTTTGTGATGATATCGAGGCTTCCATTAACACCCGAGGGATTCCTCGAATCACATGTATTAACGAAAAAGCCTTTGTCTTCGTAATATTTCTTATAGTATGCGGTCCTTTCGGGATCCGCGAGATCGCTCTTATTGAGTATGATCACACGATATTTATTCTTCCCGAGCGTATCGATATCCGGATTTTTGCTCGATACCGGAATTCTCGCATCAAGGATCTCGACGATCGCATCGATCACCTTAAGATCCTCTTCCATCTGTCTTTTAGCCTTGCTCATATGGCCCGGATACCATTGATAAACCATAAAATCTCCTCTTTATCACTTAGCTTCATCAGAATCTTTATCTATAAGATTCAGCTTGTTTATAATCCCGAACGGCGAAAGTCTTATAAAAGCTTTACCGATTATCTCCTCACGGCTCACATTCCCGAAATTAAAATATCTGCTGTCCTCGCAATCGTTTCTGTTATCACCGAGAACAAAGAATTCGTCATCATCAAGCGTAACTTCTTCTTCGTAAAGACCGGATGTTATCATCGGTTCGACGTTTATGGTTTCGGTGATCGCAGAACCGTTTATATACAGCATCCCGTCACGAACCTGTACTCTTTCGCCGGGCAGCCCGTAAACACGTCTGCAGGCATAATAACTGTGCTCTTTGCCGGATCTGTTAAAAACTATGACATCAAATCTTTCGGGGTCCGAAAACAGATATGACATCCTGTTTACAACGATTATGTCATCGTCGGAGAGCGTCGGCTCCATGCTGCTTCCCACCATATTTGTCTTTTCAAGCGCGACAACGGTAAAAAGCCAACCCAAAAATACGGCAACGCAAACACACACCATCCAAAGCGAAATTTTGATGACGAGTTTAAATCTTCTGCTTTTTTTTTCCTGTTTGTCAAAATCAAAATCAAATTCGGTGTCCATTAACGTTTCCCCCACATGAATATTTTATATCGGGGCCAAAAAAATAACAACCGCAGGGAGTGATTGTTAATACAAAATTTATTGATTTGTGAAAGCCTTTATATTAAAGGGGATCAGCCCTCCTACATTGAAAAAGGAACGACAAAACCTGTCGTTCCTTTCCAAAACCGCTTAATTCATCAGCGGATGACTTCCTTAACCTTAGCAGCCTTGCCTGTTCTCTTACGAAGATAGAACAACTTAGCACGTCTAACCTTACCGTGTCTGACAACTTCGATCTTTGCAACAACGGGAGAATGAAGGGGCCATGTCTTCTCAACGCCAACACCGTTGGAGATCTTTCTTACAGTGAAAGTCTCTCTTGCGCCGCCGTTCTGTCTCTTTGTAACAACGCCTTCAAATACCTGCTGTCTCTCACGGTTACCTTCCTTAACGAGGGAAGATACTCTGATTGTATCACCTACGCTGAATTCGGTGATCTCGCTCTTTAACTGAGCTGCTTCGATGTTTTTGATAATGTCGTTCATGATGAACCTCCTGATTAAATGTCAGTGTTCATTCTACGTCCCGGCGGGAGCTGTACAGCGGAACACCCTTTTTACATGCCCGACTATTATAGCATGCGAATTTCCACATAGCAAGCTTTTTTTCGTTTTAAACGCTGCAATCCGCATTTTCATGTATTTTGCACACATAAAAACAGCGCCCGAATATTTCGAGCGCCGCTTACCGCACTTTCATTTTGATATCAACACATGATAATGAAACGACGAATGCCCGTGTCCGAATTGCTCATAATAATTCTCCACGTGATAGATCATCTCAACTTTAAAATCCTTAGCGAGATCATAAATGCCGTCATAATCGGCGAAGTAATGCGGAACGCCGTATTCGGGACCTTCGCGCATGCAGATCTTTGTATTCGGATCGATGAGCGGCCAGTCCGTGTTCTTAAAACCGTGAGTGGCTTTTGATGCCAGTGAAAAATAGCATTCGCCGCTTTTTTTGAGGACCCTGTATATTTCGGAGATCGCTTTTATGACTCCCTGGGTATCGGTGTGATTAATGACATTACGACTGAAGATCGTATCAAACGAACCGTCGGGATACGGAAGGTTGAGCATGTCACCGATTTTGCCTTCGACAGTGAGACCCTCTCTTCCGGCCCAATCTGTTGTGGCTTTTACAGCTTCTTCTTCGATGTCGAAACATCTGACATTGAAGCCTGCTTTTGCAAATTGGATGCTGTGACGTCCCATTCCGCAACCGAGATCGAGGAAATCTTTGTATCCCTTCTTTTTCCAGCGGTCAAGCAGATAATAGCTTTCTATCGCGGGCTCAGTCCATACATTTTTCTCGTTCTCGGGGACATTGTTCCAGTCCCATCCCTTGGATTCAACCATTACAAACCTCCCCCAAATATCTGATCATGAAGATTCGGGAATATGCGAAGCGTTCTCTCAAGGGTTCCCGAAGCCATTGCAAGAGTGATTCCGTAGTTCGTAAACGGAATATTATATTCCTGTGCTTTTCCGAGCCTGTATGCAACTTCTTTGTCGCTAACCATACATGCTCCGCAATGAACAAGCATACTGTAGGCGGAAAGGTCTTCGGGGAAGCCCTGCCCGCTTGTATATTCGTAAACAAAATCTTTTCCGGTAAGCTTTTTGATCGCTTTCGGAAGCTTTACTGTTCCGATATCGTTACATTGTCTGTGATGCGTGCAGCCTTCGCAAACTAGTATCTTTGCACCGTCGTGAAGATCCTTCGCGGCATTTATTCCGAGCGCCGCTTCGGTAAGGAAGCCTTTGTATCTGGCAAAAAGGATTGAAAACGTAGTGAGCGGCACCTCGTCGGGCACAATGTCCTTTATCGCCATAAGCGCTTGAGAATCCGTTATTACGATTGAAGGAGCAGCCTTAAGACTGTCGAGTGTGTCCTTAAGTCCTTTGTCCGTTGTGACGACAGCGCTTATACCGTATTCTATGGTCTCACGTATGGTATGAGCCTGAGGAAGGATCATCCTGTCCTTGGGTGCTGATTCGTCGATCGGGCATACAAGAACAGCCACATCACCTTTTTTGAGAAGATCCACAACAACCTTGGTGTCTTTTTTGACATCGGGAAGCAGACCGGATACGGCGATCTTAAGGTCTGTGATACCTTTCATGCTTGTGGCGCTCACGAACACTCTATTGATCGGCTTGATCTCCATGAGTGAAGAAATCTCGTCGAGCCTTTTACCGAGAGCAACGCGGTCCTCACCGTTACAAAGGTCTTCTTTGTTGAAAGCAACGATAAACGGGATCTTGCTGCCTACAAGTACCCTGATAAGTTCCTCATCCGAAAGTGTGATTCCGTTTGAAGCATCGACAACAATAACGCCTATGTCGGTGTTCGTCATCGCTCTCTTTGTTCTTGCAACTCTCTTCTCTCCGAGTTCCGTTTTGTCGTCAAATCCGGGAGTATCATAGAGCACAACGGGTCCGAGCGGAAGGATCTCCATGGATTTTCCCACAGGATCGGTCGTTGTTCCTTTGATCTCCGAAACAAGCGCCACTTCCTGACCCGTAACGGCATTTACAAGGCTTGATTTTCCGGCATTTGTGCATCCCAGAAACGAAATCTTTATCCTTTGTGCAGAAGAAGTGTCATTTAAGCCCATAAATACTCCTTTCCGACGCGATTCGTCCGAATCATGTCTTTGGAATCCATCCATTGGCATACGTCATTTGGCATCTGTATTTATTATCTGTATCTGATTATATCAGAAAACTCCTGCCGATGCACTGGGTTCAAATATCGAACGTGCTTCGTCGGCGGTCAGATCAACGTTAAATATCTCTTTATAATAATCAACCGTTTCCTGAATTATGTCAATATCTTCAAAGAGAGAAGGATAAATTGTTTTTGCCATCCATTTTAATGTGACGGGTGTATCGATACCGGGTGTATAAGAACGGTACATTCCGAGAGGCATCTTAAATGCTCTCTTGTTCTTTACGGCATCGATCTGCGACCAGTCATAATTTCCTACCGTGTTGTTATAAAGATCCTCGGGATAATACTTGTTAAAGTTTGTGATAAGGATCGTATCGGGATTCCATTTATATATCTGTTCAAGCGTAACGGGCACCGAATTGTCTTTGTCGAGTTCTTCGGCAACATTCTTTGCACCTGCCGCCGTAGCCCACCATTCTCCGAAGAAATTCCTGCCGGACGAAACGATAGATGAATCGCTGTACTGGAAAAGAACGAATACACGTGCTTTTTCTTCGTCGCTTAGATTTCCGACACGTTCGTTAACAAGTTTTAAAGCTTCTTCACTGTATTTTTTGACTTTTTCACATCTGTCGGTCGCTTCCTCGGGGAATATCTCCTTAAGGACTTCGAGCCAGTGATTGAGTGTCTCTATACAATCATAATCCCATTTATTTACCGAAAGTGCGACTGCTGCAAGGCCGGCATTCCTGAGTTTTTCACCGAGTGCGGGTGTCGAAGCGCTGTATATAACAAGATCGGGCTGCTGCTTTATGAGCTCTTCGATATTGACATCATCTCCGTCAACTGCCGATGTGTCAACATTTAACAGATTGGGATAAAGCTTGCCGAGAAGAGAATTCTTAGCGGCCGTCATGCTGGCGGGAGCCATTTCGACGATCTTTTCTGAGGTGTTGAAGAAAACACAAAGAACCGAAGGGATAGGGAATATATTAGTTACCGCTATTCTTTTTACATCTTTCGGAACCTTTACCTCTATGCCGAGATGATCGGTCACCGTTCTGTACCCCGAATCATCGGCTCCTTTTTCCGTGCTGCCGCATGCGCTTAAAGAAGCGATTGTCATAGCGCATATAAGCATAATTGCGATTATTTTTTTCATGATCTCATACTCTCCTGTCTTTTTTTATATAGTTCATGCGTTTTACGCATTTTTACAATATGATTTACCCTCATTCGTAATAAGGCATTTATAAACTTTTTTCCCTTTATTATCATAAGGAATCCGATATCACATGATCCTTCCGGAGTATGCCCTGTGATGGACCTTTATGAGTTCGGCGTTTTCGGGGCATACAAATCTGTATAATCCGTCGGCGTATATCTTTTTACATTTTGAAAGCTCTTCTTCTATCTCGGTTTCGTCGGTTGAAACGATATCGCCCGAGCTCATGAGCATTGCGTCGTAAGGGCTGTCTGCGATCGGTGATATCACTCTGACACAGGCTTTGCCGTTTGAAGTGATGTCGTTTTTTTTCGACAGAGATCTTTCCATGGCAAGTGTCCTTGCGGCAACGGGCTCACCGATAACCACATCGGTTGCATCTCTTGACGAAACAATATCTTCAAAAACGGTTATGCATCTGTGTCCTTCTGCCGCTTCTTTTAATGCGTTAAGTAAAGCTTTGTCGGTAACGGGACCGCAAGGAAGTCCGATCACGTAGGGGATATTATAGTGTTCGTAAAGATATTTCGCGGCGTCTATGCCGGTAACCGAAACAACAACGGACACTTCGGCGTTTACGGCCTTTTTTATATCCTCGAAGCGGCCTTTCATCGACCATGACGACAGTACGCTCATGCCGTTACTCTCTATCAACTCTTTTATATGGTCGTACTGTTCTTCTTCGAGATCCAGATATGTTGCACCGAGAATATTTACTGTTCCCTTGATCGTTTGTTTCGGAGCCGTGCAAAAACGTTTTGCAAGCGCAAGGAACGCAAGGCTCGCTCCCGCTTCATACGATCTCATACCGCTGACGTCAAAACCGAAAGATGGTACGGAAGTCTTTTCTTCTATCTCTGCCGCGGTAAGATCGATATCGCTGCCTGTCATCCAGGGAATAGGAGTCGAAGCGATAGCGGTAAAATTCGGACGGAAATGTCCGCATGCCTCGATCATGTCAGCGGCAAGCCTGTCTCCCGCGGTTCCCATGACAGCTTCTTCCTCCGTTACCGCCGATACGAACACAAGTCCGTCATCTCCGTACCAGCGCGGTTCGTCATGTGTCGTAAATGTCGAATTACATCCCGATGCATCATGCATGACCAAAAGGCCGCCGAGACCGTAAAGGGCACTGATAACTCCGAATGTATCCGATGAATATGTAGAAAGTACTTTTCTGGCCTGTTTCATATGCAGCTGTCGCACCCCCATCCTTTGATATCAAGAGTCTTTTTGAGATCCTTTTCGGTAAGGAAGCTTTCGGTCATCATTTTTGAAAGCTCAACGATCCCGTCAAATCCGTATAACGGCCCGTTTTCTACCATGTCAACGAAATACGGGGTCTGCGTAAAATATGCTGCCTTCTGCCCGAGAGCAAGTATTTTCCCATCAGCGTCATATTTATATGTACGCATATCGGGGCTGATGCATTTTTCGTTCTCAAGACCTTTAACGTTTGCCTTTAACCATTCAAAGTCTTCTTCTTCACCCGCAGCCGAATCCGAATATATCAAACCGACATTAAATCCGTGCTCGTAAAGAAGTCTTGCAAGAGAAAAAGGCCTTGTTGTTATCATGCCGTCTACAGCTATCTTTGTGTCGCCTATGATCTCTTTTGCTTTCTTTAAAGCAAGATCCGCGCGCTCTCTGTCTTCATCATACGAATCATATGTCGTACAGAGTACGCCGGCGAGTTTTTTAAGATTATCATAAATCTCTTTATATCCGAACGAAAAAGGTATCTGAAGACTCTTGATCTTGAGTTTGGCCGCAAGTTCGTCGGCGGCATCTTTAGCCACTCCGAGATTGGAAATGATAAGCCCCGAGCTTCCGAGCTTTTTGTAATCTGCATAATTATCGATCAAAGGAAGCTCAAATAGTTTTTTGCCTGCCTTTTTTACAAGTACTTTGATATCGTTGTTTTCGGTCAGGGCAAAACAATTACCGCACAAAAGCACTTCGTCTTCATTTGTCGGCAAAGGATCGATCGCTGCATATAAACGTTTACGCATCATCTTGTCGGGATTGAGCGTACTTTTACGCATGGTGGGAGTCATGTAACAATCGACAAAATCAACGTCGGGATACCGATCTCTCAGTACCCTGAAACAATCATCCAGATCGGTACCCATGAAGTGATGGATGCAGCTCGTATATATAAGAACACAGGGAGGTCTCTTTTTTAGCCTGTTCAGGATATCCGATACTCCTTCGATAAGAAGATCTTCCATATCACCGTCCGTAACATTGTGTTCTTCTATCGCTACCGTGGAGAACCTGTCTGTAAGATTCATCTCGGCTGCCGAAAGGACGACCCCTCTTAAGCATCCTGCGGCACAGACAAATATCTCATGTGCTTCGGGGACAAGCATTCCCACATGAACGATCGTCCATCCGCCCCGCGCGGGGACACTGTATTCAAGTCCGGTTGGTTTAAGCATATATCAGGCCTCCTCGAGGATCTTAAGTGCAAGATTCTTATAAACAAGTGCTTCGGGACTGTCGGGAAAAGCCTGCGTTACCGTTTTGCCCTGCTCAGCGGCAAGTGCGGTAAGCGGACTGTGTTCAATAATGCCGGTTATCGACGTATTGAAATCCTTTGCAAGTTCTTCCACCTTTTCAAGCTCCCGGTCAACATCTCTTTTGTTGAGGATGATACCGCCGAGTTTTGCGTATCCGCGTCCGTGGAAACTTTCAACTGCCATTGCGATATTTGCAGCGGCATGTATAGCCATGTTCTCTCCCGATGTTATGACATACACGGCATCGGCATAACCGCCTCTCATGGGCATCGTAAATCCGCCGCAAACTACGTCTCCGAGGACGTCATAAAATACGACATCGGGTTTATAGACATCATATGCGCCTTTCTCGGCAAGCTTGTCAAATGCGATAATGATGCCTCTTCCGGCACATCCCGTCCCCGGTTTCGGACCGCCGGCTTCAACACATAAAGTGCCCGCAAATCCTTCCGTGACCATCTCGTCAAGTGTGATGTTGTTCCCTTTTTCGCGCGAAAGGTCAAGTATCGTTCCTTCGATCGAACCACCTCTCAAAAGTGAGGTCGAATCCGCTTTCGGATCACATCCGATCTGCATGACTTTTTTGCCGCATAACGCAAGCGCCGCAGCCATGTTCGCAACCGTCGTGGACTTTCCGATACCGCCTTTTCCGTAGATAGCAATTTTTTTCATGTTTTATCCGTCCTTTTATCTGTTTGTCGCCATTTTTTGCATATCGCTTCTTTTCACGGGGATTATGTCGGTATATTCGCCGAACGGACCGTTTATGGTTCCTATGCATGCGTCCACACCGTAAAATCTTCTCATGTTTTCTTCCGTAATGACTTTTTTGATGTCATCATAGACGTAGGAGCCGTCCATTGCGATCATAAGCGCTTTATCGGCCCATCTGACCGCATTTCCCGGAAAATGCGTGTTAAAGATACAAGTTATCCCGTCTTTCGAAAGCTTATCTATAGTTTCAAGAACGAGGAGCTGATTTTGATAATCGAGGTTGGATTCGGGTTCATCAAGTATCATGACTTTCGGATCATTGACTATCGCACGGGCTATGAGCACCATTTGGTATTGACCTCCGCTTAAAGCCATACAGCTCTTTTTTGCGATACTTCCGAGTCCGAGTCTGTCGATCACTTTGTTCGCCGCTTCTTTGTCTGCCGCTCCCGGAAGCGAGAACACCGAAATGTTGCCGGCACGTCCCATGAGGATCATGTCATATACGCTTATGTCGGGAGGCAAAACTCTTTTTTGGGGTACATATGACAATACTTTAAAAAGCTTTTCACTGCTTTGCGAGCTTATGTCTACTCCTTCAAGGGTTGCCGTACCTTTGTCCCACTTGAGGAATCCGCACAAACAGCGAAGAAGCGTAGTCTTTCCGGCACCGTTTTGACCCATGATCGCGAGTTTTTCTCCGGAAGCCAGATCAAAAGAAATATCTTCGAGTAACGGAGCGCCGTTCTTGTCATACGAAAAATATGCATGACTTACTGTGAGTCTCATAAGCTAAATTCTCCTCTCAATAGATGCGGTAAACCCGTATCTGTTTACTTAGGCTTGCAATCAATTAAAGGATGTACCCCCGCGCTTACGAAGCATAAGGATGAAGAAAGGTGCACCTATTATCGCCGTGAGGACCGAGATCGGGATCTCTTTGGGCGAAACAGTTCTCGCAAGCGTATCCACGATCATCATGAAACCGGCTCCGACGCTTATGGATGCGGGTATGAGTTTCACATTGTTGCTTCCGAAAAGCATTCGGCAGAAATGAGGAACAATAAGTCCGACCCATCCGACCTGACCGCACATCGAAACGCAGGATGCCGTGATCATTGTCGCTCCGACTATGCAGAAACCTCTGAGCTTCTTTATATTTACACCCATACTTCTTGCTTCGTCTTCGTGAAGCGGAAGAAGGTTTGTTCTGTACCTGATCATGAAAAAGAAAATAAGGCAGATGATGATCGGC
The DNA here is from genome assembly GCA_946403295.1 of uncultured Clostridia bacterium. Lineage (GTDB taxonomy): Bacteria > Bacillota > Clostridia > Lachnospirales > Lachnospiraceae > RUG11977. The sequence goes on along the minus strand of CAMIZL010000001.1, from coordinate 276,618 downwards.
GGCGCACCGAGCGCGAGCGTCTTATAACCCGCCGAATCCATCCCTCCGAGGAGCCAGTATGTTATGGCCGGAAGCTGGGATTCCGTATCAGCCGTGAATTTAACGAGAGATATAAGCGCCGAAAAGAGTGAACCCACCATAATTCCGGCGAGGACCATGTTTATCCTTCCTTCGGGAGCTGCTTTTCCGAAAAGTGCCGTCATAACAACGGCCAGTATACCGAATGCTACGGCAAGAAGCTGGATGCCTGTCATATTAAGACCGATCAGCATAGCAAGAACCGCGCCGAATCCCGAACCCGAAGCCACTCCCAGTGTATCGGGTGTTGCAAGCGGGTTTGAGAACAGGCCTTGAAATATGGCCCCGCTCACAGACAGCCCCGCTCCGGCAAGTGCCGCAAGCAAAAGTCTGGGAAGTCTCATGGACCTGATGACAACATCATTCATCCCTGCGGCTTCCTGTCCCGATATCATTCTTCCGATCGCCCCGAAAACGTCATCGATCCTTATACCTATACGTCCGACAGCAAGTCCGACTATAAGTACTGCAAAGGGAAAAAAGATCAATAAGATCTTCGAGATGACACCGGGCCTCTCTTTTACGTATGTTTTAATCTTTTCTGCCATAAAAAAACCGCCTTAAATCCACCCGACAGGGATGAAAATACGGCGATAAGATTAAAGTCCTATCTATAGTTTAATGCTCCGTATCTTTCACCTCAAGGATATACATTTCGGTGTCAGGGGGATGTTATTTTTAATTTGTACGGGCCGGAGCAAAATGCTTCATGCCTTTTGGTAAGTGGCTTTACAGGTAACACCTTTAAGTCTTCCGATCGCTCCTGTCAGAGCATTGATCTTATCGGATGGTGCAACAACAGCGATCGAGATAATGTTGATGTTCTTCTGGGGATAAGGTATACCCATCCTTCCGATCACATATTTTGCAGAATCATGAAGAAGGCTGTTAAGGTCTTCCACGCTGTCAGGATCTTCAACAATGATGCTGATAACGGCAACTCTTTCTTCCATATGTTTTCCTTTCTGAAATAGGAGCATCGGTCTCCCGATGCTCCTATAATATACATCCCTGCAGAGATTAAATCAAGTTATTTACAAAAAACAAATTTGTCGATCTTGCAAAGCTCTCTGTTATCGAACGCATATGCCATCCAGTTTTTCCTGCCCGTCTCAACTTTGAAATAAAGATCATGTTTACCACTTACGGGAGGAATGATAACTTCGAGCACAGTGTTTACCGGCGAGATCTCTGCTTTAGCGACCGGTTCGCTTTCGGGACTGTCGAAATGAATGTTTATGATACCTTTTTGACCTACGCCGATCTGATTGATCATAAGCTTCAAATGATTACCGCATTCGTTCTCTCCGAAATCAAATGTCTTAAATCCTATGACAGCACCGCCGCATATATTGGAAACAGGACGTGTAAACACATCAAGCTCTGTAATGAACGCTCCGCCCGTGAGTACGCATGCCGATTCGGCATATGTTACTTCGAAAGGCCTCAAAGCATCGCAAAAACCGCCGTGAGAAGTCATCTGTGCTTCGATGAACGATCCGTCCGGGTTACGAAAGATCTTTTCTACGCAACCTTTTCTCGACATGATGGTTCCGTTTGTCATCTTATGGTAAAAAATGTACCACTGATCCCTGATCTTGCAAAGAGAACCGTGATCGTTTCCACCGGGGAAATCCTTACCGCTGTCAATTAGGACACCTTTATATTCAAAAGGTCCCATGGGGCTGTTTGACGTGGCATAAACAAGCTGAGGACAATTACGGCTCGAATAGATGAGATAATAAACACCGTCTATCTTACGGGGCGAACATGCTTCAAAGAATCTGAAAGGAGTTGCCACGGGGATTATATCCTTCTTGTATGTTCCGGGGATAACAGTCCTCATATCGTTTGCATCAAGCTCAACGACAAACGAATGGAGATAGCCGCAATAACAATAAACTCTTCCGTCATCATCAACGAGGACACCGGGATCAATAAAGATCCTTTCGGTCATGTCCTTCATAGCGATCTCCCATTCCGTGCCTGTTTCCTCGTCTTTTTCAACGTTGGGACGAACGGGATGAGGAATATCAAATTCTTCCCTGTGCTCTTCCATGTATTTGATCTGGGCAGTCGTATCGTATTGACCGAGTGTCTTAAAAGAGCCTTCGGGCTTGTCGCTTACGGCAACACAGCCGGGAGCTCCTTCTATATAGCAATAAAGATAATATTTTCCGTCCTTACAAACGACATCGGGCGCAAAGATATGATTATTTGTCCAGGGTGTCTCGCTTTTATGATCACTGTCGTCACATGTATGGAACATATCACCGTGACATACCCAGTGCTCAAGATCGTCTACAGATGCAGACCATGATTTCATCTTTGTATCACAAAAATATTCCTCATGGGGCTTGTCGTGTGAGCCGTAAATATAGACTCTGTCTCCGAAAACATGAGGTTCTCCGTCGGGAATGTATTCCCATGCGGGCAGATAAGGATTTGCCATAATTGCCTCCTTGCAAGTTAGAATTCTTATCAATTATAATAACAAAACGGTCGGAATAATCCAACCGTTTTATTGATCAGTTCATGTTCAATATTTGTCTTTACAGATATTTTAAAAGCTCGTCTCTTACACCGTCGAGTCTCTCATCAACGATACCGAAATGGTTCTTCTTATATGTCCAGGCAGCTCTCGAGATACCGTATTCTTCAAACACTTCATGAATGGCTTTAAACCAGTACAACTGGTCGTTTACATCGCAGTACTGAATGCATCCGTATTCACCGCAATAAAGGGGAACATTAAGCTTTTCGGCAAGTGCAACGGCCGAAGAAAAACATGATGCAAAAAAATCCTTACCGAATACGGGGTCTTCGCTTCCTCCGGGAACAAGGATCCTGTTGGCATACCAGCCTTCGAAATCTTTTCCGAAATCGTCATTGATCTGTTCATATGTCTTTCCAATGATGGAATATCTGTAATCGGAAGGCATCTCATCGATCCAGTTTGCGCCCTGATGTGTAAATATAAGAGGCTCATAGCAATGGAACGTATAAATGATATGGTCGTCAAGTTTAATATCAAGATCAGAAAGCGCAAGATAACTGTTATTCCAGTAACTTCCGATAATGATATCGGTTTCGGGCGCTATCTTCCTGATCCTTCCGATGCAAAGACGTGCGATCCTGTTCCATCTGTCGCTGTAGGACTGCTCCGTAATCTCGTTAAGAAGTTCAAAAGCGACACGTCCGTGATATTTTCCGAATCTGGTAGCGATCGATTCCCAAAGCTTGTAAAAACGTTCCTGAAGACTCGGCTCGTCAAAGAAACCGGATTCACCGTAGCTCTTATCAAAAGAGAAACCATATACCCTGTGAAGATCGATGATCGCATTAAGGCCGTACTTATCACAGAGAGCGATCGCATTTTCAAGTCTTTTGAAACCGCTCTCGAGATGTTGACCTTTCTCGTTTTCACAAAGATGATAATCGATCGGAATCCTTACATGATCGATCCCCCATTTCGAAAATACCTTAAAATCTTCCTCCGTGATAAATGTATCGTACGTTTCCTCACGATGATCGTTCTGAGAAAACCACCCCCCAAGATTGATGCCCCTCTTGTAACCTTTCCACTCTCTCATAAAATGCTCCTGTCCTGAAGTTATTTTATTTTGATCATTTATAGCCTGTCGCATCAAACGGCTTATTAAATGTTTTTCAGATTCCTTAAATACTCTTTATCGCGTATGTTAAGATCGGCTTTTTCCAACAGATCGGGTCTGAGTTTAGCCGTTCTTTCAAGCGATTGCTGTCTTCTCCATGTCGAAATGTTGGCATGATGTCCCGATAAGAGAATCTCGGGTACCTTTTTGCCCATAAAAACTTCGGGTCTTGTATATTGCGGATATTCGAGGAGATTGTCTTCAAAACTCTCTTCGACAGCCGACATATCGTTACTGAGGACTCCCGGTACAAGTCTCGAAACGGCATCCATGATACACACTGCGGGAAGCTCGCCACCCGTCAGTACAAAATCTCCTATGGAGATCGCATCGTCTGCCTCGAGTTCGATCACTCTTTCGTCGATACCTTCGTAGTGACCGCACAGAAAGATCAGATCATTATATTGTGAAAGTTCTTTGGCAATATTACGATCAAACCTTCTGCCCGAAGGGGACATATATATTATACGCCCTTTTCCGTCACTGCAAAGACTTCTTGCATGTTCACAGGCACGGTATACGGGATCGGCCATCATGACCATTCCGGCGCCGCCGCCGTAGGGATAATCATCGACATGTAAATGTTTATCCCTGGAAAAATCTCTTATATCGATAACATCAAGGTTTATGTGTCCGTTTGAAATCGCACGACCTGTAATACTCGTGTTCATACATTCACGAATCATGGCAGGAAATAGTGATAAAACAACAAAATTCATAAACCTTTCTCCTAACGTGAATTATTATATCATACCTTTTAACAAATGAACAACTATGTTTTTGGAATCTAAGTCGACAGACAACACACATTCCTTTGTATATGGTATAAGGATCTCTTTTCCGTCAGGCTTTTTTACCACATAAACGTCATTGGCATTCGATGTGAGCACGTCATCAAGTATTCCGAGCTCGTTTCCTTCGTCGGTTGTAACTTTAAAACCGATGATATCACATATATAATATTCGTCCTCTCCGAGCGGAAGGGCGTCTTCTCTTTCGATCAAAATATCGGCAGATCTGAATTTTTCTGCCTGAGTTCTGTCTGCGATCCCGCTTAGAGTGGCGATGACCATGTTCTTAAAGAATTTGATACCGCCTATCTCCATCTCGATCTTGTCTTTGCCTGTATCAACGATGACTTTTTTAAGCATCTTGAAACGCTGCGGATCGTCCGTTGTCGGAAAAATATTAACTTCTCCGTGAATTCCGTGGGGTGATGTTATGACACCAACCCTGAGTCTGTCTTCCATGTTTTGTACCTGATCTTCGAAATCGATTGTTTGAAGTGATGAAAAAATGTGTAAAGACCGCCGGCAGGAAATGATATTCTGTTATCCTGCCTGACGGTCTTATGATAGATCAAACGATATCTACTACAACTTTCTTATCATCCTTAGCAGCTGCAGCTTTGGCAACAGTACGTATGGACTTTGCGATACGGCCCTGTTTTCCTATGACCTTTCCCATATCCTCCGGCGCAACCTTAAGCTCGATAACTATCGATTTATCGGTTTCTGTCTCGCTGACAACAACCTGCTCCGGATGATCAACAAGCGATGTAGCAATGATCTTAATTAATTCCTTCACTGACTATCACCTCTTCTTGTTATTTAACGATGCCGGCCTTCTTGAAAAGCTTACCGACGATCTCGGTAGGCTGTGCACCGTTATTAAGCCACTTCTTAGCTGCTTCTTCGTCGATCTTGTAGTCCGAAGGTTCCTTGTTGGGATCATATGTTCCGATCTCTTCAATAAATCTTCCGTCTCTGGGTGATCTCTCATCTGCAACGATGATCCTGTAGAAAGGACTCTTCTTTGCACCCATTCTTCTAAGTCTGATCTTTACTGCCATGTCATTTCACCTCCTCTTTATGAAGTGATATTATAATACACTTCTCTTTACTCCTGTTTAATTTTATAAATCGCCATTGGCTATTTATATGCTGATCAAAACCCGAATTTCTTACCGAAAGGAAGCTTAAATCCTTTCTTTCCTTTTCCGCCGAACATTCCGCTGAATTGTTTCATCATCTTTCTCGTTTCGAGGAATTGTTTTACCATCCTGTTAACATCGGCGATATCAACTCCGCTTCCCCTTGCGATCCTGTTCTTTCTTGAAGGATTCAAAAGATCGGGATTGGCTCTCTCGGCTTTTGTCATGGAATTGATGATCGTTTCCACGGTCTTGAGATTATCTTCGGCCGCGTCGGCATCAACGTTTTTAAGGTTCATGTTGCCCATTCCCATACCGGGTAACATCTCCATGATCTTTCCGAGACCGCCCATCTTTTTCATGTTACTTATTTGATCAAGATAGTCGTTAAAATCAAATTCCTGTTTGCGGATCTTCTTTTCGAGTTCTTTGGCTTTTTCCTCGTCGAATTCCTGCTGGGCTTTATCTATGAGCGTTAAGATATCACCCATTCCGAGTATACGGCTTGCCATACGGTCCGGATAGAATTCTTCGATATCGGTAAGCTTTTCTCCGGTGCCGACATAAAGAATCGGTCTTCCCGTAACTGCTTTAATAGAAAGCGCGGCACCGCCCCTTGTATCACCGTCAAGCTTTGTAAGGATAACTCCCGTAACGGTAAGCTTTTCGTTGAATGTTTCGGCAACGTTTACCGCATCCTGACCTGTCATCGAATCGACGGTAAGTATCGTATGATCGATATTCAAGGCTTCCTTGACCGTTACAAGCTCGTTCATCATGTCTTCGTCTATATGAAGACGGCCTGCAGTATCGATGATCACAACATTTTCATTGTTCTGCTGCGCATGCTTGAGAGCCGCTTTTACAATATCTACGGGCGGATGGTTAGTGCCCATGGCAAAACAATCAACACCGACTTTACCCGCATTTATCTGTAATTGTTCGATCGCTGCGGGACGATAGATATCACATGCAACAAGGAGAGGCTTACGACCCGAGGACTTAAATTTACCGGCGAGTTTTGCCGCCATCGTGGTCTTACCGGCTCCCTGAAGACCGCACATCATGATGGTCGTTATTTCGTTTGCGGGTTTAAGATCAATCCTCGTGATCTCGTCACCCATGAGTTTCTTCATTTCATCGTTAACGATCTTTATGACCATCTGTCCGGGAGTGAGCGAATTAAGTACATCCGTACCGACTGCCCTTTCAGTTGTTGAAGCAATGAAATTTTTAACGACCTTGAAGCTTACATCCGCTTCAAGAAGTGCCATCTTAACTTCTCTCATGGCTTCTTTGACATCGGACTCCGAAAGACGTCCTTTGCCGCGCAGCTTATCAAATACTTTTTGAAGCTTCTCGCTTAAGCTGTCAAATGCCATCTGTTAACTCCTTTGCTACGGTACCGTAATTGATCGATCAGGAAATGATCTTTCTGATCGTTTCGATACCTGCCTTTATTTCCGAAAAATCAATATCGGATAAATCCTTGATTACTTTTTCTTCCGGGGAACCAAAAAGTTCCTTTTCGATCTTGTCGAGGGATTCGTTGATCACGTCATAACCCTCGACCAGTTTAAGTGTTTCATCGACCTTTTTAAGCTTTTCGTGAGACCTTACAAGTACATCACGTACGCCCTGTCTGCTAAGCCCCGTTTCGGCTGCCGTTTCTCCGAGCGACATGTCATAAACCACATAGGATTCAACTATCTTCTTCGACTTCTCGCTGAGGAGTCCGCCGTACCTGTCGTACAGTCTCGATAATTCTATAAATTCAAGTATCCTCTCGTCGCTGTCGTTCTTCATGTCATATCCCTCACGGAAAAGCGTCCGCTTTTATGTCTATAAAAAAACAAGGTCATATGCTGTAAAGTATTTTCCTTTACAGGTGAATAATTTACATTATGAAACCTGTTATGTCAAGCATATTTTTCAAATATTTATAATAAAAAGCCGGGTGAGATCGTATCCACCCGGCTTTACATCAGATTTTATGTATATTTTTGTATCAGCCCTTGTTCTGAGCATCGACAAGTCTCTCACCACCATACATCTTACGAAGCTTCGGCTTCTCGATCTTACCCGTAGGATTACGGGGGATCGTTGTAAAGATGACTTCATGAGGTCTCTTGTAACGGGGAAGTTTGAGGCAATACTCGTCAACTTCTTCTTTTGTAAGAGAAAAGCCCTCTTTTACTTCTATGATAGCTGCTGTAGTCTCACCGAGACGCTTGTCGGGAACACCGATAACGGCAACATCCTTAACCGCATTATGAGTGCGGATGAAATCTTCGATCTGTACGGGATAGATATTCTCACCGCCCGAGATAACGACATCCTTCTTACGGTCTACAAGGAAGATAAAGCCGTCCTCGTCTTCCATCGCCATATCACCGGTATAAAGCCATCCCTCATCGTCAAGTACTTCTGCTGTAGACTTGGGATCGTTGTAATAACATATCATAACGCCGGGGCCTTTGACAGCGAGCTCGCCGACATCGCCTTTCTTAACGGGCTGACGTTTTTCGTCTACGATCTTTGTTTCCCATCCGTAACCAGCTTTACCTATAGCGCCGACCTTATCGAAGTTACCGAGTCCGAGATGAACGCAGCCGGGTCCGATAGATTCGGAAAGACCGTAGTTTGTATCATAATCGTGATTCGGGAAGATCGTTCTCCAACGCTTGATAAGACTCGGAGGAACGGGCTGTGCACCGATGTGCATGAGTCTCCATCCCGAGAGGTCGTAATCCTTGAGATTGATGTCTCCTCTGTCGATCGCATCAAGGATATCCTGTGCCCACGGCACAAGGAGCCAAACTATGGTGCAATGCTCATCGGAAGCGGCTTTAACGATGACATCGGGCTTTGTTCCCTTAAGGAGTACTGATTTAGCTCCTACAAGGAAGCTTCCGAACCAGTGCATCTTGGCACCTGTATGATAAAGAGGCGGAATGCAAAGGAAGATATCGTCATGTGTCTGCTTATGATGATTCTGTTCGCAACGACAGCTGTGCATGAGTGCCCTGTGCTTATGAAGGATAGCCTTCGGGAAGCCTGTGGTACCCGATGAGAAATAGATAGCAGCGAAATCATCCTCGGTAATATCTCTCTTATCGAAGTTACTTGAGCAGTTGGCTGTAAGCGATACGTAATCCTCGGCAAATGTGGGGCAATTGCTTCCCACAAAGTAAAGAAGTCTTTTCTTTGAGATCTCGTCGGCAATCTCTTCAACACGGCCGATGAACTCAGGTCCGAAGATAAGGACATCTACTTCAGCAAGGTCAAGACAATACTTGATCTCGTCGGATGCGTAACGGAAATTAAGCGGAACAGCAAGCGCTCCGGTCTTTAAGATACCGAAGTAGATAGGAAGCCACTCAAGGCAGTTCATCAAAAGGATTGCTACCTTATCGCCCTTTTTGACTCCTCTTGATACAAGAAGATTTGCAAATCTGTTTGCCTTCTCTTCGAAAACATTCCATGTGATCTCGCGTCTGAAATGAACAAGAGGATCGGATTCAATAAGTTCGTACTCTTTCCATGTCACTCTCTTCTTCTCTTTTACTTCGGGATTGATCTCGATAAGAGCTGTTTCTTCTCCGTATTTTTTGACATTTTCTTCCAACACATCAACAATAGTCATAATAAAACTCCTGAACCGACACCGATCTTTATGGATCTTTGTGTTACGGCTAAAATAAAATAATAAAGAAGCTGCTCACACAGCTTCCTTACTATATCACTTTAACGCGTCAAAATCAAGTTTTCTCTTGTATGTATGATATCAATATTTCTTTGTCAAAATTTAAGAAAATAAGTTCGTTTGTTACTTCTTTGAATTTTTCAAACAAAAGATTCCTGTGCGTCTGTACCATTTCGGTCGTATTGGACGCAAATGAACCTTTTCCGGCAACGGAATAAATATATCCTTCAGCTTCGAGTTCTCTGTATGCTCTTGCGATCGTATTGGGATTGATCGCGGTTTTGATCGCCAGTTCGCGCACCGAATCAAGCTTTTCATCCGACTTTATGATTCCGGTGATAAGCATACGTTTGATCTCGTCTTTGATCTGACGGTAGATTGGCCTTGAATCCCTGTAATTAACGTTGATCAAGTCTTATTACACCTCCTTTTTTGCTTCTCATACTCTCGTCACATCTGCCGCATAAGCAGAGAGAACAGCATTTTAATATTCACCGTAGTTTGTTTTGCCCTCTCTCAGAAGCGGCAGATAATCCTCGACATAATCATAAGGAACCATATATAATCTACCTGTTTCGCTACCGTTTTTCATTTTATAAGTTATGTACATCTTCACATCATAACTGTAACTGTAGTCGTCTTTCGATACAACCGTATATTTACCGTTATGTTTCTTATAATGCATATGGGATTCGACATTTTGTTCTGTAATAAACTCATGAAGTTCGGTAAATTTTTCGATAAGTTTAATATCACCTTCCTTTTCCGATTCAAAAGAATCGTAATAATACTTTTGATATTTCCCGTCACCCAAATGTTTATAATATTCGTCATTAAGTACAGTTATATCTATATTCATTTTGTCTACTTTTGAAGGATCGGGCACATGACCGGTAATTCCGAAGAGATCAAAGATCAAAATCAAAGATACGATCACGCTTACAATAAAGGCTGCCAGTATTTCAAATCTGATCTTATAAAAAACATTAAAGCGTTTACTTAATATCATCTCAGCAATAATAAATGACAAAACAACATAGAAAATATATAAACCGGTCTGAATACATCCGACAGCCAAATAGTTATCCGAATTGTCAATAATGAAGCCACCGAGGAAAATTGTAAGAAATGCACCGAAACTAAATGCAAATCCCCATTTGAAGATAACTTTTAAAATATTAAATGTTACTACTTCGCCCGATCTTTCGCTTTTTCTTTTGTTGTATAAAAACAAAGCAACGATCAACATCAAAACACCGACTATAATCTCTTGCGACACAGTGATCCAAACATTTTCAAAACTATAATATCCTTTGATTAAACCATAGAACGGTTCATCTACCGATATGTTAGTCGCTAATGTCGCCGGAGACAGGAACATAAAAATTCCGTCAGGCAGATAAAACGAATTCTGTACCGTTGTATGAAGATTTGTAAATAATGTTCCGTAAATATTCGATATGGCTATCACATAAAAAGCCATGATTAATGTCATTACATAAGTAGCGATCTTCATACCGAATATTATCGCCATAAGGACGGTAAAACCGTACACATAAAGACATTCGGCGCAAAGCAAAAGAAACCACTTTATCATAAAAAGAATGATGTTTTCTTTTATGGATATACCGATAAGGGTAGTTAATATACCAACAAACACGAGCGGGATAAGGAGCAAAAAATATCCCGATACCACATTCGTGACAAACAGCGTTGTTCTGGTATACGGTAAGGAATGATAAAAATTCGTCGCTCTCTCTTTCGTCAGATAACCGAATAATCTTATGGCCATCATAACACAGAAAGGTATTATCAAGAATTCTGCAGCTGAAAAAGGAGCGGAATAATCGATCTTACTACCGTTAAAATTGAATATTCCGATTGTAAGCATAGCCACAGGAATGATCCATGAAAGTAAAAATGTAAGGCCTGCCCATATGGGCCATGTCGACTTGATATTGTTAATGATCAAAGACTTTACACCCGGTGCAGAATAATTATATTCATAATATGATGTCTTTGAATCCATAATCCTCACCTCCAAGTTCATAAATAAAGATTTCTTCAAGTGTTAAAGGAATAACGTCTACTATCAGGGGTTGGAAGGATCTGAGTACGTCTTCTATCATCTTTGATTCGCCCCTGATGATATATGTATAAACAGATCCGTTGTTTTGTACGTGAAGAATATCAAGTTTTTCTTTAAGATCCGGAGCCTCGCCGTTATAAGCGACCTGATATTTAACAACCGTACCCTGAAGGGAAGAAAGGCTCTTTTCAAGCATCATCTTACCTTTATTTATGATACCGACCGCATCACACACATCCTCAAGTTCACGGAGGTTGTGCGATGATACAAGTACAGTTGTATTTCGCTCCGCAACATCCTGAAGAAGCAAACTCCAAACCTGTCTTCTCATAACGGGATCAAGTCCGTCAACAGGCTCGTCGAGTATGATGACCTCGGGGTTGCAACATATGGTAAGCCAGAAAGCTGCTTGCTTTTGCATACCTTTTGAAAGTTTGCAGATGGGTTTGTTTAAAGGTATTGTCGTAAATACATCCTTAAGCTTAGTAAACCGTTCCATATTGAAGTTCCTGTATACGTTCTTATAGAACTTCATCATCTGATATACGCTTGATTTGTTGATGTAGAACAATTCATCGGGTATATACGAGATGATCTCTTTTACCCGGGGATTTTCGTATACGGGTTCACCATTAATATAAACCTCTCCTTTGTCTGCCTTGTAAACACCTGTCAAATGCTTAATGATAGTCGATTTGCCCGCTCCGTTCGGTCCGATAAGACCGTAAACGCTTCCTTTACCGACATTAAGACTTATACCGTCAAGTGCTTTTAAATCGTCAAAATACTTTTCGACATTGTCTACTTTGATCAATTTGATACCTCCTCTGTTATAGGCACTTCTAAGCTCCCTTAATAATTTTGTAACATAAACGTTATTTTATTGTCATAGTGTACTATCACTACTAGTACAGTTATAACACATTATTATGAATTGTCAAGAATATTTTATTAAAAAGAAGACTTAAGATTTGGTTCTCTTAAGTCTTCTTTACATGATCGATCACATATCGGATCTTTATCGATCACATATCAGATCTTTATTGATCACATATCAGAACAATATTATTTTGTGTCAGTTGACGATGCAGCTTCGGGAGCAGGTGCAGGAGGAGTGCAAAAGCACTCTTTTGCCAGACGTACAAGGTCTTCATCGAGCTTGCCCTCTCTCACCATTGCCTCAAGGATCGAGAAGATCTTTTCGTTGCTGAGAGATTCTTTACGATATGGTCTGTCGCTCGATGAAAGCGAATCGAAAACATCCATGATCGTAAGGATCCTGACCTCTGTAGGGATCTCTTCCGCCTTCAGATGCTTCGGATAACCCGAGCCGTCAAGATACTCGTGGTGAGCCGATGCGATAAATTTAACACGCTTATATTTGTCACCGAAAGTTATCTCGGAAAGGATCTTTTCAGTATATTCAACGTGCTGCTCGATGATATGACGCTCTTCTGCCGAAAGCGTACCCTTGCGGATACGAAGCATATCAAGCTCGTCTGCAGTAACAAGATCAAGCTTATCCTCTCCCGTTCCGTATGAAACACCTTCAAGGGAGTTGACCTTCTCAAGCATATCATCGGGCAGGAATCCGGCTGTATTGACTTTCCTGATGAATTCGATTTTGTCATTAAGTCCGGCAAGCTCTTCTTCGAACTTTACTTTGTCTATCTTTCCGCCTGCAGCCTCGGTCTTGAGGATCTGCTCTATAAGCTTAAAGCGCATCTCCATGATGGGAAGCCTGTCGGAGAGACGATCAGCCTTGTTCATTACATGAAGAGGCGTGATCATCTTGCCGACATCGTGAAGCTTAGCAGCCATGACAAGCTCTTCACGATCATCATTTGTGATATTATATGATACCTTGTTTTCGAGATATAGATTCTGAAGGTATCTGCAGAATTTATCGCAGTAGTCGGCCACGTGCATCGTATGGTTGGCATTATAAGGAGTACGCGAGTCTATTGCGGTAACCATCGCACCTACGAAGGAATTTAACAGATCCTTGAGTTCCCGGATCATAAGCATGTTCGAGAGCGAAATGGCTGCCTGTGAAGCAAGTGATGATGTGATGAACTCATTGTTCTCACTGAAGTTGCAGACATCACCGTTTATGTCGAGGGCGTTGATCAGCTGCAGTACACCGATAACCTTGCCGTCGTGGTTCTCAAGCGGGATCACGAGCATGGAACGTGTTCTGTAACCGGTCATTCTGTCGTACTCACGGGGACCCTTCCAGTTGAATCGTTCATTCGTATACACGTCGTCGACGTTGATCGTTTCGTTATGGAGTGCACAATAAGCGCACACATATTGCTCTTCAAGCTTAACGGGAGGCATGTTTATAGGTTCGCCGTTGCCGCCCTGATATACATTCATGGTATTGTTACGCATGATCATGAAGTGCAATTTGCCTTCGTTAAATATATAAAGTGTACCGGCATCGCAATTCGCTATCTCCATAGCCTCACCGATGATATTCTCAAGGAGTTTCGCATAATCCTTCTGGATGGTAAGCTCTCTTCCGATCTCAAGGATCCTCTCCATGTCATCCGTAACTTCCATATTGATACGGTTACGCATATGGAAGGGATAAAGGCAATTCTTGATGAGGTAATTGTAAGACTTCATAAGTCTATCCTCATCACTTACTTCAATAAGGAGAGACGGTTTGTTCTTGATGAGCTGTCTGTAATTAAGGATTGACCAGTCAATGCTGCCTGTTCCGATCGCCATGTGCGAATCCTGATCCTTATGATTGTCATTTGCATGGACATGCCTGATATAAGGAGCAAGCTCATCTATCCAGTCCTTGATCGAAAGCTCCCAAAGATATGCGTGAGCTATATCAAAACAGATACCGAATCTCGGCTCGTCCCTTAAATTCTCCGCAAGCCTTCTGATAAGCTCGGGAGTATCGTCATACATATTTTCGACATAGATGTCGAGTGTGGGGAAATCGTCGAGGAGCTGCTTATAGATCGCAGTCATATCACGGACCCATTTATCTCTGTAATAGATGTTTTTAAATCCTACGATGTAATTTGTATGAAAAATAACGGCACGGCACGAAAGCCTCACTGCCGTCTCACAGCTGAGGTATACACGTTTCAAACTCGTTTCCCTGATCGCGGGATCGGGAGAATTGAGCACGATATCATAAAACACACCGTGAAACGTGTCTTTCGTTCTGTCCCTGTCGAGAGCGAGATACTTTTCGACAGTTGCTTCGTATTCTTCTTTGTTTTCAATAAGTTCGGGATCGAAAAAGTCGTTATATTCAAATACCGCGTTCAGTTCTTTTGCTACACGAGCCCATTTATCAACATCATTTCTGTTCGGGACGATGTGTAATAAATTCATTCATCTTCCTCCTCTTTGATACCGATCACGTTGTATACCATAATACTCTTTGATTTACCTTTAAGAGGAATGGCACCGATCTCTTCTACATCAATTCTTCCGTCAAGCCTGCGGAGCACTTCTTCACTTATAAGAAGCTGGCCGGCTTTAGCGTTTGACTCCAAACGCGATGAAGTGTTTACAGTGTCGCCGATAGCCGTATAGTCCATTCGGAATTCACAGCCGATATTACCGATGACTGCTTCGCCGCAATTTACGCCTATACCGAAATTGATCGTTCTGCC
This sequence comes from uncultured Clostridia bacterium, assembly GCA_946403295.1. Classification (GTDB taxonomy): domain Bacteria; phylum Bacillota; class Clostridia; order Lachnospirales; family Lachnospiraceae; genus RUG11977. The sequence goes on along the minus strand of CAMIZL010000001.1, from coordinate 261,491 downwards.
GTACTTTTCCATAAGTGTATTTTGAAGCGTCTGTCCGCTCTGAAGGATATCCCATCCCGTATGTACAGCCCGGTAAACATAATCATCAAGATCGAAAGGTGAGTTAAATACCGCCATACAGGCGTCACCGATGAACTTGTCAATCGTACCCTTGTTCTTGAATACAGCATCCGTAACTACCGCGAAGTACTCATTGAGGATATTAACAACCTCTTCGGGGCTTAAGTTCTCAGACATGGTCGTAAAACCACGGATATCGATGAAAAGAACAGCGATATCTTTATTACGTCCACCGAGGTTGAGTACGAAATCACCCTGACCCGCAACTTCCTTAACGATTTCGGGAGCCACGTACATTTTGAAGGCATCGGAGACCTTTTTCTTCGCCGCTCGCTCTTTTAGGTAATGGTGAGCGACCATAGCGATATATGATAAAATCAAAGAAATCAAATACGAAAATTGATCAATGACCAAACCGTTTTGATAAAGGATTTTTCCAAGTAAGATATTGGCCAAAGCCAACACTGCGACAATAATAGCACCTAAAGGAAGTGTGATAAAGCAAAGTATAAAGAATACAATACCTGCTATCAGACCGTAAATGATTCCGAGTAAAACCCTGTTCGCGTCAACCTGGTACGCTCCGTCGTAAAGAGCTTCCATAATGTTTGCGTGAACCTCAACACCGTACATTGTATGATTACGATCGACAGGGGCAAAAAAATCGTCCTGGAAACCGTTTCTGTATCCGCCGACAAATACGATTTTGTCTCTGAAACTGCGGTAATCAACTACACCCGAAATTACATCCGCAAAAGATACTATTTCGCCAAACTGTTCCGGTCTTTCGGAATAGGAGAAACGTAACTGTTTCGGTTTGTTATCTTCGTAAAGATCCACATAATCGATCCCTTTTTCTTTACAATAGAACTTATATGCGGCATAAGCAAGAAAATCACCCTTGTATTCCGGAGTATCAAAGTATGGAATAAATGTCCTTATGTATTTATCATATACCATTGTGTTATTGGTAAATGCCTTTATCATATTAGCATTCTCAAGTTCGGGATACAAAGGACTGACAGCTTCGATCGAAGAAGTATCCAGACGTTTTACGCCGTTTTCTTCTTCCACTATTGATTCATCGAATTTAAGTCGCACTCCCATGATACATTTTCCATATTTGTCGATAATATCGGCAAATCTTTTGTCTTCTTCGGGATGCAATTCGTTTCTGCCCGTAAACACAACATCAAATACGACCATGGCGGGTTGAGAATCTTCGGTAATTATCTTTTCAAGCAGATCGGCATAATACTTTCTGCTCCATGTCTCATATCTGCCGAGTGATCCACCGTCCTCATCATTGGTAGTTTTATCATCGATCGCTATTATCGAAATAGGAAGATCGACATGATTCAACTGCATGTACGCAACATCAAAGATATAATTATCAATGACCATAAATACACCAAAATATTCACATAAGAATACAGCGATCATAATGCAAACAGAAATCGCGATTCTTCTGATCAGTGATGCTTTCTTTATGTTGAATTTTTCTCTCATAACAAAACCCTCTCAACCCTAAACAATAAATTGTATAACAAATTTTATTATATATCATACCTTATTCAATATCAAACAAAATAAAACTGACATGATCTTTTATAACCATGTCAGTTTCCGCAAAATGAATTATTAAATAATTATCCCTTTATTGCACCAAAATAATGCGATTATAAGCACTTTCCGTTATCGAATGCTTCCTGTACAGCTACTGCTACTGCTACCGTAGCACCAACCATGGGGTTGTTACCCATACCGATGAGACCCATCATCTCTACGTGAGCAGGAACCGATGAAGAACCGGCGAACTGAGCATCGCTGTGCATACGACCCATAGTATCTGTCATACCGTAGGAAGCAGGACCTGCTGCCATGTTATCGGGATGAAGTGTACGACCTGTGCCGCCGCCCGATGCTACCGAGAAATACTTTTTGCCCTTCTCGTTGCATTCCTTCTTGTATGTACCTGCAACGGGATGCTGGAAACGTGTGGGATTGGTTGAGTTACCGGTGATCGATACATCAACGCCTTCCTTCCACATGATAGCTACGCCTTCAGTAACATCATCGGCACCGTAGCAGTTAACCTTTGCACGAGGGCCGTTTGAATATGATGTACGTTTGATCTCTTTAACTTCGCCCGAGAAATAATCCATCTCTGTATCAACAAATGTAAATCCGTTGATACGTGAAATGATCTGAGCTGCGTCTTTTCCGAGACCGTTAAGGATAACTCTGAGGGGCTTCTTACGTACACGGTTTGCCTTCTCGGCGATACCGATAGCGCCCTCTGCTGCTGCGAATGACTCATGTCCGGCAAGGAAGCAGAAGCAATCTGTTTCCTCTTCAAGGAGCATCTTGCCAAGGTTTCCGTGTCCGAGACCTACCTTACGGTGATCAGCAACGGAACCGGGGATACAGAAAGCCTGAAGGCCTTCGCCGATAGCTGCGGATGCGTCTGCAGCGCGCTTAGCACCCTTCTTGATCGCAATAGCGGCACCTACTGTGTAAGCCCAGCATGCATTCTCAAAACAAATGGGCTGGATCTTCTTAACAAGTGCATATACATCGATACCTGCATTCTTGCAGATTGTTTCGCATTCCTCAACGGAGGAGATGCCATACTGTGAAATGACCTTGTTTATCTGGTCAATTCTTCTCTCATAAGATTCAAATAAAGCCATTATTGTCTCCTCCTATATCATTCTTTTCTGGGGTCGATGATCTTAACCGCATCGTCAACACGTCCATACTGTCCTTTTGCTTTCTCCCAAGCTGTTGTGGGATCGTCACCCTTCTTGATGAAGTCGGTCATCTTTCCGAGGCTTACAAACTGATAGCCGATGATCTCGTCATTTGCATCAAGAGCGATACCTGTAACATAACCTTCTGCCATCTCAAGGTATCTGGGTCCCTTCTTAAGTGTACCGTACATTGTTCCAACCTGGCTTCTGAGGCCCTTACCAAGATCCTCAAGACCTGCACCTACGGGAAGTCCGTCATCCGAGAATGCAGACTGTGTACGACCGTAGATGATCTGAAGTGCGAGCTCTCTCATGGCTGTGTTGATAGCATCGCAAACAAGGTCGGAATTCATAGCCTCGAGAACTGTCTTTCCGGGAAGGATTTCTGCTGCCATAGCTGCAGAGTGTGTCATACCCGAGCAACCGATCGTCTCAACAAGTGCTTCCTGGATAACTCCGTCCTTTACGTTAAGTGAAAGCTTGCAAGCTCCCTGCTGAGGTGCACACCAGCCGATACCGTGTGTAAAGCCGTTGATTTCTTCAACCTTCTTGACCTTAGTCCACTTACCTTCCTGAGGGATAGGAGCGGGATCATGCTTTGCGCCTTTGGCAACGGGGCACATCATTTCAACTTCGTGAGTATAGATCATGTTGAAACTCCTTTCGTTTCTTTGTTTTTTATCATTAACCGTTCAAGCCGTTTATGGGCATCCTCGGTTTACCGCGTGATATTTTCTCACATTTCCGTTCAAAAGTAAAGAGCGGTCTATTCTTTTGTGTATTTGGCCAAAGCCCGTATAAGTTCGCTATTGTTTATAGGTTTTGTAAGATGATCGTTCATGCCGCATGATATGGCTCTTTGTTTATCTTCTTCAAACGCGTTTGCGGTCATTGCGATTATCGGTATGTCACGAATCTTCTTATTTCTCAAATGTCTTATCTCGGACGTCGCTTTATATCCGTCCATGTAAGGCATTTGAATATCCATCAGGATCACGTCGAACGGATTTTTCTTGTTCTCAAGTACCTTTGATACCGCAACCGATCCGTCTTCCGCTTCACAAACTTCAATTCCTTCGCTCTCAAGGATATCTTTTGCGATTTCGCGGTTAAGCTCATTATCCTCTACAAGCAGAACTCTGAGTCCTTTGAGCGAAACTGTTTCTGCCTGCTCCGTCTCGTTGATCTTTTTGGGAAGATCGGTACTGTTTCTGAAGGAGAAACGTATCGTTACGGTTGTTCCCACGTTTATTTCGCTGTCGATCGTGATCGAACCGTTCATCATCCTCACAAGTTCCTGCGTGATGGCCATTCCGAGACCCGATCCCTGAATACCGGAAACCGTTGATGACTTTTCACGGCTGAAGGACTCAAAAACGTGATCCACAAATTCCTTGCTCATACCGATACCGTTATCGGATATCTTCATGACAAAAGACGTATAACCGGCTTTCATCGACATGGTCTTATTGATGGAGAACACTATCGTTCCGCCGGGCTTTGTGTATTTTATCGAATTTCCTATAACGTTTATGAGCACCTGTGAAATTCGCAGGCTGTCGGCATATACGTTTGCATTATGCAGTCCTTTGAATTTCTTTATGAGCGTAAGACCGTTGTTCTCTGCATTCTCACACACGATGGAAAGTATGGAATCCGCAAGCGCCTCCATATTTACGCTGTTTTCTTCAATGGTAACTTTTCCGCTTTCGATCCTTGCCATATCAAGGACATCGTTTATGAGCGCAACAAGATGCTTTCCCGAAATATCGATCTTTTCGAGGCATTCCTTTGTCTTTTCTTTATCATCGATATACTTTAGAGCCATATTTGCGAATCCCATAATGGCATTCATGGGAGTTCTTATGTCATGCGACATATTGAAGAGGAATGAACTCTTTGCTTTGTTGGCTGCTTCAGCTCTCGCTTTTGCTTCTTCGAGCTGTAATTGTCTTTCGTTCTCGCGTCTGATCTCCGAATCCTTGTTCGCGAACGCAAGCGCAACGGCCTTTGGTATCCTGTCGTTGCCGACCTTAACGAATTTCATCTCACAATACTGCGGATTACCGTCATTGGAAGATCTGAAATTAACGGTATATGACTTCTGGTCGGTCAGATTTGAAATAATGTTTGAGATCGATCCCGACCTTCTCATCATTTCCTTGTCGTCTTCATATATGTATTTGGTCACATAGAGTTCATAGGCATCGGAATAACGTATACCGCGCCTGAAGATACCTCCGAGATCTCTCTCGATATCGTCGTTCATCGAATAAGTCGTCAGCTTGTCAGTGATGAGGTCAACGAAATATACGGAAGAATATTCGCTCGCAAGGATCTCGATGATCTGATGATTGCGGCGGAGCTCTTCTTCACGGCGAACGCGCTCATGATCCTTCTCGTCCATTTCGAGCTGATCGATCCTGGCTTTACGCAACATGCCTTCGATCGTGTTCCTCTGTTCGAGTTCGTGACGCATCTCTTCATCGATGTTCCTGACGCCGCAGATAACTATATGTTCATCGTTTTTTCCGTAATTCTTTAAGATCTTAACCTGGTAATATTTTACGGAACCGTTCATAGAAGCACGGAACGTAAAGATATAGATATCGTTGAGGGATAATTCCGAAATAATGGTCTCTGCCGATAATTTGAACTTGAATTTTTCCCTGTCGGCAACAAATACATATTTTTCGGCAAATATCTTTATCCTGTCCTCAAAAAAAAGATTGGTTACTTCGGAAGGATAATCCTCAAAAACATCATTGACCCTGACAATAACGGATATCGAAGTATCCAGATTAACATAAGAAACCAGGCCGAAATCGGCTGCCAGCGAACTTATGATAACATCCTTAAATTCGCTTCCTTTGGCGGCTGAGATCGTACTGGTCTCGTCTTTTAACGCAACGACGCACATGACATCGTTCTCGTGATCTTTATACATACAAAAGGCAACTTCGTAGTAATGAACGATGCCCTGCTCGTCTGTCTGAATATGGATGGTAGTCTTTCTCGATCCCGACAAAAATTGCGCAATGAGTTTTTCGTTGGTGACCATTGATCTGTATTTTTCACCGTCAACAACACCGTGACGTGAAATAAACGAATCAATATATTCGGAGTAACCGCTCCCCGAAATATCTCTCTTAAGAGTCGAGGAGCCGTCCGGTGACTGCTTATAAAGTCCCTGAACGACAGTATCCGACGTAAGATCGCATACAAAATAGCCGATGCAATCGGAATACAGAGTATTGATCAACTCGAGACCACGTTCAGTGAATTTATGCATATATCCCTCTCATTCTCCGAGCTTTTTAATCTCTTTATCAAATAATGCATAACGGGCTTTTGCATCTTCCATGCTGCTGCCCCTGATACCGAAATAGAATTTTATCTTCGGCTCTGTTCCGGAAGGTCTCACGCAGCACCATTCATCGTTCTCGAGAACATAATAGAGTACGTTTGACTTCGGAAGGCCTGTTTCTTTGGTTTCGCTTGAACCGGCACTTACAACGGTATTGTTAAGGTAATCCCTGCTTTCGATAACTTTGGCTCCCGCAAGCGATGTAATAGGATTCTTTCTGAGATTTTCAAGTATAGCCTTGATCCTTTCGGCTCCGTCTACACCCTTCATCGTAACGGAAACAGCTCCCTCCATGTAATATCCGTATTTTTCATACATGTCGAGCATCTTATCATAGAGCGTAAGTCCCTGCTGTCTGTAGTATGAAGCAGCTTCACAAAGTCCCATTACGGCAACGATAGCATCTTTGTCTCTTGCATGTGTACCGATAAGACAGCCGTAAGACTCTTCGTATCCGAAAAGATACGTGTTGTTCTTCTTGCCCTGTTCGAATAATTTGATCTGTTCTCCGATATATTTAAAACCGGTAAGAACTTCGATAAGATCGCAGTTATATGCCTCCGCAACTCTGTCGCACATGTTTGAAGAAACGATGGTCTTGACTACCGCGCCGTTTGCGGGAAGCATTCCAAGCTCTTTTTTTGTGGAGAGCTGATATTCACAGATTACGGTTCCGCTCATGTTTCCGGTGAAAGGAACATATTCTCCGGTTTTTGAATTCTTTGCATAAACACCGAGTCTGTCGGCATCGGGGTCTGTTGCAAGTATAAGATCCGCATCGACTTTCTTTGCAAGCTCGAGAGCAAGCTTAAATACGTTCGGATCCTCGGGATTCGGATAACCGACAGTAGGGAAATCTCCGTCGGGTTTTTCCTGCTCGGGAACGACATAGACATTCTTAAATCCAAGTCTGTCAAGAATCCTTGTGACGGGCATGAGTCCTGTTCCGTGAAGAGGCGTGTAAACGATCTTCATGTCGGATGCGGCCTTGATCGCGTCGGGTCTTAAAACAAGCTTCTCAAGAGTATCGATATACTTGTCGTCGATCTCTTTCCCTATTGTATTATAAAGGCCTTTCTTTTCGGCTTCTTCGAGACTGATCGTCTTAAGGAGCGAAAAGTCGGTTATGGAATTGACTTTACTTATAATCTCGTCATCAAGGGGTGCGGTGATCTGCGCACCGTCTTCCCAGTATACTTTGTAGCCGTTATATTCGGGCGGATTATGGCTCGCCGTAACAACGATACCGGCAATACATCCGAGTGTACGAAGAGCAAAAGAAAGTTCGGGTGTGGGACGAAGTGATTCGAATCTGTATGTTTTGATGCCGTTGGCATTAAGTGTAAGAGCTGCCTCACGGCTGAATTCTATCGACATGTGGCGTGAGTCGTATGCTATTGCAACGCCCTTATCTGCTCCGCCCTTCGAATTGATTATATCTGCAAGGCCCTGTGATGCTTTTCTGACGGTGTAGATGTTCATGCGGTTTGTACCCGCTCCGATAACACCTCTGAGTCCACCGGTACCGAACTCGAGATTCTTAAAAAATCTGTCTTTGATCTCGTTTTCGTCGTTCTTGATATTCTCGAGTTCTTTGCGCGTTTCGCTGTCGAAAGTATCGCTGCTGAGCCAGTAATTGTATTCTTTCATGTAGTCGTTCATAATTATTCTCCTGTAATCTTTTGTGATATGAGAAAATACATAGATAATTTTACCACATGGCAAATTCAGCTTCAAGTATGTTGAGTTTGTAACCTAAACTTTTCGATTCTTTTTTTCGGTGGAGCTTTCCTTGTTCTTTCATATATATCTTGTTATTGCGGTTTCATAATTTCCTTAGTATAATAAGGTTAGGATATAAGGCGATAAATGGCATATGGCAATTTCTGTTTTTCCACAAGATGCCGGAAAAGGAGGATGAAGATATGGATATCGATCTGTCTAAATATATCAATACCAGTGTCAGCGATGACCAAATGAACGCTTATATCTATATTTCATCCCAAACGGCAGAAAACGGTGAGATTCCTGCCGAATCGATCACGCCCGACATGCTCCGTGATTTTCTTTCATCGCGCGGCATAAAAGCAGGCATCAACAAAACTCTCCTTCAATCGATACTCATTAACAAACTTTTTGACCGTCAGCACCTTATCGCTCAGGGACAGCTTCCCGTAAACGGTACGGACGGCAAATTTAATCTCCTCTTCAAAACAGAGATAGACAATCATCCGAAGGTTCTCGAAGACGGTTCGGTTGATTATCACAATATTGATATCTATGAGCCCGTTCACGAAGGAATGAAGATCGCCGAATACATACCCGCTACTCCCGGACATTTCGGATACAATGTTTCGGGTGCTGTTCTCAATTGCACAAACGGTCGTGAACTCTCTCCTCTTAAAGGCACAGGTTTTACGATCTCGGACGATAAAAAGAGTTATTATTCTTCCCTCGACGGAAAGATCGAATATAAAAACGATACCATTACCGTAACAAATGTTCTTGATATACAGGGTGATGTCGATCTTACAACCGGTGACGTCGTATTTAACGGTGATATCATCATTCACGGCAATGTCCATATGGGTTCTGTCATCCGCTCCAAACATAACATAACGATCATGGGCAACGTCGAAGGTGCCATGCTCTACGCCGGCGGCGAGATCCAGTTAAAAGCCGGCATGCAGGGCGGCGGAAAAGGTTATGTCGAAGCTGACGGTGATATCTGGGGTAAATTCTTTGAACAGACCAAAATACGTTGTAACGGCGATCTTAACGTCAATTCAATGATGAATTGTGATGTATTCTGCTGCGGCGATATCACTATCTCCGGCCGTCACGGCATCATAGTCGGCGGCACTACCATGACACAGGGGAACATTAACGCTACGGTCATAGGAAATATGGCCGAGGTTAAGACCGTTGTTGCCGCGGGTGTCAACGAAAGACTCGTAAAAGAGATAAATGCGCTCGAAAACGAGATCAAGACAGTCAAAGAAGCTCATGCAAAACACGAAAGGATCCTTGATATGCTTAAATCCATCAAGAATCCTTCGGAAAGAGATAAGATCACAAAAATGCTCGAACAGGTCATCCAGTCCATGCAGGAACTCGATCATAAGCTTTCGGGCCTTAACAGCGAGCTCGAAGCCAAGCTTTTCCAAACACAGAACTATTCTAAATCAAAGATAACCGTTCAAAAATACCTCTACCCGAATGTGCATGTTACACTCAACGGTTTACATTACATCACAAAAGACACATTTACGAATGTATATCTTACCGAGTCGGGCGGTCAGGTTGCGGTAATCAACGATATTCACAACAAATAAAAGAATCGGTCTTTCAAACGATCATTTCGTTTCTTCTTTTACACAGATATAGATCTTTATATATTCTTCGTCGTTGATGAGAACAGGGATCACGAGCGCAGGTATATCGGACTGAAGTTTAAGCTTCTTTCCGTGCATACAGAGAGGCGGCGTGATGTCAAATATGATGTTCATCATGGAAAATACCGTAGCGGTATTACCGAGTATCATATTTCCGAGCTCTCCGAGTGCCGAGCAGGCCATCGGATCAAGCGATTCCACGGGCATGCCCATCATCATGGTACTTGCAATGTTCATAGCCTTCTTATCGGTCATCTTAAAGAAAACCTGACCCTTCATTTCTCCCGTAACACCTACCTGAATAAGGAATGTATCTTCAGGGAAATTAAGGTCGGCAAGTGAAGGTTTACCTACTTTTCCGCCTGCCATTCCGAGTGTCTCGAGAATCGTGAGTGTCGACTGAAGGAAAGGGTTGATGTACTTAATATCCAGTGCTTGTGCCATATGACATGCTCTCCTTTTATATATTGCAATCCGCAAAATTGATTTCACGTTTTGTAATATATTAACACATCATTTCAAAAATAGCAAGTACAAAAGGAAGAAAATTGTTAAACACAAACCGGCGCAGATAAATAACAAATTTGCGGATATCGAAGATGCGATAACCTCGTCTTTTTCCTGAACCTTACGAATCTCTTCTTTTGCTTTATCGATAACGGGATGTTCTTTCTCCGTGAGATCCTTAAATGCCAGAGATCTGACAAGTGAAACTCCCTTGTCGAACAATCCTCCGAAGAATGCCGCGATGAGCTTTCCGGCTTTCAAAACGATCCCCGCAATAAACGAAGGCAAAACGGACGCAATGAACCTAAATATTGCTCCGAGGACTGTGGGCAGGATCTTTATGAGCAAAGGCCTGTAGATAACCTCCTCGATATCAAGCCATGCGGGCCACTTCTGCAGATATACTCTTCCGTTCTCTTCACTTTTCTTTGTGAGATAACGTCTTATAAAAAAGATATAAATAAGTGCGCCGAAAGAAAGGGATATTGCCGAGCCCTTCAGGTTTTCGAGTGAAAATATGCTCAGATGGGCAAGCACTTCTTCTCCCTCTCCGGCAAGAGTGAAATTATTGAATCCGCTCATAAATACCCCGAGACCTCTCATAAAAAGGTTCGGAAGGAGTCCGAAGAACAGGATCACGCAGGCTGGAATAAGTGCGCTTAAATAGCTTACAAAACGGATCTTTGTGTCGGCATGGGCATGGTCGTCCTTTTTGCCCTCAGCAACGTGTCCGGCATCGGTTTTTGCGGGCTTTTCGACAAATATTGCAACGAAGAGCTTTGTCATATACGCAGCCGTCATACCTCCGCACAGAAGGAACAACCATTCGCTCACAGTAAGTATCACTTCACATGAACCCGCGTGATGTATGTATTCCACAAGTCCTTCGTGTATCAGAGTCTTGCTCACATAACCGCTAAAGAGCGGCACACCGCTTATACCGAGCGCTCCGACAAGGAATATGATCTTAAGGAACGTCCTGTCTCTTCCGAAACCTCTCAATTCATTAAGGTCGAGGCTGTGTTTTTTCATATATATGATACCGGCGCTAAGGAAAAGGCAAAGCTTAAACATGGAATGATTTACCATATATAAAAGCGTACCTGTTGCCGCAAGTGTACATTCTTCCCCGAGAAGAAGTATAAGGGATGCTCCTACAATGATAAATCCGATCTGGGATACGGAAGAACATGCGAGCGTTTTCTTAAGATCCGTTGAAAACAGAGCAGGAAGCGCACCCGCAAACATCGTGATGAATCCGAAAACATAAAGCGCTATACCGAATTTTACACTTCCCGCCATGATCTCGGTAACTATGATAAGGATACCGAATATACCGCATTTCGTAAGTACACCCGAAAGCAGAGCACTCGCGGGCGCGGGAGCAACGGGATGTGCTTTGGGAAGCCATACATGAAGCGGGAACATACCGGCTTTTGCCGCAAACCCGAAAAGTATCGTTACGGCTGATGCCACAAGTCTCTTTATTTCTCCCGAATCGGACGACGAAAGTATCATGCCGCAATGCTCTTTAAGGTCCGCGATCCTAAGCGTTCCGGTAAGATCGTAAAGCATAAAGATACCCATGAGCATAACAAGACCGCCGATAACCGCAACGGCAAGATATGTCGATCCGGCTCTCACGGCATCTTCTTTTTTTGTATGGACCACAAGTATATATGACGTAAAAGACATGATCTCAAAGAAAATAAACGTCGTATAAAGATCTGCCGAAAAGAAAACACCGAGCGTAGCAAACATCGTCAAAAAGCTGAAGATATGATATCTTTTCTTGCCTTGTGACGCGCCGAAATATTCGGGAGTGAGCATGGTGCTGCAAAGCCACATGATAAGTGTGACCGCACCGTATACGATCCTGAATCCGTCAATACGGAACGATATTCCCGGTCCCACCAGGTCGCTCAGGTTTAATTCAAAAGGGAGCATAAGGACCTCCTCCTAAAATATCAAAAATCCTTCTATATGACCCCAGACCAGTCCGAGTACAAATATCACACATGAAAACAAAACGATGGGTGTTTTCATCCTGATCCCGGGATCATGAGCTTCATCATAATTCTCGCAAGGCACTCCTCCCTCGGGGAAGAAAGCTTTGATTGCGACAGTCATAAGATAGATAGCCGTAAGTATAGCAGAAACAATTATCGCGCCCGCACCGATATAGGAATAGACGCTGCCCTCTTCGATCGCTGCCTCGATTATGTTGAACTTGCTGAGGAATCCCGAAAACGGAGGGATTCCGATGAGGCATATCGAACATACAAGAAAGCATGTAAATATCACTTTCATCTTCTTTCCGAGTCCGCCGATCTGCGATATGAGCGTTTTGCCCGTCACATGCATAACGGCACCGATACAGAAGAAAAGCGCGATCTTTGTGAGCGCATGAACAAGGAAATGCGAAAGCGATCCGTAAAGTCCCATAGGCGTCATTATACATGCCGCAAAAACCACGTACGAAAGGTTACTTATGGTGGAATAAGCAAGTCTTTTCTTGATATGAGGCATCCTGACAGCCATGTACGAACCGTAGAGGATCGTGAAAATACAAAATCCCATAGCCGCATATTGCGCATATGTGCCGCGCAAGGGTTCTGTTCCGAAGGAATAATATATTAGCCTTATGACCGCGAAAGCACCGGCTTTGACAACAGCCACGGCATGCAGGAGCGCCGTGACAGGCGTGGGTGCTACGGCAGCGTAAATAAGCCATTTTCCGAAAGGCATGACAGCGGCTTTCACACCAAATCCGAGGAACATAACAAGGAATATAAAAGGTATGAGGTCACCGTATTGCGATATGGCCGTGCCGAGGAATCCGCCCTCAACAAATGAAACGGTTCCCGAAATGTTCATTACGACGATTATGCCCATAAGCGCAAAGCCCGCGCCTCCAAGCATGTATACAAGATATTTTCTTCCTGCCGAAACAGCTTCTTTCGATCTCTCATGCATAACAAGAGGGAATGTAAACAGCGTGATGAGCTCGTAGAAAACATACATGGTAAAAAGATCGCCTGCGAACGAAACTCCGAGCACCGAGCCGAGCGTCATCATAAAGAAGGCAAAGAATGAATTCTTATTCTCTTCCCCTTCCATGTATTCATATGCGTAAAGGAGACTGAAAGGCCAGAGCACGGAAACAATAAGTCCGAAGAACCTTGTCATCCCGTCGATCGCGAACGATATCTTAAGAACAAATCCCGTGTCGTAAAGGACGAACGACTCATTGTATCCCGCTGCCATTGCACCGATAACAAGCGCGAGGTTAACTATCGACACGGTAAATGTGACGATATTCCTGATCTTTTCACTCCTAAGCTTAAGAAACAGGATAGCTGCGCCGCTTACCATAGGCAAGAACACTGCCGCAAGAAGCAAAACTTTATAAAGCATCGTAAGACCTCCTTAAGGCATCATGGAGCCCGCGATACCTTCGAGAAATCCGGTTATGATACCGGGGAAGATACCGAGAAGCAGTGCAAGTGCGGCAAGAACGATTATGGGTACAAGTGATAACGGCTTAGCTTCGTGCGAGAAAGGTTTCTCTTCCGTCTCGCTCTTTCCCTTAAAGAAACCGTCTATCATAACGGGGAGAAGATATCCCGCGGTAAGCAAAGCGCTTATGAGCAGTACGACGGGGCCGATATAAGCAAATGCTCCCGTATCGGACGTTAACGCTCCTTCAGCAAGGAACCATTTGCTGATGAAACCGCTTGCGGGCGGTATACCTATAAGCGCAACGGATGCGATCGTAAAGCTTATTACGGAAGCGGGCATCTTTCTGCCTATTCCGTTTAATTCATCGCATCTTACAGCTCCCGTATTATGGATGATGGCACCGGAAACAAGGAACAGGTCATCCTTGATGACCGAATGGAATATAACATGCAAAAGTGCACCGAGTATTGCAACGGGATTCATGAGCGAAAGACCGAAAAGAACGTATGAAACCTGGCTCACTGTCGAAAAAGCAAGTCTTTTCTTTAGTCCCTTCTCGCAATATGCAAGCATCGAACCCATAAATACGGTTACAAGCGCAAGGATCATCCATGTGTACTGAACCCATGTTCCCTTTATTGTGTCCGCTCCGACACTGTAAAACACAACTCTTATAATGGCAAGGACACCTGATTTTGTAATGATACCCGACAAAAGCGCACTCGCGGGCGCAGGTGCGATGGGATGCGCAACAGGCAACCAGTCATGCATCGGGAAAAGGCCGGCTTTACATCCGAAACCAACGATCGCCAGGAATACAAAGACAAGCAATAATCCTTCTTTGCCGCTCACGAGATCTGCACTGAGGAAACCACCGGCAACAAATTCATGCTCCGTGCTCATTGAATATATGACGAATATGGCCATAAGCGATAAAAGCGCACCGCCTATCGAATAAAACAGATACTTAAATCCCGCCGCGATCGCTTCTTTCGTGAGGCTGTGAAGCACGAGCGGAAGCGAGAACAATGTCATCATCTCATAGAAAAGATAAAGCGAAACAAGATCCGCGGAATAATACATTCCGGAAAGTATTCCGAGAAGACACATATAGAACAGATAAAACCTCTTTGTATTCTCCTCGTGCTTCATGTAATCGAACGAATAGAATCCGACGACAACGAACATAAATGACATAAGGATCGCAAACACAAGCGAAAGGTTGTCCGCCTTAAATGTAAGCGAAACGGATTCCGTGATCTTAACGAGCACGAACCTTAACTCCCAGCAGGCCGAATAGCCCGCGATAAGAACGTTTATGACCGCGCTCATGCACATTACGATTCCCGTATAAACGCAAACACCTTTATGCGTCCCGATCTTTTTCCTCGCAAAAAGGAAAACAAAGGCGCCAAAAAGCGGGAAGAAAACAGATAAAGGAAGTAAAAAGCTCATATCACAATACCGCGCTTAATCAAAAACATTAAGTCCTTTCGTTAATATGGATGTCAAAAGCTTGGGCGCAAAGCCGATGTAAAGGTTTATCAAAGCGAGCAGCACAACGCTTATGCCATGGATCGTCTTTTCATAGCGGGTCGGCGCAAATTGCGGCTCTTCGGTAGCAACGACGGCCGTTTCGTCTTCTTTGCCGTCGAATCCTCCGTATGCGTAGAGATTGATGATGCATCGGAAGAAATAAACAACATTAAGGATCGTGCTTACAGCTATCGCGCATATTGCTCCGTACATTCGCCATCCCTCCGTAAACGAAGCGTTTGCAAGAAGCATTTTGGCGATGAATCCGGCGAACAAGGGGAATCCGACGATCGAAAGTGCCGCTGCCGAAAAAGTTGCGGCAGAAACAGGATGTTTATGTCCGAGTCCCTTAAGATCGCTGATCTTAATATCTTCTTTTTTACCGGTAAAAGAAGCCGCCGACATGAAAAGAAGCGATTTCGTAAGACCGTGAGTGATTATATGAAATATCGCTGCAACGGCTCCTGCCTCGTTTGCTATACCGATACCCATAAAAATGTATCCGATCTGGGAAACTGACGAATATGCCGTCATCCTTCTTAAATATCCGCTCCTTATAGCCGCTACTGAGCCCATGATCATTGCCGCTATACCGGCTACAAAGATAAGGTCGAATACGCCGGTCGATCTGAACACATCAAATCCAATGACTCTGTATATAAGCTTTATGAGAAGGAAAATATATCCTTTCGAAACCATACCCGAAAGCATGGCCGACGAAGGTACGATCGAAACGGCATAGGCGTCGGGTATCCAAAGATGGAAAGGAAAAAGACCCGATTTGATCGAAAGACCCACCGTCATGAGCGCCGTGATTATGGTGATCGTAACGCTGTAATTACCGCTCGCATGTATCTCTGCTACAGAAGAATTGATATTCTCCATAAGAAGATGGCCGGTTATCGAATAAAGAAGCGTGGTTCCGATAAGGAACAATCCCGATCCGACAAGGCTCACTACCATATATCTGACAGCGGACGCTATCGCTCTCCCGTTGTTCTTTATCATGATAAGACCGCAACCCGCGATCGTATTGATCTCGATAAACACGTAACCCGTGAAGATATCGTTCGTGTATATGAGTGCCAATAACGACGCTTCCATAAGGCACGTTATGAGATAAAAAAGATTCTGCTTGCTCTTGTCGACCGCGGTTCTTATCGATGTCTTTCCGGCAGTGAGCGACAGGAGCGCCACGATACAGGTAAATATCGCCATTACGCCTTCAAGCTCTCCCGCTCTTATCTCATTACCCCAGGGTGCGGGGAAATGGCCCATCATATACACAAAGCTTTCTCCGCGTACATGAAGCCACCCCGTCAGAACAACCGACAGAACAAGCGTTATAAAGATCGCTCCCTTGGCCACGATCGCTGCGGCTTTACGTCCGAGCATAAAGGACGAGAGTGCCGCCAGCATGCATATCATGATCGAAAAGAAAGGGAAATTCATTATGAAATCCATTAATCTTCTTCCTCTCTTTCCTGTCTTATTTTCATTAAGATCTCATCGAGATCGAGAGTTCTGTATTTGCGATAAAGCCTTATCGTCATAGATAGCATAAGCGCCGTGACGCTCACGGAGACAACAATGCCCGTGAGCACAAGTCCGCTCGGGATCGGATTTATGTATGTGACCGCACTTTCACTCCCGTCCGTAAGTATCGGTGCGATCCTGCCGCGTATAAAACCTTGAGAAGCAAGAAGCAGGTAGATGGCAACATCCATGATGTTAAGTCCGATTATCTTTTTGATCAGATTCTTCTGGAACAGCAGATTCGAGAATCCGATGACAAACAGTAGTGCCGCGACAATATCGTTGAAATGATTGTAAATCTGTTCAAACATATCAGATCTTCCCCCTTCTCATAAGACTGAAGAACGAGTACATGGTACATGCAACGACAAAACCAACGCATATGTTTAAGATCAATATAAGACCGCTGCTGAGTATCGCACCCGGAGTACCGAGCGGGATTCCCGATTCGAGATGATTGGCACCCGTAAAGAACGAATAGCTCTTGGCGAGACAATAAACAAGAAGAGATACAAAAGTAATTATACCGGCACTCTTCTTATTAAGGAATTTTTCCATCCTGTCAAATCCGAACGAGACGGCAGCAAGGATAAAACCGCTTCCGACTATGGCGCCGCCGCTAAATCCTCCTCCGGGAGAAAGATGTCCGTTAAGTATGACATATATTCCGAACATAAGTATGAACGGAACGGCGAATTTAGCTATCGTTTTAAGTATCACATCGTTCTTGACCGTCCTCGGAACAGTCTCATGTTCACTCCTGTCCGAAGGTTTATGTCCGAGCAGAAGGACCATAACGCATATTGTTGCGGCGAAAAGAACGTTTGATTCGCCGAATGTGTCGAAGGCTCTGTAGTCAAGGATCATGCCGGCAACAAAATTTACCGCGCCCGTTTCTTCTATACCGCTTTCGATATAACGTTCCGCAACAACGTTTTCTCCGGGATGTTCCTCCGAGAAAAGGCGGGGCATATCAAACATACATATGATAAGAGAAGCTGCCAGGCAGATCATAAGAATTGTCGCAACGATCTTAAATACCGTATAGAATCTCTTTTTTTCGTTATTGTTAATCCTGTCCATTGCCTAACCTCGTATCATTATCAGACTTTTCGTCGGCATCCTTTAAAGAACCGATCTTTTTAAGGGTCGCATAGAATAAAAGCCCTGTCACCCCGGCTCCGACTGCAGCCTCTGTGATCGCAAGGTCCGGAGACTCAAGAAGCATCCAGATCACGGCAACAACAAGACTGAAGGAACCAAAAACAATGACAGAAGCCGTAAGACTTTTTATAAAACTGACAACAACAGCACAAACGATAAGCACTGTCAAAAGTATCATCATAAGAATATCCATAAACGACTCCCACTGTAAGTTTATAATGTAATGTTCCCGAAACATAATATCTTCTTTATAGAACAAAAACATTTTACAGCATTTTGCGAAAAAGTAAAGAAGAGATAAAAAAACGATCACTACGACATAAAAAAATCTTGTCATATCTAATTATATTATTGATTAAAAATTGCTTTTTGGATATCATAGAAGTGATCCGTACCGAATAACTTTCGACCGGGTCCGATTTTAGGGTTAAAGGAAATTTTTATGAGTTCTGTTGAAACAAAATTACGCCTTACCTCTCTCAGAGAAGTAATGGCAGATCATAAAGTCGATATATATCTCTGTACCGTCGGTGACCATCATATGTCCGAGTATGTATGTGATCACTTTAAGGTTCTGCAATATTTTACCGGTTTTTCAGGTTCCCGCGCTACTCTTGTCGTTACCGATAAGGAAGCATATTTATTCACCGACGGCAGGTATTTCCTCGAAGCCGAAAGTGTACTTGACAAAACCGGCATAAAGCTGATGCGTGAAGGCGTTAAAGGTGTTCCGTCCATCAAGGAACTTATAACCTCAAAACTTCAGGTAGGTAACACTCTCGCCATAGATTCGAGATTCTTCAACATCAATACCGTAAAAGGTTTGATCTCCGTTTGCAATGAATGCAATGCAGAGTTTTTGAGCCGTTTTACGGAACCCGAAAAGATCATCACGCCACAGATCTATCTCCCCGAAACAGAGATCTTCCAACTTGACGAAAAATATACCGGTGCCAGCGCATTTGTTAAACTTTCCGCTGTCAGAGCGGCCATGAAAGAATACAGTTGCGACGCACATATCATATGCGATCTTACGGACATAGCATATATCCTCAATCTTCGTGCTTCGGATATACCCTACAATCCGCTCTTTTTGTCGTATATGATCATATATATGAATTACGCGGTTCTCTTCGTTTCTCCGAACAGTATAAATATCAAGATCAGGGACTATCTTTCACGTATCGGTGTGATAGCCAACAATTACGATGAATTCTATTCGTATCTTGAGCATTTAAGATCAAAGAAAATCCTTATAGACGAAAACAGGGTCAATTATGCCATCTTCGAAGCGATAGGTGAAAAAAACGAGATCTATTCAAAGACCAATCCTTCTACTTCTATGAAGGCCGTAAAAAACGATACGGAACAACAGAATCTCCGTAAAGCAAACATTATCGACGGTATCGCGTTCATAAGATTCCTTCATCAGTTCGAAAATGAACTCAGGACAAACAGATCCTTATGTGAAAACGATTGTGCCGAACTTCTTAAAGAAAAGCGCGAAATGTCGGCTCAATACGTAAGTGAAAGCTTCACGCCTATAATCGCTGCGGGCGAAAATGCCGCCATTGTACACTACGAGCACAAAGGATCGGGTAAAAAGCTCTCCAAAAACGATGCTTTCCTTCTTGCCGACACCGGCGCTCATTATCTTCTCGGAACAACCGATGTTACACGTACCGTTGTCATCGGCGATCTGACAAAAGAACAAAAAGAAATGTACACGAGAGTCCTTAAGGCCAATATTGCGATAGCCGAGGCAGTCTTCAAAAAAGGAACAACGGGTGCGGGTCTTGATATACTCGCGAGACGCGAGCTTTGGAGGGACGGTCTTGATTACAGACACGGAACCGGTCACGGTATCGGTTACCTTCTCAGTGTCCACGAAGGACCTTTTTCACTCAGTTACAATTCGACGATTCCTTCAAATCTTGTTCCTCTCGAACCCGGTATGGTCATATCCGACGAACCCGGATTTTACAAGGACGGCGAATACGGCATAAGAACAGAAAACGATCTCCTTGTAATACCTTTCAAGGAGACCGCTTACGGTGAATTTTATCAATTTGAAGTACTGACGCTCGTTCCTTTCGATCTGAAAGGGATCGATTTCACATTGCTCAGTGCGGACGAATTGTCATATATCAAGCAATATCATCACAGAATATTTGACGAGCTTTCGAATTACATGTCGGACGAAGAAACCGAATGGTTTATCGCAAACTTCATATCGCCGTTGTCATAAACCGTTCCCAGTTTGCATTCGAGGAATTTGTTTATCGCTACGTCGACATTTTTGAGTGATATCTCTCCTATACCGACCTGTGTCACAAGTCTGCCGCACGAAATATCATTCATCTCAAAAGAACCGCATCCTATCTCGGCATATATGAGCTGCATATATTCGTTTTCCGGCACGATAACGGTCACTTTACCGCCGAACGTATCAAACACCTTTGAAGCTACAGAAACATCGAATCCCAATATCTCTATATCGTCACAGAATCCGCCCTTTATCGAAAGGATCCCGTCTTTTATTGTTACATTTGTCCCGGGATCGTAACAATCCTCAAAGATCACCTTAAATTCATCGCCTTTTTCGATCGAAACGTTGTAATAGGAAGATGATATGTCTATTCCGATCACTTCGCCTTCCACCGTAACGATCCTGTCATTTTCGATCTGCGAAGGTATATCGTCGCTGTAGAAGATAAAATATGTCGATATCATGATACCGGCGCCGAGCACGAACAAAACGCACGCTGTGATCAATAACACTTTAATATATTTTTTCATGCGTTCTCCTCCTCTCCCGGTATATACTCTTCCCCCGTATTTTTCTTACAAAAGAACAGCTTAACAAATCTGACCGGCAAAACAAAGGTTTTTATAAGTCCGAGCAGAACATATTTAAATACAAGTCTTGTAAGAAGGCCGACAAATATTCCGACAGAGATTGAAAAAATACCGACACCGATCAAAAGAAGCGAAGGCGCGAGGAGCACATGCACATTTGATATTCCGAGAAGTACAAATGACAGTCCTCCGACAGTAAGTAAAAATGCGGACATGACCATAACGCCGAATATCACGCAGACCGCCGCCACTAAAACACCGAGGAGTGCAAGCATAAGTATAAAGATCGGGATCCCGAACGGAACACCGAGGAATATAGCTTTGCATATCCTTCCCGCTTTAGGTTGTTTCCTTGTTTCATCGGATTGTTCGTTTAAAATCACGTCTTCCGTAGAAGGGATATCATTTGAAGCAACCGGCTCCTTGATGACCGCATCATCACTGATGGGCATATTCATATCGAGCGGTTCTTCAAAGCCCTTATCAGCAGTTTCTTCAATTATTTCGGGAACTGCTTCCACTCTCTCTTCGAGGCCGAAATCGGGGTTTTCTTCACGGGCCTTGCTTGCCCAGTAATCAAAATCCATATTCATCCGCAAAAGATCCTTTCCTGGAACTTTCTTGCAAATAAAACATTTACAGTTGGAAATATTTTATTATATGGTATAGAATAAATCAAGCGATGCAATAATCATCCACAACCAATGAAAGGAAACAAACCAATGAAACAGAATCCTATCGTTACTATCACCATGCAGGGCGGTGATACGATCAAAGCGGAACTTTATCCCGATATCGCTCCCAATACCGTTAACAACTTTATCTCGCTTGTAAAGAAAGGTTTTTATGACGGGATCATTTTCCACAGAGTTATAGCAGGCTTTATGATCCAGGGCGGCGATCCCACCGGCACAGGAATGGGCGGCCCCGGATATTCGATCAAAGGCGAATTCACCGACAACGGTTTCAAAAACGATCTTAAGCATTCACGCGGTGTTCTTTCGATGGCACGTTCAATGATGCCTGACTCCGCGGGATCACAATTCTTTATCATGCATGAGGATTCACCTCATCTCGACGGTCAATACGCATCTTTCGGTAAAGTAACGGCAGGCATGGAAGTCGTTGACAAGATCGCCGAAACAGATACGGATTACAGCGACAGACCTCTTAAGAAACAATGCATGGAAAAGGTAACTGTCGAACTCTTCGGAGAAGAATATCCCGAACCCGAAAAAACCGAAAGATAAAAAAGTGCAAGAAAAAAACATCCCTACGGATGTTTTTTCTTTTATGTGAGTTGATTGATCATCGCCGAAGGATTGATGTCTCCGTATCTCATGCCGTCTTTGGAATAAACGGACCCGGTAAGATTCTGATTTACGGCAGCGGCTGCTTCCCTCGAAACAGTGAGCGCACGTGTCATTACTCTGCCGAAGAATGAATCCTTACCCTTAGTGAGTGTCGATACATCGGAAAGAGACGCATTGTCGAATTTGGTTTCGTCGAACGAAAGCTTGTTTCCTTCTCCTATCGTAATGCCGATATCCGAAAGCAATCCTGCGTTTTCTCCTGTTCCTTTTGTCATCCATAATACATTACGGAGAACCGAATGGTTATCGACTTCACTGCCGGAATCAACGAGCTTATTATAATTCTCAACAACCTTTTTGATCGAGTTCTTAAGCTCATCTCTGTTTTCATTGGAAACAGTAACTCCGGAAAGATCGGCTATCGAAGAAGCAAGTGCCTTTGAATCCGTATTTGCTGCTACAAGATTTACCTTTTCCTTCTTTCCGGCATCAAGAGTCTCGGTATTGTCGGATATGGTCTTACTTCTTGTTGCATTACCGTAATACGAATTAAGAAGCTTTTTATAAGCCCCGCTCTTGATCAGATTATAATCCGAAACATTGGGAAAAGAAGCGCCCGAAGAAGACTTGGCACTCTGTGATGAAAAAATCCAGTTCATACCCGATGACTGGTTAGAAATACCGCCCAAAGAATTTAACGACATAATAATGACCTCCTTGTCTTATTATATTTTAAACAACAGCGCCTCTAAAATTGCAGGAACCCGGATTACTGGGTCATGGCAAGATTAATTGCGAACGACATCTGGTAATTGTAAGCTGCCACTGCCTGTCTGATAACAGGATTGTTGTCAGGTCTTTCAGATTCTTCAACCTGCTGTCTTGTTTCCTGTTCCTCGATAGTAGGCTCTACCAGCCTGTCAGAACCGGGTTCGACTTCGTCCGTGTCTGCGAGCTGAACAGGCATTTCAAGTTCCTCTTCAGGCTCAATCTTCTCAAGGACTTCAATCTGTCCGGGTTCTTCAATAAGCTGAGTTTCGAGAGTTCCCTCCGTCTCTTCGAAAAGCTCTTCGTTCTCGACATCCGATGCAGCGTTATCATAGATAGTCTGAACCGATGTATCGGCAGCAGGTTCGTAAACCTCCTCCTCAATACGTGTATCAAGATCGTTTGTTACCGCTACGTTTTCCTCATTAGCCGTCTCATCCGTGATCGGGTTCTCCTGTGTCTGTGCGGTATCCTCAGCTTCTGTTGTTGTATTGTTTACATAGTCGGATTGCAGTTGATCATAATAATTATCATAATCTTTTGATAATTCTGCCATCGACTGAAGTGCGGCCCTGCCCATGCTCGAGATATTAACGGTATATGCGGGTGTATTCTCGGCTACGTAAGCTTGCTCAACTTCTCTGACGATGCTGTAATTATCCGAGACTCTTTCGGGAGCCTCTACTTTATTCACAGGTGTACTGTGGCTGATGGGATAATCATGCCTGTCATTACTGAAAAGTCCGCGTTCTGTGATCCAAACGTTCATCAGCAGAGCCTCCTTTCTTAAAAAATCTCATAGTACTGCATTCTTTCTATACTTAATTTCTCTATACACCAAACATGTGTCAAAATTGTGTCAAATTCCACTTGTTTTCATACTTTTTTTGTAGTATAACATAAATAAATATATGTCGGTTGTTTTCGTGTTGTAAATGACAGAAAACTTCCGAAATCAAAAATTCGGATCAGGAACAGAAAGGAGAGCTCAAATGTCATATACGGATGCGAGATTTGCTCCTGTGCTCCCCTTCGATGGAAGCGGATTTGACAATTTCAAGATCTACACTCCCACTTCTTACACGAGGGATCTTACCATCGCCGAAGACGACAATCCTCTCAAGATGCACAACCCCAACATGATAAAGTATTTCAGATGTGAAACCGCCGAACCCATAAAGCTCGGCGGTGACTGATCGTTTTTCGTCATATACCTCTTAAAGATCGGCGGTGACTGATCATTTTTCGTCATATACCTGAAAGATCAGGAATTTAAGATAGGATGATTCATCCATTCCAAGCACGATCGGATGGTCCGGAGACTGTGCTCTCGACTCGACGAGTCTCAAACGTTTATGTGCATCCCTTGCAGCTTTATGAACCGTATCAAGGAAAAGATCGCTGTCCATAAAATGCGAACATGTACATGTACAAAGATATCCCTTGTCTTTGAGAAGCTTCATTCCTCTGAGGTTTATCTCTTTATAACCTTTTACGGCATTCTTTATCGAATCCCTTGATTTTGTGAATGCGGGCGGATCGAGTATGACCACATCGAATCTTTCGCCTTTTTCATAAAGCATAGGAAGTTCCTCGAAAACATCCGTACAATGAAAAGATACCTTTTCTTCGAATCCGTTAAGCACGGCGTTTCTGACTGCGGTATCGATGGCAAACTTTGAAATATCAAGCCCAAGAACGCTTTCGGCTCCGCCAAGCGCCGCATTTAAAGCAAACGATCCCGTATGTGTAAAGCAGTCAAGGACCTTCGCACCCTTACAAAGCCTTCCCGCGGCCTGTCTGTTATATTTCTGGTCAAGGAAGAATCCGGTCTTTTGACCGTCCATAACGTCCACAATATATTTTACGCCGTTTTCGACGATCTCAATCTCATTTTCAAATGCGGGACCGATAAACCCTTTGTATGGTTTCATGCCTTCAAGTCTTCTCAGATTCGATTCGCTTCTCTCATATACGCCTCTGATGTTAATGCCGTCGGACGCAAGTATATCTTTAACCGCTTTTACGATCTTTTCCTTTAAAAGATCGATCCCCAGGGCAAGCGATTCGACAACGAGTATATCTTCAAATTTATCGATAACTATTCCGGGAAGATAATCGGCCTCGGCGAATATGACCCTGCATGAACTTGTGTCGACAACTTTTTTTCTGTGTTCCCATGCGTCCCTCACGCGTTCATTTATGAGCGAATCGATATCATATGTGCGCGTACGTCTCGTAAGCATCCTGACGGTTATCTTCGATGCTCTGTTTATGAATCCCATGCCCATAAAATAGCCGTCAAAATCTTCTACTTCGATGATATCGCCGTCATTTATGTCACCCTTCAGTTCGGATATTTCGTTGTCATAAAGCCAAAGACCGCCTTTTTTCAGGTAACGTCCCTCACCTTTTTTGATCACAGCTTTTTTATCCATATATACTCCTCTTTATAGAATGTCTTTGTCTTTTTTCTTAAAGACGATAAATTTTGAGATTATATAATTTAGGATTATAACGATAACGGAAATGATCACTTTGATGATCCAGAAATCGTTTTCGAGCTTAGTAACGAATATAAACGTAGCCGCAAGTTCTACTATAAGCGTAAAGATCCTTCCGAGTGCGAACAAAAAGAACCTTTTGACGGGCGAAATATTTGCTCCGACTTCTTTTTGCGATGTCTTAAAGACAAAAATATGAGCCGAAAAGAATGCAAAAAGTATTGCGGCAACCCATGCAACCGCATTTGTGATATTTTCGTTCACACCCAGTACGTTATAAAGCAGATACGAGGTCGCAAAGTTTACGAGAGTCGTAAGTGCACCCGATATGGCATAAAGGATCGTTTCTTTCATTGTGGGCGATATCTCAAATTTCATTTTCATAAGGATTTTCTCCTTGTAGAATTTCTAACTATAATCTATAATTTATTTATTAAATTTTTCGGAGGCAGTCATGGCAATTACAATCAAAAACCTCATGGAAGACATTGTTTCCCAAAAGCTTGATAAAATGATCGACAAGCTCGGTGTTTGCACATGCGAGATATGCAAAACAGACATCCTCTGTTACACGCTTAACAGACTTCATCCCAAATATGTTGCAACCAACAATGGGGAACTCCTCTCGAAGATCGATTCTTTAAGCAATACTTTTGATATCGCCATCATTACCGAGATAACAAATGCAGCGATCATCGTAAAGAACCATCCCAGACACAATTGATCAGATTAATGAACTGTGCAAAAACCGGTTGGCGAGCCAACCGGTTTTAGTCATTGTTTTTTGCCCCAAAGGTGACTTTTTCTGAGTCTCTGATATTCGTTATAGGCTTTTTGTAAGATTTCTCTCTCATTCACAAATTTGAGTAAGTGAACAGCCTCGTGAAATTTGTAATATCCCGAGTCGAAAAAATACTCCTCTTTTTGAGGTTTGCTGTAATAGCTGTCAGCTATCATAAGATACCAGTGAACTTCTTTGGAAATAACAGCATCGGATGCATTGAAAGTATATCGGCTTGTGTCGATAAACGATACTATCTGTGCATCAACCCCCGTTTCTTCCTTAACTTCTCTGAGAGCCGTCTGTTCATGCTCTTCACCAGGTTCTACTGTTCCTTTAGGAAGGACCCATCCGTCATACTTGTTTCTGAAATTCTTATATAACAAAAGTATCCTGCCTCGAAATATGACTACACCACCACAGCTCGTTGCATCTACCATTGACGAGACCTCCGTTATCGGTGTAACAAAACTGCATGTAGTATAGCAATAATTGGAAAATTTTGCAAGTAATCACATAACTCCTCTTCTGAAGTGACCGTACGTATATTCATATCCCTCCGTGCGAGAGCCGTTTAGGATATTTCTTATCTCGTCCACGCTCTCGGTCGTGAATTCATATCTTACGGATCCCGGAGCGATCTCGTTTATATCGTTTGTCAGGTCTCTTAAATCGAGGATTGAGCTGTTAAGTATCAGATTCGTGCAGTATTCGCATCTGCGTATAACGGGGAACACATAGCCTCTTGCATCTTTAAGCGTAAGATGGCTCTCTGCCCTTACGGATCCGTTCCTGCCCGCAAGGCATTCAAGTCCTTCGTTCCTGTACACGCAATGCGCGGTCTGCATGAGAGGAAGCCTTCCGTATACGATCAGCTCTCCCGCGCCCTTTATACCGAAATCGGAAAGTTCTTCTCTGTTGAGCTCGGGACTGTACGTAAAGTCATGCCCGTAAGCAAATGCGGATATCTTGTTAAAGATATGAAGACTGTGATCGAGAATGATCCTTATATCGTCCCTGCCCTCAAACAGACTGAGTTCTTCGTTGTTTCTCACAAGGAACCCGCAGTCCTTCGAGAGGCTGTTTACGATATCATATTCCTTTATCATTTCAAGAGTGTTTTTTCTGCATATAAAGGGTAACGATACAAAAAGTTCTCTTCCCTCTTCCGAAAGCTTCCCGGAAAGCATCTTAAAACGCTTTAAAACGGCTTCTTTATCCCTGAGCGGCCCGAGGGGCAGATATATGCGTCTGATGCTTTCGTCCTCAAGGACGGGCGCAAGGCTCTCTTCAAAGGTAACAAGCGCATGACGCGGAGGGGCGGGTGTCTTCACTTCGAATCTTGTATCGTTGTCTTTTTCACTGAGTATATCAACGCTTATGCTGCCTTTTACGGTATCAAGGCATTCATCACCGTCATTTACATGACGGTCTTCCCTATATCTGTTAACGAGTTTTTGTTTCAGCGCTTCAAGCGCTTCCCTTCTCAAGGTGTTTATCGCTCCCACAGGGATAAAAAGCCCCTCATCCAGGATGATTTCCGATTCTGTTATCTCAAAGAACGAATCACCCGTTTTGCAAAGATGTTTGCGTATGTTTTCTTCGCTTGCACAAGCCGTTATCGCTTCCTCGGGACATGCGCCGCAAACACTTACGGTGAGATCTTTTCGTTCACTCTGCGTATATGCTTTTATCATAAGCGGAACTTCGCGACGTGCTTCAAACCGGATGCCTATCTTTCTCTTTATGGGATCATTTATATATTTTTCGCTTATCTCATTGATGACAGCATTGTTCCTGACCCTGAAAACACGCTGACCACTCGACGCCTTATATCCTTTTTGCACAAGTACGCCAAATTGTGAGCCTGCCTTAAAAGTGCTTCCCGAAGTATATTCATATAATGCGGAACCGTCGTCGCGTCTTATCTCAAGGACATCTCCCTGACCAATCTCTTTATCGAAGAGTATCGTAGCTTCGCGTCCCGAAACGCTTGCGACCTTGCCGACGAGAACACCGTTATGGGATGCTTTGTCGGAACAGATCAGGTTTTTGTCACCGAGCATAAAACCCGTGCAAAACCCTCCGCGATTATATATCTCTCTGAGCTTATTGATATCTCTTTCAAGTTCCGCACAATGTTTTTTAAGATAATCTTCATATGCGTCACCTTCCCTCGCGGCAATATCCATATACTTTCTGTATGCGGCAACGGTGGCGGCTACATATATGGGGGATTTCATCCTTCCCTCGATCTTAAACGAATCGATCCCGGCGCGCATGAGCCTGCCGATCGCAGGTATCGTACACATGTCTTTACACGAAAGGATAAACGAATCATTGATACCGGTATCGTAATTCTTGCGGCAGGGTTGCGCGCAGCGGCCTCTGTTGCCGCTTCTTCCGCCCGCTATCGAGCTCATCAGACATTGACCCGAGTAGCTTACACACATGGCTCCGTGAACAAATACTTCAACTTCCAGATCGGTATTCTTTTTAAACGTCTCTATTTCTTCGATCGAAAGCTCTCTCGCGGGAACGACTCTCGTGATACCTTTTGCAAGAGTTGAGATCATCTTTGCTCCCTCGGCGCTTGTGACCGATGCCTGTGTACTGATATGGATAGGCAGTCCCGGAAACAATACGGAGATCGCTTTCATAACCCCCGGATCCGACACGATAACACCGTCAAGACCCTCTTCATGGTAGGGTCTTAAAAAATTATAGAGATTGTCCTGCAGTTCATCGTTTTTGAGAAGAGTATTGACTGTAAGATAGATTTTCTTATCAAATATATGACAATAATCAATGGCGCCGAGAAGTTCATCGCGATCCGGATTATCCGCATATGCTCGTGCGCCAAACAATTTTCCACCTATATAGACTGCATCACAACCGGCGTTTACTGCACTGTGAAGTGCTTCTACAGATCCCGCCGGAGCAAGTAATTCTGTCATTTGATCCCCTACACCCCTTTTTTATGATTGAATGACCGAAAACGATCCGACACTTATCATTGACCCGGCCTTCTGTTCTTCTTCTCAGCTGCAAGCTCGGTCTCAAGTTTAACGATCTTTTTTTGTTCTTCGACGATCTTTTCCTTGAGAAGTTCACTTTCCTTAGCGGCCGAATCAAGTTTTGATTTGTATTCGAGGATCTCACGTCTTAAGGCGCCGATCTCGTCGGAATGCCTGTCAATATCAGCCTTAAGCTCGTCATTTCTCGATTTGATCTTGCAATATTCATCAGCAAGATTGATATCGAGGAGGACATGCTTTGTTTCCATGTCCATTGATTTGTAAATGTCGAGTTTCTTTACTTCCTCATACATACTGTTGATCAAATATGCAATACGCTGAAGATACTCGTCACTTTCAAATCCTGACAAAGTATAAGGCTTATTGAGAATCATTACCTGTGTGTCGTTCTTTTTGTTCATAGGCTCCCCCTGAATAAGGAATTATCCCGTTCGGATCATCTTTTAAGATAGTCCTTATAATCACAGATGACCTTTTTCATCGCTTCCGGTCCCGGAGCACCGGCGGTACAACGTTTCATAACGCATGTTTTCATTGATATAGCTTCATATATATCATTTTCAATGACCGGCGAATACTTTTTGAATTCATCAAGTGAAAGATCATCAAGCGCGCATCCCTTGTCGATACAAAGCAGAACAAGTTCTCCGACGATCCTGTGGGCATCACGGAAAGGAACGTTCTTAACGACAAGATAATCTGCCACATCGGTAGCATTTGTAAATCCGTTCTTTGCACTTTCTTCCATGATCTTTTTGTTAAATGTAACAGTCGAGAGCATACCGTCAAAAAGGGATACGCAGTTCAGTACGGTATCGGCGGCGTCAAAGAAAGGTTCTTTATCTTCCTGCATATCTTTATTATATGCAAGCGGAAGACCCTTAAGCGTCGTGAGCATGGACATAAGCGCTCCGTACACACGACCTGTCTTACCGCGGACAAGCTCTGCAATATCGGGATTCTTCTTTTGAGGCATAATGCTGCTTCCCGTCGAATATTTGTCCGATATCTCAATGAATCTGTATTCATTACTGTTCCAAATTATGATCTCTTCCGAAAATCTGGAAAGATGCATCATGATCGTCGAAAGTGCCGAAAGAAGCTCAACGATATGATCTCTGTCAGAAACGGAATCCATACTGTTAACCGTAGGTCCGTCAAACATAAGCTCCTTAGCCACATATTCACGGTCAAGCGGATATGTCGTTCCGGCGAGTGCTCCCGAACCGAGCGGACAAAGGTTCATCCTCTTACGTATATCTGCGAGTCTGCCTCTGTCACGGCGCAACATTTCAAAATATGCGCTCATGTGATGAGCAAGAGTAACGGGCTGCGCTTTTTGCATGTGCGTAAAACCGGGCATGAACGTTTCAAGATTGTCTTCCATGATCTTGCAAACAGTTCCCTGAAGATCTTTTAACTTAATGTCAAGAGAATCGATATAATCACGAGCATAAAGCTTTACGTCAAGCGCCACCTGATCGTTACGGCTGCGGCCGGTATGAAGCTTTTTACCTGCATCTCCTATCCTTGATGTAAGCTCGGATTCTACGAAGCTGTGGATGTCCTCCATAGTTTCGTCGATTGCGATCTTACCCGATTCTATATCGCTCAAAATGCCTTCAAGGCCGCTTACTATGGCGTCACTGTCTTCCTGCGGAATGATGCCGCAACGTCCGAGCATACGTGCATGAACAATGCTGCCCGTAATATCCTGACGATACATCCTCTTATCAAAGGAGACGGAGGCATTAAAATCATAAACCGAACTGTCGGTATTCTCCGTAAATCTGCCGCCCCAAAGCTTACTCATTTCTCAATTACTCCGATCAATAATTTCTGTTTATCTGATTGTTGACTCTTCTGCGTCTTCTCTTTGCGATCGATTGATCCTCATCGTCAAACACAACAAGTTCACGCTTGTTGACAAGCTGGTCTTTCTTTAAGAAACGCATATCGTTACCGAAACGAACTTCGAGAAGCTTAACATCGGAATTGTCATATACTTCGCCTTCGCCGTATACGACATGTCTTACAAGATCATGCTCCTGAAGCTGTTCGATCTTCTCACGAAGGATCCTCTTTTCTTCATTGTCCTGTTCGATATCTACAGGATTTGCGGGAACAAGGTTGTCCTGAATATCAACCCTCTTCTTAACGTAAACCTCTCTGCGAGGTTCTGCGGGAACGGGAGGTCTCACACCGGTCGAACGGATCTGAGGTACGCGTCTGCCCGCATCCTTGTTCTGGTTATTCATCTGCTTCATTCTTTCGATCCTGCGAGCGGGAGCGGAAGGCTGATTTTGAGACCTGTTCTTTATATATTTAAGTACTACATAGAATGCAAACGCAATAAAGCTTATAAGGATAAGAACCCAGACAACAGTCCAGATCGAGCTGCCGCCTTCTTCCTTCTCTTCGTCCTCTTCGGACTCTTTATCGGCATCGGCTTCATCTTTCTTGTCGCCCGATTTGTTTTCTTCGTTTTCTGCTTTTCCGCCGGGAGCAACCTGCTCTTCGGGCTCGTCAACGACCTCATCTTCCTCGATCACGGGAGTGGGTGTCGGAGGAGGCGTGATGATCTTATCGGGATCCTTGGCAAGATAAGAACTTGTAGAGAAACCGATGTAATCCACACCTTTTTGCGTAAATGCTATATGGAACCATGTGATCCCGTCATCCGCCTTACGCTCTTCAAGGATCTCAACCTCGTCACCGGTAGAAAGCTGGATCTTCTTACCGGACGCATCCGTTACCTGATCGAACGTAACGCCCGCTCCCTCACGGACATTAACCGTTGCCGTGGCAACGCCCACGTAATGAGGATACTCATATTCCTCTACTCCTGCTTTAGCTTCTACTCCGAATAAAAGACAAAGCCCCCCAAATATAAGCAATATCCTGAGTAAATCCTTAAATGATCTCTTCATCATAACTCCTTCCTTGCCGATCGCAAGCGAACGTACCGCTTATGTAGCCTGACAGCCCGATACATGACGATGTATCAGCGGTATTCGCAAGCTCTATGTATTTTAACAATGATACTAACAAGTGTCAATCGCACGTCAAAAATCCTTCAGTGATGCGATTATTATTTCTCCCGATGCAGCAAGTTCTTCTATGCTGCTGTCAAAACCGTTCTTTGAGAACAAACAGAAATCACATTTTTTAATGCCCGCCTGAGCCGCAAGTGCTTTAAGCTCCGCAAGAGATTCGATCGTGACCGTATCATCTTCAAATGAGCAAAGGCCGCATATCATGTTGTTCTTAAGATCGGAACCTACTATATCGATCGTTCCTTTTTTCCCGTACCATGTCTGCCAATGGCTGTATTCATGTTCGAGCTTTCCGTATTGCGACATCAGATCAAGATACTCTCTGCAAACGTCTGCGAAGAAAGGTCTTAAGTAAGCGCTCAGGGCAGGCCCGATAAATTCATCGAAGACCTTGCCTCCTTCTCCGAGCTCTATCCGCGTGATGTTCGGATAAACAAATGCATAATAGAAGCTCAAAAGCGGATCGCTGATACGGTACAGGCCTTTCATCGTATTCTCGGCATTTTTAACATTTGCCGAAAACAGCTTCTCGACCACATCCATCTCTATCAGGTTCTTGATATAAACGCTTATCTTGGCTCTCGAGTATCCCGTCGCAAGGAATAAGTCATTGAGCTTTATAAGTCCGCGTCCGAGCGAGATCATGATCGTATTGTACGAACCGAGCTCCCGGAGTTCTTTCCTGAGTATCGATTCCGGTTCTTCAATGAGAACCGCCTGCCGTTTAAGGAACAGATTGATTATGTTGTCTCTTAGGCTCTTCGATCTGTCCCATAAAGAAAGATATTTGGGAATACCTCCGAGTATCGAACGGATGACGATGCATTCTTCAACGGATTTATTCGGGAACCACTCAACCATTTGCGCAAATGAAATGGGCTGGATCTTTATTATGCCCGTTATGGAAGAAGCAAATGTTGCATCGAGTTCTATCATGCTGTTCTCAACAAAGTTTATTGAGGACGAGAGCATCAATATCATGAACCTGCCGCATGTCTCTTCGTTTGTCAGAATGTAGACGATGTCCGAAAGTATCTTCTTTGATTCGATATGATGGAATTCATCAAAGATAAGTACTGTTTTTTCTTCCTGTTTATAGTCACCGTTTTTGATCTTTTCAAATGTTTCACTGACGAGACTTTCATGTTCGCTTTCGCCTGCCGGAAGGAACCGTTCGTATATTGTCTTCTTGTTTACGGCAAATTGAAGAGCAAGAGCAGTTTTACCTATTCCCTCTCTTCCGTAGAGAACAAGCAAATTGCTCCTGTCGGTCGAATAAACCGATTCGAGGCTTTTTCGCTCTTCTTTCCTTCCAATAAACATTTTGTCTCCTCTTTGAAAGCAGCTTGAACCGCGACTTTCTTACATTCTGTCTATCCGACGATATCGGAACAGAATATGATCTACATTCTGTCCGGTACTTTGATACCGAGCATATCAACACACTTCTCTACCACTCCGAGAACGAGTTTTAGGAGTGCGATCCATCTGTTCTTGATCTGAGCATCTTCCTGAGAGATGATCCTGTTGTCATGATAGAAACTGTTAAATGCATCGGCAGCCTCATAAATGAATGTACAGATCTTATGAGGTGCGATCTCATCCGCAGCTTTCCTTACAGCATCCGGGAATCCCGAAAGTGCGAGCCACAATTTCTTCTCGGATTCCGAAACTCCTTTTTGTGAACCGAGCGCTTCACCGCAATCAAAACTCTCGTCGACACCGAGCTTTTGAAGGAGCGATTTGATCCTGACAAGCGTATAAAGGATGTAGGGTCCCGTATTACCTTCAAATGCGGTAAATCTGTCGATGTCAAAGATATAATCCTTGGTTGCCTGGTTTGAAAGATCGCCGTATTTGATCGCAGCAAGTCCGACCATATCGCAGATCTTCTTCTTTTCATCGGCGGGTATATCGGAATCGGCCATTCTTTCGGCTACCTTATCGACAATGCTCTTGATAAGGAATTCAAGCCTTAAAACATCTCCGTCTCTTGTCTTAAAAGGCTTTCCACCTTCTCCGTTCATCGTACCGTTGCCGAGGAACGTAAGCTTTGTGGAATCGGTAATCAGGCCGCCCTTTTTGCATGTCCTGAATACCTGATCGAAATGAAGTCCCTGACGCTTATCCACAACGTATATGATCCATGCGGGATCAAAAAGCTTTTTACGTTCGTAGATCGTGGCAACATCGGTAGATGCATAGAGGAAGGCACCGTCAGACTTCTGAAGGATGCACGGAGGCATCTCTTTTGTATCGGTTTCTTCCTTTACGTCAACCACAAGAGCTCCCTCATCGATCTTTGCAAGTCCTTTTGCCTTAAGATCCTCTATGATCTCGGGAATATAGGCATTTGCGTCGCTTTCCTTCTTCCAGAGTTCGAAATGAACGTTCAGGTTGTCATAATTCTTCTTAAGATCTTCTATCGAGACATCAAGAATATGCTGCCATATCGCTCTGTAACCTCTGTGACCGTCCTGAAGAAGCTTTGTCGCATGTTTTGCTTCCTCACGGTACGCATCATCCGTCTTCGAATACTTGCTGGCATAAGGATAGATCTCTTCAAGATCGGCGATCGTAAAAGGCGCTTCCTTGGGATAATCACCCGTAAACGAATCATCGTAATAAGGAAGATCCGGCTGTCTGCGCTTAAGCTCTGTGATGATAAGACCTATCTGAAGACCCCAGTCTCCGAGATGAACGTCTCCTATTGCGTCATAACCGTCAAAGGAAAGGATCCTCTTGATACTCTCGCCGATGATGGCGGGACGAAGGTGACCGACATGGAGAGGCTTAGCAACATTTGCTCCGCCGTAATCGATGATCACTTTTCTGCCCGCGCCCTGAGGTTCGAATCCGAACTTTTCATCCTCAAACATGCCTTTCGCATATGAAAGAAGTGATTGATCGGCTATCTTAAGGTTTATGAATCCGGGAGCCGCAACCTCGATGCTTGCAAAATAACCATCCTCGATCTTTGCGGCCACTTCATTCGCGATAGCGATAGGTGCTTTATGATATTGCTTTGCGGCCATAAGAGCACCGTTACATTGAAATTCGCAAAGGTCCGGGCGATTTGATATCGTGACCTGGCCGAACGACTCGTCATAGCCGGCATCCCTAAATGCTTTCTTTATTTTTTCTGAAATTGACTGTGTCAGGGTTAACATGTGTTTCTCCTCTTTATCTTCTGGTATTGACAGATTTTTAAGTTCCGAGTCCGAGAATAAATGTCGCGAAATTAAAATAGATCACCAGTGAAAGCGCATCTACTATTGTCGTGATAAAAGGACTCGCCATAACCGCGGGGTCAAATCCTATCTTTTTGGCGATCATGGGAAGCGAACAACCCACGATCTTTGCAACAAATACCGTAACAACAAGTGTAAGGCAAACGACCAGAGCAACGGAAACATTTACCTGATCGATCAATATGAGCTTGATAAAATTGGTTGCAGCAAGTGTTGTACCGATAAGGAACGATACTCTCATCTCTTTCCATATCGTTTTAAAAAGATCCGAAAATTCGATCTCTTCAAGTGAAAGGGCACGTATGATCGAAACGGAAGCCTGACTTCCCGCATTACCACCGGTATCCATAAGCATCGGTATGAATGTCGAAAGAACTATCATCTTATCAAGCGCGCTTTCGAAATAACCGATTATCATTCCGGTGAACGTTGCGGAGATCATAAGTAAGAGCAGCCACGGAATACGCTTTTTGTACGTTTCGAAAACACCTGTCTTCGAATAAGGCATATCGGTAGGACGGATAGCTGCCATCTTTTCGATATCCTCCGTAGCCTCCTGCTGCATGATGTCGACGATATCATCGACGGTGATGATTCCGACAAGTCTTTTTTCACTGTCTACAACGGGCATAGCCGAGAAATCGTAATGCTGGAAATCACGGGCAACATCTTCCTGGTCGTCAAGAGTGTTTACCGAAATGACATGTTCCGTCATTATGTCTCCGACAAGGGTGTCGGGATCGGCAAGCAAAAGGCTTCTGAGTGTAACGGTGCCTTTGAGCTTTCGGGCCGCATCAAGGACATAACAAACATTGATGGTCTCTTTATCTATACCGTCGTTACGGATCTTTTCAATTGCCTGAGATACTTTCATGCCCTCTTTGAGGCCTTCGTACTCGGTCGTCATCAGACTTCCCGCGGAACTGTCGGGATATTTAAGCAGCGCATTGATCGTGCTTCTTGTCTGAGGACTTGTGTTTGCGAGAAGTCTCGTAACAACATTTGCCGGCATTTCATCCATAAGGTCGGCAGCATCGTCGAACGAAAGGTTTTCGATGATGCCCGCAGCTTCGCCGAGAGTGAATGTCACGATCATGTGTTGTTGGACGTCGATGGGCAGATATGCAAAAACATCGGCCGCCTTGTCTTTTGGAAGTATTCTAAAGAACGTAAGCAGTTCAGCCTCAGGCATCTCCTCGAGTACCTCGGCGATATCTGCTTCATTTTCCTCCATTGCGTATTCTCGAAATTCTTTATAGGCCTTTTTTTCGACCAGTTCCCTCAATTCTTCGATCATACGACAACACCTTCTTCCCGCTTAAGATGCGATAAATAACAGAAAAAGCCTCAGCCCCCCCGATATAAGACTTAATGCATTATTTCGCAATTTGACGAGAATATTTTATCATTGTTTTATTTATTATTCAACCTAAAATTAAATAAAGGTTTAACTGTTTTCGAATCGAGTAGGCTGACTCCTACTCGATTCGACGGACATCTCGCGTACTAGTCCGCTCGATGACCGTTCACTCAGCCATCTGTACGTGAGGCTACGCCTCACTTTGGATATGTTTTCATGTTTGCTTATGAGAGCAAGCTCTCCCCGCAAACCTGAAAACATATCCAATTGCAAGCAAGCTTGCAACAGATGGCATTCGTTTATCGCACAAAAAAATACCGGCGGAATCACCGCCGGCATGATCAAAAAGATCACTCTTTTTCTTCAACTTTATGTGCTTCGAATCCTTCGGGAAGCTCTATCATCAGCTTCTCTATGGTATTTTTCTCAAGCACTAGAACGGTATAAACCACTCCGTCTTCATCAATTACGGACTCACCCTCCGATTCGGGGATATCCTTCATCAAATGGATCACATGACCCGCAATTGAATCATAATCGTCGGATTCGATCGAAAGACCGACAACCTCGTTGATCTTATCGAAATCGGTCTTGCCTTCGACAATATACACATTATCGGAGATCTTTTCGATGGGATCAAGTTCGTCGGTATCATATTCGTCTCTAATCTCACCGACTATCTCTTCAATAAGATCCTCAATCGTCAAAAGACCCGCGGTTGCACCGTATTCGTCAAGGACGATCGCCATCGACTTATACTCTTCACGCATGTCTGCCATTAACTCACGCGTGTTCTTAAATTCATAAGTAAAATATGCTTCGCGCATATATTTGGTAACGTCAAACGGTTCGCCGGGCTTATATTTCACAAGGATATCCTTTGCCCAGACAATACCTGTGATGTTATCGATCGTGTCGTGATATACAGGCATTCTCGAATACATATGTTCACGGATAACATCGAGAAGTGCCTCGTATTCGATGTCGTCACAGACACATACCATATCTCCCGTTGTGACCATGATATCCTTGGCGGACGTATCACCGAAATCAACCACGTTATTGATCATTTCGCGTTCGTCATTTTCAAGGACACCCTCTTCGCTGCTTACATCAACGATCGAAAGCAGTTCGTCTTCGGTAATGGCCTTTTCCTTCTTGTTCGTATCGACTCTGAGGATAAAAAAGAAGAAAGCGGCGATCTTTTCAACGAGGAATACGATGGGGTAAAGCACGAACATAAGGAACTTGATAATGGGCGCATAAAAACGGCTTACACTCTCTGCTTTATTGGCTGCCATGGTTTTGGGCATGATCTCGCCGAAAATAAGTACAAAAAGAGTAAGGGCACCGGCACCCAAACCAATGAACTCAGATCCGAATTCCTTTGTAACGAGCACGGTCGTAAGCGAAGATGCGGCTATATTTACGATATTGTTTCCTACCAGAACGGTGGCAAGAAATCTCGAAGGGTCTTCTATCATTCCGTAAATAAGTTTCGCACGCTTTGAACCGTCCTCTGCCTGAGTTCTGATCCTAAGTTTGTTGAGCGAAGTGAATGCTGTCTCCGCCGACGAGAAAAATGCCGACAGAATAAGCAGAATAACCAATGCTATCAACTGACCCACGACGTCAGGATCCAATCAAATCACACTCCTTTTAATGTTTGGAAAATCATAATAACGTTCGCAATTATATAAGTTTTGACATATTTTGTCAAATTAGCGAGTTTTACAACCTCTTTTTCTTTTTATGTTTATCTCTTTGAGGTCTTATTTCATCAACCTCTTCTTCAACCCTCCGGTTCGAGAAGAAAACGAAATCGTCTATTGATTTTAATATGTCCTCAAAATCGCTTCTGGGCGCTTCGTCGATATACTTTTGAAGTATCTTTGTTTCGTTTTCGCCCTTATATTTCCCGTAAAAGATATCGAAAAGATTATGTCCGCGGACATATATCTTTATCTTTTCGAGGTTTCTCTTGATATCCTCTTTCGATCTTATGGTTATGCCCGTGATCTCTTTCATCCTCTTGACAGACGAGAGCTTATGCAGATAAGATCTGAATTTCTCAAGAAGGATGTTGTAGAAATCTTCCTCGTTTTTTATAACGCCGATCTTTGCCATGACCTTTGGATTGAGGAAATAATTCTCAAACGAATAATACTTGAGTACAAGCACGTTACGGGGCTGCACTCTCGGAATGTTCCCCGAATCCTCCCGGGATCTTGAATAATAATATGAGCAAAGCTGCTTAACGAGTATTTCGGGTTTCTTTCCATCACTGTCCCTGATCATAAGGAACTGGTCCTTAAGGTAGAGCTGGTTGATATATTTAAGGTTCGCATATGTCTTGATGTTTGTACAGCTGTTAGTTGTAACGATGGAAACTCGCTGCAGACGGCCGTCGGCATCATATACTTCCGAATAATACTTCTTAAGAAGCAAAGGAAGTCTGTTGCTGTCCTGCTTTCCCTCGACGATAAACACGAAATTCACGTTCATAAGGTCGTTAGCCGAATATCCGAGGTCATCGAGGATAACATCGATATCGGGATCTTCGATGGCGGTTGTATAATAATTTTCGTCGAGCACAACCTGCTTGATCTGTTTCGAAGTGAAATTGAAGATCAGATTGGGCGAATGTGTCGAGAAGATAACCTGGTTCTTCTTTGAGAGCCTGTAAAGTATCTCACTCGCTTCTTTTTGAAGCTGCGGATGAAGGTAGATTTCGGGATCCTCGATCATGATGATACAAGGCATCGTCCTCGAATCGTCGAGATATGCCTCGAGCATCGAAAGGATGTAGATACTCTTTCCGCCGGCACTCAGGTGTTCAACGGAATCCGTACCGTAACGGTCTGATTTGATGACAGCCGTTCCGAGACTTAAAAGCTCCTCAGGATTGATATTGAGGACGAATCTGAAATTCTGTTGTTTTCCGCTGTTTCGCGTGTAATACTTGTTAAGGTTGAACATGAATTCGTCGAGATTGACATTCATGAGCTTGTATTCGAGAAGCTTAAAGGTCTGCGCGATCGTCATGGCCTCGGGATCTTTCGAAAGAATCTCGGGAATGCAATTAAAACAGTTTATACAGGGACATGAAGGATCAAGTATACAGGATCTGTCCTTTAAGGAACTGAGCATGTCCGAGGTCTGCGCCGTAAATATCTCGTTCTGGATCCCTTTAACATCTCTCGAAACGTCTATAAAATGCACTTTCGGAATGATGTCTATGATATTTTCGTTGTTTCTGTTATATCCGTCGTAATAGCGTACATTCAGATCTCTGTCGACAACAAATACAAATTTGAGGATCCCGCCGTATTCCTCGGGAGGCGTGATTTTCGAATAATTCTCATAATCATGGGATACTTCTTTCTTTACCGTCTCAAAGGAAGGAAGCGTATTTTTGAATTCTTCATACCACTTATCAAAATTCTTATATTTACTGATGGTACCCGATTTATGGAACATAAGGATATCATCGTTCGAAAGCTCGAGGTCGACGGCGATCTCTATGTTTCTCTCGCTGTCGTTGAAATCACCGGGTCGAACCGTATATTCACCCGCCACGGCGCGTATCGCATGAAGGATGGTTGTCTTACCGGTACTGTTCTTACCTACGATGATCATGGCGTTCTCAATATTTTCGAGAATCAGCTCTTTGATCGTTTTAAAGTTCTTGATAAAAAGTGATGAGATCTTCATTGCCTATCAAGTACC
This sequence comes from uncultured Clostridia bacterium, assembly GCA_946403295.1. Classification (GTDB taxonomy): domain Bacteria; phylum Bacillota; class Clostridia; order Lachnospirales; family Lachnospiraceae; genus RUG11977. Next base: position 221,052 of record CAMIZL010000001.1, on the reverse strand, counting down.
TCCGTGATAATATTGCTGACCTTATCATAATCAAATACCTTAAGCGATTTTTCAATCTCGAGAAGCAGCCCTTTTTCTTTCTCACTCAGTTCTTCATCACGAAGAAGATCTGTGATAAGATGCTGCGCCGCCGTTTCTTCGAAACGGGACAACAGGGTCTGTACCGCAAGCAAAAGCTCTTCAAACGTGGTGTCACGCAAGAATCCCTTGTTGGCGCTTTCGGGTGCTGACTGTTTTGCGCTTTCGGAAGTGATCGCTATATTTACTTTATCGATTATTTCGCCGTACTCCTTTAGAGTTTTTTGAGCATTTTCATCAATATATGCATAATCTTCTTTCTTACCGGCAAGTTCGAGTTCAAGTGCTTTCTGGGACAGGTCCGTAAGTCCTATGCCCTTTGTAAGGCTTTTGACCGCATGAATCTGAGTCGTGAAATCTTTGTAATTGCCTTCTTCGAGCTGCTTTTTCATAAGTTCGAGCTTATCGCGACCGTCGCTTACAAAGATATCGAGCACTCCCATCAAAGTACTTATGCTGTCACCCGAATATTCAAGAGCCGTTTCCGTATCGATGCCTATGGCATCAAGCTTATCAAGAAGCGATTCTTCGGGCACATCCTGCTCTTCTTCGGGTTTCTTCTTTGTGGCTCCGAAAACGACCTTGTCCTTCGGAATGTACTGCAAAAGCATCTCTTCGAGCCTTGTGGGATCGATGGGCTTTGAAAGGAAATCCGTAAAGCCTTCACTTATAAACATTTCCTTCATGCCTGAGATCGCGTTGGCGGTAAATGCGATAAACGGTTTGTTCCTGTTGAGATTGTTCTTTGAGGCAAAGATCTCCCGGATAGTATCTATACCGTCTTTTTGAGGCATCATATGATCAAGGAAGATGATATCATATTCGTTGATGGATGTTCTTTCTATACATTCGTCTCCCGATTCCACGCAGTCTATCATGAAATCATGCGGTTCGCAAAGGCTCCTGAATATCTTGAGATTAACGGCGTTGTCGTCGACGCAGAGTATCCTTGCCTTTGGTGCGATATAATCTCTTTCGACGAAAATATTTTCCGCGGGTTCAAGCGCGGTACCGTTAACAAATGCGCCGAGGTTGAGCGACGATATGGGCGTTCTCAATATCCGGCCCGCATAATCATCGATATATTCAGCATATTCATGGACACAGATAAGTCGCTTGTCGAGGACAAGCTTACTGCCGGATGTGACAAGCATACGAAGGACACCGGAATTTACAAAGATATCCGTATACGATCCGTTATCGAGAAGCTCGTCAAGATTTTCGACGTTACTAAAGCAGGTACTGTCAATACCGAGAACCGAACAAGCCTCAGCCATATCTTCTTCGAGAGATAAATTTTCAAAACAATATGCGAATCTTCTCTTCTCGGCGGAGTTAAGTATTACGGAAGGAGTAGCGTCTTCGATCTCCTGAGGGATTGTAACCGTAAACGTACTACCCACTCCGTATTCGCTCTCTACCCTTACGGATCCGCCCATAAGTTCGATAAGCTGTCTGACGATCGCAAGTCCGAGACCGGTTCCTTCGATCGATTTATTGATCTCGGGATCGAATCTTTCGAAACGTTCAAAAATCCTTGTAAGATTTTCCTTGCGTATACCTATGCCGGTATCGGTGATCTTGATGTTTAAGATACCGGTCCTGCCTTCTTTCCTGAATTTGATCTCAAAATACACCTGACCCCTTTGCGTATATTTGCACGCATTGGTCAAAAGGTTGAACATGAGCTGTTTTACTCTTATCTCGTCGCCTATGAGATACATGGGCAGGTTCGGATCGAATCTGACGCGGAGCGTGAGCTTTTTCTCATGAACACGCTGAAGTATGCCCGTAACAAGATCGTATACAACGGACGAGATCATATATTTATCATTCACTATGGACATCTTTCCGGATTCTATCTTTGAAAAATCAAGGATATCATTGATGATGCCGAGAAGATTTCTGCCCGAGTTCATGATGGCATTTGCATATCCGAGTATCTTTTTATCCTTAGTGTCACGCAGCAAAAGCTCGGTCATGCCGAGTATCGCGGTCATGGGCGTTCTGATCTCATGTGACATCTGGGCAAGGAACAGGCTCTTTGAGCGATCGGCATTAACCGCCCTGTTCATCCTGTCTTCCGTTTCCATATATTGTTTTTCAAGCTGTTCCTGACGCTTTTCAAGCGAGTTGATGCGTCTTTCCTTTTCGTCGAGGATATCATCGAGGTGCATGATCCTGCCTCTGTTGTCGGAGGAATTTCGCACGCCTTCAGTGATAAGATCGAATGCCTGGTTGATCTGATCGACTTCATCGGGGAAATCGATCACGGCTATACCGGGGATAAGATAGAATTCTTTTTCCTTGATGGTCCAGAGATTCATGAATCTGTCGAGGATCGCTTTAACGGTATTTTCGCAATCTTCTTTCTTAACCGTAACAAGATAGACATTTGTCTCGATGCAGAACGTATTCTGGATACCGAATTTATGATAAAGGAATCTTGTGAACGAACCCGCAAAAGAGTCCGTAAACGCATTAAGATCTTCAACTCTGACGTTTTGGTTGATAAATTGCTGGTCGAAAACGGCTGCACCGACAAGAGATATCTCCTGACCCGACGTGCGGATATCCTTCAGGTGTTCGAGCGCCGTTCTTCTGTTGTATATATCCGTTCTGATGTCAACAAGATCGTTGTAATTATGGTTTGAGAGATAAAGTACCAAAACACCGAGCGCCTGTGCCATTCCGTAAAGAAGATAATCCTTAAGCACCCATTGAAGGACACACGCTATCGTCATGAAAACCACAAAACAATAGAAAGGCAGACGCTTCCTGAACGAAATATTTTCACTGAAGAACGTGATCCTGACAAAGCTGAAGAGCAAATATACGATGACAAGGATCAGATTGATGATCATGAAAGGTCCCTGAACATATGTTTTGTCATCTTCAAGATAGAAAAGAATGCCCGTGAAAGGAGTCGATATAACGGTTATGGCATAAAGTGCGTAAGGAACCATAAGAAGCGAGAGCTTCCCCACAAGGTTTTTAATGATCGAGTCCGTACGCGACTGTACAAGCGAATAAACACAGAAAAGAGCCGACATTCCGCCGGTTATGAGGAAATAAAGGATCGCGATAACATAGATCGAAAATGCAGAGAAGTGCTCTTTGTAATTGATCGAATACGCCGAAAGAATGTCGATAAATATGCTAACGGTCGAAACTATCGCAAGCGATACGAAAAGCCTGTTGCGCATACTTTGAAATCTTCGTCTCGAAAAATAATAGACGAAGAACATAATCATGATGATTACGGCACAATAATCAAAATCAAGATTATAATTCATATATCCCCCAATGACGGGAAAGACCGTCAATAATTCGTTATCAAAACGCCGTCGGGACAATGTGCTTTGATCGCATACTCGGGCGAACCTTCCGTAAAACTATCCTCAGAATAAGGGAACTCAACGATAAGGTTTACAGTCGTATTATAAAACGCACCGGATCCGGGGTCTTTGATATCCGCAAAATCTACCTTCCGTGATAAGAATCTTACTTTTTTAAGTGAAGTGCAAAGCATAAACGCACATTCATCTATCTTTTTTATCTTTTTCGGGAATGTTATTTCTTCCATTCTCTTATTACCCGCAAACGCATATGCTCCGACAGTAGTCACTTTTTCGGGAAACTCCGTGTTGTTGTCGGCTGTTGTTGCGCATATGAGCTTTTTGCCCGAACTGTTAAAAAGCATGTTGTCAAAAGCTTTATATTTTGAATTCTCTTTACTTACCGTTATTTCCTTAAGAGAATCGCAAAAGGCAAAAGGATTGTCTTCTATCTTCGAAACGGTTTCCGGTATATTTATGCTTTCAAGTCCGCTTCCGAAAAATGCTTCTTTTCCGATATGCTCAACTTTTTTGAGATTGATGCTCTTAAGGTTTTTGCAATTGTAAAATGCACCCTCTTCGATAGATGTAACTGTAGTCGAAAGCCAAACATCCGTGATCCCTGCGTTTGAATCAAAGGCCGCGGGTCCGATGGTCGTGATGCCTTTCAGAATCCAATATTCACCCGTAGCGCCCGGCGCGCTTATGATCTTCGTACCGTCTTTTGAGAGCAATAACCCGTTCGTAGCGCTGAAATTAACGTTTTCTTCGCTAATCTTAATGTTTTTTAACTTGTCGCAACCGCTGAATGCATATGTTCCGATCTTATTGACAGTATCAGATATCGAAATATCGGTAAGCCCCGTGCATTCATAAAATGCTCCGGTTCCGATCTCTTCAATTCCTCCCGATATAACGACACTCTTAAGGTCGTGTCGTTGCGAAAAGGCAAACGGCGCTATGAATTTAACATTCCATACGATCTGATTCTTCATGAGCAGTTCGGGAATAACTATGTTATTTAAATCTTCGCCGACCGCTTCGTCATCGATACCGATAACCGATACTTCTCCGAAATTACCTTTTAGTTTTTTCTCTACATGATAGATAATGCCGTGTTTCTTAAAATTCTTCGGTATAGGGATCACATCTGCTTTTGACTCTGTCGCCGGAAGTGAAGCGACGATCATAAGCAGACAAACCGAAATACATATGATCTTTCTTAATGTTCCCCTCATAAAAATACCAGTCTCCGTTTATTGCTTTAAGCGTTAAAAGTACTCTCGATAAGTGCTTTTACTTCGTCATATTTAAACAATGCGATCATCTCTATAGCCGTATCGACCGCTTTTGTCTTCTCGTAATCAAGATTTGTTCCGGAAAGCTTCTTTAAGCACAATTCGGCATCATCGGCATTAAATTCGTCAAGGCTTACGATAAGCTCACTGACCGTTGCGGCGATCTCCGATTCCGAAAGATTTGTCTTCGGCTTATTGAAACCGCGGACCATCATCTCGTTTTCTCTTGCAAGAAGTGTATCGATCTTGCGAAGGAAGGAATCAAACCTCACGATGAAATTATCGATATTCTCTTTGATGTAATTTGCATCGCCGTCCTTGGCATGCATTTCGAGGTCCCGGCACATATTCGAGAGCTCACCGGCTCCTACGGAAGCCGTAACACTCTTTAACGCATGAATCGTTACGCGGAAATCGTTAAGATCGATCTTTTCCTTAAATCTGTTGAGCTTTGCGATCTGCGTGTAACTGTCATTATATATAACCCTCAAAAGGTTAAGATATGACGTATAGTCGTTGTTTGAATACAAAAGTCCCTGTTTGATATCCACGTCTGTGAGGATATTGCTAATACGCTTATACCACAGTTTTTCCTCGATCGGCTCTTCGTCAATCTCCTCGGGAACGTTCTTGCGGACAATGTATTTGTCGGGAAGCAGCCTTAAAAGCTGTTCCTCAAGATCATGTACGTTTATGGGCTTGGAAAGATATCCCTGGAAGCCTTCGTCGATATACATCTTCGAACCGCCGCTCGTTACCATGGCTGTAAGGGCAACAACGGGGATCTTTCTCGCAAATTCATTCTCACGCTTTCTGAGTTTCACAAGTGTCTCATGACCGTCCATCTCCGGCATAACGTAGTCCATAAAAATGAGGTCATAATAATTGTTGTTAACAAGCGCGAGACATTCGGCACCGCTACCTGCCGTAGTGACATCTATCTCGTAATTAAGGAGAAGTTCCTTGGAAACAAACAAATTGACAACATTATCGTCAACAACAAGGACACGTGCCATGGGCGCCGAGAACATATAATGCTTCTTTGTATCCTTGTGCATGAGCGAAAAGTCGCCGATCGGCGTATCGACGGCGATCTTTTGATCGACTTCGATAGTTACCGAAGTTCCCGATCCTTCCTCGCTCCTGAAATACATTCTTCCGCCGAGCTTTTCGATGATCGCGCGGGTGATGATAAGTCCGAGGCCTATGCCCTTCTCTTCGTCGGAACCCGTTCCGAGACTGCTCGTTCCCTTAAGCTCTCCGCTCATGGGATCGCGTATGAGTTCGTCGTTCGAATAACCGAGGAATTTATCGCGCTGGCCCTTGTTCATGCCGATACCGGTATCTTCAATGACAAAAGTGAGCTTTGCAACGCCTCTCTCTTTTACGCAAATGATCCTGAACGTGATAACACCGACATGAGTATACTTACTTGCGTTCGAGATGATATTGGCGATCGCCTGTACGAGCCTTACTTCATCACCTATAAGCCTGATCGGAAGCGCAGCATCGATGTCCGTGAGGAATTCCACCTGCGAGCCCTTGAGCATATTTCCGGCGCGATGAATGATCTCATCGATAAACCCTCTTGTGTTGTACTCGGACTCGATGATCTCTATCTGCCCCGACTCGACCTTTGTAAAATCGATAAGGTTATTTACAACACCGAGCAGGAGTCCGCTCGCAACGGATATGTTGTCGATATCTTCTCTCACATCATCCGGAATATCATCACGACGGAGTATTACTTCCGAAAGACCGATGATCGAATTCATGGGAGTTCTGATCTCGTGAGATACACTGACCATCAATTTGTTTCTGGAATCACGCATCGCATTGCCTCTGTTAAACATAACGTCGATGCCTTTGTTTTGAAGTCCTCTGATAAGGAGTAAGAACCAGATGGCCAAAGAAGCGATCATAACGGTGATCGCGCTTATGATATTGATCTCACAGGTCCCTGTAACGGAAAGGATAAAAAGCACAAGGATACCGATAAAAAATAAAACCGTAAAAACATAGCATACGTCGGTAACAACAAGAAACTTCCTGCCGCCGAATGCCATTCTTTCACGGAATTTAATGTTGGTCCTCGTCATTATGACAAGAACATATATCATGTTGAACAATGATAAAAACAATAAAATATCAGTTACAATACCCATGCTCTTTTCCTTTCAAAACTGTTCTTATATTTTACCATAAAAAGCAACAATTGAAAAGCATTTTAGCCTTTAATGACAAGGTTTTTGTCTCTATTTTTTCACAACATACAATAAACAATCCTATAATACACAATGCTTGTACTGAATTATAACCCATAACATGTCTGTAACTTTACAATAAACCGCTAAAATGCTATACTCTCATACGGTTGGAAAACATCTTCGGAAAGCTTATTTTTCGGGCATTTCGTGAATATCATCAACACTTTTGGCCAAAGAGGTTTATCCCATGAAAATAAAAAAGGATATGTTCAAAAACAACGAAACCGCGCCTTCGGGTGTCAGGATAAATAAATTTCTTGCAGACAGCGGGATCTGTTCGAGACGTGAGGCGGATACCATAATCGAAAAAGGCAGGATCACCGTAGACGGGGAAAAAGCAACTCTGGGGACACGCGTACTCCCGGATCAGACCGTTTGTCTTGACAATAATCCGATAAAGCAAAAGGACAACCTTATCCTTATCGCATTTAACAAACCGGTCGGTATAATAAGTACCACCGACACACGTGTAAAAGACAACATAATCGACTACATAAACCACAAAGAAAGGATCTTCCCGATAGGAAGACTCGATAAGGATTCATCCGGTCTTATCCTTCTTACAAACGACGGTGATATCGTAAACAAGATCCTTCGCTGCGGTAACAATCACGAAAAAGAATACGAAGTCGAAGTAAACAAAAAGATCACAAAAGAATTCATAAAAGGTATGTCATCGGGCGTTCCGATCCTTGATACCGTTACTCTCCCCTGTGTTGTAAAAGAAACAGGCGAAAAGACATTTAACATCATCCTTACACAAGGTCTCAACAGACAGATCAGAAGAATGTGCGAGGCACTCGGCTACAGAGTTCTCTCCCTTAAGCGTATAAGGATCATGAACATAAACCTCGGCCGTCTCAAAGAGGGCTCTTATCGCACCGTAACACCGCCCGAGCTTGAAGGCCTAAAAGCAAAACTCGCGGATTCCGTAAACACGCCCGGAGCCGCTCCCGTTAAAAAACGCGGTGAGTTCAGGTCCTTGAAAACGGACAACAAAAAAAATATTAAAAAGAGATCATATAAATAAACGGGGGAACAAATGGATCATAACGAATATTTAAAGCTTTCCGAAACTATAGATCATCATATGAAACGCTATTATGATCAGGACGATCCCGAGATCAGCGATTTTGAATATGACAGACTCATGCAGCAGCTTAAAGCCGCGGAAAAAGAGCATCCCGAGTGGATCACTCCCGACTCTCCTTCACAAAAGATCGGCGGAACATATAAAAGAACAGCCGGAAAAAAGGTGGTCCATAACGTTCCCATGCTTTCAATCGAGGACGTTTTCAGTCTCGAAGACGTGGAGGCATGGATAAAAAAGGTTCATGCCGTTCATCCCGACGCAAAATTCTGTGTAGAAGCAAAGATCGACGGGCTCAGCATGACAGTTCGTTATGCAAAAAACGATGATGGCAGTCTTCGTCTCACTCTTGCAGAGACCCGCGGTGACGGCGCGATCGGCGAGGATGTGACACAAAACGCTTTGTTTGTCGAAGGCGTAATGCAGGTCATAAACGGTATCGATGCCGCCTCACTCGAATTGCGCGGTGAGGTTTATATGCCACGTGAAGCCTTTTACAGATATAACGACGAACAGCGTAATATCGGCGGAAAGCTTGCTGCCAATCCCAGAAATCTTGCAGCAGGTACCCTTCGCGGTCTTGACAGCTCCGTTGTTAAAAATCGCGGTCTCGCATTTAAAGTGTTTAACGTGCAGGACGGTCCCGAAAATCTAACTTTAAGCCATTTTGAAGGACTTGAAAGATTATCTTCACTGGGCTGTGCCGTTGTTACAAGATTTCTTTGTTCCGATGCCGATGAAGTCATTTCGGCCATTAAGAAGATCGGCGATATGCGCCGCGAATTCGACCATGACATCGACGGTGCCGTGGTAAAGCTCGATAATACCGTATATCGTAACGATTTCCCCGCGGGAAGCAAATATCAGGCAGGCCATATAGCATATAAATATCCGCCCGAAGTCAGAACCGTCGTAATGGACGAGATAATCGTCGATATCGGCAGAACCGGCAAGCTTACATATACAGGTGTTTTCCATGACAAGGAAACGGGCGGGCCCGCTCTCCTTTGCGGAACAAGCGTGCAAAGAGCCACTCTTCACAATCAGGATTATATCAATGAGCTCTCGATCGGAATCGGCGGTTCCTATTCACTTTATAAGAGCGGTGAGATCATCCCCCGCATAAGCGCCTGTATCGAAAAACCCGTTGAAGTGTTTAAATCTCCCGACCGATGTCCGAAATGCGGAAGCCTTCTTGTACAGGAAGAGGGAACCGCTGACATCAGATGTGATAATCCAAACTGCCCCGCACAGCTCTCGAGGACTATCGCTTATTATTGTTCCATAAGCGCAATGAACATAATGGGTCTCGGTGAAGTTATCGTTAACACTCTCATAGAAGAGGGATATTTAAAAGATATCGCGGATATCTATTCCCTAAAAGACAAAGAAGCCGAGCTCGTGACATCCGGCATAATCGGTCGTGAAAAGAATGTTGCCAAGCTTCTAGCATCGATAGAATCATCAAAGAGCGCAGGCCCCTCAAGTGTCCTTACCGGTCTTTCCATCAGAAATGTCGGAAAGAACACTGCAAAGCTGCTCATGAACGAATTTCATTCGCTTGATGCACTCTCTTCCGCTTCAAAAGAAACGCTCACTTCGATAAATGAGATAGGCGAGACCACAGCGGATTGTCTCATCTCCTATTTTTCAAACGAAGAGAACAGAAAACTTATCGAAAGACTTCGTGCTTTCGGCGTCGTTATGGAAGAAGAAACCGTTGAGCCCTCAGGAAGCACTTTAAACGGGCTTACGATAGTTATAACAGGCACCTTCGCCGACATCGGCAGAAATGAACTCACGGCTCTCATCGAATCGAACGGAGGAAAGGTTACCGGCTCCGTCAGTAAAAAGACCGATTTTGTCGTAGCGGGCGAAAACGCCGGAAGTAAGCTTACCAAAGCTACCGAACTCGGAATCCCCGTGATCACTCTTGATGAGCTTTACAAAAAATTATCGGTTTGATCGTTTCAAGCGGACCGGGAAGTACACGCGGATCATTTGACAAATCAACTACACAATGACATAATTGGGAAAGTCATAATCAGCATAAAAAGCGAGGTTTTTACGCATGCCTATAAAAGTATCGTCAGATCTTCCTGCTAAGAAGATCATGGAAGAAGAAAATATATTCATGATGGATGACTCAAGAGCATTGTCCCAGGACATTCGTCCCCTTGAGATCGCGATCCTCAATCTTATGCCCTTAAAGGAAGCAACCGAGGTCCAGATGCTGCGTTCGCTTTCAAACACGCCTCTGCAGGTAAATATGACATTCCTTACGACTTCTTCGTACATCGGAAAGAACACGGCCAAAAGCCACCTCGATCAGTTTTATCTTACTTTTGAAGATGTAAAGCACAAGAAGTTCGACGGCCTCATCATTACGGGCGCTCCCGTTGAAAACCTCGAGTTTACGGAGGTTGCTTATTGGGATGAGCTTTGCTCCATTATGGAATGGTCGAAGAAGAACGTAACATCCACTCTCCACATCTGCTGGGGTGCTCAGGCCGGTATCTACTATCACTACGGTATCAATAAGCATTCACTTCCCTGTAAGATGTCAGGTATATTCGAGCATCGTGTACATAAGCGTAAAGAGCCTTTTGTAAGAGGATTTGACGATGTGTTCTTTATGCCGCATTCGCGTTATACTGCAGTTTCTCCGGAAGAAGTTTATGCCAATGAAAACCTCACGGTTCTTGCAGATTCCGAAGTTGCGGGCATATGCATTGCCATGGCCAAAAACGGCAAACAGATCTTTGTTTTCGGACATCCCGAGTATGACAGGATGACTCTCGACGAAGAATATAAGCGTGATACTGCTAAAGGTCTCGATATAGCGATCCCCGAAAACTATTATCCGAACAACGATCCCTCACAAAAACCTCTCCTTACCTGGAGAGCTCATTGTAATACGATGTACTCAAATTGGTTGAATTATTATGTATATCAGGTAACTCCTTACGACGTTGATTCGATCGGTAACGATAATATTTGATACCGCTTTCGGAGGAAGGGAATATTTTGAGGCTTATCATCAAAGAGGTTGACAGAGATATCTTGTTTGAAAACAATATGCATCTTCTGCCCCTGATCGGACAGGAAAGACGCGAACGTATCGACCGCATTTCAAATAACCGTCTCAAAAACATGCAGCTCTACAGCGAACTGACGATGATCGAAGAAGCATCAAAGGACCTCAATGTTCCCGTTGAAAAGATCAGTGTTCTTAAAACTCCCGAAGGAAAGCCTTATATCAAAGGATTCGAAGATTATCATATTTCTATCTCTCATTGTGACGGAATGATCCTGTTCGCAAGCCACTCCTCCGCTCTGGGCGTAGACATCGAAAAACCGAAATCCGATTACGAGCGCATCGCAAGGCGATTCTTTACAGAAGACGAATTTAAGAAGATCATGAACTCACCCTCTCCCGCCGATGAGTTTCTTCTTGTTTGGACAAGGAAAGAGGCGTTTGTAAAGCTCACGGGCGAAGGACTCGCGAGGGCGCTTGATTCCTTCAATGTTTATGATGAAGGTGCGTACATTTACAAGACAGAGAGCGTCGTATCCGGCTCCTCCTCCCAAAAATATTGCTATTCGTATTGTTTTTTGAAAGAAACCTGAACGAATAGGCGGGCGCGGAACCCCTATCTCATCTGCAAAATTTTATACGTTGCCGCATTCTCTTCTTGGGTTCGCTCCATATCACCGGGATAAAATTTGAAGATGCTGCAATTCGACTGCCCGTAAGCCCAGAAATCTTTTATCTCATTGCCCATAAGGAATGTGATAAGCGCGGCGTTGAGTGCTCCGTGAGCCACGATCAGTACATTTTTCCCCTCTTTTATCAGGGGATCCAAAACTTCGCCGCAAAACTCTTTAACGCGTGCCATAAGCTCTGCGATCGATTCGGCACCGCATGTCGCTTCGTAATTCTCTGTATCGAAAAACAATTTGTAAAGAGGATGTTCGGGTTTGCCGAAAACACCTTCCATGCCCTCGTGATCGCCGAATCCCAGTTCTATGAGTCTTTCATCGACCACGTTTTTTAAACTGCTCCCTTCGGTCAGGATCTGCGCAGTCTGTCTTGCTCTCGTGAGCGGTGAAACATAACATATATCAAAGCCAAGGGCCGAAACCTTTTCACGTGCTTCTTTTGCAGAATTGATGCCCTCTTCGTTGAGGGGTATATCGGTACGACCCTGGATCTTGTGCTTAACGTTCCAATCAGTCTTACCGTGTCTTAATATTCCGATCATAAAACCATAACTCTCTGATTTCTATGCGATTTTTTTGACCCAGAGTGCGGGTCTGATAAGGAAGGGCACATTTGCGGGTGCTCCTTCAAGGATCATATTGCCTTCCTGATTGACATAAACAATATTACCCGATGTAGCTCCGGGTGTACGAAGCCACCAATTGAGTCCGTTGGGAGATTCCTCGTAACGTTTGGAACTAACGATCCTGCTCGACGGATCCGTAAGCAATCTCGTGACTTCATCACAGCTCAGGAGAAAAAGAGAGCTTATGCTGTCGGTTCCGGGATCCGTATCGTACGCGGGATTCTTGGATGCAACAACATTCTTTTCAAGTATGGCACCTTTTTCTTTCTCTCCGAACATGCCGTTAAGATGTGAAAGATTGAGTACTTTTCTTACATAGCTTTGAGTCCAATTGATATTTTCATTCGGTCCGTCGAATTGAATACAATCTATTATCGATTCCGAAAGGAGCAGATATGCATCGTCCGTCTCATCGATGATCTTCCAGACAACAACTTCTTTTCCGTTTTCAAGATTGCCGTCGATCTCAAAATTACCGAATTCAACGATATCTCCCTTTTTCCTGCCGAGGAATCTGATCTCGGGAGTAATATTATTTATGGAATTTTTCTTTTCGTCGCTGCCCGTATATGAATTACCGTTCAGCAAAATATATGCCTCGTTATATTCGGCAGAATCAACGAGTTCTGCCGCCCTTTTATATCTCTTTTCGGGAAGGCTGCCATACTTGTATTTTTCAAGCAGTTTAACCGCATCGATATATTTTCCCTCCGCAACAAGAGGAGTAACTCTGCCGAGGATATTGTCGACGATCTTGTCTTCTTCTCCCGTCTCTTCCATTAATGCATATGCTTTATCAAAATCCTCTTTCTCAAGAAGAGCATGAGCTCTTTCCTTTTTATTCGAGAGGATCTCGTCATCACGCCCAAGTTCGGTCAAAATGGCGTAACCTTCCGTATATTCACCGTTTTCGATAAGTTCCACTGCCTTGTCATATCTGAGCATCGGCTCGATAACGATAAAATATGCACCGGCAAGCGCACCGATAAGTATAAGACCGACACATAAAGCGATTATTATCTTGGTCAATTTCTTTTTTCCGGATCCCGACTTCTTTTGCTTTTTCTGTGAAGCGGGTTTTTCGTTATTGATCTCACTTTCTCTTACACCTCTGAGTGAAGGGAAATCAACATAAGTACGTGCGGCAGGCGCATCTGTGGAATTTTTAACTCTGGTATGCGAACCGCCCGCTTTTCTGTCCTTTTTAACAAAACCTTTATTCGAATCACTGTATATGGGATCGAACGTATTATCCTTTTCTTTTCCTGAGACAGCTTCAAGCCTCATCCTGCAAATGCCGAGTTGTTCATCCGCATCCTTCCACCCGCTTATCGATTCAAGCAGATGACATGCAAATGAGAGACCGGCACGGTCACCTTTCATCATTTCCGTTTTTGCACGAAGAAACGTAGCGTCTTTAAAGCATATGTCAGCCTGTTCGAGACAATTATCACGATACATATCCGCATCGGAATAACCCTCAATAAGAGAAAAGGCTTCTGCCGCAGCTTTGTAAGATACCTCGTTGTTAGCAGATGCCATGAGCTCCGTCGCGCGTTCATAGATCTGTTCGCTGCAATCATTTTCAACTTCGCAGTTCGGACAGATAACCACGCCCTTTTGTGCATTTTTAAGATTTATAAGTGTTCCGCAATTTTTGCAAGTAATATCTGCCATAACTCTCTCCTCTAAAAGCGGATAAAACCGCTTTCGGTCATCGCATATTGCTGCGCGAAATACCGGTCTTTTGGTCAGAAAGGGAAAATTAAAGTAGTAATACTATATCCCCGGGCGGTAGTTAACCTCCCGGGGATAAGTACCATATATTGTTTAGACCACTTTATTATTTGTAGAGTTCAACAAGTCTCTGTAAGTGCTCGAAGCGAGCCTTTGCAGCCTTCTCGGACTCACTGAAGAGCTTCTCTGCTCTCTCAGGGAACTTAACCTTAAGTGAGGTGTAACGTGTCTCATTGTTAAGGAAGTCCTGATATGTTCCGTCGCCGTCCTTAGATGTAAGGGTGAAGGGATTCTTGCCCTCAGCCTTAAGAGCGGGATTGTATGAGAAGAGGTTCCAGTAGCCGGCAGCTACAGCCTTCTTCATCTCATCCTGACAGTGGTTCATGCCGCCCTTAACACCGTGAAGCTCGCAAGGAGCGTAACCGATGATAAGTGAAGGTCCGTTATATGCCTCTGCCTCTGTAAGAACCTTAACAGCCTGTGCAGGGTTAGCGCCGAGAGCGATCTGTGCAACATAAACGTAGCCATAGCTCATAGCGATCTCAGCGAGTGACTTCTTGCCGATCTCCTTACCTGCTGCAGCGAACTGGCAAACCTCACCGATATTGGAAGCCTTTGATGCCTGTCCGCCTGTGTTCGAGTACATCTCTGTATCGAATACCATGACGTTGACATTCTCACCGGATGCAAGTACGTGATCGAGACCACCGAATCCGATATCGTATGCCCATCCGTCACCACCGAGGATCCAAACGGACTTCTTGCTTAAGTACTGCTTCTTCTCAAGTACAGCCTTGCTTGCGTCGCAACCTGCTGCTGCAGCCTTCTCAAGCTCTGTTACAAGAGCTGCGGCTGCTGCAGGATTCTCCTTTGTGCTGTCCTTAGTCTCAAGGAACTTAGCGATAGCGCCCTTAAGCTCTGCGGATGCCTTGTCGGAAGCTGCGATCTCATCGAGCTTAGCGATAGCCTGGTCACGAAGAACCTTCTGGCCGAGGTACATACCGAAGCCGTGCTCTGCGTTGTCTTCGAAGAGTGAGTTAGCCCAAGCGGGTCCGCGAAGCGAATCCTTGTTAACTGTGAAGGGCGATGTAGCTGCGGGACCACCCCAGATTGATGAACAACCTGTTGCGTTCGAGATGTACATCTGCTCGCCGAAGAGCTGTGTGATGAGTCTTGCATAGCTTGTCTCTGCACAGCCTGCGCATGAACCCGAGAACTCAAGGAGGGGCTGATTGAACTGTGAGCCCTTAACTGTGTTCTCTGCGGGAGCTTCAGCCTTGCGGCCAACGTTAGCTACGAGATAATCAAATACAGGCTGCTGCTCGCTCTGTGTTTCCTGAGGAACCATCTTGATAGCCTGTACCTTGTCGGGACAAACTGTTACGCACTCGCCGCAACCCATACAATCGAGAGGCGAAATGCTCATTGTGAACTTGTACTGTGAAGCCTTGGGCTTTGTATCAGCAAGCTTAATCTGAGCGGGAGCTGCCTTAACCTCATCCTCTGAAAGCATGTAAGGACGGATCGTAGCATGTGAGCAGACAAATGCACAGTTGTTACACTGAATACACTTCTCGGGATCCCACTCGGGAACCATAACTGCTGTTCCACGCTTCTCGTATGCTGCTGCACCGATCTCGAACTGACCGTCTGCGATATCCTTGAATGCCGAAACAGGAAGGCTGTCGCCATCCATAAGAGCGATGGGGTTCATGAGCTTCTCTACCATTGCTACTGTCTCGGGACGTCCGGTAAGCTTCTTGGGTGCGGGATCTGCTGCGGGGTTAGCCCAATCAGCAGGAATTGTAACAAGGTGAAGTGCGTCCTTACCTGCATCGATAGCCTTGCAGTTCATGTCAACGACTTCCTGACCCTTCTTGGAGAACTTGGCAACAACCTTCTCCTTCATGTAAGCGATCGCTTCGTCTGCGGGAAGAACCTTAGCAAGTGTGAAGAATGCTGACTGAAGAACGGTTGATGTACGCTTTCCGAGACCGATCTTGCCTGCGATATCAACAGCGTCTACTGTGTAAACCTTGATGTTGTTGGCAGCGATGTACTTCTTAGCCTCTGCATTGAGGTGCGCTCCAAGCTCCTCATCACTCCACTGGCAGTTGATAAGGAAGATTCCGCCGGGCTTAACATCCTGAACCATCTTGTAGCCCTTGATGATGTAGGACTGCTGATGACATGCAACAAGGTCTGCCTGGTTGATGTAGTAAGGGCTCTTGATAGGCTTGTCACCGAATCTGAGGTGAGAAATGGTGATACCGCCTGTCTTCTTCGAGTCATACTGGAAGTATGCCTGAATATATTTGTCGGTGTGGTCACCGATGATCTTTGTCGAATCCTTGTTGGCTCCGACTGTACCGTCACCACCGATACCCCAGAACTTACACTCAACTGTACCAGCAGCTGATGTGATAGGTGCGGGCTTAACTTCGGGAAGTGAAAGACCGGTTACATCATCAACGATACCGATCGTGAAACGAGCCTTGGGAGTGCTCTTCTCAAGCTCTTTGTAAATAGCGAATACAGACGAAGGAGGAGTATCCTTCGAACCGAGTCCGTAACGACCGCCTGTAAGGATGATGTCGTTCTTGCCTGCCTCACGAAGAGCAGCCGCAACATCAAGGTAAAGGGGCTCACCGAGTGAACCGGGCTCTTTTGTTCTGTCAAGAACAGCGATCTTCTTAGCGCTTGCAGGGATAGCTGCAAGAAGCTTAGCGGAAACGAAAGGTCTGTAAAGACGAACCTTAACGAGGCCGACTTTCTCACCCTTAGCTGTAAGATAATCAATAACTTCCTCGCAAACATCACAAATGGAACCCATAGCGATGATCACGCGGTCAGCATCTTTTGCTCCGTAGTAGTTAAAGAGGTCGTAATCTGTTCCGAGCTTGTCATTGATCTTCTTCATGTACTTCTCAACAACTGCGGGAAGTTCATCATAAACAGTATTGCAAGCCTCTCTGTGCTGGAAGAATACGTCGCCGTTCTCATGAGAACCACGCATAGCGGGCTTCTCAGGATTAAGTGCATGCTCTCTGAACGCCTTAACGGCATCCATATCGCACATTTCCTTGAGATCTTCGTAGTCCCACTTCTCGATCTTCTGGATCTCGTGAGATGTACGGAAACCATCAAAGAAGTTGAGGAAAGGAACCTTACCCGAAATAGCCGAAAGGTGAGCTACAGGGCTTAAGTCCATAACTTCCTGAGGATTTGTCTCGGCAAGCATAGCGAAACCTGTCTGACGGCAAGCATAAACATCACTGTGATCACCGAAGATGTTAAGAGACTGGGTAGCAACTGTACGTGCCGAAACATCAAATACGCAGGGAAGCTGCTCGGCAGCGATCTTGTACATGTTAGGGATCATAAGAAGTAATCCCTGAGAAGCTGTAAATGTTGTGGTGATTGCACCTGCAGCGAGTGAACCGTGAACTGCACCTGCAGCACCTGCCTCTGACTGCATCTCGACAACCTTAACCTGGTTACCGAAGATGTTCTTCTGCTTCGAAGCCGACCACTGGTCAACACTGTCTGCCATGGGGCTCGAAGGTGTGATGGGATATATAGCTGCTACATCGGTAAACGCGTATGCGACATGAGCTGCAGCTGTATTTCCATCCATGGATTGTTTAGCTCTGGACATATATAACCTCCTAATTTTCTGGGAAATCTTTTTAACCCATTTGGTTTTAATTCTAGCATAGAGAACATTCTTTGTAAAGGAAAATACACAAACCCACAACCCCCTTGCATCGAAGAAAATATTAGGATATACGCATATCTGACAGTCAATAATTTGCGCAAAGAAAAGGATCACACCCAAAGTGTGATCCTTTTCATATTTGGTACTATGAAATAAATTATAGCTCAAAATTAATACATAGTCTTGTCGCCCAAAACCCTCTGCCAAGCTTCAGCACGCTCATCCATGATAGCCTGTCCGCCTGCTGTGAGGTACTGATTCATACAATCATTCCATACTGTTTCGAAATCAGCTTCGGAAGCTGTGATTGACTTGCAGTAACCTGCGTTACGAAGCTCGGAAAGTGTATTTCCGAGACCCGCCTCAGCCTCGATAACACCAACATTAACAACGGGAGCGAATTTAGCATCAGTGTCAGCTACTCTTATTGCCTCGGCAACATCTGCGGGATCAACATTTGCATAGCTGATAGCCTTGGATTTGATTGTTGCTTCGGGATCAAGGAGGTGGAGACCATTACATGTCATTGTGTAGTCGATGTTGTACTGAGAATTGATCGTGTTAGCAACATGATCGGCATCAGCAGCGATAATGTTAACAGAACCGTCAGCATTCTTTGTATATGTGATGCCTTCCTCACCGAGCTGGAGGTAGTTGATAACTTCGGGATCTGTGATCATGTTAAGGAAGAGGAATGATGCAAGAACCTTATCATTTGTCTTAGGCATGAAGATCTTACGATCGGAACCTGTTGTTGTATAAGCGTACTTGTTGTATCCACCGTTCTTATCCTTGAATGTGTCAACAGCCACAAATTTAGCTTCAGGTCCTACAAGCTGTGTAAGCTGGTAGTTGATGCTGTTCTCGCCATCACGGAAAGGAATATCGTAGTTGCAGATCATAGCGCCAACATAGCCGGCCTTCTGCATATCGCCTTCTGTAGCATCGCCGTCAGCATAGAGAGCGAAATCTTTCCAGATAAGGCCTTCGTTGTACCACTTGTTAAGAAGTTTTACAGCATCCTTTGTTCCGTTCTGAGTATAATGTCTCTCGTCGAAACCGTTGATGTAGAGCTCTTTGTCTGTGATATCGGGATCCATGAAGGACTCGATAAGAGTACTTGCTCTCCAACCTGCATCGGTTGCCAATGAGAAAGGAACCATCTTGCTTGCGTCAGCGCCAAGGAGTGTCTCAGCGTTGTCTCTGAAAGCGATAAGGCAGTTCTCGAACTCTTCTGCTGTGGTGGGCTTTGCAAGACCAAGCTTGTCAAGCCAATCCTGACGGATGAATGTAGCGGTACGATAGTACTCTGCTCTCTTACCTTCGATAGCGTAGATAGCGCCTGTGTCGGGATCTCTGTGAGCAAGAAGTCCTGCCGAGCCGAGCCAGTTCCAAAGGTTAGCGAAGAGGCCCTTGTAATCATCTGTAAGGTACTCGGAAAGATCGTTTACACCGTCCATGTCTGAATATGCCTGAATTGTAGCATAGTCATATGTGTAGCAGATATCGGGAGCTTCCTGAGCTGCGAGGAGGTTGTTGATCTGGTCAACCTCTGTCCAACGGGGAACAGGTACATACTCAACAGCAATGTTGTATCTGTCAAGTGCCTGTTTCTTGATGTAGTCGGTGTACATATTGTCATTGGCGGGTGTATCACCGTCACGATCGTAGCACTCAACCTTGAGTGTTACAGTCTCGGGGAACTTGCCGTCAACAAGTGCACCGTTTGTGAGGATGTTGATCTCGTCCTTATCTTCCATAACGAGAACTTCCTCTTCATCTTCTGCCTGTGCAAGTGTTGTGCCTACGCCGCTTGCATTGTCTGTGTTTGTCTTGGGTGCTTCTTCCTTCTTAGTATCCGTGGTTGTCTGGTTGTCAGAACCACTCTTCTCCTCTGTATCGCTGCTGCCGCAAGCGCAAAGAGAAAGAACTAAGCAAAGAACAAGAATCATTGCTAATACTTTTTTCACTTTTTAGGTCCTCCCTTTTAAAGTATTTTGTATTGAATTAACGGTAACTCACTATGAGAGACCGGTCATTCCTTAACTGCTCCGAGTGTAACACCATGGATGAAGTATTTCTGCAACCAGGGATAGATACACAGGATGGGTACCGTCGAGAACATAACGATGGCCGACTTAAGCGACTCCGAAAGGCCGGGTTTTGAGAAACCTTCCTGCGCCGCCGTATCAACGCTGTTGATCGACTGTATGATGTTATAAAGCAAATGCTGTAATGTAAACAATTCCGACTTTTCTACGGTTATGTACATAAGTGAATCGGTATATCCGTTCCATCTGCCTACGGCATAGAAAAGAGCAAGTGTTGCGATAACGGGCTTTGACAAAGGAATATATATCTTTAAAAGGATCCTTATGTGGCTGGCTCCGTCAATCTCTGCCGATTCTCTGAGCGAATCGGGTATTCCGTAGAAGAAACTTCTCATTATGATCATATTGAATACCGACAAACAGCTCGGGATCATAAGAGCAAACGGTGTATTAAGAAAACCGAGTTGCTTCATGAGGAGGTAGTTCGGTATAGTTCCCGCACTGAAGAACATCGTGATCGTAATAAGTATGTTTATGATACCTCTTCCGCGAAGATCCTGATAAATAAGAGGATAAGCGCAGATCGTTGTCATAAACAGTGACAGGAATGTACAAACAACGGTAAGTCCAGCTGTCCAAAAGAAAGCTACAATATACTTTGAATCCGAAAGAACTGTCTTATAAGAATCAAAATTGAGTCCTTTGGGAAACAGATATACTTCATGTCTGATAAGGTACGATGTATCCGACAGAGATCTTGCAAGCAGATTGACCATCGGAATGACACAGATAAGTGTTACGAAAAGACAGATAACAACGAACACTATATCTCCGGCTTTTGTTTTGTTTGATTTAATCATATGAATGTCCCCCTAAATTGCGTCTTTACCATAATCCTCTTTCGCCAAGCTTTCTCGAAAGGAAGTTGGCGCTAAGCAGGAAGATAACTCCGACAACCGATTGGAACAAACCGACCGCAGTCGTCAATGAGAATTGCAAACTCTTAATACCGCGTTTATATACGAAAGTTGAAATAACTTCTGCTTTTTCAAGTACCAGCTTATTTTGCATCGCGAAGTTTCTGTCAAAATTACCGCCCAGGATTCCGCCGAGTGCCATGATGAGGAGCACCACGATCGTTGATTTTATGCCGGGCAAGGTAATATGCCACATTTTCTTAAATCGGCCGGCTCCGTCAACCGCAGCGGCTTCATATAGCTCGGGGTTTATACCGGCAATTGCCGCCAGATATACGATCGAGCCCCAACCGAAGTTTTGCCAGACACCGAACAGAATGTATGTCCAAACCCAGTTGTCTGCTTTTCCGAGGAAATCGACAGATTCGATTCCCATATTGTTTAAAACGATATTTACAAGTCCCGAAGAAGGAGCAAGTAACTGGAGTGCGATACTGTAAATGATGACCCATGAAAGGAAGTGAGGCATGTATGCTATGGTCTGCACCACTTTTTTGTATCTCTTGGCCGTAAGTTCGTTAAGCACCAAAGCAAAGATGATGGGTGCCGGGAAACCGATGATCAGGTCAAGCAGATTGAGCGTGATCGTGTTCGTTAAAGCGGTATGGAAGTTCTTGTCAGAGAACGCTTTAACGAACCATTTGAAGATATCGACTTCTTTTTTGGTCGTAGCCCAGGGCATATCCCAAAGGTTCATGTTCAACTTGTAGTCCTTAAAAGCGACGATGATGAACTCCATCGGCTTATAACGGAAAATTATAAAATAGATCACAGGAAGTAAAAGCAACAAATAGAGCTGCCAATACTTCTTAAAGGCTGTAGTTACCGCCATTCTGCGAGGTTTATATCCCTCAATATAATTCGCATCCTTACTCACTTCGTAAGCCCCCTTAGTAGATTTTTCTTCCCTGTTTGTCAGGTACACCGCTGTGACGGAAGTAATATGTATTTATCCTGTCTCTCCATTCGCAAGCGTTACGGAGCTGTCCGTCAAATCTTTCAGCAACTCTTTCGAATCTCTTTTCATCGATCCGTCCTTTAAGTGACTTCCAGATGTCGATCATCTTCCCGACATCAAGAGCTCCTTCAAAGTGAGAGTCATAAATGTGCTCGATCACAGTCTTTCCGGACTTTAATACATAGTCGTAATTAAGTCTGTGGAAGAACAAGACAAGCTCATCGGGACAGGTTTCAAGGTTCTCATAGAGGCTTCTGTTGGGTTCGTTGTATTGATCGATATAACCCGTACCGTTCTTGCCTCTCTCAACTCCCAATCCGTTTCTGTCCGAGCGGTGGTAGGTACCCCAAGGTGAAAACTCATATCCTTCGATATCGGGACCGTAGTGGTGACCCGTGCTGATCATCCAGCCAATTCCGAGAGGAGAAGTGTATTTCTCATAGGCAGGCCATGACATCATAAGTATTTCGGATACCGAACCTGCGACCTTTTCATCGTTTCCGAAAGTAAGTCTTGACCATTCGTCCGCGATCTCTTCCGATGTGGCATCGGGATCAAACGCAAGTCTGCCGAATCCGTAAAGGTTGGCAGCGGCAAGATCGTGTCCCGTCCAGTTGGGATCGTTGCCCGTGTTTGAAACGGCAACCATACCACAATTTGCTTTCAGGCCCTTTGCGGTGACGATATCACGGATAACTCCGTCACCGTCGCCGTTGTATGTCTTGAATTCAAGCACCTCTTTAAACATAGGGATCAAATAGCAAACATCTTTTTGTTGTCCCGTATATTCCTGTGCTATCTGGAATTCGATCATCATGTTGGTCTTTTTGAGGCCGCCGAAAAGAGGCGAAGCAGGTTCTCTGACCTGGAAATCCATCGGACCGTTTTTGATCTGAAGTATAACGTTGTCATCAAATTGTCCGTCAAGACCTATGAAATTGTCATAACATGCCCTCGCACGGTCTGTCTTTTGATCTCTCCAATCCTGCTTGCAGTTATAAACAAAGCAGCGCCAGATCAAAAGTCCGTTATGGGGAGCAAGAGCACGCGCCAGCATATTGGCACCGTCTGCATGCGTTCTGTTATATGAGAAAGGTCCGGGCCTTCCTTCCGAATCCGCTTTAACAAGGAAGCCGCCGAGCTGCGGAATGTCCTTATAAAGACCGTCAGCAGCTTTCTTCCACCATGCGGCAACTCTTTCATCGAGCGGATCCGCTGTATCCGTATCTCCGAGCGACATCGGAGAAGCAAAGTTCAAACTGATGAAAAGCTTGATGCCGTAGTCACCGAAGATCTTCGCGATCTCGATGAGTTCTTTTCTGTCATATCCCGAAACAAGTCCGGTTGCTATATCGTTGACGTTGACATTATTGATCGCCACGGCATTTATCCCCACCGAGGCAACGAGTCTTGCATACTCCCTTGTTCTGTCATCAACGTAAAGATGATCGTTCATAAAGAAAAACGATCTTCCCGAATATCCTCTCTCAATCGAACCGTCAGGATTATCCCAATGGTCAAGCATTCTTATGGGCGATGCCGGAACCTCGGTTATCTCTTTTACACCGGAGATCTTACCGGTTCTTATGAGTACCAGGGTCCTGAATGTTCCGTACAACAGTCCCAAAGCATTCGCCGATCTGATCGTTACACTCTTACCGCTTACACCGATCGAATACGATCCTTCCTTCATATCGAAGGATTTGTCGAGAAAAACGTTTATGCCTTCGTCTGAAGCTTCCCCTTCACGAACAAATGTAGCTTCCTGTCCGTTTATCCCCTTTGAAGCTTTCTTTAATTCGTCAACAACAGAAGAAAGCATGTTTTTATCAGAACCGACAACCGCATCAAAACCGTTAAGCGAAACCTTCTTTAAGAAGCTGCCTGCGTCGGCGGTTGTTTTGTTTCCGTAATCAAGCCATGCAAATTCGTAGCTCATAACATACCCCTTCGTCATATTTCACTCATGAGTATAATAATCTGCCGCTCATCATACTATTCACTTTTGGTTCAAATGATTATCATATATTGCGATTATTCCCCATATGTTTTACAAGAACTTATCAAATGTTGCTTTTTGACTCTTTACATGTTGCTTGTTACATGCTATAATTTATATGTTTTATCAAAAAAAGATATGATTTTTACATGTTTCACACTTGTTAACCGTCCATTTTTGGCTTTTTTGACCAAAACGGCCATTCGCAATTTTTGAGTATCTTATAACATGGTTTATCATACTAATTTGACTGATGAAAAAAGATTTCCATATAACACAGGAGGTGCGGATTCAAATGATAGAAATACTTAACGGTATCGTTGAGACCGTTTCATATGAAGGCATGAACGGCGTGCGCGTTTATCACAACGATGTTAACGAGAACTACCCCATACATTGGCATAACGCCATGGAGATCATCATGCCGATCCGCAACTGTTATTATATAGAGATTGGCGGAATAAAATTTACGATAAACGAAGGAGACATCCTTCTCATCCCGCCCGGAGAACTTCACGCGCTATACGCTCCTCCCGCCGGAGAACGACTTATCATTATGATGGATTACGCGCTCATGTGTAACCTTAAAGGCATGGATTCGGCGCTCAGGAACTTCCACCCCTACAAACTCATAGAGGGCAATGTTGAAACAGAACTTGCCAAAAAGCTTACCGTTATCCTTTCAGACATAGAGAAAGAATACTTCAGCCGTTTCCCTTACCGCGAAGCAAGGATCTATTCACAGCTCATCAACTGCTTCGTTCATATAGGAAGGGAATCGCAGCGTAACGAAAGACAGTTCGGAAATGTCAAATCAAACAAGCAGCATGAATATGTCGAGAAATTCCTTCGTGTATGCAATTTCATAAACGAACATTGCACCGAGGACGTTACTGTCGAACAGCTCGCCGACATAGCCGGATTCTCCCGCTTCCATTTTGCACGTCTGTTCAAGCAATTTACAAATGTTTCATATTATGAATATCTGACCCAGAAAAGGATCGAACATGCCGAGAAGCTTCTTATCACTCCCGACATATCGATCACCGAAGTGGCGATGCAGTCAGGTTTCAATTCTCTTTCGACATTCAACAGAGTATTTAAGAACATGAAGCACTGCACTCCTTCCGAATATAAGGGTCTCAACAGCATCACTCTTTACGATCAGGCATGAATCACAAACCGGTTATATAGGCGTTACGCTTATATAACCGGAATTTTTAAATCTTTTCAAGTGTTTTTACCAGGAGCTTAAAACATCTGTCTATCGAGTCGATCGAAATCTTCTCTTTAACCGAATGAATATCGTCTATGTCGGGGCCTATCGATACAAGTTCGCAATCCTTTATGCCGGAAGCGAAATATCCGCATTCAAGACCGCCGTGCGTAACAGCCGTATTCATTTCTTTTCCGAAGAGTTCCTTATAAGAAGAACATATCGTGTCCCTCAGAGGCGAGGAAGGTACATATTTCCATGCGGGATAAGGATCTCTTATCTTATAAGTACATCCCTTTATCATCGAGAGCTCTTTCGACACTTCTTCACGCAGTTCTTTTCGTTTTTCGTCTATGCTTGAGCGTAACGAAAATGTGATCTTAAGCTCATTACCGAATATCTCAACCGTTCCGATGTTCATGGATGTCTCAACACTTTCGGGACGGTCTCCCATCATTCTGACCACGCCCTGGGGAATGTTATTAAGAGCATTAAGGAATTGTTTTGTTTCTTCGGTTCCGAGAACAAATCCTTTTTTGTCATACAACTGCCCGGACGACAAAAGATCGACCGATATCATCTTTTCCTTACGGATATAACCCAAAAATTCTCTGTCCCTAATCTCAAGGAGCTTCGAATACAGTTTTTCTTTGTCCCCGGGATTGACAAGGATGACCGCATATGCCTGCGAACATATAACATTGTCAAATCTTCCGCCCGAGAACTGCGCAATCCTTAAATCAATATCGTTTACCTTACCGAGGATATCAGTAATAACACGGATCGCGCTTAACCTGCCTTTATGGATGTCACATCCCGAATGACCACCCTGAAGACCCGATACTTCGATCTTGATCCACGCGTAATCCGATGTGCGACCGGAAAGAGGGATCCTAACGTCGATCCTTTCGCCGCCCGCACATGCACAAGTAACGACACCTTCTTCTTCGCTGTCGAGATTTATGAGTTTTCTTCCTTTAAGAAGTGACATGTCAAACTCCGCCGCACCGGACATGCCCGTCTCCTCATCGACGGTAAAAACCGCTTCTATGGGCGGACGGACAAGTTCTTTGTTATCAAGGACAGCAAGCGCCATCGCAACACCTATTCCGTCATCGGCACCGAGTGACGTTCCTTTTGCGGAAATGATACCGTTTTCAACCTCGATCCTGAGAGGTTCTTTACTCATATCGATATCACAGGATTCTTCTTTAACACAGACCATATCTTGATGGCCCTGAAGGATCACCGTATTTTCTTCCGAATCGTCTCTTAAGACCGCGGGAGCTTTGATCAATACGTTCCCTTTTTTGTCACGGAAATAATAAAGTCCTCTGTTTTTAGCAAAATCCACAAGATAATCGCCCACAAGAGAACAATTGCCCGATCCGTGCGGCAGCGCACAGATATCCTTGAAGAACATGAGCACCCTGTCTGTCATAAACATCTACCTCTGATCATCAAATACTTTTAACATACGGGCCCAATCTGCTGTAAGGCAACTTTGCATTAACGGGTGTGATCACGATCTTTTCGATCGTAACATTTTGGTCACCGGCAAAGATCTTTAACGATCCCGCACCGTTCATAAGATAAGCCGTAGTCGAAGCAATATTTCTGCCTGTCATTACATTGCTGCTCCAGAGAGGATTCGTAAAATGGGTCTTGTATGTTTTGTCGCATGTGGTTACGGTAACAGGATCCATTTCGTCGACCGTTATCTCAAAACGCATCTCATCACCCATGACCACAGGATTGCGTCCGAGTGTATAGAAATCAAACCTGTATTCTCCCGCCGCGTTCGTTTCAAAGAGGTATTCGAGATACGGCTTGTTGTCCGTGCCGAAGTAACTCTTGTCAAAAGGAGTCGCCTTAACGGCATTATGTTCGATCCCGAGTCCCTTCACGAGTATAAAGCTTCCGTCCTCAGAGTCACCCGACGATGCATAATTTTCTGCAGGGATAACTATCGAACCGTTCATGCTCTTGTGTATAAAAAGTTCGCTTCCCGATTCGACGGGGCTGTAATACACGCGTACATTGTCTTTTATGACAGTATTGTCGCAAGGATTTACCTTCTCTTTGAAATCAAGCGTAACGCTTATGTCGGCATATCCCTTTTTCTCAAGCTTCTTTCTGTCAGCACGTATTTTCACTTCGAGGCAATTTGAAACCGATGAATCAAAATGACCCGAAGTAGTACTGAGCATAATGTTCTTATCGTCGCAAACAATGTCGTAATCAAAGTCATACGGAGCCTTAAGATCTATGAAAAGGCTTGTCTCTTCCAAATCCGAATCGGCAAGGACATATGATTCGAGCTTCCTCGAATCCGTCCATATCGAACCCGTATGAAAGAAAGTGCTGTCTTCAAAGCTTATGACAACAGCTTTCCTGTCAAGCGGATAAACCTTCATGCTTGCCGGATAATTCCAGATGTCGTCGTTCCAGTTTTTGAATCCGGTATGTGCGGATGCGAGCATATAATTCCATTTCCCGTCCATCCATTTATGGAATTCTTTTACTGTATTCTTATCCTTATCTATCATTTCTTCGATAAGCGGGATATAATCGTTTGCCCTTAATACTCCTCTAGAAGCCAGGAATCTGTTCATTCCGGCATAAAGGCTCGCAAGCATCGAATATGCCGAAGCCATGCCCTGATAATAGAAAAGGCTTTCGAATGCGTTCTTTGCGTTTTTGTCGACGCTTTCCCTTACGGAATCACCGAGGGCGACGATCTCCTTCGCTGTCGCGATCATCCTTTTCGTCTCGTTATAAGCTTCGGGAGCAAAAGTTTCGGGAAGCATGGTCTCGGGATGAACGATCGAATTCATGCGCGTAAAGAGTTCGGCAAATCTGATGATGTCATATTTTCTGCCTTCCGAAACATCTTCGCCGAAATTTTTAAACACAAATTCCTTAAGATATTTGTCTGTAAGATTGGGAACCGACCATTTTTCATAATCATATGCAAGATCCATAAAATATGAAAGCGGAAGCTCGTTGAATTTTATGTCACCCACATTGACGATCCAAAGCTTTCTGACGCCCGATTCGTATGCAAGCGTCATTTGATCCCATATCTTCGGGAGCGTCGTGCAATTAACGCACTCGTAACTGATGGGCGCACCGTGATAATCGAAATGATAATACATTCCGAAACCGCCCCTATGGCTTCTGTCTTCCTTCGTGGGAAGCCCTCTCGTGTTTGCGAAATTATCGTCCGAGAGCAGGAAAATAACGTCTTCGAGCTGATCCCAATCCTTAAGGCCCTCCGTATTCTCGTCTCCGTAATAAAAGTCCTCGACCTCTTTGTAGATGGCGAGCATTCTGTTTATGTCTTTAAGATCGGGCGCAACATTTTCCTTTAGTAGTCTGTACTGCTCAATGATAGCTGATTTTAAAACGTTTATGTTATCTTCGAGCGTTGCGTCCTCGCCGAGCAAAAGCGAATCGTCCTCGCCTCTCATGCCTATGGTGATTATGTTCTCATACGCACGGTTTCTTATAAGACCGTCTTTCCAGAATTTACTTATAGCTTCCTTGTTCTTTACGAAACTCCATGTATTGTCATTGCCGTAATTCTTATAGATCCGCTGCCACTCCGCACCGGCACGGCAAAGGGGTTCGTGATGGGACGTACCCATAACGATGCCGTAGATATCGGCAAGCTCGGCATTTTGTATGCCGGGACCGTCCTCCGAGAACACCTCAAACCACATGGCAGGCCACATATAATTTCCTTTAAGCCTGAGTATAAGTTTGAACACTTCATCATATGCCTTTGCATTTGCTGCGCCAAACTTCTCTATAGCCCAGTTCCCGAATCCGGGTAATTCGTCATTGATAAACAGACCTCTGTATTCAACGGAGGGCTCTTTTGAAACAAAACCGTTAGGAATATCGATGACGATATCGTCTTTATGTACGGGTTTTACGTCTCCCCAATAAATAAGAGGGGAAACTCCGCATCTTTCGGAGATATTTAAAAGACCGTAGATCGTTCCTCTCTTGTCGGAACCGGCAATCAGCAGTACCCTGCCCTCTCCGAGACCGATATTTTCGGCTTCAAGCGTAAAAAGACCGTAGCACTCGCGTTTGCCTTTAAGTCCGGAAAGATCGATCTTTCCCTCAAGGCTGTCAAGTAACGGGCTGCTTGAAACAGTTGCTGCGACTATCGTATATCCCGAAAGATTTTCAGGTGCTCCAATCTTGAGATCCGGCTTAACGCCGCAGACACATTCTATATCCTCGGCAAGGGTTCCGGCGATACGCTTAACTCCCTCAAATGCTTTTTCTTCGACCAAAATATGACATGTATTTCCGCCGATACTGATACAAAAAGTCATAAGCCCCTCCTGTTAAATAACTAATTAGAAATTATATACATTCATAAGTGAAAAGTGTAGTCAGATATTACTCAATATCTGACTAAAAACGCATATAAAGCAGCGGAACGACTATTAAACAAAAGACAGCCCCGAATAATGATATTGTCCGTAGATCACGGATATACATCATAACGGGACCGTCTTTTTTCGTCAGAATTTTATATCGAAAAAGTCGATTATCGGATTACTGCCGGGCACCGATCGCAAGTGCCTTCTTGTTGGACTCGATCATTGCTTCCTTCTTGGGAGGAATGCACTTGAGGAGTCCCTTGTCGAGGGAATCCTGCGATACGAAGCCTGTTTCCTTGAAGAGCTTTCCTACAAGGATCATGTTGGCAAGACCTTTAAGTCCGTCTTCGTCGGCAAGCTTTGTTGCGGGTACGTAATAAACGGTAACATCTGTTCTCTCAACCTTAATGTCAACCGTAGAGCTGTCAACGATGATCGTTCCGCCGCTGACAACATTGTCCATAAACTTAAGGAGCGAAGGCTTGTTCATGGCGATGAGAACATCGGGGTTAACAACGAGGGGTGAACCGATAGCATCGTTCGAAAGAACTACGCTGCAGTTACATGTACCGCCACGCATCTCAGGGCCGTAGGAAGGAAGCCAACTGATCTCGGCTCCGTCAACAAGTCCCGAGTAAGCCATAACCTTTCCTGCGAAGAGGATACCCTGTCCGCCGAATCCGGCAAGGAGTACGTTCATTGTCTTATCCATCAGTTTTCACCTCCTCTTTGCAGTCGATTTTTATTCGACTGCGTTTCCTCGCCCAAACCATCACTCGAACGCAATGTGTTTTGAGCAGTCTTATCCTTGTAAACACCGAGAGGATAATAAGGAAGCATATTGTTCTCAAGCCAGTCTACAGCATCCTTGGGAGACATACCCCAGTTTGTGGGGCAGGTGGATACTACTTCTACGATCGAGTATCCGAGGCCGTTGATCTGGTTCTCAAATGCCTTCTTGATAGCTTTCTTTGCTTCGTTGACATGCTTAACGTTGTCAACCGTAACACGCTGTGCAAGTGCTACACCGTCAAGTGTCGAAAGCATCTCACACATTCTGATGGGGTAACCTGCGATCTTAACGTCACGACCGTAAGGTGTTGTCTGGGTTACCTGTCCGGGAAGCGATGTGGGTGCCATCTGTCCGCCGGTCATACCATAGATAGCGTTGTTGATGAAGATAACGGTGATATTCTCACCACGTGTTGCGGCATGAACGGTCTCACATGTACCGATAGCTGCAAGGTCGCCGTCTCCCTGGTATGTGAAGACAACGTTGTCGGGCTGTGCCCTCTTGATACCGGTTGCTACGGCCGGAGCACGACCGTGGGGTGCCTGTACCATATCACAGTTGAAATAATTGTAGCTGAATACCGAGCATCCTACAGATGCAACACCGACTGCTTTGCCCTCAACACCGAGTTCATCGATAGCTTCAGCTACAAGACGATGAACGATACCGTGTGTACAGCCGGGGCAGTAATGGAAAGGAACGTCGGTAAGTGCATGGGGTTTTTCAAATACTATAGCCATTGTTACGCCTCCTTACCATTTAACTTTTTGATCTCTTCAAGGATTTCACCGGGTGTAGGAATGATACCGCCGGTTCTTCCGAAGAAGCTTACGGGCTTACGTCCGTTAACTACGAGCTTAACATCATCTACCATCTGTCCCATGCTCATCTCAACTGTGAGATACTTCTTTGCTGTGGGAACGGTAGCCTCGATAGCGTCTGTAGGGAAAGGCCAGAGTGTGATGGGTCTTACAAGACCTACCTTAATGCCTTCCGCACGTGCAGAGTTAACAGCACTTCTTGCAACACGTGAAGATGCGCCGTAAGCAACGATAACGATCTCTGCATCCTCTGTGAGGTATGACTCTGCTCTCTGCTCTTCCTTCTTGATGATATCGTATTTCTTAAATCTCTCAACAACGGTCTTCTCAAGATCCTTTGCTTCGATATAAAGAGAGTTAACGATATTGTGAGGACGCTTTCCGCCGTGTCCGCTTGCTGCCCAAGGTCTCTCGGGGATCACGGGCTCACCCTTGTCGGGGAACGAAACGGGCTCCATCATCTGACCGAGCATACCGTCGGAAAGGATCATAACGGGCATTCTGTACTTATCGCCGAGGTCAAATGCCTGTCCTACGAAATCTGCCATCTCCTGTACTGTCGAAGGAGCGAGAACGATAAGCTGGAAATCACCGTGGCCTGTAGCCTTGGTTGCCTGCCAATAATCTGCCTGTGAGGGCTGGATGCTTCCGAGTCCGGGTCCGCCACGCTGAACGTTGATGATAACAGCGGGGACATCCGAACCTGCTATATATGAGATACCCTCGCTCTTCAAGCTGATTCCGGGTGAGCTTGAAGATGTCATCGCACGCTTACCTGCTGCAGATGCACCGAGTACCATGTTGATTGCTGCAAGCTCCGACTCTGCCTGAAGGAAGAGGCCGCCGATCTTGGGCATCTTCTTCGACATGTATGCGGAGAGCTCGGTCTGAGGCGTGATCGGATATCCGAAGAAGAGCCTGCATCCCGCCTGGATAGCTGCTTCCGCAAGAGCTTCGTTACCTTTCATTAATACTTTTTCTGACATGTCTTTTCTCCTTGAATTATATGTGCGATCGATTCACACATGTTTCATTTTGTACATCAATATCCTATGCGGATCTTTCGGGATCATCTATCCACTGTAATGCAGACATCAGGACACATAATGGCGCACGACTTGCAACCTATGCATGCAGCCTCATCTGTCATCATTACCGGATGGTAGCCCTTACCGTTAATATGGTCCGATAGCTTTAGCAGCTGCTTGGGACATGCGTTCACGCACATCTCGCATCCTTTACAATTCGTCTCGTTGATAATAAGTTTTGCCATGTTTTCTCCTTCCTGCAGTCTTAGGCCTGCATCTTTTTTAACATATCTCAGTATTCTAGCACTAGGTTTTTGATTTGTAAACATCAAAAAGAAGGGCCTGCAATGATATCTACGGGAATTATCTCGCCCATCCCGGGGATCGGCTTTTCCCTGTACTCCTCAGAAAGATCGCGCCTCAGAACCGTGGCAACGACAGGCAGACCTGTTAACGAGGCGGTTTCAAGTGCATATCTGTGACCCTCTTCTATATGATCTTTTGTGGTTTCGTACATGAGATTCGAGTTATTGATGATCCCGGTGGCCTTGAGTTTTGTGACTTTCTCGATTTCACTGAGGATCTCTGCCGTTGCTTTCGGATCGCAATCAAGATCACGGTATCTGTTTATAACATACAGCATCTCATAATCCTTGCCGGTAAGCTTTTCGCGGAATCTTCCCATAACGGTCGATCCGACATCGTCACCACCCAGATCAAATATGACCGTACCTTCTTTTTCAAATGCCAGATACATGGCGGCGGGAAGTGAAGGCAGATCGAGATTCGTCGCGCCGAACACCGGTGCGATAACCTCTATTCCTTCATCTTCAAGGATCTTTTTGTAATCCGAAGTACGAAAATAGGGATTGACGATATCCATATCGACTATCGTCACTTTCTCTCCCGCTTTTGCATGGTCACGTGCGAGATTGACGGCAAGATTTGTTTTACCGGTTCCGTAATGACCGCATATGATGCTTATCTTATTTGATATGATCTTCATAATTCCTCTGTCTGAGCCACATTTACCTTAAATGTACAGCAGCTTGTACCTGTGAGCTCTTTACTTCTTTCATCGGGCTGCGAATCGCCTATCGAAACAACGTAGCTACCCTTATTCAGTTTCAGGATACCTTCTTCATCGAAGAGTCCGAACGAAGCATCGGTAAGTATGATCTTAACGGTCTCTTTTGCCTGAGGCGCGAGTGTGATCTTTTTAAGACCTTTAAGCTGTCTGACGGGCGCATCGTTATCCTCAAAAGATACATAGCATTGAACGGTAACGCCGCCTTCATATGAACCCGTGTTTTGAACATCAACGTATATGTCAAGGACATCGCCTTTTCCGATCGTTAAATCGCTGCTTACGGGCTTGTTATTGATCTCGATCCCCTTTATCTTCTCCTCGAATTTTGTATACGAGAGTCCGTATCCGAAAGGATAGAAAGGCTTTTGTGTCATATACCTGTATGTTCTGCCCTTCATGGAATAATCGGTTGCGTCGGGCAGAGTGTTCTTTTCGCTATAGAATGTAACGGGCAGCTTTCCTTCGGGCGAACTCTTGCCGAACAATATCCGGGCCAATGCGCGACCGCCCTGGGCACCGGGATAAAGCGCGAGCACGGTAGCGGCAGCTTTTTCGTTTGCTTTATCAAGATAGAGTGCGCTTCCCGCAAGGCATACCACGATGACAGGCTTACCCATGGCTGTAACTTCTTCAAGCAATCTGCCCTGAAGGCCGGGAAGATAAAGGTTGGGCTTATCACCGCTTCCGTATTCATTACCGGTGTCGCCCTCTTCACCTTCGAGTGATGCATCGAGTCCGACGCAGAGAACAACAACGTCACTGTGCTCGCAAACACTCTTTGCTTCTGCGAATCTGTCACCCGTAGGCTCTGAAAGGTCGGACATTTTGTTCTTATAGAGATGACAACCCTCGGAAACCATAACACGTGTATCGGTTCCGATAAGTGCTTCTCTTATTCCGTTGACAACGGTGACATACTCCGAAGCCGTTCCCTCATAATTACCGACAAGCGCCTTACGGTTATCGGCATTGGGTCCGATCACACCGATCGTTTTGATCTTTGAAGCATCAAGAGGAAGGATGCCGTTCTTGTTGTCAAGAAGCACGATACTTTCGAGAGAAGCCTTTAAATTAAGCTCTCTTGCTTCATCCGTATCAACATACGAATAATCGATCTCATTGTATTTATTGTCCTTAGAATCACCGAGGATACCGAGCTTAAAGCGTGTTGCAAGCACTCTCGTAAGCGCTTTGTCAATTTTCTCCCACGTCGTAAGTCCCTTATCAACGGCATCAAGAAGATACTGGTAGATATCTCCGCAATTAAGGTCACATCCGTTGTTCATCGCAAGAGCGACCGACTCCGTGGCATCCTTTGTAACACCGTGGTTACCGTGAAAATCCTTGATGGCCCAGCAATCGGATGTAACATGACCTTCAAATCCCCATTCATCCCTGAGAATATCCTTAAGGAGTGTCTTGCTTCCGCAACATACTTCGCCGTTGGTACGGTTATACGCACCCATTACGGCCTCGACACCGGCTTCTTTAACAAGAGCCTTAAATGCGGGCAGATATGTCTCTCTCATGTCCTGCTTGTTGCAAACAGCGTTGAATCCGTGACGAACAGCCTCAGGCCCGGAATGAACGGCAAAGTGCTTTGCGCATGCGGCGGCCTTAAGATATTTTGAATCGTCACCCTGAATTCCTTTTACGAATCTCACACCGAGCCTCGAAGTAAGGTAAGGATCTTCTCCGTAGGTCTCATGACCGCGTCCCCATCTGGGATCGCGGAAAATGTTTATGTTGGGAGCCCAGAACGTAAGTCCCTTATAGATCCCGTGATCACCGTATTTGAACTGACCGTAGTACTTTGCTCTTCCTTCGGTCGAAACGGTATCTCCCACTTTTTCAAGAAGCTCTTCGTCAAAAGTGGCAGCGAGGCCGATGGCCTGAGGAAATACCGTAGCAATACCGGCACGAGCAACACCGTGAAGTGATTCGTTCCAATAGTTGTAAGAGGGAATACCGAGTCTGTCGATCGCGGGCGCTCCGTTACGAAGCTGATAAACCTTTTCCTCGGGAGTCATCTGTGCAACCAGCTCTGCAGCCTTATTAAGGCACTCAGTCATACGTTCTTTTGTGATCATAGAGGTCTCCTTCCGTGTTTCTTATGCGTTGATACCAAATCCGAGGATCGTAAAATTCTTATCCTCAAATCCTTTTTTCATCCTTATCTCAACAAGGTGCTCCTTTGATTCATTCTCACGAACGATCACATAAGGATTGCAATGGATCCAGCCTATCTCTCTGGGATTTATGCTGCGAACGAACTCTCCGTCAACATAAACGTCAACGCTTCCTTCATCCGGTGAATTCGAATCTTTGTAAACTATGAGCAACGTCTTACACTTAACCTTCATCCTGAAGGGTTCGTCTCCGCTTCCGAAACGTGCCCAGTTATCGGGGAACTGAGGCGTGCTCTCGATCGACAGATCCATCTGACAAGCCTGAAGGTTCGTGTCTGTTCCCATAAAGCTGCCGGGCTCGATCTGCGCACCGAAATCATTATGCGCACGGTCGATAAGATTGATCATATCGAAGCTGTCGCTTCTCATGGGTGCCTTCGCGGCATCGGTCTTTTCTCCTGCAGGGATATCTTCTTTATCGGCACGCTCGAAAAGCTTGAGGATGCAATCCGACATAATGGTATGACCGATATTTGCGGGATGATAACGATCGTAGAAGAAAGCATTCTTTCCGATGACACGTCCTTCATCCTTCTTAAGATAGAACTGCTTTGTAACCGCACTCTTGACGCTAACGAGAGGCAGGTTGTAATATTCTCCGATCGGAACAAGTCGTTCTTCAAGGTTGTAATCATCAACGAATACCGAGAAAAGAAGGATAACGGCAGGTTTCTTCTTCATGTTAAGGCAACGTCTGACAAGACCCTCATAACAATCACCGCCGGTTTCGTCTCCCGCATCATTAACTGCAAATTCGATAACGACTATATCGGGTTCGATCTCACCGAATTTGATAAGATCCTTGTCAACCCTTATCATGCCGAGCTCGGAAGGCGTACCGCCGACGCCGGCTTTAACATAAGAGACCTTACCTTTGGGATCAAACATTTTTTTGAAGCCTTCGTATGTCTTATATGTGTAGCATTCCTTGTTTATGGGATTTGAACCGGCGCCCTGTGTGATCGAACCGCCGATAAATGTGATGGCAACATCCTCTCCGGCGCGTGCTCTCTTAAAGACTTCTTTGAGTCTGGTCGTATCACCGAGACTCATAACTCCTTGGGCGATCATATCCCTGTAACCCTGCGATGAAGGATCGACCTTGTCTATACCCTCAAAAGGAGGAGCCACAAAACCGTCATTGAGATAGAATCTTACATTGACGGTGGCAGTAACATTGATATTCTCAAATTCGAATCGGAACTGTCCGGGTTCTTTGTCGTCATCGCCCCATTCATATGCATCAAAAGGAACCAGATATTCAACACCGTCACCGGTGATCTCTGTACTTATGGATGTACCTTCGGGCTTTTCCCTTCCGTTCTGGTCGAAGAAGAACTTTGCACCCTCACCCGTATCGGTGATCATCGAAACACCGATCCCGTAAATGAGTTTTCTTACACCCTCGGTTGTGGCGAGGAGGTCAAGGATCTTGTCATCGGTAACATTACCGACAAGTTCCGATGCACTTTTTAATCTTCCGTCATTTGCAAATATGATTGATGCGTTTTTCCCTCCGGGAACAGGGAAAATACTGATCATTTTATCAAGCATTACATAATAAAACTGCCGCTGTCTCACAGGATCCTGCGGCGCTATGGGCCCCATCTTCATACGTTCCTCCTAAATACATTTCCAAAAAAAATATATATTTTCTCCCATTGGATCGATTATAGCAATTTTTGATCAATATGTACTAGTCACTTTTTATTATCATGTTATTGATTAATGCTTTCTTTTATGCATGTTTACGGTGGTTTTACCGTTTAATCTCCACTTGTCAAATTTATACACCAAAAACATTCTATGGATTGTGTGAATAATTAGCATGTGCTAAAATCATATATTGTGAACATCACAAGTTTAATACCGCACAGGAGGACATGATGAACAATCCGTATGTCGTACAAGATGACAACAATACACTTGCACTTCCCCGCATGAAGTGGATCCGTGTGTATCATAACGTTCAAAACGAAGACTATGCCACCCATTGGCATACTTCCGTTGAGATCATCATGCCCTACGTTAATCATTATGATGTTCTTTGCGACGGAGTACGTCACAGGGTCTATCCCGGTGATGTATTTATCATCGCTCCCGGAGAGCTTCATACTCTTTATGCTCCCGATGAGGGCGAACGACTTATCACACTCTTCGATTATTCGTTATTTTCGAGCCTTCAGGGTATGAATTCAATCCTCGAGTCGATCCACCACTTCAGACACATCAAGGCAAATGAAGATCCCAAAACCGCAGAGATCCTTACCGCCTGCCTTAAAGACATAGAGTACGAGTTTTTCCAGGAAACCGCTTACGAAGACCCCATACTTTTTTCACTCATAATAAAATTCTTCGTAACGATCGGTCGCGCCAATCTTGAACTTAAATCATTCTTTCCCGATCTTCCGATCGAGAAACAGCACGAATATGCCAACAAGTTCCTTGCTCTCAGTAATTACATAAGCTGGAACTTCTCAAACGACCTTACAAGCAAGAAACTCGCCGATATGATCGGTTTTACCCCTTCGGAGTTTTCAAAGAGGTTCGAGCAGTTTAACGGGCAGTCGTTCTCCGATTATCTTAATCAAAAACGTATCAGTCACGCGGAAAAACTGCTTATCTATCCCAACGTATCGACAACCGAAGTTGCGACATCATGCGGATATAAGAGTCTTTCGACTTTTAACCGGGCTTTCAGGGCCATAA
Organism: uncultured Clostridia bacterium; assembly: GCA_946403295.1. Lineage (GTDB taxonomy): Bacteria > Bacillota > Clostridia > Lachnospirales > Lachnospiraceae > RUG11977. The sequence continues at coordinate 182,943 of CAMIZL010000001.1, read as the reverse complement.
AAAAGATCAGCCCCACCGAATACAAGGGGCTGATAAGAAGTTATGATCTCGATCTGTCCGACAATCACGATAACGATTGACCCCGGGTCTGTCCGACAATAATGAAAGCGAACGATCCAGGGGTCTGTCCGACAATAACGAAAGCGAACGATCCCAAAAACCGGTAGAAATACCGGTTTTTTATTGGCAATTGTCGTAAAGTGCCTGCATTATCTCGGGATATCTGATCTTGCATGTCTTTCTGTCAAGAAGTCCGAAACGCTCTCCCGACCCAAAGAACACATGATTATCCCACAAGAAACATGTAATACCGGCTTCACGTGCTTTCCTCACATAAAACGCAGCATGTTTTGCTCTGTCTTCGGTGTTGCCGCTTTTGTCTCTCGAACCGAATTCATCGATAACCACACCGATCCCTTTATCAATGAACTTTTCCTTTAATCTTACGACCATTGAATTGATACCGCCCACACTTTTTCCGCTTGTTTCGTCAAAAACGTCGACACTGGAAGACTCTGTCGGGGCGGTGAGCGCAAAGTTTTCGGGTGAATATGCGTGTACTTCGATGAGGATCTTATTGTCGGCCGTATCTGTCGGTATAACAAAATCATCCGATGTTGCGGCGCCCCATTGACCGGCATAACCGGGTACAAGAAGGTATCTCTCCGAATTTTTTCCGCCTTGCGCACGTATGGTATCAACGAAGAGCTGGTTAAGGATATTGATGCAGTTGACGGCATCTCTGCACATGTCGTTGTTAGAAAGATACCATTCATTGGCCGTACCGACCATTCTGGGTTCATTAAGAGATTCAAAGATAAGATGATCGTCATAATCTTTAAAAGTCTCTCCTACCTGTTCCCATATCCTTGCGATATAGCGTTTTGACTGTTCAAGATATTCGCTTGTCGGGTACATATATTCCTTCATGTTGTCATGATGGATGTTTATGGTACAATACATATCCCTTTCGATCACATAGTCAACAATCTCTTTCACTCTCGCCATCCATTCGGGATGAATGTTAAATTCTTCATCGACATGGTTATGCCACGACACAGGGATCCTTACAGACTTAAAACCCGCTTCCTTGAGCGCATCTATCATCTCGGGAGTTGTCTTTGCTCCGCACCAGGCTGTTTCCAGATTGAGATTTGCACCACCTTTTGCACTGCCCGTCGCATCCATCGTATTTCCGAGGTTCCAGCCGAGCCTGAGCTTTCGCACAAATGCAAGCGCCCCCGTAAGACCGGATACATCATCATCCTCGTGAACAACTACAGGGACAGTATTTGAATCAGCATTTTTTTGCTGATAACTCTTATCCGCAGCATTATCGGGATCTGCGTCAGGCTCATCTGCGACTACGTCAGGAAATGTTGTTACAGACGGATCGTCTGTGACTTCGTCAGGAAATGTTGTTACAGACGGATCATCAATACCCGTATTAACCGGAACGTTCTCAACCCCGCTTGTTTCCGAAGAGCAAGCCGCAAAGGACATAACGATCAATAAAAGAATAAGTAAAACCGATAACTGCCTGTAAAATCCAAATGTTCTCTTCATGATATATTCCTTTCGTATCGAGGATCTCAAAATTGTTCAGAAAATTATCACAAATTTGGTTCAATTATACACTTAGGTGTTATTGAAACTTTTTCGGTGCTGGTTTATAATATATCAGACTTAAAAATGAAAACAAGGGGAAAAAACATGAGCCAGAAAAAAGTCGATGAATACAAAAAAGAAAAAGCAGGCCGTAAACAGGCCTTAAAAAGAAAGAAATTACTTCGTACGCTTTATATTGTGATCGCGGTCCTCGTAGTTATCGGATTCGGTTTCATTATCTACAACGGAACAAAGCCCGTATATGATGTCAACGTTGAAGCAAGCTATTTTGACGATCCCGCTCTCGCTTCCGTAGTCGGCTACGACGGAATCTATCTCGGCGATTACGTAAACTATGAAAACGAGGAAGTATCGGACGAAGAAGCAGAAAGCAATTATATCGAAGAGACCTTTGATCTTTCCGAAGACGATGCCGATGCGGAATAACCGATTGTCAAATAAAAGCAGTTCGGTCAATAAAGATGATTATTAAAAAATCAATAAGCAATAAGAATCCCGATTCGAACGAATCGGGATTCTTTAACGGTTATGTATTATACAAAACGAAAATGGGATCACATGATCTCGTAGATCCATCCCTCGGGAGCCTTAATGGTACCCATCTGGATGCCGGTAAGTGTCTCATAGAGCTTCTTTGTAATAGGTCCCATGTCTGTCATACCGCTGGGGAAGCAGATCTCCTTACCGTGATCAACGATCTTGCCGACAGGTGAGATAACAGCTGCCGTACCGCAAAGACCGCACTCTGCCATATCCTTAACTTCTTCAAGAGAAATAACTCTCTCTTCTGCTTCAAGTCCGAGATACTCCTTGGCAACCTGAACAAGTGAACGTCTTGTGATCGAAGGAAGAATACTGTCACTCTTAGGTGTAACAACTTTGTTGTCTTTTGTAACAAAGAGGAAATTGGCTCCGCCTGTCTCTTCAACGTTTGTCCTTGTCTTGGCATCAAGGTACATATTCTCGTCAAAGCCCTCGTTATGAGCCGTTACGATAGCATGAAGGCTCATTGCGTAGTTAAGGCCGGCCTTGATGTTACCTGTTCCGCACGGTGCGGCACGATCATAATCGCTTACCTTAAGAGTAAGGGGCTTAACACCACCCTTGAAGTAAGGGCCAACGGGAGTTGCGAATAATCTGAATTGATACTCTGTAGCGGGTTTTACACCGATTACGGGGTTTGTACCCATCATGTAAGGACGAAGGTAAAGTGTTGCGCCCGATCCGAAAGGAGGAACGTAAGCCGCATTTGCAGCTACAACCTGCTTTACCGCGTCAATAAATCTGTCTCTGGGGAATGCAGGGATCTCAAGTCTCTTTGCAGACTGCTCGAGGCGCTCTGCGTTGAGGTCGGGACGGAAAGTAACGATCCTGCCATCCTTTGTTGTATAAGCCTTAAGACCTTCAAATACTGTCTGGGCATACTGGAAAACGCCTGCACATTCATTAAGAACGACATTTGCATCCTCTGTAAGACGACCCTCATCCCATTTGCCGTCCTTAAAATCAGAAACGTATCTCTTGTCTGTCTGAATGTAGCCAAATCCTAAGCTACCCCAATCAATGTCTTTCTTCTGCATAAAGATCCTTCCCTTCTTGCTTTTATTCTTAATATCTTGTAATGATAACACTACGCTCATAAAAGTCAATAGTAGAAATCCAATGAGATCTACATTTTTCTGTATTTTGTTAAACCATTGGTTGATTTTTTCACGATATTAAAAAAAAGGGCCGCCCCATTATATGGGCGGCCCCGTATCATTCATAGTTTAATAAATGATCGATGCGAAAAGATCAATAGCTGTTAGCTACACCAACATAGTAATCGATCTCGTCTCTCTGCTCTTCATACTGCTCCTGGCCTGTCTTGCTGTCAATGTTCCAGAAGTAAGAATTGCTGCGGTTAACGTTATCAACAAGCGGGAAGAGCTGAGGCTTGGGATTCCTTGTAAGGATCTCAAGAGTCTCATCTACAGAACGGGTATCTCTGAACAGAGGATAGTAATTTGTCTTCCAGTCGTCAACATCTTCATAACCGGGTGTGGGATTTGTATAAAGATTGAATGCAAATGCGATCTTCCATGCTCTGTCATCATCATAGATAGCAGGGATTACACGAAGGTGATCGTATGAATAGCATGCATAATCGGAAACAGCGGGTCCCTTAGGGAATACAACAAATCCGAAATCATCGGGAAGTGCCTGATTCTCTGTAACTCTGTACTCCTCAGCTGCCTGAAGGGCTACTTCGGCATTAAGGAATGCTGCGTAAGGATAATCCCAGTTGGAGCCATCGGGCTTAGGCATCTCATACTTAGAACGAAGATCCTTTGCCCAATCCCAAGCCTGGATAAATTTATCTGTACCTGTTGCATTTACAAATTTTCCATCTGCATCACGCTCAATGATATAAGCATCATTTGATGCGAGACAAGGTTTCATAAAGTCATAATTAAGTGAAGACATAGCGTAGATATCGGGGATATCATCGCCGTTTGTATCACGAGTAAGCTTAGCGCAAAGATCCTCAAATGCTGCCCAATCCCAGGTTCCTGCTGCCTGCATGTCATAAAGAGATTCAGGATCGATACCTGCTTCCTGAAGGAGTCTCTTGTTAAAGAAGATACCTCCGCGGGGTTCGGGTCTTTCTGCTCTCATACCGTAAATGGAATCGCCGAGTCTGAGGAAATCAAGTGCTCCCTTGTCCCACTTCTCTTCGGAGAAATCAAGGCAATCGATTGCTGCAAGATCCTTGTAAAGGCCTGATCTGAAACCACTGAAACTTCTCTCGTCGCAAACGAATACATAGTTCTCATCTCCGCCTGTTGTACAGAAGTTTGTAAGGAGTGAAGGATAATCATCCCAGCTACCGATAGATTCTTCTTTGATAGTGAAATTATATGTGCTCTGTATCCAGTCACGATAATTTTTTGTGGCTTCGCCATATGCCGTAGATTCATCGGGCTCGGGATTTGCCCACCAAGCAGCAATGGTAACTTCCATACCGCCAAGGTCTACGGGCTTACCGTCAGCTCCGAGGATAACATCGGGAAGATCATCTTCTTCCTCATCCTCGTCTTCAACATCAACATCGACAACGTCGTCATCGTTGTCATTTGAAGGTGTTGTACTGTCCGAATCATTTGAAGGAGTTGCAGAATCCTTCCCTGTCATTGTTGTGTCTCCGTCTGTCTTAGGCTCGCCGCTGCTTGAAGAACAAGCTGCACAAGAAAGAACGAGAACTAAGATCATGAGAAGTGCAACAAGCTTACTTGTTTTTTTCATAAAACCTCTCTCTTTCCCACCCGCGCGGGGTGCGTATTTATTGGATCCGCCGAAACGGACACATCAGTGTCGATTAGTTATCAACACCAACTAACATTATAAAACAGCAGACATAGACCGTCAAGTAAGCCTACATCTTGATACCGGTCGAAGAAAGCGATTCTACGAAGCCCTTTTGAGCGACCAGATAAAGAAGGATGATCGGTGTAACGACCAAAAGCACACCGGTTGCGTTCATCTGCTGCAAAAGAGCTTCGGACGTTTGTCCCGCTCTTTGATATGTAACCTGCATATAATTGCTGAAATTATCGGCAAGCGACGCAAGTCCCGTCGAAAGCAGCTTCTTTCCTCCGAGGAAAAGTGCGGAGTAGAAACTGTCTGTCCACTGCCATACAAACGAGAAAAGGAAACATGACGTAAGGATGGGTTTCGCATCGGGAAGCATGATCCTGATGAAGGTACGAAGTGTACCGCATCCGTCAACATAAGCTGCCTCTTCAAGCTCCTTGGGTATCCCACGGAAGAACTGGCGAACAAGGAAGATATAAAGACCGTCCTTGAGACCCATACATCCTGCAGACATGAGGAAGTAAGGAATAACCGAACCTCTCAGGTTTACGGGAGTTCCCGTGATCGTTTCAAAAAGTCCGAATATATCGAAGAATCTGAAATGAAGGTAAAGCGGTGAAGAAATCGTCTGGGGCGGAATGAGGATTATAAGGATCACACATGCAAACCAGAATTTCTTTAACGGGAATTTAAACCTTGCAAATCCATAGCCTGTGAGCGTACAAGCAGCTATCTGAACCACCGATACGGCGATAGATATCCACAAAGAATTAAACAGTGCCTCCCAGAAATTCATAAGTTCCGCAACCACTGCATAATTTCCTGTCGTCAGATGACGTGGAAGGATGTTGATCGTTGTATCATATAAGTCCTTCTCGGTCATGATACTGACACAGAATTTATTGACGATCGGCTCAAGGATCATAAAGCAAAGACCAAAGATAAGCACAAATCTAAGAATCTTAAGCACGATCGAGCCTGCGGTCTTTTTAAGAAGATAACCGCCGCTGAGTCTGTTTCTCTCACTGAAGGATCTGCGTCCCTCAACTGCTGCTTTTGCTTTACTCATAATAGTACACCACCCTCGAGATTATTAGCGAAGATATACCTATCCAGACAATAACAATTCCGAAGTAGATCCACGACAATGCGGATCCGTAACCGAAATCGAGATTTCGCGTTACCTCCGTCTGAACCTGCTGAATTACCTGGTTGTCAGACTTCATGAAAAAGTCGATGATGGTATATATCCAGTTAACAAGGAACATGGAACTTATCATAGGGAAAGTGATCTTCCAAAGACTTTCCCACTTTGTACATCCTTCGATATCGGCAGCCTCGTACATACTCCTCGGGATAGTCTGAAGAGCCGAAAGGAAAATGATTATCTGGATACCCGAGGCGATCGCTATGTCATAAACCGAATTAACGAGGGTTATGATCGTTTCGATAAGTCCGTCAGCGATATCTGTATTTGAAAGGATCGTCTCAAGCGTATCGGCAATACCCGATGTCGATGATTCCTCGATCATCTGCTTCATACCGGCAAGCAATGTGTTATTGTATTCAAGACCGACTATAACACCCGACGAAAAGATTACAGGGAGGAAGAATACAGCTCTTACAAACGCTCTGCCCTTAAATTTCTGGTTGATAAGAAGCGCGATGAAGAAGCTGAAGATGATCGTGGCAAGCGAATTAAGGACCATCTTTGATATCTCATCGACGAGCATGATATTGAAATTCGGGTCAATTGTAAGTGCTCTCTCATAGTTCTTGAGTCCCGCATATGTGAGATCAAATCCGTTTGCGCCGACATTTACATCCGACAAAGACATGATAAACGACTGGATAAGCGGTTTAGCCATGAAAAGCAGGAACCCGAGCACAAAGGGAAGGATGAACAAATATCCGAATATTGCTCTTCTTCCGGCAAGCGACATCTTTTTTTTGAGTTTCATATTCTTAGCCATATCGTCACTCACCTCTCTTTACTACATAATCTCTTGCAGGTACCCTGATCCCGTCAGATTCAAGGTCTTTGTAGTTGTAATTGACATACACTTTGGTACCGTCTTCATATTCGGTGATTCGAACATTGTTCTCATCTACGGTATGTCTGATCATCTTCTTATTGTACAAGCCACCGAAATCGTTCTTGAAACGCTTATATATTCCTGCCGCTTTTTCTTTCCAAAGATCGAACGCAGCTCCGAAGTATTCGTAATAAAACGTTTCCTGGATCCTTTCGGGTGCACATTTCATGAATGTAAACGAAAGACCCGCACCGAACTCGGCTGATTTTAACAATTCATATTCAAAATCTTCCGAAAGGTTAATGGGAACACCGGTATAATCAACAAGACCGTGAATCGCCATCTCATAGAAAGGAATATCGTAATCTATGATAGCCATATTGGAATTGCTGATATCCATCGAAGTCACAACGTCGGCATATTCGAGTGCGTAGTCATTACCTTCGTTAATGATCGTTCCGTATTCGGATGCGGCCGAAAGCATTTCACGAGAAAGAGCTTTCGATTCTTCACGAGTCACTTTATCCTTGGGATTATAATCGCTGTTGAGCAGATATCCGGTATTGCGAAGTGCCATGCCGATACCGTAATCATCCGTAAATTCTTTGAATATATCGAAGCATTCTTTGTTATATTCGGGAGTTACAAGGTAATAAGGATCGTTATAATCTTCCTGTCCGTACCATACTATGGAATAATCGTAAAGTTCGCACTGTTCTCTCGAAACAAATTTTGCGCCGTCCCTGAATCCGATATAACCGTCCGACATTCCGGAGTCATAAGCGAAATCTGTCTGGCCTTCGAGATATACTTTGATATTTCTCTCACTTAGATCCTCGAGCATTTTCTTAAAGTCACTCTTGCCGCCGAGTCTCGAGATGTAATCTACGTCTTTGAGAACATAATGCCTTACACCGTCGTTAAATTCGCCAATAAGCTTAAGCTTGAAATCATCGATCCCGAGGCTTTTAAGCTCATCCGCAATTTCAACGGTCTCGTCGTATGTTGTAAGTTCGAGCGGCTGCTTATAAGGGATACCGGCGGTTTGCTGAACCTTATCGATAGCGCCGATAACCTCAACGACCGTAGGCATACCCTCGCCCTTCTTAGATCCGAGCGAAGGATATTTATCAAGCAGATATTTTCTGTATTCGGCAGCCATATCGCTGTAATTGTCATCGTCACCGAAACGATATCTCTGGCTTATGGTTTCCTTCGGAAGCGCTTCTTCATAGATATAGAACGCGGCATTTGACTTACCCGAAACATCATACGATTCGTAATGGACTAGCGAATAACCTGCGTCAACATGGTTATAGCTGTCAAAACGTCCGCTCACATCGGCATTGATGTTTCCGTAGGAAGCACCGTCTTCAAGCATGCAAAGGAACGAAGCGCCGTTCTTCGAAAGACCGAACATGGGGAATGTGTTTCTTGTCTCGGTAACTACCGATGTTCTCGACGTAGCATAGTCCCATCCGTAAACATTTGCGTAATATGCGTTCTGGCCGTTTCTGCCGTTATTGAAATTAATGATGGCGCCGCCGCTTTCGGGCAGTACGATAAACCCTTCGTCTTCCGTGCTTCCTGCACCGAAATAAGGAAGGAGTTCAATATTCGTAATGGGATAATCGGGCTTATACTCGATCTTTTCGAGAGGAACGGAAACAACAAGATCACGTCCCACAAGCTTATATTCTACCGTTACATTGAACAAAGGAATGTCTTCGGACCTCTTTGTCGTATAACGTGCAAGGTGCTTCTGGTATTGCTCTTCGGTATATCCGGCATCCCAGAAATACTTTTCTATGGTAGCCTTTAAATGCTGTGCAACACCGTCACGAAGGATATAAAGCTTCATGTTTGCAAGATCGGGATAACTTGCGAGGAGTTCTTCTTTGTTATCCTGAGCCCTGAGCTTATTGATATCTGTCTTTCTGTAATATTCCTTTACCTGCTTTGCAGCCTTCTTTTCCATGTTTTTTGTAATGGCATTAAAGTCTTTCTCAGGCAAAGCAAGAGGGATCTTAAATTCTTTTTCAGTATTACCGATAGTGTAATTTACAACTATGGAATCTTTATTCTCTTCGATGTCAAAGATACCTTTTTCAATACTGTAAGCACAGTTGTTGTATGTGGTCATGATACCGTTGACATTACCGTAAGTGATATAAAGCGTTGATTTGAGGTTCGACTTTTTATCGATGGTGGGTGCAAGGGGATCCGAGTCCGCATTTGCGGGATTGGATTCCCAAACAGTCCCCGTTGCCTTATCGGTAACGGAAAAACGTGTGGTCTCGCGGTCCATCGTGAAGATAAGATCGTCATTTTCAATGACGGCCTTTCCTTCTCCTACCGAACCTCCTCTGATATCTATCTCGACCGGCGGAAGTTCTTCGGGCTGGATCATATACACAAGCAAGATAATGATTCCGAGCACCGCGATCGGAATGATGATATTAAGTATTGTTTTTATCCAGGAATTCTTTTCTTCCACGATATCCTCCTCTTTATAAGCGGTTTGACCGCTTACGATTACTCTGCTAACACGCCGCTTGACCGATATATCTCTTTAGGGAGCAGATCTTTATATATCCGTTTCGTGCCGTATTATGTTTATGGCATTTTAATATAGTCTGAAGATGACCTCTTTATAAAGCGAATAGAAAAATGCTCCGGCGTCACTGATCAAACTGAAGAACAGTAACAGCAGGAAGATCACTACTGCCATACCGAGTATGGTAAACAAAATGCAAAGCATCGTCTTTCCGATCGAATATGCATGAACCATCATGACGGCCGAAATGAAAAGCAATGCGGACCATACTATTGAAAAATCATGGAAGAAATAGTTAAATGTGTCCTCTTCTTCAGCAAGGAAATTACTGAAGATGGTATTGGGGATTACAATAAGGGGATAAGGAGTCATCGCATATGCGGATGCGATCCAGACGTCCTTAAGTGTTCCTTTTCCGTCAAATAGCGTCGTAAGAGCCCAATTGGTTACCACAAAGATGATGAAAGGAAGGAGTATTCCAAGCATCTCAATGAGGAAATTCGCACGTTCAAGATTTACTTTAATGAACTGGAAAGTCGTAAATTCAAGTCTGAACACGCTGGTGAGAAGCGAAAGTATCAAGATAAAGTTCGCTGCCGCAAGGCTTCCTCTCTTCTCATGAGTCAGATCCCAGAAACCGTCGAAGGGATGCACGATAACATAAAGTGCATAGCGAAGGCTCTTAAAGAATCTGTCATATGCGGCTCTGTTTGTAAATACGTCAATTATTTTTCTTGCTGCCGTTTTCAAATGCCTTCACCTCCCATCTGACTCTCTTGATCCTGCCGATCAGAAGCGGTACAACAAGTACCAGTACTATTACAATGAATATCGTTACTATGTGATCTTCAACCCATTGTTTTCGGTATAGCTGGAAAGCATCGCCGTAATTCTTGTCCGAGTATTTGATCTTGAAATAATTCATTGCTTCTTCGTATTTGTTCTGTCTGAGAAGCGCACGTCCGATACCTTTGTACGCCAGCTCGTTATTACCGTTGAGCATGAGCACTTCTTTCCACTCTTCGGCCGATTCATCGTAACGACCTTGCTGGTATTCATAGATCGCGGCGAATATCTTCTTTCCGTAATATGTGGGAGTAAATACGGTCAACTGTGCATCCTGCGAATCAAGGACCAGAAGATCCTGTCCCATGTGTTCGATCGCGGTGGGCATTCTGAAATAACCGTCTTTGTTTCCGTTACCGCCGAAGCAGCAAAGGATGTTACCCTGATCGTCATAGCCGAAGATCCTTCCTCTTGTACGATCGAGCGCAAAATACGTACCGTTGTCGAGTGCCGTTATGTCAACCATTTTGGAAGCACCGGTATAAACACCGAGATTTGCCCAGTCAACGTCACCGATAACATACCAGTCACCGTTCTGGATAAGAATGTCTTTTCCGAGTGAATTAAGTCTTCTTATGGGATTGACTCCGCCGTCACCGAGGGAACCGTCATCGAAGTTTGTAGTTGTTACAAACATGAAGCCTTCACTGTCGACGGCAATGTTGTCGTATTCGGTAGGAACAAAATCCGCCATCGCGTCTGCCTGTGCATCGGTTGCGATCCATGTTTTCCATATGTAATCGAAAAGATTGTATGTAACGGGTGTAGCGCCGACAAATCCGTTAAAACGACCGTTATTCTCGTATTTAACGATACCTTTGTTTACGCGCTTTACAAGACAGAACACACGATCCGCTCCGTCAACGATGAGTTTTGAAGGGAGGAACGTAATGCTCTTATCGAAATTGATATCATCGGGTTTTAAAAACTCGAGAACAAGTTTAAGATCTTTTGTGAGTTTAAGGATACGGTTGTTTTCCGTATCGGCTATGAAATAATGATCGTCGGTAACAAAAATGTCATTTGGCGAATTGAAAGTATTGATATCCGATCCCTCAAACGAATCTATGATATCCACTACTTTATACTCTTCGTCCGCAAATTCTACAACAACGATCCTGTTATTACCTGTATCGCAGATATAAATTAAATTATCTTTAACGAACAGACCCTGCGCCTTTGAAAGCTTTGTGTCAAGGCCGAGTTCGATATGTGTAAGTGTAGCTTTTACAGCATAAGGATCGGGGCAGGGTGTAACCTCTCCCCAAAAATCGTAATTATAGGAATATCCGGTGTCAGCTTGTGCAAAGGCAAAGGGAGAAACCGCAGTCAATACAAAAACGAGTGATAATAATATTGCTAATTTCTTCATGCGCGCCACCTCAATCCTTAATACCCGAGCTGGCCATCGTCTCGAGGATCTGGCTCTCGGAAATAACAAACAACAGAATCGGAACGATCATGGTAACAACAGAAACTGCCGCAGCCTGACCGGTTCTGGCAACACCGCCGAGTGAAACCTGTGAAAGTGCATATACAAGTGCTTTCTTTTCCTCGGAATAAATATATACCGAAGCGGGATTGTTCCAAAGTGCCTGTACCGAGAAGATGATCATCGTAAGCCATGCGGGCTTAACATTCGGCATAACGATCCTTGTGAACACATACCACTCCGTGGCACCGTCAACCTTTGCCGCTTCAATAAGCGCCATCGGAAGTCCTTCCATGAACTGCTTCATCAGGAAGACTCCCATCGGCGATGCAAAAGCAGGTACGATGATCGCAAGGAGCGAATCGATCCATCCGAGTGAGTTCATGATGAGGTAGTTGGGGATCATAAGGATCGAGCCCGTGAACATAAGGGCTGTAACTACGACACCGAAGAAAAATCTGCTTCCGGGGAAATTATATTTTGCAAGAACGAATGCAGCCATCGAACCGATGAGCAGATGTCCCGCAGTACCGACTGCCGTTGTGAACAATGTATTGAATACATAACGCGAGAACGGAACAGTCGACTTATTCATGGTAACAAACAAGTCCGTAAAATTATCAAACGTCGGGTTCTTGGCAAAGAACGTCGGCGGGAAACGGAACAATTCGTCCATGGGTTTTAAGGACTGATTTATGGCGAAGACAAGCGGCGCAACCATGATAAGAGACATGATCGCAAGGAAGATATAGATCCCTATATCTCCTCCTCTTGAGCGGTTAGGCTGACGCCGGCGTAATATCTTCGGCTTTTTGTGATATGTACTGGCAGATTTTTTCATATGCTCTCTCTCTCTTCTTCAGAAACCGTCTTAAACCGTTTCTGATTCCTCATCGTAAATAAGACTGTTTATTTGGCGATAATGCGATCAGTGACCTACTCTTCTGAGAAGCGCCTGAATTGCCTTATTGCAAAGGATCATCGCAAGGAAAAGGATCGTAGCGATTGCCGATGCATAACCCATCTCAAATCTCGTGAATCCGTAGTCGTAAAGGTGGGTAACGATCGTTCGTGCCGCATAGTCCGTACTGGGGTATCCGCAAAGTGCCATGGTCTGGGCACTTACACCGAACGATGATGTGATCGCCATGACCGCACCGAACAGAAGCATAGGCTTCATGTTGGGAAGTGTGATATACCACAGTTCCTGCCAGCGGTTTCTGACACCGTCTATATATCCTGCTTCGTATTGGGCTTTGTCGACACCTTGAAGTCCCGCAACGAAACCGAGGAATCCGGCACCCATCGAGAGCCATAACAGAACCGCTATAATGAGTCCCATCATGTAATCGGGGTTTGTGAGGAAGAATATCGGTTCATTGATGATACCGAGATCGATCAAAATACCGTTCATGTAACCATATGCATCGCCACGGAAGAAGATCGAGAAGATATAATAAATATTTCCTGCGATCGAGGGTGAATAAAACATGATGACTACTATCGCGCGGAGCCATTTTGGAAGCTCGTTGATGAACCATGCGCAAACGAACTGGAGCATGTATCCTATAGGTCCCGTAATAACGGCAATAATGAACGTATTCTTGATCGCTATAAGGAATACATCATCCTGAAGGATCAGGTTGATATAATTCTGCAGGAAGATGAACTTCGGAGGTTCAAGAATATTGTAATAGGTAAAGCTGTAATATATTGACGAAAAGATCGGCAATATATAGAAGGTGAAAAAGAGTACAGCGAAAGGAAGCAGGAAAAGATAGCAGGTCCTCATGTTCTTTGCTTTCTTCCATGCTATTCGTGCATTGAACTTTTTCATATTTACATATGATCTGGCGAATGATGACATGGCTTCCTCCCTTTAATCTACTTCAAGACCGTATTCTTTACGCTTCTTGGTAATTTCTTCGTTGATCGTTCTGACATAATCGAGAAGTACTTCTCTCTGGTCAAGCTTCTGGTTAACAACCTTACGTACGGCATTTGTCAAATGACGGCTGGTGTAATATCCGCCGGCGATCTCGCGGAAACCTCTTGCCCACTTTCGTTGTTCTTCAAGAACGCTTATCTGGTCTGCGCTCCACGCAAGCTGTTTGAATGCCACATCATTTGCTGTTGCGTATCTGGCTGCGGAACCCATTACAGATTCAAGCTCTCTTCCGTAACGAACCTGTGTTTCCGAGGAAGCCCACCATTTGAGGAATTCCCAGGAATTCTTCTTAACATTTTCGTCATCGGTCTTGATCATCATCGAACATTGACCCCATCCGTGAACGGATCTGTCGATATACTCCTGTCCGTTCGCATCGACCTTTTTAACTCCGGGAAGCGGCATAAAGTCCCAAAGACCGCGAAGCTCGGGTGCCGAAAGAACAAGGGTGTTGAATGTGTTGTAATCGGATATACCGATCGGTACTTCACCCGAACGGAAACGTGTTACGAAGTCAAGCTCGAGCGGGATACCGTAATCTACGAAAAGACTTGTATATTTCGTAAATGCCCTTACGCTCTCTTCGTTATCGATCTGGATCTTCTTTCCGGCATCGTCATAGAAATCTCCGCCGTACTGGTAAGTCATCGAGATCAAAAGCGAAAGGTCGGGGTTGATGACATTTCCGATCTTACGTTCCGTCGAAGGAACCGCAAGCGTCATGCTGTTACCCTGGATAGTGGGGAGCATGTTTACAAGATCATCCCATGTTTGCGGAGGTTCGAGACCGAGTTCCTCAAGGATGTCCTTACGATAGAACATAACATTGTAATTAAGTGTCTCGGGAAGTGCGTACATACCTCCTTCGAAAAGATATGAACGATAAGAACTCAAAGGATATTCCGAAAGCACCTCATCAAGATCATCAAACTGTGTGAGATCTTCTACCGCATTACGAAGAGCGTAATTTACGGGATCCTGCTGGTTACCCGTAAGAACCACATCAGGTCCTTTTCCGGCAACTACAGCGGGAAGAAGCGCATCCGCCTGAATAAGCTGAACATTGACTTTGATTCCCGTCTTGGGTGTGAACGTATCATCGACCATCATCTTCATGATGTCGTTTTGATCACGACCCGCAAGGAGCCAAACTTCGATCGTGTCTTCGGAATCTTCGTCATAAACGTCACCGATCGAATTATAATCATAGAAGAATGAAACAAAGAATGATTTGATATCATGCCAGAGGTTTGAGAAGAATCCGGCACTGTCTTCCACTTCTTCCGTATCTTTACCCTGTACAACGATATAATCGATATCAAGCTTGCTCTCGCTGATCGTATTGATAGATGTACCGAGAGCTGCTATGTTCTCTTTGAAGTTGGTAAGTGTTTTTGTAATGTCGCGCGGATCCTTGTTGAAACGCTCAAGCTGTGAAGCAAGCGTGATCGCGTTTGCGATCTGATCCGACTTTTCTCCCGTGATAGCAAGATAATCGTCGACGGTCTTGAAAAGACGTTTGCTCTCAAGACCCATGGCTTCAACGACATCGGGATATACTTCCTTGATGTTGTAATCTCTGTGAATATCGGGATTTGTACCTGTGAGTACTATGATCTTTCTGTATATGAGGTTAAGGCGATATACGCTGTCGGAAAGATCGTTGAGCACGTTACCGAGATCTCCGAGTGTTGCCTCGAGCCTTATGGTATGCTTGCCCTTTGTAAGATAGAAATCAAAAGGAACATCGTTCTCGTCCGCGAGAGTGATCATATCCCAGTTGGTATTATAAACAAATCCTACTGCCATGGCTTCTTCAAAAGGAAGCTGTCCGTCAATGGTGATCTTACGTGACGAAATACCGCCTCGCTGATAGCTTTGACGTCCCTTTATGGTAATATTGTAGAAACCGTCACCGGGAACATCGAAATCCCACTCGATCCATTGACCGGGAACTTTCCATGCGTCACCGCCGATATAATTGAGTTTTGTAGCCGTTATACTGTAGGGATCGGTATTTGAAACAGATTTATCGAAACGTGCGTAAAGCGAAGCATCGGATCTTCCGGTCGCCTTTTCGCCGTCTATCTTACTGACAAATGTAAGAGACTCGGCAGAATTCTGTAAGCCGCTGTGATCTTTTTTATATTGGGAATATGTATAATCCTTTTCGATAGGTAAGAAATCGATAGATTTAAGGATAACGGGTTCGTTTACCGCTTTAAGTGTGATAGTATTGGCACCTTCATTAAGCCAGAAACGATAGGGTTCGATCTCATATCCGAGATAATCGGAGAACATGGCTTCCTGCCATTCGAATCTTTCGACCTGAGAAGGACGGAGTTCATTACCGCGGTTATCAACGCGAACTTCAGCAGCATTTATCCAGATACGTGAGAAAGCAAGATCTTCGGCGCCAACGAAAGGTACCTGACCGTTTATACGGAATTCTCTTTCGATCTCAACGCCTCTGCTCTGTACGGGATAATACTTAATGGAAACATTATAAAGACCTGACTGGGGAGCAACAACATCCCATGTGATCTCGGAATGATCACCGGTATAAAGAACATGAGAAATACCGTCACATTCATCCATGACTTCGGCATCTTCGGCTTCGGAATAATCTGCCGCTTCAACGGAAAAACCTTCGGTAGCAAGAGCCGAAGAAGCATGTTCGAGTTTGAACAGCTTATATGTGTTTTCACGTCCGAGTCCGCGGATGTCATACGAAAGGTCGGTACCCTCATATTTTTCACGGTAATTGTCATCCTCAAAAAGTCCCATGACCAAAACGAATCCGACAATGAAAACTACTATGGCGGCAAATAAGATCAGTCCTTTAGTCTTTTTCACTTTAAAGCCTCCTGATATGTATTTCTCCGTATCTATGCACCCTATATTATAATGCTAACCGCATAAAAATGCACACTAAAAATTATATAATCAAAGAGTGCTTTCGGACTTCTCAAATATTGCTACAGAAAAATCGTTTAATGCGAATAAACCGTTGTATTACAAGTAATACAACGGTTTATTATGCTTACATGTTAAAAAATAATATCATTTAACTTGCGATTTTCAAAAGTTTGTTGAAAAATATAACTCAAAAAATAGCAAACTTTGAGGACTACAGATTTTCTTTATTTAAAAGGGTTCTCTGTAGGGTAAGGAAGTGATGCGGGCTGGTTGTAGTTAAGGTCTTCGATCGGAACTCCGATGTACTTAAATACTTCGTAAAGAGCCTTTCCGAAATGGCCGAAGCAAACAGCACCGTGATGAGGGTAATTCTTCTCGATAAGTACATGACGATAGAATCTGCCCATCTCAGGGATAGCAAATACACCGATGGCACCGAATGACTTTGTACGTACATCAAGAACCTCGCCCTGTGCGATGTAAGCACGAAGGAGTGCATCAGCTGTAGACTGAAGACGGAAGAATGTGATCTTGCCGGGAGCGATATCGCCTTCGAGAGTTCCGTTTGTAACCTCGATAGGAAGTGCTCTTGCCATGATCTTCTGGTATCTCATCTCGCAGAACGCCATCTTCTTCGAGCATGTATTTCCGCAATGGAATCCCATGAATGTATCCTTGTGTGTATAAGGGAACTTGCCTTCGATAGCTTCCTTGTACATATCACCGGGTACGGAGTTGTTGATATCAAGAAGTGTAACAACATCTTCGCTCACGCAGGTACCGATGAACTCGGAAAGACATCCGTAGATATCAACCTCACATGAAACGGGAATACCCATACCTGTAAGACGGCTGTTAACGTAGCAGGGAACGAAACCGAACTGTGTCTGGAATGCGGGCCAGCACTTGCCTGCGATGGCAACGTACTTTCTGTAACCCTTGTGAGCCTCAACCCAGTCAAGAAGTGTAAGCTCGTACTGAGCAAGCTTAGCGAGAACTTCGGGCTTCTTGTTGCCGGCACCGAGCTCTTCTTCCATCTCTTTAACCTTAGCGGGGATCCTTGCGTCACCTGCATGCTTGTTGAATGCTTCGAAAAGATCAAGCTCGGAGTTTTCCTCGATCTCTACGCCGAGGTTGTAGAGCTGCTTGATGGGAGCATTACATGCAAGGAAGTTAAGAGGTCTGGGACCGAAAGAAATGATCTTGAGGTCCTTAAGGCCGATGATAGCGCGAGCGATCGGAACGAATTCGTTGATCATGTCTGCGCACTCTTCTGCTGTTCCTACGGGATACTCGGGGATATAAGCCTTGATGTTTCTGAGCTTTAAGTTGTAGCTTGCATTGAGCATACCGCAATATGCATCGCCGCGGCCGTCCATAAGGTCTGCCTGGCTCTCTTCTGCAGCCGCAACAAAGATCGAAGGTCCGTCAAAATGCTTTGCGAGAAGTGTCTCGGAAATCTCGGGTCCGAAGTTTCCAAGGTAAACGCAAAGTGCATTACAGCCTGCCTTCTTGATGTCTTCAAGAGCCTGAACCATATGGATCTCGCTCTCTACGATACAAATAGGGCACTCATAAATATCAGCTGCGCCATATTTGTCTGTGTAAGCTTTAATGAGAGCTTTTCTTCTGTTCACGGAAAGACTCTCGGGGAAACAATCACGGCTTACTGCTACAATACCAATTTTAACCTGAGGTAAATTTATCATTGTTCTTCTCCTTATGTGAAAATTTTGATGTAATACTAAAGTACCATACGACTATGGAATATACAATAAAATTCATTCATCCCTGAAGAATTTTTTATTTGATGAGAGTATAAATATCCTTGAGCGCGGGATAGATCTCTATAAACTTCTTATACTGCTTTTCATAACGTGCCGCGATAGCGGGATCGGGCTCTACGGTATCGATGACCTTAACGATCTTCTCAGCCGCTTCGGTAACGCTCGCATATTCACCGCAGGCAACAGCAGCAAGCATTGCACCGCCGAGAGCGGGACCTTCCTCGGACTCGATGATATCAACCTTAAGATTCATGACATTGGCAATGATCTTTCTCCAAAGAGGTGATTTTGCACCGCCGCCGCAGATCTTTGTGCGCTCAAGTTTGATACCGAGTTTTCTTGCGACTTCAACAGAATCTCTGAGGCCGAAAGCTACACCCTCAAGAACCGCAAGAGTCATATCTTCCCTGCTGGTGTCCATGGACATTCCGATGAAAGCACCGCGTGCATCGGGATTGTTATGAGGTGAACGCTCTCCCATAAGGTAAGGAAGGAAGAAGACTCTGTTGTTACCGAGCTTGTCTTCGGTGATATCCTTCTGCTCGCCGGCATAATCCTTTGTCTTAAGGATCTCATCCATGAACCACTTGTTGCATGATGCTGCCGAAAGCATACATCCCATAAGATGGTATGATCCGTCCGCATGATCGAAGTTGTGGATGGCATTATTGTCGTTCTCTCCGAACTTCTTGCTGGAAATAAATACGGTACCCGATGTTCCGAGTGAAATGTTGCACATTCCGTCTCCTACCGTACCTGTTCCGACTGCAGCCGCAGCATTGTCACCGGCACCGGCCACGATCTTTACCGTCTCGGGCAGTCCGAGTTCTTTCGCAACTGCGGGAAGGATCGTTCCGACTGTCTCGTAACTCTCGAAAAGCTTCGGAAGCTGCTCTTCCTTAACAGAGCAGATATCAAGCATTTCCTTTGACCATTTACGATTCTTTACATCGAGAAGGAGCATACCGGAAGCATCCGATACATCCGTGCAAAATACACCCGAAAGCTTATAAGCGATATAATCCTTCGGAAGCATGATCTTCTTGATCTTCTTAAAGTTGTCGGGCTCATTGTCGCGAACCCAGAGGATCTTGGGAGCGGTAAATCCGGCAAACGCGATATTTGCCGTATACTCCGAGATCTTGTCTGTTCCGATCGTCTTGTTGAGATAATCGGTCTCCTTCTGTGTACGTCCGTCGTTCCAAAGAATAGCGGGACGGATAACATTATCGTTTTCATCAAGGATAACAAGACCGTGCATCTGTCCGCCGAAGCTGATGCCTGCAACCTGAGACTTGTCACACTCACTTGTGAGTTCTTTGATACCCTCGGTAACTCCTGTCCACCAATCCTCGGGCTTCTGCTCGGACCATCCGGGATTCGGGAAGAAAAGAGGATACTCCTTAGATACGATCTTCTTGATCGAGCCGTTGCCTTCCATAAGGAGAAGCTTTACGGCACTCGTTCCGAGATCGACACCGATATATAACATAAAACACTCCATTCCGCGCCTTCACGGAGGCGCAAATAATTTATCATCATGAAGACTTAACGTTTATCCCCACGTCTTCCTGATCTCAAATAGAAATATTCTCGCCCTTGAGGCCGATAAATGCCTTGGGGTCCTGTCCGCCGTCCTTGTGAGCGATAAGCCACTTGTTTGCTGCCATGAGAAGCTTGTCCTCGGGGCTGCCCTCGGGTCTTTCGGTAAGATCGGCATTTGTGCCGCGGCCGAGGATAACGATCACTCTGAAGCCGTCGCCTTCGCCTGTGCAGGGAGCGTAATGAAGAGTTGTCGCATACATCTCAACCGCCGTTCCCGCGGGAACCTTAAATGCTTCGATCTTGGATGTGTCATATGTGAAATCGTCTTCGATATCACGCTGATCACCGACAAGAAGGATAGTATCGTAAAGAGCGATGTTTACTTCGCTGCATCTGTGGTATTCAACAGCATTGAGAAGCTTGTTGTTACCGTTGCAGTAACCGATTTCGATCGGAACTCCGCCGTAAAAATTCTTTTCAAATTCCTTTGCGCCTTTCGCAGCTTCAAGATCCTTATCGGAAGCTACATAAATAACACTGTCTGTGGGCATGGGCTTTGTCGAAAGAACCTTGAGAAGGTCAGTGCAGTCAATCCCCTTTACAACTTTGCCGTACTTTTTGAAAGCGGCATCCGTTACACTCTTGATCACCATAATAACAAATCTCCTTTATATTTGATTATTTGTAGTATTTATTTAGAGACCCCCTCCGGAGTCTTGTTTTTGAGTTTTTCAAGCAACGCATATACAGGTTCTCCCGTTACGGGATGAACAAAATACGGTGCGATCTGGTTGAGCGGCTCGAGGACAAATAGTCTGTTCATCATGTCGGGATGCGGCACAACAAGATCCTTTGACAAAATGCATTGGTCGTCATAGAACAGGATATCGAGATCGAGTGTTCTCGGGCCCCAGCGAACTTTTCTCTCGCGGCCGAACGAAGCTTCGATGAGCAGCAGTTCCGCAAGCAGTTCCGAGGGACGCAGCAACGTCTTTATCTCTATGCAACCGTTGAGGAAATCGGGCTGATCCGTAACACCGTACGGTTTCGTTTCAATAATGTCCGAAACGGCCTTTACCCTGATCTCCTGGAACGAATCGATCTTAGAGATCGCATCGCCTATGATGTTTTCCCTTTCGCCGAGGTTTGAGCCGATGGCGATGTAGGCTGTATGCCATCCCCTCTCGACTTCGACAAACACCGTGTCAACATGCAACAGCATGGGCGCCCAGGGCTTGTCGACCCTTATCTTTACCCTGTCGACATCGAATTTGATGAGGACCTTGTTTGCTATCTCTTCGGCCAGTTTTTCGATGAGTTTGTAGGTGTTTTCACTCGCTATCTTTGTGATGAACTCACACACTTTGCCGTAATGAACCGTGGCCGTAAGCTCGTCCGTCTTTCCCGCCTCGTGCAGATCCTTAAACAGATCTGCGGAAATAAGGAATTTCTGACCGAGTGAATTCTCTTCACGACATACTCCGTGTCTTGCGAACACTTCAAGTTTTTCAATGTGAATCCTGTCCATTTCCGCTCCTTACGCTTATGTTATCTGCACAACGCTTCCATCATACCGACAAACCTGACGTTTTCTTTAACATCGTGGACTCTGACAAATCCGACACCGGCCATAACCGCCATCGCGGTCGTGGCAAGTGTTCCTTCAAGTCTTTCATTTATTCCGAGACCCGTCACCGCTCCGATGACTGATTTTCTCGAACAACCAAGAAGTACGGGATAACCCGTATCGCAAAAACGTTTAAGCTCCCTGATGACGATAAGGTTTTCCTGCGCGTTCTTCCCGAATCCCACACCGGGATCGATTATTATCTTATCCCTGACGATGCCTGCGGACACCGCGTCACGTACGATCTCGCCGAGGTCCTCAAGGACGCCTTCAATATATGCATCTTTCTTTTCGAAATACCGGCCGTCATGCATAAGGCAGCAATACGCGCCGCTCTTTGCTATCACATCCGCAATCCTGTCGTCGAACCTTAAGCCGCTGACATCGTTTATTATGTCTGCCCCGAATTCTATGGCGGCCCTTGCGACTTCGGACTTTCTGGTATCAACGCTTATCGGGATGTCCGAAAACTTCCTGATCTGTTCGATCACGGGAACCACTCTTTTAATCTCTTCCGAAACCGGAACCTCAGTAAATCCGGGCCTTGTGGATTCTCCGCCGATGTCAAGAAGATCCGCGCCACCCGCGATCAGCTTTTTGGCCTTGTCGACGGCATCCGCGATCCCGAAAGCTTCGCCGCCGTCCGAGAACGAATCCGGCGTAACATTGAGTATCGCGCATATGTAGGTGTGTTTTTCAATATCAAATCTTTTGTTTCTGATCTGCACTCATTTTTCAGGTCCGAATAAGATCGAGTACCTGCCTCCTTAAATCAGCATCTGTTTCAAAAAGTCCGCGTGAGCATACGGTCACGGTCTGTGTTCCCGGTTTCTTGACCCCGCGCATGGTCATGCAGGTATGTTCCGCGCACGCGATCACCATAACTCCCTTGGCGTCAAGCTCTTTCTCAACCGCATCGGCGATCTCTGAAGAAAACCTCTCCTGAACCTGAAGACGTCTTGCGAACACTTCTACCGTTCTTGCGAGTTTACTGAGTCCCACGATCTTTTTGTTCGGGATGTAGGCTATATGGACTTTTCCGAAGAAAGGAAGCATGTGATGTTCACACATCGAATAGAAAGATATGTCTTTTTCTATTACGATCCCGCTGTCCGCTCCCGAACCCTCCGCATCAAACTTGCGCGAAAGTCTTTCTGCCGCGTTGTCTTCGTATCCGGCGAAGATCTCCTCGTACATCCTGGCGACTCTGTCGGGGGTATCTTTAAGTCCCTCTCTCGACACGTCTTCGCCGATAGCCTCAAGGAGCATATTTACGGCCTTTTTGATCTTATCTTTGTCAATCATTGTTTTCCTCTTTACCATCGTCTTTCTTTTTCTTCCTGCCCTTTACGTAGAGGACCGCGGTCGTTGCGAGAACGCCTGCGGCACCCGCACCGCTTATACCGAGCATAACAAAATTCATTTCGTCACCCGTCTTCGGGCTGTTGTCTTTTCTGGCGGGAGTAGAACTCTTTCCCGATGACGACGAAGAAGAACCCGACTTTGTGGGCGCCTTGGTGGGAGCTTTTGTCGGAGCTTTGGTGGGCGCCTTGGTGGGAGTCTTTGTCACGATCTCCTCGTCCTCGTCGTCCTCTTCTTCTTCCTCCTCCTCTTCTTCCTCTTCTTCCTCTTCCTCGAGGTCTGCGGGATCCTCAAATACGAATCCGTATATCGGTGTATAATCGGCCTTGCCGCTCATGATGATCTGGACATAATTGATATCGTCGCCGTCCGTATATATCCTCGTGGGAACAACACTTGCCGTACCGCTCGTCACCTTATAGAACGTGCAATAATCGGGATATTCCTGTGCATCATCGGGAAGCGGCACATAAATGGTCGCGCTCTTATACACTTCCTTGTCGTCATCTTCCGTTTCCTGGAAAAGTCCGATGTTGAAAGCCGTATAATAATCTTCTTTATATTTTATGTTTTTCTTATCGAGTGCTTTTGTGAAATCATCCATTACGTCGTCGCTGCGGAACGTAAATTTGTATGTATCGGGATCCGATACAGAAGTTGTGAATTTTGCGAAGATATTATCCGAAACGAGCTCGGGATATTCGTCGACATAAATATTATATTCTTCCTCGTTGAAAGCGATCTTTGTGCCCGCGTTTGCTCCGATCGCGGGTATGACAGAAATGAATAACGCAAGTGCCGGCAATAACGCGAGGCATCTTACCTTTAAACCGAATCCGTTAAAAATCCCTGCTCTCAAATTTTTCATCCCTTTATCTCCTTATGACTGTCTGTTCACCGACTCTTCGAGCCACCACAACAAACCTTCCGTCTTCCTCAGAATATTCACATGTCGATAATGTGACGAGCTCGTCGGTCAACCCCTCCGACGGCTCTATATCATAGAGGCTCATGCTTTTGATCCGCTCAAGATATTCTGTCAGATCGTCTTCATCGTCGGCCTCAATGAAATTATAAAATTTAAACGAATCATCGGTCATGTACATGACCTTCGATCTGAATACCGCAACGATCTCATAGATCGCTTCTTCGTAGACGGTATCAAATCTTATATAGCGGTGTTCGTCAAAGAACTTCCTGCTTTCGTACAAAAGAAGATCGTGAAACATGTCACCGTTCTTCATGTTGTGTCCGTAGATTATTATGTTGGTGCTCCTGTCGTTGGTGTCACACCTGTAATCTATAAAAGGAAGTCCCGCTCTGTCTTCTTCCTTGTCGAAATTTCTGTGCAGATAAAACTCCTCGTCGAATACCGTCTGCATAACGGGCAGATCTACCGCCGTCCCCTCTATGTTTATCCAGCCCGCAAGGTCGTTGTTGAGCTCATAGAGCTCTTTGTATTTATCACTGACGGTCTTTTTCTCTGTGGGAACAGGTTTCTCGTCTTCCGGCTCTTTACTGAGGACGGCAACGGGTCTTCCGGTTTCCGCATCCGTGTCGAGGACAAGATTTGCTATCCCGACTTTTTCCCTGAGTTCTTCGACCCTTTTCCCCGACTTGTACATGTCGTAGGAATAAGAAATAACTTTAGACACAACAACAGCAAGTACTATCATACTCGCTATTGCCGTGACCGCAAGCAGTATCTTCTTTTTATCCAAACGACTTCTTTGCATCGGCATACCCGTGATCTAAAAAAAATACGGTGGGGACACATAATCCCACACCGTAAAAGTATATATTATGTTACTGATTTATTCAAGAGTATCGAGCACTACGTTTATTTCGGTTTCGACATATTTGTTCTTCGAAGGTCTCTTTACCGTCAATGTAACTGTAGAGCCTGCTTTGTAGTGTCTGACGCGTTCCGCGAGATAATCGTACGTCAGGACTTCCTGTCCGTTGATCTTTGTGATTATATCGCCGACCCTCAGATCTGACTCCGAAGTTCTGGTGCCTTCTTCGATCGCATAAACATAAACGCCGCGGGGCATAGAAAAACCTTTTGCATAACCCTCCGAAACGTCTTTGCCATCAAAACCGAGCCTGCCGACTTCGGCATCATCGATGCTGAAACTGTTGATAAGCTCATTTATGGTCTGTACGACATTGTTTATGGGGATGGCGTATCCCATGCCTTCGATCTGAATTCCGGAATACTTGGCACAATTTATACCGATGACCTGACCGTAGATATCAAGTAAGGGGCCGCCGGAATTGCCAGGGTTAATGGCCGCATCGGTTTGTATGAGCGGTCTCGAACGTGTGCCGTCAATATCGATCTCTCTTCCGAGAGCGCTTATGTGACCAACCGTAACGGACTGGCCGTAGCCGAGCGAATTACCGATCGCAATGTTAAGATCTCCGACCTTAAGGCTGTCGGAATTTCCTATCGCAGAGATCCTTATGTTCTTAAGCGTGCTCTTTTCGACATCTTTGATATCAACGCTTATGATCGCAAGGTCATAGGATGTGTCCGATCCGACAACGGTCGCATCGGCAACCGTATTGTCCGAGAATCCGACCGTCACCTGCTGCGCATCCTTGATCACGTGCTCGTTTGTGCATATGAAAAGCTGCGAGGCGCTTTGTGATACAAGGAATCCCGAACCGCTCGACTGAACCATATATGTGGACGATCCGCCGAAGATGTTGTATTGTTCTACGGGGACCACACAATCAACGGAAACGACTGCGGGCATCACATTGTCAACAATTGCCGAAACGTCCTCGTTTGAAACGGCGCTGTAAGGCTTGGAGCTTTCGTCTCCGGTCGCACGCGTCTGCTCGATGTTTTCATCGGTACTACCCATGTTTTCGGTGGTATCGATCACGACCGTTTCCGTTTCTTCTTCCGTCGGGACATATGTAATGCGGTCATAAATAAGTCCGGCGAGCTTTAAACCGCCGAATACGATAATACCGGCAAGGATAGCGAATAAAACTATTTTCAAATACTTCTTCATAAGCAACACCTGATTTCATATCATAATCGATTTATATCATTTTTGATATCACACACATTGTATTCTGATTTTGTGTTCCAATTGTGTACGATTCGTGTTTTTATTGAAAACTCATGTGCGAATAATTATAATCATAGTTGGTAATAACATACAATAAGAATTTATTTATCAAATATATCAATAAATCATGCGGGTTGCGCATATTTTCAGGAGTCAAAATGAACCGTTTTGTCAAAAAACATTATCATATGATCTCTTTTGTGATCTTGGTGGTCATCTTCGTTGCATGGGGTGTTCTTCAGTCCTACGTTTTCCCCGAGGGCTCCTTCGGAGTTTCTGCCGGGAACGAAGGAGGATCTTCGGAAACCTCTCTTTCGTCTTCTTTATCATCGATGGATACGGTTACCGAAACCGATACCTCCGCTGAAGACCCGTATTTAAGTAACGACGCGGACAACTCCGCCGTTGTCGCTCCCGCGGGCAGTGACGTCTCCGTAGAAAACGAATCGGTTACCGACCCTGCTCCCACAGAAAGCGCGCATGAAACAAAAGACGTCGAAACATCCGAAAATATCCCCGACACTACGGCTTCTCCCGAGCCCGAAACAGTCAACGAACCCGAACCTGACGCCGCACCCGTCGAGGAAGTCATCCTCGAAGAAGGCACATACGGACCGGGCGAAGGAAAGATGCCTTTTGATCTTTGCCTCGCGAACGTACGCGAAAGCCTGAACGTTCGAAGCGGTCCCGGAGAAGAAAACGAAGTGATCGCGAAATTCCTTCCCGTTGATTATGCACGCGTTCTTGAAAGGGGCAGCGAGTGGTCTCTCATCACTTCGGGCGAGATCACGGGATATGCACATAACGATTATCTCATCACCGGTGAAAAAGCGATCAAAAAGCTCGCTGATTCCGACAAGCTCTGCGTGACTGTCATAAAGAAGCTCATAAACGTCAGAGCCGAAAAGAGTACCGATGCCGAAGTGCTCCGCCAGGCAAAAATGGGCGAAACTTTCAAATGTATTCCTTCCGAATCGGATTCGGAATGGTTCGCGATAAAATACGACGACGGTAACACCGCTTATGTGGCAACCACACTCGCTCATGTCACCGCCGAAATGGACACTATCGATTCACTTACACCGGTCGGTTAATCACCGGCGGGCTTCATATCAAGCTGCATGGAAACACGCTTGAGTACTGCGGGCTGGGAAAAAGGTTTGATGAGGAAATCATCGACACCGGCCCTGAAACCTTCGGATTCAATCTCGTTCGTAAGCCCCGTTGTCATCATGATGACGGGGACTTCTCTTCCCTCGGCACGGTTCCTGATCTCGGACAACACCTGAAATCCGTCCATGTCGGGCATATTGATATCAACGAGCACAAGATCGGGCTTCATCTTGTCGAATATCTCGAGGCCCTGTTTGCCGCTCGTGCAAGGTATGACTTTATAGGAATCTTTGAGTATCTGCTTAGCATGTTCAAGGATCGTCGCCATATCGTCAATGATCAATATTGTTTTTCTTTCGCTTCCCATGGTCACCCTCCTGTAGTTTTTGTTCGGCTCCCAAAAAAGTCATTCTACCGAGAGCAGATAATAATATACGGGCTGTCCGCCTCTGTGTACTTCAACTTCCAGATAATCGTATTTCTCTTCTATCGCATCGGCGATCTCGCGTGCTTCTTCCTCTGTCGCTTCTTCACCGAAATAGATGCATGCAACTTCGGCATCCTCGTCGATCATGCCGTCGGCAAGCGCTATGGTCGCTTCTTTGATATCTGTTGCGACACTGACGATAGTCTTGTCGTCAAGTCCCATATAATCGCCCATTTTGATCTCTTTGCCGTCGATCTTTGTGTCGCGTACCGCATAAGTTACGGATCCGGACTTAACCGTCGTACATGCATTAGTCATGAGCTTTTCATTATCCTCAGGTCCCTTATCGGCAACAAATCCGATGATACCTGCAATACCCTGAGGTATGGTCTTGCTGGGGATAACGATTATGTTTTTGTCTGTTGTAAGATCTCTTGCCTGCTGAGCGGCAAGGATGATATTTTTATTGTTCGGGAAAATGAAGATATTCTTTGCATTGACCGCATCGATCGCATTAAGCATATCTTCGGTACTGGGGTTCATGGTCTGACCGCCTTCGATGACATGATCGACACCGAGTTCATCAAAGATCTCTGCAAGTCCGTCACCTGCGGCAACAGCTATGAATCCGTATTCCTTGGCGGGCTCTTTGGGAGCGGCCTTAGCGGCCTCCTCATCGGCGGCTGCAGCAGCCGATTCCTGCTCCTTGAAGAGCTTTTCGTTATGTTCGATACGCATGTTGTCGATCTTCATGTTTGTAAGCTGGCCGTATGTAAGGCCTTTCTCAAAGGCCTGGCCGGGATGATTTGTATGAACATGGACCTTGACCATCTCATCATCCGAAACACAAACGATAGAATCACCGATCGACTCAAGGAACGCCTTGAAATCAACTTCATCCTTGGCAGTGAATTTCTTGTCAAGAAGAACGATAAACTCCGTACAATAACCGAATTTGATATCGGAAGTGGAAATATTTGAGGTGTCGACCGTTCTGCCGGACGAAGGTGCCGATGCCGAGATCTCACCCTTAAATTCAATCTCCTTACCGCAAAGAGCTTCATAACCGCCCTTCATTACTTCAAGGAGTCCGCGTCCGCCGGAGTCGACCACTCCCGCTTCCTTAAGTACGGGAAGAAGCTCGGGGGTATATTCGAGCACTTCTTCCATATATTCGATGACATTTTTGACGAATTCGATCATATCCTCGGTTTCGCCGACGAGCTCAGCGGCTTTTTGAGCTCCGCCCTTGGCAACAGTGAGGATAGTACCTTCCTTAGGCTTCATAACAGCCTTATATGCAGTCTCAACGGCCTTTGAAAAAGCGTTGGCCGCAACATCAACATCAATGGCTTCATATTCACCGATAACTTTACAGAAACCGCGAAGCAACTGAGAAAGGATAACACCCGAATTACCGCGCGCTCCGCGAAGTGAGCCGGACGAAATGGCTTTGGCAAGGGTAGCCATGTTCGGATTCTTGAGGGCAGCCACATCTCTTGCCGCCGACATGATCGTCATGGTCATGTTGCTGCCGGTGTCACCGTCAGGTACCGGAAAAACGTTCAGTTCGTTAATGATTTCTTTTTGAGATTCGATGTTCTGCGCAGCAGAAAGAAAGATCTTCTGCAAAAGAGCAGCATCTACCGTCTGAATTCCCACTTTAAATATTCCTCCGAGTCGATGAATGCATCATAACCTGCATTCATTATTGTCCAAATTCAAATTTTGATCACGGGCATGATCAATCGATACTCCGCACACCCTCAACGAAGATGTTTATCGATTTTACTTCCAGTCCGCAGAACTCTTCCACCTTATATTTAACATTTTCGATAAGATTGGAACATACGGTAGGAATATTGATACCGTATGAAACGATGATATGCAGATCGATCAGAAGCTTATTATTCTCGATCGTAACATTTACTCCGTGTGAAAGATTCTCTACTTTAAGAAGCTTGGCAAGTCCGTCTTTCATGCTTATGGAAGCCATGCCGACAATACCGAAATTCTCAACTGCGGCTGCTCCGGCGCATTTCTCTATGACATCGGTGTTGACAATAACTTCACCGTTACCGTTAACGATGGAACCATTCATAAGAGCACCTTCTTTCATCATAATAATCTATATGTTATCCGTCTTCCGGGGGACAGCGCGCCCCGGCGGACTTTATTCACAGTAAAAAAGTAATAGGGCTACTGCCTTTTTTTGTATCAGTAGCCCCGATTATCATCATTTTGCATTTTGTACTCTGGTTACCCTGCCGGCCTTAAGGCAAGCCGCACAAACGTACATCTTCTTAGGTCCGTTTTCTGTGATGACCCTAACGGATTTCACATTGGATTTCCAAACTCTATTTGCACGCCTTGAAACGTGGCTTCTTGAATAGCTCAGATGATGACCAAACATATTACCCTTATCGCAAATAGCGCACTTAGCCATATCGACACCTCTCTTCTTTGTAAAATTAGCATCAAACGCATTGATTTTATCATACGGTTTCGTTATTTGCAACAACAAATTATTCCGCATATCAATCTCTGTCCGTAAGACAATCGGGGAAGTCATACGGAGCGGGGGACATCTACGGGACCGTTACGACAAAACCGTTATGTTTCAAATGCATATGTACATTTAATTTTCTTCGGACTCCATATATTTCTTTGCATGCTCGTCCATCTTTGCATCCCTTGCTTTATCAGCGGGCGATTTCTTGAATTTATCGATGATCTCGGGCACGGCATCAAAGATCTTTGAAACCATATCCTGATTCTTAACGCTCACAAGCTTTGTAGAACCGCCGGAAATAACGAGCACGGAATTGGGCGAGATCTTTCCTCCCATGGCACCCGCAGCCGCATTCTTTCCACTCTGGAAAGCACCTGCTCCGACACCGAAACTTACATCGACAAGAGGAAGAATGATCGTTCCGTCCTCAAAACGAACAGCATCGCCTACAACCGTTTTGGTCGTAAGGAAAGAATCCATACCTTTAAAGAGAGCTCCTACCGTCTCGCTGAAATTGCTTTCTGCCATAACTACCTCCTAAGTCCTGTTTTCGGACCCTTTTATTATTTTAATGCCTTTTTGATCTTTTTTCTCAAATATTTCAGGTCCTTGCTCTTATATGTCAAGAGTAAAGGAAGTCCTACCGTAAAGATCCTTATCCTGCCCCGCAGGTAGAGATCGAATTCGATCACCTTATCTTCAAAAACGGGTTCAACGCTTATATGACCCGCATAAAGCGGATATATCATCGCGGCCGCCCCGAGCAGTTTGCCCGTGGAACACGGATCCCCCGTTCCGAATTTCACATATCCCTTCAGCTTTCTCGGAAGGATATGACGAACGATCTTCTTTAATCTCTTCTTAGCCGTTTGATAGAACCGTTTGGCTCTCGGATCGTTTTTTATATTGTATATTTTTTTCGCCTTTTTAACAATACCCGTTTTCTTTTCGTCCCCGTCTTTTACCCTCGGCTCCGTATCCTTATCTTTTTCTTTTTTCTTTTTACGATCTTTTTTCCTGCCGATTTTGTGATCATCGGGTCTTTCGGGTATTTCGGTTCCTTCGGGTCTTTCGGGTCTTTCGGTTTTTTCCGCTGCCCCGGGGGGGTCGGTCGTTCCCTTCTTTTCGACTGCTTCTCCCTCTGCGGCTGCTTCTCCCTCTGCGGCTACTTCTCCCTCTGCGGCTGCTTCAATCTCTTCCGCTGCCTGCGTTTTTTCCGCTACCCCGGGGTGTTCGGTCGTTTCCTGCTTTTCGACTTTTTCTCCCTCTGCGGCTGCTTCAATCTCTTCCGCCGCCTGCGGTTTTTCCGCTGCCCCGGGTTCGTCATCCGTCTCGACCTTTACGGTTGTTTTGGGATCCCTCGCAGTCTCCTGTCTGACCGCCGCATCCTGCTTTTTATCTTCTTCACGGTTTCCGTCCCCGTCCCCGTCCTCATCGGGCAAGTCTATGAGATCTTCCTCGTCGTTCCACTCCTTTTCGACATCCTCATCGCTGTTCATAATGTTAAAGAAAAGGAACTTTCCTTTGGTCTTCAGTTTTCCGTTTTCATATACCGCTTTGATCCTGAGAATATGCAAAAACCAAGTAACACGGCCTTCTGCTTTCAACTCTCCGTGCATTTCGCCCCGTGCCTTATATCTTACGGGTACGAAAAGTATCGCAAGGAGGATCAAAATCAAAAGCCCGATAACGGCGAGCAGCACAATGCCGATTATCTTAAGAATTAGTAAGATGATCCCGAGCATCAGTATAATACCTTTCAACGTTAAATGTTCCGGTTTCGCGATAAACCGTATCGATTATCTCGCGGACGAGTTCTGCGGCATCCTCACGGCTGTCGGCGAGCCCGATGATGTGCACATCCTCTGAGGTGTCCTTCCTGTAGTGCTCAAAGAGGAATTCTCCCATGTTATAAATATCAAGGATATTCTCCTTGTTGGAAGGAAATGCGACGCAATAATACTTTAACGAGCGAAGCTTTCGTTTTTCAACGAGCTTACGGATCTTGTGCTCCTTTTTCTTTGCTTTGCCTATGCAGCGAAGCTTTTCGTGAAATGTGATCACTATCGCACCTCCTTTCTTCGGAATGATCCTTTATAAATGAGCGTTCATACGGCGGTTCATATTTGATTTATATCTGTACATGCCCGTCTCTAGCGTTGTCCATGATCATAATTCGGAAAAGAACGCTTTGAATTCGCGTATTGCAGCCGCTTTCTCGCGGTTGTCCCTGCACGACTCTAAACTGTTGCGGATATAATCCTTCACTTCGTCCGAATTATTTAGGAACAGCGGCAGCTTTGAAAGTATCCCGGCCATGCGGGCTCTTTGCAATAACTTTGAACCCGAAGCGAATGATTCGGTGAGCTTGTCCTTAAGCTCCTTCGCCTTTTGCATGATCATGTCCCTGTCGACAGTCTTTCCGGGATCGTTTTCCGTAAGCGCCGCGAATATCGAATCGGAAATAAGTGCGACACATCTTTTTGCGTCTTTATATATGTCATCCGACTCGTTCTTTGCCGTTTGAAGGAAGATGTCCTCGTATCCCGGGATCTTAAGTCTTATCTCCTCAAGTTTTTCAAGCTCTGACTCATCGATACCCTCGTAAAGGAGTCCGTCCTCGAAAGCTTTCCTGTCGCCTGAAGCGAATGCATTGAGGAGGTTGTTTATAAACGTTGTGACCGAAGAGTTTGCGAATACTTCTCCCTTTTCCTTTCCGATATACGCCGATACGGTCAGTTCGAGGAGCGCGGCATTTATCATGAGTCCCATATCGGAAAAAGCATCGATCCTGATCGAAGTCCTGAGGATCGCCTCGTTGCAGCTGTCGTAAAGCTTTTTGATCTCTTCGGGGGATGCGTCCGATAAGTCGCGTCCGAACACGTTGTCGACTGTCTCAGCAGCGGATCTGTCTCCCGCCGTATCTCCTTTGCCAAGCTTTAATCCACCGTAGCCCTCGATGTTTGAAACGATATCATCTATATCTTTTTCCGTACGTCCGAGCTGTGATTCAAGGGCTCCTTCGACTATATCAAAAAATCTTGATTTTGCTATCCTCAAAGGCAGTGAAGCGATCGCAGCTTTTACGCCCTCTCTTATCGTAACACTGTCACCCGACCTGAAAATGAGGCTTATGATCGACGATGCCTCTTTATTGTCATCGACAGGTGTCGCGGGTTCGGGCTCGCTGAGTCTTCTGAGGACATATCCGCAAACCGAAAGATTGTCACGAAGCTCGACAACCGCGCACATCTTTTTTTCGACTTCCGATCTGATCCTCTCGAGTTCTTTTATGATACCGGGATAATCTTCCCGAGGGGCACTTCCGGCCTCACGGATAAGCTTTAAGACCTCAAGAGCCTCGTCGTACCATTCGGGTTTTTCATTTTCGTATTTTTCAAAAAGATATTCCGTAAAGGCGCCTGCCTTAAAGAAGAGCTCATAGCCCCCGACGTAGTGATAAGCGGAAAAAATCTTTTCAAGCTTCTTGTTCATTACCTAAAAACTCCTTATTAATGTATATATCCTTTGTCCCCCGTCACACCAGCATATCGGCAAATCCTTTGATGTAGAGTGCCACGGGCGTACCGCCGAGGACCGTATCCCCCGTAACCGCCGAAAACGTACTGATAAAGCCGCAGGCACCGAACACGAGGCACACGATCGTTCCGACAAGCTGATAAGATGAGGCGCTTCCCGTGATCTTTGCCAAAACAAAACAGAGCAGGATAAAGAATGCGCAAAACGCTTCACCGATCAGGAATATGAACGATGCACCGCCCATGCCGCTTTCTCCGAGCATGATGAGCGACGACAAAAGCACGGCCGGTGTCAGATATACGAGCACCGCAAGCATTTCAAGCATATGATCCCGGGCGTAAGATCTTCCGACGGTCTTTCTCCTCTTGTCGATGCTCAACCCTTTTTCGAGCGCGAATCCGTTACAACCGCATACAACAAGCACCATAAGAAGCATTCCTATGAGACCCGCTATTATCTGCCTGTATATCATCGCGACGGTAATATTTACATTCTTGTTGTCGGATCTGTCGATGTCTATGTATTCTATGTCGAACTCAAACCCGTACATGGGGTTTTCGGCAAGTTTTGCCACATAATCGTAATATTCGGATGCCGTCATCCTGTCGACCCCGCCGGCGTTATCATCCTCACGTCCCGTTTCGGCGGGCAATGAAGAATATACGTCATATGTTCTGTAATAGCATACATCATACATCATATACCCGGCGACTATATCCTGAACGACGATTGACGAAGTATCGTCGCTCGGTGTTATGACCTTTATAAGATCTTCCTTGATACCGTTTTTGAGCTTCTCTTCGTATTCGTCACCGATTATAAAGATGCTGCCTATATATCCGTCCATAAGGAGTTCTTCAAGTTCGTCCATGGTGCCGCATGTCACTCTGAGTGCGTCGCTTTCGAGAAGGGCATTTTTAAGTCTCTGCGCGATCTGAGACTCACTCTCGCACACGACACCTACAGGCACCCTGCTTGTTTCCGACGCATGGATGTTCATGTTGAGGAAAACCGATACCATTACGATAACGCACAGCACATAACAGACAGACGCGATCCGGTCTGCCAAAAGAAGCTTAAGTCTGAGTAAAAATGCTCCCATGCGTCACCTCGTCAAGATAAACGTTATGAATCTGTATGCGGGCATGTATTGCGCAAACGATGAAAGCGCGCCGGGCAGATACATTACGGGGATAATACCGCCGCCGAGCACCGTCATAAGAAGGATTGCCATATTCGAGAAGAAACAATAACCGTTCCTCGATCTAATGACGAGCGCCGTTATGGAAAATATGATGCAGGATCCGTATATCATAAACGTCAGATATACGCCGGCACCGAATGTAAATTCTATATTGCCGAAAGCCTTCATGACCGACACGACCGCAATAAACGCAGCCGTCATGAGCGTTCCGTAAACAACCACTTTTGAAACGATCTGTCTGAAAGGGCTTATGCCGCACGAGACGAGACGCGCGCGTACACCGCTCTTTCTTTCGAGGAGCACCGCATATCCCGTAAGCATACCCGCATATAATACGAGAAGTATAAGGACCGAATAGATATAATGATCCGTAAGGGGAAGCGAAGCCATCCTGTCATAAGGGATCCTTTCAAAGAATCCGTCCTTGCCGAGCGCGGTAAAGACAAGATCAAACGAGATCTCTACGTTCTTCTCTTTTATGAGCGACGGATCGTATCCCTCCTCCCTCATGGAGAAAGTGAGCGATTCAACATTTACTTCGACCGATGTGATATATCTCGAATATGACTCAAGAAGCGCGCCGTAGATCGCGGCCTTTGCCTTGTCCGTACTGTTGACGACCGCCTTTAGCGGGGTGTTTTTCATCCTGATCATCTCGTCGGTGAAATTCTCGGGGATCACAAAGTAGAAATCAAGCCCGCCTCTGTCGAATAATTCTCTTATCTCTTCTTCCGTGCCTTCCGTTACGGTAATGAATGATTTGAAATCCTCGTTTTCGGCAAAATACGTCTTAACCATCTCGGATCTGCCCGACTGTTCAAGATCGACGACCCCGACGGTTATGTTTGTCGGCGAAGAGGCTCCTCTTGCAATGAATATGCCTGTGACACAGAGTATCGCGAGGACTGCAAGAACAAGGAGCGTCTTCGCATCACTTATGAAAAGAAGGATGTCTTTTTTGATCATCGCATGTATCCTCATTCAACGTGCTTATGATTATTAATATGCTCCATACAATATTCGTAGTTTCCGTTACATTTTGAGCAGAACCTGAACTCGATGTCGTAGCCGTCGCGCTCGGTCTTACCGCAAACCGCGCATTTATGTCTCGTTACGGTTCCGGGGAAGGGATATACATTGTTTGGCGCAGCGTTACCGGTATTGTTTGAAGGCTTGTACTGCATTCCCGATGTGAATGCTTTTTGGAATTCATTCTGTCTCTTCCTCTGCCCGCGCGATCTGTTTCCAAAAGGTCTGTAGAAAAGGAGCATGTTAAATACGGCAGCCAGTATAAGAACAAGTGTGCACACTCCGTTGTACCATCCGGCGTTGAAAGCATAATAGAGATCAATACCAAACTCGACGGCAAATATTATGACAAAGTATTTTGCCCTAACCGGTATAAAGAACATGAGCAGGAACGTCATGTCCGGTAACATTAGCGCAAGGGCAAGGAACAAAGTCGTATTGAAATAACTGAGTGATACGACAGGATAATCAACAAGCGGTATTGCATTTCTCGATTCGAGAAGCGCATTTGCGATCCCGTAGAACAGCGCCTGACTCAGAATATTGAGGATAACACCGTTAAAATAGAAAAGATTAAACCTTGAAGCGCCACGAAGCCTCTCTATACTCATTCCGATTGAATAATATACAAAAAGCATGATCGCTTCGAATAAAATGTTGGTCTGGTTAAGCGGCTGGATGATAAATGTAAGAAGTCGCCATACCTGCCCTTCAAAGACCTTATCAAAATCAAGCATCAGCCATTCATAATAGAAAAGAGGATTGATCATTCCGACAACAAATCCTGCCGCATAAAGAATGACAATGTATTTCATAAAACCGGGAACAGCATGGCGCTCCCACTTTTTAACAAGTTTCTCGATCATTTTTTTATCGGAAGCATGCATGCTTCCATTCCTCTCATATCTTTTTTAAGATCATCCGACAGTTTCTCGTCTGCCGCTCATTCATCAACGCTTTGAACGTCTTGAAGTGACGGTTTTACAACCATCGAATAATTAGTATAGTATACCACAAAGCCCGGTCTCGCACCACCCGGTTTTTTGACGTTACGGCGCTCAAGATAGTCCACTTCGGCTTTTATGTTATCACGTCCGCTCGAATAATATGCCGCTACGGCAGCCGCCTGTTCCATAGCGCTGTCGGAAACTTCGCGACCCTCGCTTCTGAGGATCACGTGCGAACCGGGTGCGCCTTTTAAGTGGAACCACCAGTCATTGCCGCTCGCGAATTTAAACGTAAGTTCATCGTTCTGGTAATTGTTTTTCCCGACGTATATATGAAAACCGTCTTTTGTCACAAAATGTAACGGCCGTGACTCTTCTTTCTTCGGCTTCTTCTTTCCTTTACCCGCGGTGTGCACGGGTTTTACATAACCCGCTTCCTCGAGCTCACGTCTTATGACTATAAGGTCCTCTTCGCAGGTCGCCAAATCAAGCTCAAGAGCAACCGATCCGATATGTTCGAGGTCTTCCTTTGTCTTTTCGATGTAACCCGTAAGAGCTTCAAACGTTCGCTTCATCTTCCTGTATTTTTCGAAATATGCCTTCGAATTGTCTATCGTCGAAAGCTCGTCATCCATCGGGATCGTAACGGGTTCGCCCGTATTGTAATCGGTCACCGTAACGCTCTTGCCGGGCACCTTTATCTCGTGGGCATATGCGCAGAGAAGTTCGCCGTAGAGCTTGAAAGTATCTCTCTTTTCGGTGTCGGAAAGCTGCGAGAGCTGAAGCTCATACTTCTTTACTATCCTCTCCCTGATCGTGGCGACACTGTGACGAAGCGCCGCGGAGCGCTGCCTTATCCTCTCCGCGAGATTCTTTTCCATATAGAAGCTCTCGAGGAGCGCGCTCGGAGAATCGGCTTTTTTAACGGTTATGCCGTTAAGGTTCTCAAGGCTCGTAAGCCAAAAAGAAGCGTATTCGTAAGGTACGTCGTCCTTAAAGGCCTCACATGCATCGAACCTGCCGTTACGCGCGTCGTTCATACATGAAACAAATACATCGGCAAGCCCGGAGAGTCCTCCGTCAGGCTGATCGGCGGCGGGTATATCGCCGTCAAGTCCGGCCCTGTAGATAAATTCATTTGCCATCAAAGGGCTTATGCCGTTAAAAGACATATATACCGCTTTTGTGAGCGACCCCTTTGCGTTCTTTATCACTTCGATGAACTTTTCTTTGCTCACGACCATGGGATCGAGTTTTTCCGCGGTTTTTGCGATGAAATAAGGTCGACCCGAAAGTACTTCCCTGACGGAGCTGACTGTTGCGGGGATCCTCTTGATACTGTCTGTGATGATCCCTTCGTCGTCGCACAGGATTATATTGCTGTGCTTGCCCATGATCTCGATGATGAGTCTGCGAACGCGAAGATCGCCGAGCTCATCGTAGTGCTCGATATCTATAAAGATAACTCTTTCGTTTTCGGGCTGTATTATGTCTTTTATCTTGCCGCCCATTATGTATTTTCGCAATAACATGCAAAAAGCGGGTGATTCGGCGGGTGCTTCCTTTCGGGTATCCGTGAGGTATATGAGCGGCAGGCTCGCGTCTGCAGACATAAGGAGCCTGTAGGTATCCTGTGCCTTTATGGTGAGGATCAGTTCGTCGTGCTCGGGCTCGACTATCCTCGTTATTCTTCCGCCGACCGTCTTTTCCTTTAATTCTTTCACAAGGTCGGCGATCATAAGTCCGTCAAATGCCATTTTTCTTCCTTTTCAATCAATATGATACATATGAGGTTTTCTCCCGCGGAAAACGGTATAATACTTAAAACCGCAGTCCGAGAGGATCTTTGCCACCTCATCAAAACCGTATGCTATATGAATACGCTTATGCGCATCCGCCCCGACGGTGATCATCTCGCCGCCGAGTTCCTTATATCTCTTTAATATCCATCCCCTGGGGTGCGCGTATCCGAGGCCGTATTTAAGACCCGCGCTGTTTATCTCGAGCGCTATACCGTGCCCGACGATAAATCTCAAGATCTCATCGACAACATCGGCATTGTCTCCCTCGATATAGTCGTCCCTTCCGTCAAAGACTCCTCTTTGTGTCGATGATCTGCGCGCATAGCGGGCGGCATAATCGAGATGCCCGATCGAATCGACATAATCATTTGCTCTAATGTTCTCAAGCGTGGCGAGAAAGAAAGTCCTAAGGCCCTCTTTAACGGTCCTTCCCTGCCAATATTCCGCTCTGTAGGGATCACAGTATTCGAGACAATGCGTTGAACCGATCACAAAATCGATGTCGGAACGTTTAAGAAGCTCCTTATAGCGTGCGGTCGTCCTTTCGGCCGTTCCCGGCTCGTTTCTGAGTCCGATCTCGACACCTTTCATTATCTCAATGTCTTTGTATATGGTTCTCAGATCGTCGATCTCCCTATAATTCCTGTCGATGTCGTACTCAAATTTAAGGTTGTATTTTTCCGAATCCGGGAATTCATAATCCATGTGATCCGTGATACATATCCCCTTGAGACCTTTTTCGATCGATCCCTTTACCTGTTCTTCCATTTTTTCCGTACTGTCATCCGAATAGTCGGTATGCATGTGGCAGTCATATAAGATCATAACAATCCCCTCTTTTCAGATCATCTCATTGTGATTTCTCAGATTCCCCGCAATTACTTCGCTCACTCGTTTAGCGGCTTCCCTCGCTTCCTCGCATGAATTTGAGTGAGAAAAAGAAAATCTTAAGGTTCCCTTCGCAAGAGCCTCGTCTTTTCCCATTGCCTTAAGCACATGCGAAACTCCTTTTTTGCCCGCACTGCAGGCTGCTCCGGCGGAACAGCATATTCCGGCCATATCAAGATCCGGCAGGAACGACAGAGAATCCCCTCCCGGAATGCTTATCGAAACGATCTCCTTTAAATATGCTTTTTGCCCCGGTGTTTGAGATCCATACATATCTCCCGAAGGCTTCGTATCCTCTCCCTCAGGCCTGTTGATCACGGCATAGGGCATAAGCGTTTTAATGCATTCGACAAATACATCCGCTGCCTTTCCCGCGCTATGGTCGTTAAGCCCTTTTTCAAGAAGCAACTCGCATGCCCTGCCGAGTCCCGCGCATGCGGCCACGTCGGGAGTTCCCGACCTCAGCCCGTTCTCCTGGCCTCCGCCCGTAAGGAGCGGTTTGATCATAACACCTTTTTTGATATAAAGGAATCCCGAACCTTTCGGTCCGTGGAGCTTATGACCCGAAACCGAGAGCGCATCGACTCCGAGTTCCCTGACGTCGACACGTATATGCGGAACGGATTGAACGGCATCCGTATGAAACAGCGCGCCCGCCTCGTGAGCAAGCCCGCAAAGCTTTTTGATGTCGTTTATGACACCTGTTTCATTGTTGACATGCATGATACTGACAAGTGCGGGCCGGGATTTCATGGCTTCCCTGTAAGCAGCCTCATCGACATATCCGTCTTTGTCAACCGGTACTTTTATAAGCCTGACACCCTCGTATTCACGTGCCAGTGCCTCACACGTATTCAGAACGGATGCATGTTCGGTCGTCTCTGTAACGATAACAAATCCGTCCCTGTTACGGGGCACTCCTCTTAAGAAGAGATTATTGCTTTCCGTTGCCGAGGATGTAAATGTTATCTCCGATCTGTCGGCACCGATAAGCGAAGCAACGCGTCCTCTGGCGGTATTGAGTGCCGCCATTGCTTTAAATCCGGGAGCATATTGCCCAAGAGGTGACGCAAAATCTTCTTTTAAGAACGGCAGCATCTCTTCGAGCGCTTCATCACAGATCCGCGTGGTTGCGGCGTTGTCAAGGTAGATCATCTTCGCATCATTCATACTTTGTTCCCCGTTTGTGATATACACGTGATCAAAACCATTGTACCACAAATGACCTATAACTTTCTTTTTTTTGTCATAAATCTAACATAATCGCAGGTTATCATATAGAAAAACAAACGAAGAGAAAATGCCGATCCCTAATGTTGTCGGACTTTCTCTTCTCTTTATTTTCAGCATATCGATCGAGTAGGCTGACTCCTACTCGATGCGACGGGACATCTCGCGTAATCGAGTAGGCTGAATCCTACTCGATGCGACGGGACATCTCGCGTACAAGTCCGCTCGATGTCCGTTCACTCAGCCGTCTGTTCACAAACAAGCTTGCAACAGACGGCCTTCGCTTATCGCACAAACAAAATGCCGGATGCAGTCTGCATCCGGCCGATGTTTTTTGATCTTTCAAGCCTTCCAGAGTCCGTGAAGATTACAATATGCATAAACCGCTTCCACAGTCTCTCCTTCGCAGATGGCAAACATTGCCTTCGGCTCGGAGCCGGGTGTAAGGACTTTGCGCTGGTTTCCGGCGCTCGTCTGTATCGAGATCCACTCGATAAAATGTTTCTCTTCCATGGGATGAAGCACCGCGCCGACCGTGACATAAACGATATTGTTTTTGATCTCGAAAACAGGTACATGCTTCTCAAGCGAAGCATCAACCGTACCGGGAACGATCTCCTTCATCTTTTCGCCGCAGCAAACAACCGGCACCCCTGTATTCTTAACCATGGCGATTATGTTGCCGCAATGCTCACACCTGTAAAATTTCTGTTCCATAGTAAACCCTCCTTGTGTTTATTTTCTCCGACGCTCAAAACATCCCGAGCAGTTCGTCGATCGCGTTCTTCAG
Organism: uncultured Clostridia bacterium; assembly: GCA_946403295.1. Taxonomy (GTDB): domain Bacteria; phylum Bacillota; class Clostridia; order Lachnospirales; family Lachnospiraceae; genus RUG11977. The sequence goes on along the minus strand of CAMIZL010000001.1, from coordinate 141,333 downwards.
ATCTTTTGTTTCGGACTCGCTGAATCCTTCGATTTCGCCCTTCATGTCGTCTTTTACCGAACCGAGAGCATCTTTTATCTTTTCTTTGACCGTTTCTTCGTCATCATCGGGGCTTATCTCATTATCAAGGAATTCATGAGCCTTTTCTTTGATCGAATCGAAAGCCTCTTTATCTCCGCTTATCTCGATTGAATCGATGAAATCCGAAAGTTCGCCGATCTCGGAGGATATGCCGTCTTTTGCCGTATCAAGGCCTTTTGTTGCCACGCCTAAAGAAAATCCCAGGGCGTCGCCGACAGTATCCTTGACATCACCGAGAATATCCGATACAAGATTTCCGGCAAGATTTTCAAAATAATGCTCTCTGCAGAACCCGTCTTTAAACACTTTCTTGTCGCATTTCTTACATTTGTCGGAGCCGCAAGCCGTAAGTAAAAGCGCGAGAAGCATAACGATCACAACAAAGATCTTTCTCTTCATAAGCATCCCTCTTTCCCAAAAAAACGGAGTTTGTTTTTTACGATCATCATGTATCAAGCATATCAGTGTGCCCCTGTGATGTCAATTGATATCCTCTCACATAACCGTTATCGAGGACAAAAGATGGAGTAATAATTCGCAAAAAATGGATTGTACGATCACGGGGTGAGAATTAATATATTTAGAGGTGTGTAAGAAAACGTTTACTTCGGAAAAACGATCCGCTTCCGGGGTGACAATTTTAAGGAGCACAAAAATGGATACAACTATCCGTGAGACAAAGAAAAAATCATGGATGAGATGGCTTTGGGGAAACATGGGCGGACATCGCGTCCTTTATGTTACAGCCATTTTCATGACAATTGTCTACAACATAATGCAGCTTATCGTTCCGTATTTTTCCGGACGTATAGTTACATTATTTGAGGAATCCGCATCAAGCGGGATCCCCCTTTCCGACAATTTGAACGAATTTATCCTCAATCTCTCTTTGATGGTAGGCCTGACCCTTGTCAGGATTACGATCGTTTATTTCACGTGCATGGCTTACGAATATGTTTCACAGCATGCACTCTACAAGATAAGGAATTTCCTTTTCGACAAGATCGAGCATCAGGACATGAATTTCTACAACGAATACAGAACCGGTGATCTTATGACACGTCTTACCGGTGACCTTGATGCCGTTCGTCATAACGTTGCATGGGTTATCAAATCTGTAGTCGACAGTTTCTCGCTCTTTTTGGCAACTGCGATCTACTTCTTCATCATGGACCCGCTTCTCGCGATCTGCGTTCTCTCGATAACACCGCTGCTTTTCCTTGTTATCCTCAGATTCAAGAAGGCATCGGCCGAGAAGCACCGCATCCTTCGTGACAAGCTTTCGGGTCTTAATACCGATGTCCAGGAAAATATCTCGGGTAACCGTGTCGTAAAAGCATTTGCGCGCGAGCAATACGAAAAGGAAAAATTTAACAGGTCAAACACAAGCTACGCGGAAGCGAACATGGACACACAACGTACATGGCTCAGGTATTTCCCTGCCATCGAAACTTTCGCCAACCTTTTACCTGTCATTCTCCTTCTTGCAGGCGGTATGTTCATCATTAACGGAAGACTTACCATCGGAGAATATGTCTCCTTCTCAATGCTTATATGGGCTATCGCCAACCCCATGAGAATGCTCGGAAATATCATGAACGAATTCCAGCGTTTCGCGGCAGCATCGAAAAAAGTCATGGAGATCTATAATTCAAAGGCCGGTATCGTTTCAAAGGAAAACGCGATCAGACATCCCGACCGCTTTAAGGGTCTCATCGAATTCGATCATGTTTCTTTCGGTTATGAGGGAGGCGCAGTTCCGGTTCTCAGGGATATCACGATGAAAGTCGAGCCCGGCCAGACCGTAGCCGTCATCGGCGAAACAGGTTGCGGAAAGACTTCTCTCATTCATATGATCCCGCGCTTCTACGATCCGGAGCAGGGAGAAGTAAGGATAGACGGCATAAACGTCAGGGACTACGAGCTTACGGACCTCAGACACAACATAGGTCTTGCCACCCAGGATGTTCTGCTTTACTCCGATACCATCGAAGGCAATATCGCATACGGCGACAGTTCGCTCTCATCGGACGAGGTCGTTAAATATGCGAAATATTCCGCAGCTCAGGAATTCATCGACAAGATGCCCGAAGGATACGACACGATCGTCGGTGAACGCGGCGTCGGACTTTCGGGAGGCCAGAAGCAGCGTATCTCTCTTGCGCGTGCGCTTGCCATAAAGCCTTCTGTACTCATACTCGACGATACCACTTCGGCCGTCGACATGGAGACGGAAAAGCATATCAGGGATTCGCTTAACGAACTCGATTTTGACTATACAAAGATCATCATCGCACAGAGGATCTCAACAACAAAATATTGCGACAAGATATTTGTTATGGGTGACGGACGCATCATAGAGGAAGGCACTCATAAAGAGCTTTGCGCAAAAGGCGGATATTATGCAAATCTTGTAGCCCTTCAGATGGGAACGAATCTTGCCGATGTCGAGAAATTCGGAAAGGAGGCGATCTGACATGGCCAAACGTAATACTTTCAGGGTCGATGAGACTTTACAGGAAGAGTTTAACATGAGGCATATCCTTCTCGCCTCCAAATATATCAAGAGATATCTTTCCCGCATGCTTTTCGCCATGCTCATGAGCGCGATCGCCGCAGGTTCGGCTCTCTTCGCTCCCATGATCACACAGCAGGCGCTCGATCATGCGATACCCGACAAGGACACAAAATACCTCATAACGCTCGTTATACTCCTGATCGTTGCGTTCGTAGTCAGCATCATCTTTGTAACGATCAGACAGCGCATCATGGTCAAAGTGTCGCAGAACATCATCTTTGACATAAGAAAGGATCTCTTTGCACATTTGCAAAAGCTCTCCTTCGATTACTACGATTCAAGACCTCACGGCAAGATACTCATCCGTGTCGTAAACTATGTAAACTCCGTCTCCGATATGCTCTCGAACGGACTTATCAATACAATTCTCGAGATGATAAACCTGGTGTTCATCGTGATCTTTCTGCTCATCACGGACATAGAGATGTCTCTCGTCGTTCTTTGCGGCATACCCGTGCTCGCCGCGTTCATGTTCTTTATCAAGAACAGACAGCGTAAGGCATGGCAGATGGTTTCGAACAAGAATTCCAACCTCAATGCCTACCTTCAGGAGAACATTGTCGGAGCACGTATCACACAGATATTTGCGCGCGAGGAAGAAAATGCCGGGATATTTGCCGATCTTTCACAGGACTGCCGAAAGACCTGGATGAAGGCCGTTACATACAACAACCTTATATGGCCGGGCATAGACCTGATATCCGTATTTATCCGTGCGGCCATCTTCCTTTTCGGTATGGTGCTTTTCGGCACGGGTGCGAAATCCGTCGGTGTCATCATCGCGATCTCTTCATATGCGGCACGCTTCTGGCAGCCCATCATGAACCTCGGCAATATCTTCAACAATTTTATGAACAACATGGCATATCTCGAAAGGATCTTTGAGACCATGGGTGAAAAAGTCACCGTCGACAACAAAGAGAATGCCACAGAACTGCCTCCCATCAAGGGCAGCGTTGAATTTGAAGACGTATCCTTCTCATACGAAGAAGACAAAGAAGTATTGCACCACGTTTCGTTTAAGATCGATCCCGGTATGAGCGTCGCTCTCGTCGGTCCAACCGGAGCCGGAAAGAGTACGATCGTAAATCTCATATCGCGTTTCTATGATGTGGACAGCGGACGCGTTTTGATAGACGGCCATGACATTAGCGAAGTCACGCTCGAGTCTCTTCGCTCGCAAATGGGTATCATGCTTCAGGACAGCTTCATCTTTTCCGGTACGATAAAGGATAACATCCGTTACGGAAAACTCGATGCCACGGACGAAGAGATAATTGCGGCTTCTCAAAAGGTTTGTGCCGATCATTTCATCGTTAACATGACAGACGGCTACGATACGGAAGTTAAAGAGCGCGGATCTCTCCTTTCACAGGGTCAGAAGCAGCTGATATCGTTTGCGCGTACACTACTTTCTGATCCCGCGATCCTGATCCTCGACGAAGCTACATCAAGCATCGACGTGCAGACCGAAAAAGCTCTTCAAAAAGGTCTCGACACGATGCTCAAGGGTCGTACCTCATTCATCATAGCTCACCGTCTCTCAACGATACGCAACTGCGATCTCATAATGTATATCGATGACGGCGGGATCGTGGAAGCCGGCAGCCATGACGAGCTCATCGCAAAGAAAGGTGCCTACTACAAACTCTACACAAGCCAGCTTGACGACATCACATAAGATCCCCGATGCGTGTCGTAACCTTATCAACATGCCCCTCCTCAATCCGTCTCCTCGTTTCGGAGCGCGCCCGGTTCACCTCTTCAAGCAGATCGTTGGCCGTTACCAGGCGGCATCCCGCGCCTCTTATTATGATCTGCTCCAAACCGTCGGACGTTGCCACACTTATGTCGGCCTGCTTTGCGTTTTCATGTGCGAATCGCTCGATGAATTTGTCCGCTGTTTCCGCTTCTTTTGTAAAGACAACGATGATATTGTGATGATCAAAGTATTCCGTGGGATGTCCCGCGACGCGGTATGCATCATAGACAACCATTAATCTGCAACCGTTTTGAGCCTGATAATCGCAGAGAATATCGTTGAGGCGGTCTCTCGCCCCGTCAATGTTTATCCCGGCGAGCTCGGCAAGCTCCGGCCACTTGAAGATGATGTTATAGCCGTCAACAAGAAGATATCTTTCACGACCATTCGTTCCGACTGTCTTTGAATATCTGTTATCAACGGAGTTTTCTCTGCCGTCGTTTAAGATCCTTCTTTCGTTTCCCTTATCCGCTGCTTTGTGTTTTCTGAAAGGATTTCTGTATGTATGGTCTTTTTTGTTTGCGTGGAAGGTCCTCGAAATGATCTCGTCTATCTCTTCTGTTCCGATCGCAGGTTCATCGGTTGCATGCGATACGAAACAGAAAGGCGCGGAAGGATCCGAATCCTTATCTCCCCTCAATGTTCCCGTTTCCGTATCGAAATCAAGATGCTTATAGCTGTCAACATCATTCCATTCCACAACGAATCCCGCACCGTGAGCACAAAATACGGATGACGAAGGATTACGAAGATCCTTGTCGGGGTCATAGGCGCTAAGTGCCGTTACTTCCTCTGTATTGTGACAGGGAAGATATCCGAAGAACGAGCAATATATGCTTCCGAGTCCCTTCGTATATGCAGCCAGTTCGCGTGAATAACCCTGCATGGTCGAAACGGGAGCCACTCCCGTGATCCCGACCATATCCTGATATCCGACCTCATATTGCGAAGTTACGCGGCCGAAACGACTTTCAATATCGGTCATGGCGCGGCCGCAGACCGATCGCGGCAGCTCGATCGTAAGCTCATAGTAGGGCTCCAAAAGGACGCATTTACCTTCTTCGCGCGCACGCATAAGGCCCTGCCGTACGGCCCTATAGGTTGCCTGTCTAAAGTCTCCGCCCTCCGTATGTTTAAGATGTGCGCGTCCCGCAACAAGAGAGATATTCACATCAGTAAGCTCCGCTCCCGTGAGGATTCCTTTATGTTTTCTCTCGAATATGTGCGTCAATATAAGCCTTTGCCAGTTCATTTCAAGATCATTTACCGAAACCGAGGAATGCGCCGAAAGACCCGCTCCTCTTTCCGCGGGTTCTATCATGATCTGTACCTCGGCATAATGACGGAGCGGTTCAAAATGACCGACCCCAAGAACCGGTTCTTTTACGGTTTCTTTGTAAAGGACACTTCCCTTGTCGAAATCCACGTCTTCCCCGAATCTGTCAAGGAGCTCGCGTTTGATTATCTCAAGCTGAATATCTCCCATCACGCTGATCTGAAGCTCTTTAAGCTCATCGTTCCATGTGACCTGCAATGTGGGATCTTCCTCTTCGAGGATCTTAAGCTTGGGAAGGATTGCCATTAGCGCCGATCTGTCACGCGCTTTTAATTTATATGTCATAACTGGAACAATACGGTTTTCTCCCTCTTCTTCACCACGTCCGATAACCTGTCCAGAGTATGTGGCCGTAAGGCCGAGAACAGCAACGACCATCCCCTGTTCGGCCGTTTCGACCGTTTCATATTTCTCACCCTCGTATATGCGGATCTGTGTGATCTTTTCTTTGTGATCGACCGTTACGGGCGACTCGTCGTGTTCTTCGTCCGTACGACGCAGCAATACGGTTTCGTCCTTAAGAGCCGTATATTCGATCACCGATCTGTTCTTTAAGACACCGCCCGTAAGCTTCATATAAGTCAATCTGTTGCCGTCGTTGTCTCTGCCGATCTTATATATCCTCGCGGACAGTTCATCGTTACATGGAACCGACGGAGAATATTCAGCCAGACCGTCAAGGAATTCGTCTACTCCGTCAAGCCTTAGCGCAGATCCGAAGAAGCAGGGAAAGAGCTTTCTTTCGCCAACGAGATCCTTTATATCGTCCGCAGAAATATCTCCCGTTTCTATAAATCTTTCCATTACCTCTTCGTCACATGTAGCTACATATTCTTTAAAATCGGGATCGTTAAACGAAATGCATGCATCGGAAAGCTGTGACGAAAGTTCTTTTTTAAGAGCGTCCCTGTCGCAGCCTTCCCGGTCTGTTTTGTTTATGAATATGAATGTGGGGATATCGTAGTGCTCGAGAAGCCGCCAAAGAGTTCTTGTATGAGCCTGGATCCCGTCGGTACCGCTTATGACAAGAACGGCTATGTCAAGCACCGACAAAGCTCTTTCCATCTCAGTGGAGAAATCAACGTGTCCCGGAGTATCTATGAGCGTAAAGCTCACATCACCCCTCTCAAAAACGGCCTGTTTTGAAAATATCGTAATGCCGCGTTCGCGTTCAAGGGCAAAATTATCCAGGAAAGCGTCTTTTTTGTCGACTCTTCCCAGCTTTCTGATCCTCTCCGTCTTGTAGAGGACAGCTTCGGACAAAGTTGTTTTTCCCGCATCTACATGAGCGAGGATTCCTATGACCAAACGTCGCATCAATCGTCACCGTATATGATATGCTTTCTGTGTTTAAGTTCAAAGTGGTCCATGATCGCACCCATGACCGTTGAGAAGATAAGACCTCCCGCAAGTCCTTCAAGCATCAGATTGGTGATAATGCTTATTATCATACCGACACAAAGTCCGATCATTACATACGCAGCGGAATATGACGTTACGTCCGCTTCCTTTATGAGCCTGTCGGGGATCTTGTGGTTTATGATCTCTTCGTCATCGATCATCCTCTCGGCGGCGAAAGGATCTATCATCTCTTCCTCCGTTTTAAAACCGGAGCGTCTTAAGATACGTTCATATTCCATAGGTTCTTCTTTGCTGTTGACGTCGGAATACAGATAATAAACATCATTTTGCTCGAACGCGAAAGAAGTCATCTTCGTCAAAAGCTGACGACCGTATCCCATATGCCTGTACTCAGGGAAGATAACGACCTCGAAACCGACTCTTCCTTTTTTTTGAGGCCCAAGAAAACGGAAGAGTCCTACCTGCTCCTTGATATTTGCCCTGAGTCTCACTCTCCAGACCGTGTTGAAGATGAAACCGGAGTCTTCGTCATCCACGCATATCTTTTCAAGCTCCGAAAGCAGCTCATCCGTCAGATATTTTCTTTCGTTTTCGTTAAAAGTCTCCGACTCCTCGCCTTTAGCGAGTAATTCGTATTCCACGGAAGCGATCGGACTGATATAAAGATCCGCTGTTCTGAGAAAAAATACACTATCTGTCATAATCTACCTCTGATATAACATGCACAAGCGCTATCTCTTTCGGCGAAGGGAGCGAAAAATGAAGTCCCCATCCGCCAACTCCGCGACTGACTATAACATCCATACCGTCTATCGAATCATGACCCATAACAGCGTCGTTGCTTGCGGCTATGATGGGATACATGAGCGGGAATTGCTCACCGTGTGTGTGACCGCTGACCGAAAGATCCGCGCCTGCGTCGGCAAACAAGCTGAGGTTAACGGGCTGGTGTGTCATTATAAGATTGAATTTTTCATCCGAAAGATCTGTCGGTATCTTTGTTTTTCCGCCTCTGAAGGATCGCGGATCGTTTCTCCCGTAAAGCGTTATCTCGGGAGTAAGTTCATATTTCTCGTCGGAAAGCACCTTAACGCCTGCATTGGTCATAAGAACGCGCATATTTTGCGATCCCGAATCATCATGATTGCCGTCCGCATAAAAGGCGCCGAGCGGACACTTTAGCGTGCCGAGAGCCTTACGCAGCTCGTCATAGGCTGCCTTAGACGTTTTATTGTCCGCGATATCTCCGACAAAAAGTACGGCATCACAGCCTGTATCGTTGATCTTCTCAAACAGATCATCAACCCTTCCCGCATAAACACCCGTTGAAAGATGCATATCCGTTATCACGGCAAAAGTGTATTCCTTCCCTGCCGGCAGCTTGTCCGTGTAGACATCGTAGTCCCGGACGTTAACGATCGACATGTTTATATAGCCCGCGATCCCGAGGAGTACCGTAAACGATAGTACGCAAAGCCTGAAATATTTCCCGCGAAGGAATACAGCGACTTTTGAATCCTTCTTCTTAAGGATCCTGCATGAAAGACGTACGATAAGCGATATCAGGAAGAAAACAGCTCCGTATATGTTTACGACAAAACATAGAGTCGCGAGGAACATGCATGCTCTATATATGAAACCGTCCGTCTCAGACATTTTGTTGACCATAAACCATACGGTTCCAAGATTTATGACGACCATCATGGCGACAGAGACGATCCTTAATATGCGTTTTTTCGGTATCAATTTCATATAGAAAGTTGCCGTGCCCGTCAAAAACAGGAGCATAAAAGCAACAACCATACTGAAGAAAAACGGCATGTCGGGCCTCCTCTTTATATTCCGCTTCTTTGGAAGCAATTTTGCTTTATCACGCAGAAACGGATGAACACATATCCGTGCTCACCCGTATCTGTGCAGCGCACCTGGCAGGATTTGAACCTGTGATCTCAGACTTCGGAAGACTGCGCGTTATCCACTTCGCTACAGGTGCATTTTCAAAACTTACAGTGTGATATTATACCACAAAAAATCATAAAAACCAGCATTAAACTCATGCCCCGCATTTATTCGGCATTTTGCATGACCGGGCGCCGTTTTGACATCTTCATCGCGCACATTATGAGCAGCATTCCGATAACGGATACAACCAGGCCGATGATAACTGCCTGTCGATCACGCTGCAAGGAGCGGTTGGAAAACGGCCGACAAAAGAATTCGCTTTCCCGCGTATGAATCATTCGAGTATGAATCCGAGGAACGAAGGCGCATTATCGCCCCTGTACGTTACATATACAGGGAAAGTTCCCTCGGGGAAAGATGCCTCGGCAGAGGTAACCTCCCAGAAATTGGTATTTGAAACCTTAAGGGATGCAACCGGTTTTCCGCCGATCTCTGTAGCGAACTCAAACGTTCCGTTTCCGTATCCGCGGGTGATGATGCTGACCTTTTTATTCCCCTTTAGATCGATATATTTGAAGCCTGCCGTTACTCCGTCGGTAAAATTGGCGATATAGCCGGGTTCCTCATCGCCGTCCTTACCGTCCTGCGTGATCATCGGGATTGACTTATTGCCACCTCCCATATCCGCCATGGGAGACATGTCCTTGTCCTTAAAAAGATTGCATGCGATGTATGCGGGGATAAAACCTCTGCCCTCAAGAGGCGAATCCGAAAGACCGCATGATGTCATTTCTACCTGCGGGATAGTGGCGTCTTCGCCGACCTCAACTTTTTCGGCGCATCCCTGACGCGAATACCACGTTCCGTTTGTCTGCCTGTGATAGAAAATGTACCAGTCGTCACCGATACGAACGAGACCGCCGTGATTGTTTCCTCCGTAAGCTGTGGGGGCGTCGGCGGGTTTATATGTATCAATGCCCGTATCGTTGTTGCACACGATACATCCCTTATATTCAAAGTCCTCATCCGGTGAATCGCTCACGGCATAGCAAAGTTCGCACATTCTTTCCGAGGAATAAACGAGAACATATTTCTTACCGATCTTACGTATCGAAGGTCCCTCGAAATATGCGTGTCCCTCGTATCCCGTTCCGTTACTGAAGCAGTTTCCGGGGATAACAAACGCGGGTTCCTCGATCACGGTAAGCATGTCGCGCGCATCAAGAACTGTCACCATGCAACCCGTACGGGATTTGTCTCCCTGACCGCAGAAACCTCCGTAAAGATAAACATAACTACCTTCAACAAGCACCGCGGGATCAAAGTAAGGCTCGTCTCCGTATCTCTCGCCTATGAGCTCGCCCGCATCATCGTGTACTCTGCCGTAAAATACGAAAGGACCTTCGGGTTTGTCGGAAACAGCAACGCTTATGCAAGATCTCTTGTCATAGAAATAATACATGTAATAACGACCGTCGGGGCCCTGACATACATCGGGCGCGTAAAGCACCATCCTGCCGTCCTCGTTTATGGGGTCGTCTGTTCTTTTATAGATGACTCCTTCATATCTCCAGTCCGAAAGATCGTTTACGGGAGCGGACCAGCAAACATAATCGCCGAGGCAGAAAACCCAGCCGTTAAAGATATCATGCGACCCGTACACATAGACTCTGTCCCCGAAGACATGGGGTTCCGCGTCCGGAACATATTCCCACGAAGGAAGATACGGGTTAAGTGCCTTTTTTTGATTAAACAACATATTCATTATTTTTTCCTCTTTATAAACGGTTGATCTTTACATTTCGATCTGAGGTTCGCCCTCGTCCCTGGCTGCAAAGAATATTACCTGATAATCATTTCCGATGATCTTCATGAGTTTTTCGGCAGCCTCGAGATTTGTCCTGTCGAGATTGACAAAGGGATCGTCAAGGATGAGCACGGGCTTCTCGCCGGGGAACATGACATCTATAAATGCCATTCGAAGCGACAATCCCACTACATCCCTGAGTCCTTTGCTCAGCTGAAGGATCGAATGTGTGAGGCCCTGCTCCTTAACCGAAACATCGATATTTGCATCGACCATGTATTCCCGCGTATCTTCGCCGGTGATCATGGTGTGATAATACATAAACTTATCGTAGATCGGCTTGATATAACGTGCCGAAAGCGTCTCCTTGGCTTTTACGAGATGCTCTTTTGCTATAACGATGCAATCATAAGTTTCCTGCTTGCTGTCGCGCTCTTTTCTGAGGATCTCCCTTTCGGCGCGTCTTGTTTCGATCTCATCAAGATTTTGAGCGATCTCGTCGCTTCGCTTATCAAGCGAAGCAAGTCTTTGCGACGAATCGTCGGCAAGCCTTGTATATTCCTCAAGCCGCGACGTGACTTCCGCAAGGGATTCATCCGTTTCGGGAACTACGGCACTCATGATGGCATCAACATCATTTTCTGCCTTAAATGCTCTTATCGATTCCTTTGACGCTTCATAAGCATTGACGGCGTTTTTGGCCTTTTCAGAAGCATCGGCTAGCTTCATGAGCTGTGCATACATATCTTCCTCGGGCATTGCTCCGAGATTTATCAAATACCCCTCCGCGCGGTCAAGTTTATTCCTGGCCTCGGAAACGGCCTCATGAGCGTTCAGCTTTTTTTGCCTGAGGATCTTATAATCCGCGTATTCTCCGATGATCTCGCGTAGCTTATCCTGTGCCGTCTCGGGTTCATATTTTTTATAAAACCTGTTCAAAAATACCATTATGTCATCATTGACCGCATCGATATGTTTTCTTATCAGATCGATATCCCTGTATAGGATATCACATTCCATGGCACGCTGCTTCGCATTCCTGTTGCTTCCCGCTGACAGGATCTGTCCGAGTGTGATGAGCACGAGCACTGCCAGGGCCGCAGTGTATGCCGCATCTTTCGAGTCAAGCGTAATGAACAGAACGATCCCGGTGATCGCAGCGATCAGTGAGATCGCAAAAAAGATTATCCTTATCTTTTTCCCTGTCCTTTTTTCTTTGTCCCGCTCGTTGCTGCTTACGAATTTTTGGGCCTCCTTCATCGTTATCTCTTTTTCAAGATCGATGTTTATCTTGCAGGCATCGATATATTTTTCGGCATCTTTCGTCGGATCAACGTCCTTATACAGGTCTTTTATCCTGTCGTATTTTTTTTGCTCATCTTCGGTAAGCTCTATAAGCTTGGTAGTGGAAAGTTCCGACGTGGCTTTCACATAATTCTGCGCCTTTTCCTTAAGCTCCGATGCGTCGGGGAATTCAATGATATCGACACCCGCGGGCAATTCTTTCTTTATCGAAGCAAGCTCCCTCTCTTTTGTTTCCAGATCAGCCAAAAGCTGACCGTAGCGCTCTTTTTTGTTGGCAACTTCCATATAAGCGCCGAGCTGCTTTGCCTTTGTGGCAAGTTTGTCTTTTTCTTCCCTGATCTCTTTTAGCTTCTCCTCTTCGGTCCCTCTCATGGAAAGAATGTTATCCATGCTCTTTTCATATTCGCCGGCGCTTATGATCGCGGCATCGAGAGACGTGATCCGCTCGTTAAGCCTGCTTACCTCGCCCGTCTTTCTTCTCGGCGAAAGCGAATTTATAAGGTCTTCAAGTGCCGATCTCGCATTGTCGAAAGCATCGAGATCGTCCGTATTGTCAACGAGCGCGCCGATCCTTCCGTTTATTGTGTCGTTTACCGAAGTCTCGACACCGTCCTGTCCGACAAAGACAGTTCTTCTGAACGTGTCGGAATCCATGTCAAAAAGCTCGAGCCCCAGGCGCTCGCTGTAATCGTCGACTTTAAGATTGGTGTACATGTCAAAGAGTTCAAATGTGTCGGTATCGGCCTTGCTGCCGAATGTTCTCGTAACACGGTACCTGCGCTCACCGACCTCAAAAACGATATCTCCGCCGTAAACGCCGCCCTGCCAAGGCTCGTAGAACTTCCTCTCACGGCTGAGCGTATCACGTTTGCCCTCACCCTCAAAGCCGTAAAGCATAACACGGATAAACGCCGCAAGGGTACTCTTTCCGAAACCGTTGCCGCGTACTATCCTGTTTATTCCTTCTTCAAACTTATAATGAAAATCGCTGAGTGTACCGAAATTCATTATATTGCATTCGATCATCCTCATATGATTTCCTCTCCGAGCAATGCCCTGATACCGTATCTGATGGTCGCCGCCTTTTTCTCTTCGGGAACAGTGGGATCGTTCTTTACGGCACGGATGAATTCTCCCTTAAGCGACCTGTCCGCCGCATAGCTTTCGTAATCGATCGAATAAGTCGATTCGTCGTAAAGCCTGAAAAGACAATATTTGTCTTCGAACGTTTTGGAGATGACGTTTTCATCCTTCTCGGCTTCGACGTCGGTATTGCCCGTAAGCACAACCCTCACACAGTCATCAAAAGACGCCTCTTTCTCATCGATCTTTTCCGCAACTGCCTTTATGATCTCTGTCGTAAGATTAAGGCCCGAGATATCGACCTCGACATTAATGAATCTTCTTGAAGCGATGCTGATGAATTCGGATGCGATCTTTCCCGATACCTCGTCGATATCAAGCACGACAAATCCGTGTTCACCGCTCTCGTCGAAACCTCTTCCCTCAAGGCATCCCGGGTAGCAATACCTTCCTCTGCCGTCGAGAGGCGCGTCCTTAAAGAAATGAACATGCCCAAGCGCCATATAATCAATGTTTCTGTTCTTAAAGGACTTAATGTTTATAACCTCTGTTTTATCCGATGCGGAAGGTGACTCCTGTCCGTGAAGCATGACAATGTTTATGTCGGAGGGGTCGGTAACAAGCGTATCGGCAGCAGACGCGCAGTTATGCGCATCAAATTCAAGCCCGTAGAGCATTATTTTGTCCGAGAGCCTGTAGGAAGTCCATGTTTCGTTAAATGTCTTAAGATTTTCGGGGATCTCCGAAAGAGAACCGAAAATGTCCTTCCGGTCATGGTTTCCTTTAAGATAATAATATGTGATATTCGGATCGGACTCTATCGCACCGATCACGCCGTTTCTTGTTGTAGCCGAAACGGCATCCCTGTCAAAAAGATCGCCTGCGATGAGTACGGCTGACGCTTTGCATTCCGAAGCATATTCGGTCATGCGTATAAAAGTGCGCAACAATTCAGCCTTTCTTTCGCGCGCTTTTTCTTTGTCAAAGTTCGCAGAAAGGCCGCTGTCAAGATGTATGTCAGCGCAATGAATGATCTTCATGGGCACCCCCATCAGTCAGTTTACAGCACATAACGACGATAACGCCGCTTTTTACCGTGATCGTAACATCGTCTATCCATTCGTTGCTGATACCGATAGGAAAGAGATTTGTGATCGTACGGTCACTCAAAGGATACTTGGCTCCTTCTATCCATACTCCGGAAGCACTGTCGGAAACGGACAGAAGCGAAAGCGAATATCCTTCTCTCTTCTCGACCGTTATAGAACCGGAATTAAGGAAATACATCTCCGTATTCTCGTCACACATGCTGACCTTTACGCCTTGCGAAGCCGCAAATGCAGCCGCCTGGACATTACCGAGAAAATGGTCTGTTCTTCCCCCGAAACAGCAATACATGCGCAACTGCGTGATCCCCTGTCCGAGGGCAAATCTGATCGCAGCGAGCGTATCGGTATCGTCCTTTTCTTTCTCAAGCTCAAGACGCGGTATATTGTCAAGCGTAACCTCGTCGCACGAATCAAAATCACCGACAAAAAGATCGGCCGTGATACCTTCCTCGGAAAGATGCGTATATCCCCTGTCGCACGCTATGATAAGGTTGCACTCGTCGATACCGTCGAGAGGAGCCTTGTCTCCGCCGGAAACTATTCCGCAAATATACTCTTCAACTCCCATCTGAACCTCCTCAATCTAAAAGCAATACTTCTGCTTCCTCTTCCTTGCCAAATTCTTAAACGAAGCATCGTTCGCAAATGATACCATCAAAAGCTTTCTTCGGATTCGCTTCCGTATGCCATCTTGTATATATCAAGGATCTCGTCATAGCCGAGCGCCATATATCCGTCAAGCGTTCTCTTCCTGTCTCTTGAACACTTAAGAGCAAGTGTCGGAAGATCACTCTCTTTTACCGAAAGCTCCTTAAGTGTGGTGGGCATCCTCATCGATCTGTACCAGTTTTCCTGCTTGTTGATCGCTTCCCTGATCATCCTGTCCGGGTTTTCAAGATCGGGATCCACATTCCAGACCTTAACGGCATATTGCATCCATCGTCCGGGATTGGCCGAATACGTATATCTTGCCCAACTGCACCAAAGTGCCGCGAGTCCCGCACCGTGAGCAACACCGGGATACATTCCCGAAACCTCGTGCTCAAGCTGATGAACGACAAGCTGGAATCTTCTTCCGCATTGTGTAAGTCCGTTGTGCGCGAGCGACGAAGCCCACATCATATTGGCTCTCGCTTCGTAATTCTTCGGATCGGCGAGGCACTCGTTTCCTGCTCTTATCGCATTCTTTATGACAGCTTCCGCGATCGAATCGGTAAGATATGTCCCTTCTCCGGGGCAGAAATACCTTTCTATCGTATGCATCGCTATATCGACCGCACCGCATGCCGTCTGATATGCACTCACCGTATATGTAAGCTCGGGGTTCTCGATCGCAAAATCCATTCTGTTCTGAGGACATCCGTAGCCTCTCTTCTCGCCCGTCTCCTCATTTGTGATAACACAGGAATTGGACATCTCCGATCCCGAAGCCGCGATCGTAAGGATACATCCTTTATTGAGCGTATATTGCGGAACGGCCTTTCCGCAGGAAAAATCCCAAACATCATCCGCGGGGTTTGCCACACCGTTTGCTATATCCTTTGCGGAATCCATGACCGACCCACCGCCGATCGCAAGGATAAAATCAACGCCTTCCGCCTTACAAAGCCTGATGCCTTCACGCACGAGCCCGAGCTCGGGATTGGCAACGACCCCGCCAAGTTCCACAAATTCAATTCCTTCGGCTCTCAGACATTCGCGGACTCTGTCAAGGAGTCCCGTTCTTTTGGCGTGAGAACAGCCGTAATGCACAAGCACCTTTTTAGGTCTGTATGCCGCTATCAATTTTCCGACCTTTAGTTCTTCATCCCTGCCGAAATATACCTTAGTGGGCGTATCATAAACAAAATTATTCATGACAGGCTCCTTTCCAATGATTATTTATCGAATTTGTATAGAATTCACGAAACCGATCATTTTGGTTAAAAATGCCGTCTGTTACACAAAAAGAAACAGAGTCGGTAAACTTTTTGTGTACCGACTCTTATTATACCATAATGCCCATTATTTTGCCACAAAACCAGCTGACTTCGAGGCTTCCGATTTTATTGTCTGTTAAGCTCTATAAGGTCTTTCAGGTAAAGGATCGCCTGTCTGTATCCTTCTATCCCGAGACCCGAGATCGTCTTGACACAATACGATCTTATATACGATATCTGCCTGAAATCCTCGCGTGCCGAAACGTTTGAGATATGCACCTCTACGGTAGGTATACCTACAGCCTTTAATGCATCGAGTATGGCAATGCTCGTATGTGTATATGCGGCGGGATTTATAACGATACCGTCCACCCTTCCGTACGCATGCTGGATCTTGTCGACAAGATCGCCCTCGTGATTCGACTGGTATTCTTCAACGCTTATGTCACATTCCGTCGCAGTCTCTTCGAGAAGCTTTCGAAGAGACATATAATCCTCGGTTCCGTAGATCCCGGGTTCCCTGATCCCGAGCATGTTAATGTTTGGTCCGTTTATCACTAATATCTTCATAAGATCTCCTGTTCTCAGATCGGCTGATCCTTAAGCTTGTTATATATGTCTTCTATCACGGAATAATCGGGATCTATGCCCCTGAAAAGTGCGGAACTCTTTGCCGCTTGTCCGACAAGCATAAAGAGGCCGTTTACCGAAGGTATCCCGGCTTTGTGGGCGAGTTCCATGAGTTTTGTCTCTTTCGGATTGTAGATGATGTCAACCACTCCCTCCAGTTTTTTGAAGGGCGCGGGGTCAAGCGGCGATTCCGAAACATTCGGGAACATCCCCACGGGCGTTGTGTTTACGATATATGACGCATCCCAATGCTTTGAAAGATTCAAATAATTGTCTTCTCCGTTCCTGCTTATCGTAACAACGTCGGCACCGAGCCCGTCGAGCACATATTTTACCGATACCGAAGCTCCTCCGCTGCCGAGGACGAGCACTTTTTTGCCTGCCGGCGCGGCCTTAAACATCTTAAGGAGTTCCGAAAAACCGAAAACATCGGTATTATCGCCGTATAACGAGCCGTCGGCGCGCTTTACCACAGTGTTTATGCTTCCGAGCTTTCCGGCTACCTCGCTCACCTCATCCATGTACGCAAAAACCGTCTTTTTGTATGGTATCGTAACGTTAAGGCCGTCAAATTCACGGCTTTTTAAAAATGCTCCTACCTCATCCTCTTCCTTTTCAAAAAGCTCATAAGAATAATCGGCAAGCATGGAATGTATCAAGGGAGAAATGCTGTGACCGAGCTTTCTCCCCAAAAGACCGCATCTTAGTGTCATATCGTCAACCTTCTTCAGAGTTCTTTTTTGCGTCCGAGCATAGCATCGTAGCAGGCAATCGATGCGGCCGCTTCGACTACGGGTACGGCACGCACGACTATGCAGGGATCGTGGCGTCCTTTGATCTCAAGGATCTCCTCTTTACCTGCCTTCATATCGACACTCTTTTGTTCGAGCGCGATAGAGGGCGTAGGCTTAAATGCTGCTCTGAAAACTATCGGCATCCCGTTTGTTATGCCGCCGAGGATCCCGCCGGCGTTATTGGTCCGCGCAGTGATCTTTCCGCCGGAGACAGTGTAGGGATCGTTGTTTGAGCTGCCTCTCTTTTTCGCAGCTTCAAAACCGGCACCGAATTCTATGCCTTTAACGGCGGGAATACCGAAAACTATACCGGCGATCCTGTTTTCCATGCCGTCAAACATGGGATCGCCGATACCTGCCGGCAAGCCGGTAACAACGCATTCGATCACTCCGCCGATCGAATCTTTCTCTGCCCTTACGGTATCGATAAGTTCTTTCATCTTTTCTCCCCGCTCATCGCTGACTACAGGGAAAAGCTTGTCGTCAAGGGGCGCGAGTAATTCTCCCTCGTCGCATATATCACCGACCGAAAGCACTCTCGCCATAACGCTTATACCTTCTTTTGCGAGCAACTGTCTGCAGATACCGCCGGCTATACAAAGGGGAGCCGTAAGTCTGCCGGAAAAATGTCCTCCGCCGCTCACATCCTGAAACCCGCCGTATTTGATCTGCGCAGTAAGATCGGCATGTCCGGGTCTCGGAATTCTCTTTAACTCCTCATAGTCCGATGATCTGGTATTCGTATTACGGATTATCGCCGCAAGAGGGGCACCGCATGTCGTGTCATCAACAAGTCCGCCGAGGAATTCGGGCAGATCCGCTTCTTTTCTCGGGGTCGACCATGAAGCGTTACCGGGAGCACGTCTCGTCATGAATTTACGAAGCGCGTCCATGTCGATATGGTTTCCCGCGGGTATTCCTTCAAGTGTCATGCCGATCGCCGGCGAATGAGACTGTCCGAATATTGTGAGCTTAAGATTCTCTCCGTACGAACTGGACATAATATTCCCCTCTCATTTAGTAATATTCATGGCTTCAAGATCGTCAAAAAATCCCGGATACGACTTGTCGGCACACTCAGCGTCGGGAACGGTCACAGTACCCCTGCATATGCCTGCCGCCGTGGCAGCCGACATTGCGATCCTGTGGTCGTTGACGGTATCTACCGTTCCTCCTTCAAGGAAACCTTTTCCGAAGATCTCGAGTCCGTCGTCCGTGACAACGATCTCTCCTCCGAGTGCTTTTATCATCGCTGATGTCGAAGCCAATCTGTCGGACTCCTTAAAACGCAGCCTTTCGGCATTTTTGATCACGCTCTTTCCCTTTGCCGCACACATGAGCACGGAAAGAACGGGCACAAGATCGGGTATATCCTTTGCATCGATCACGCACGGACGGGCTTCTCCCTTTTTGACGAACACGTCGTCGCCCGTTATTTCGATCCTCGCTCCGAATTCCCTCAGGATATCCATGACCTTCATATCGCCCTGACGGGACGACATATTCATGCCCATAAGCGTTATGCCCTTAAGAGACATCGCTCCCATGCAAAGGAAAAATGCCGCGCCCGACCAGTCGCGTTCCGCTTCGGCAAAAACGGGCGGCTTATATTCCCGGTTCCCTTTTACAAAGTATCCTTCGGGGATTTCCTCAATCGTCACTTCGCTCCCGCGAAGCGCATCAAGTGTCATGTTTATGTAGGAAACGGATTCTCTCTTTCCTGTTATGATTATCTTTGAATCGCCGTCAAGCAGGGGGAGCGCAAAAAGTAATCCCGATATGAATTGCGACGATATGTTGCCGGCTATTTCATACGTACCGGGAGTTAGCTCTCCCGAGACCGTGAGCACATCGCCGTCCTGTGATATCTTTGCCCCGTGACGCATGAGTTCGTTTGTCAGAACATCGTGGGGACGCTTCGAAAGGAGGCCCTCCATATGAAAACGCACGGTTTTTTTAAGTGCCGCCGCAACGGGTATCAGAAATCTTAAGGTCGATCCGCTCTCTTTGCAGCAAACATCACATTCGCCGCCCAAAGAAAGTCCTTTTTTGATATCGATCCGGCCTGAGGACTTTACTATATCGGCGCCCATGCCGGCAAGACACTCCGTTGTTGCCTCGATATCTTTTGAAACGGTATCGACTCCCACACCGCACTGACCGTTTGAAAGCGCACCGCAGATGAGCATTCTGTGTACGACAGACTTAGAAGCGGGCACCTTTACGGAACCGCTGCGTTGTCCGTTTTCCACAACCTTTATCATCTGGCACCTCCGAGAACTATCCATTTAAGACATTCTTCTTTGTATATTTCTTTGATCCAGCAGCTTCCTATCGCTTTCGGGATAACGATCCTGAGCATTCCGGAGCTGTTCTTCTTGTCAACTTTAACGCATTCCATAAGCTCTTCGGCTGTATATTTCAACTCGTCAAGAAGGTCGTATTGCTCGAGGAGCTCATCGAGCTGCATTCTTGTGTCTTCGGTGCAATAACCGTTTATTACGGCCGCCTTGGTTATCGCAGCCATACCTATGGCCACCGCTCTACCGTGAGGGATCTTGTAGCCGCTGCATGCTTCTACCGCATGACCTATGGTATGACCGAAATTAAGCATCATTCGTTTTCCGATATCAAATTCGTCGGCCTCAACGAAATCACGCTTTATGGTAATACACCTTGTTATGATGTCTTCGTACTGATCTCTTATTTCCTTGTCCCTGATAAGTTCAAACAATCCCTCGTTGACGATCATGGAATATTTGATTATTTCGGCACAACCGTTTATGTATTCTTCGCGCGGCAAAGTCCATAACGTTTCGATATCGCAAAGCACGAGGCTCGGCTGACAGAACGTTCCGACCTGATTTTTACCGCGGGAAAGATTGATACCGTTCTTGCCGCCGACAGACGCGTCAACAGCCGCAAGAAGTGTCGTGGGGACCATGACGAGTCCGATGCCCCTTTGGAAAGTTGCGGACGCAAATCCCGACAGATCGGTAACGACACCGCCGCCTATAGCCACAATAAGATCTTTTCTTGTGAGCTGTGCCTCAAAAAGCGCCTCCAAAAGATCGTTGTAGGTCGTGATGTTCTTGCTTTCCTCTCCGTTTTTGAAGACAAAGGTCGAAACGACATATCCGGCTTCACTGAGCGACTTGACCGCCTTTTCGCCGTAAAGGGGAAAAACATTGTCATCCGAAACTACCATGACTTTTTTCCCTGACATAAGCGGAGCGATATGGTCACCGATCTTTTCGATAAAACCGGTTCCGATCTTAACGTCATACTTTTTGCTTGCGTTTACTGTAACTACCTGCATCAGCCGTCGACCTCCTCCTTGATCTTTCTTCCTTCATCAAGAATACGATAAAGTGTGTCCTTGTCGTTGTTTGCAATGGCATCACGGTATTCCTTAAGGTTTGCCATCAATGTGTCTATTTCAAATATCAGGTTGTCCGAGTTCTCCATAAAGAGCTGCGTCCACATGCCGGGATTAAGCCATGCGACACGTGTCAGATCCTTGTAACTTCCGGCGGAAAGTCCGCTGTGAAGACGAGACGAGGGACTCTTAACATAGGCGTTCGAAACCACATGCGCAAGCTGCGATGTGAACGCTATGACCTTGTCGTGCTCCTGCGCCGTCGTTACGGTTATCTTACCGAATCCGGCGGGTGCTAACAGTTTCTTGATATTGTCGAGGAACACGGGATCGTCGTAAACGGGAGGAACGATTACCATGGGAGCTCCCTTGTAGAGATTCTCTTTGGCATATTTGAATCCCGAGAACTGTGTTCCCGCCATCGGATGACCGCCGACATATGTAAATCCGTATTTCTCTGCAAGCTCCATGCCTGCTTTTACGACAACTTCCTTTGTTCCGCATGCATCGATAACAACAGGTCGTTTTCCGAAGACGGGACCTTTTTGATTCATGAAATCTATCGCCGCTTCCGGATATGTGCAAACAAGTATCAGATCGCACGAAGGGATATTCTCGTCATTGAGCGGTGCGTCTACGGCACCTGAAAGCATTGCAAAATCGAGTGTCTTTTTATCCGTATCAAAGGCCATGACTTCATGACCCTCTTTTTTGTATGCCTTGGCAAAAGACCCGCCTATAAGACCGAGTCCGACTACGCCTGTTCGCATCTTTAAAGCCTCCTCAAAACAGAAAGATTCAGTCTATGACTTCCCTTATGCCTCTTACCTTCTTTGCGAGACTCTCAAAGTCTTCGGGACGTAAGGACTGTGCGCCGTCGCAGAGTGCATGTTCGGGATCGTTGTGAACCTCGATGATAAGTCCGTCGGCACCGCATGCCGTAGCGGCAAGTGCCATGGGAGGAACCATCCTTGCGATACCTGTGGCATGCGAAGGATCAACTATAACGGGAAGATGCGAAAGCTCGTGAAGCATGGGTACGGAAGCAAGGTCAAGCGTATTGCGAAGGTAATCGCTGTATGTTCTGATACCGCGCTCGCAAAGAATAACGTTTTCATTGCCGCTCGACATGATATATTCCGCGCTCATAAGGAGTTCTTTTAAAGTACCCGCGATACCTCTCTTTAAGAGGATGGGCTTTCCGGTGGTCCCGAGTTCCTTAAGGAGATCGAAATTCTGTGTGTTTCTCGCTCCTACCTGAAGAACGTCGACATCGTCAAAAAGAGGAAGATCCGATGCGTTCATGATCTCGGTAACTATAGGCAGACCCGTCTCCTTTTTTGCGGTCGAAAGAAGACGAAGTCCTTCTTTCTTGAGTCCCTGGAAATCATAAGGGGAAGTACGGGGCTTAAAAGCACCGCCGCGAAGCATGCCTGCTCCCGCAGCTTTTACCGCTTTTGCGATACCTACTATCTGCTCCTCCGATTCTACCGAGCAGGGTCCGGCGATCATGCAGAAATTTCCTCCGCCGATCTTTACACCGTTTACATCTATGACCGTGTTCTCGGGATGGAATTTCCTGTTTGCTCTCTTGAAGGGATCCGAAACCTGTTTTACGGTATCGACGATCTCAAGACTCTCAAGAAGCGCCGTATCGACGGCACTTGTATCTCCTACAAGGCCGAGAACCGTTTGATATTCTCCTGTTGAAACATGTACATTAAGTGAAAGACTCTTAAGCCAGTCAATGAGACGATCCTGCTTTTCTGCAGCCACGTTGGGTTTTAAAACTACTATCATATACGTATATCCTCCTGTATCCTATAGAACGGCATCATCATGCCGTTCTTTCAATATTTCTTTATTCGTTTTTCCGTTGTATCGCACTATAGCACTTTAACGCGTTGATGTCAAGAATTGTTTCCGAAAGTTTGCATTTTATTTATGATATGATAAACTAAATAAGTGAATAATTCCAGTCCATACATTGGGCATAAAGAAGTGTTTTGGAGGATTTCCCAATGACGATAACAATAGTCGCCGACGTTCTCGGGGAGGAGAACAACGGTACAACTGTTGCGTGCATGAATCTGATACGATATCTGAAGTCGTGCGGCGACACCGTTAAAGTAATTTGTCCCGACATTTCCCGCGAGGGTCAGGAAGGTTTCTATATAGTAAAAACTCTTAATCTAGGCTTTATAATCAATAAGATCGTACAAAAGAACAACGTTACGATAGCAAAACCCGATAAAAAGATCATCCGTGAAGCGATTGAAGGCTCGGATATTGTTCATGTCATGATGCCTTTCCCCGTGGGAAATTGTGCCATTGCGATCGCAAGAGAACTCGGGATCCCGGTTACGGCGGGTTTCCATTGTCAGGCAGAAAACTTTTCAAGTCATATATTGATGTTTATGAATTCCTCCTTCTTCAACAGGATGGTATATAAGCATTTCTATAAAAAGACATACCGATATGCGGATACGATCCACTATCCCACCGCTTTCATAAGGGATCTCTTTGAAAAAACAGTCGGCCATAAAACAAACGGCGTCGTTATTTCAAACGGTGTGAACGAAGCATACAAATATGCTCCCACCGAAAAGCCCGACCGTTTAAAGGATGAATTTCTCATTCTCTTCACGGGTCGCTATGCAAAAGAAAAATCACACACAACCCTCGTCAGGGCCGTGGGCTGCAGCAAATATAAGGATAAGATAAGGCTCATCTTCGCGGGCAGCGGACCCAGAAGGGCCCAAATACTTCGGGCCGTCAGAAAAGCCGGTATCAAGATGCCGATCATGAAATTCTTCACGAGAAAACAGCTGGCGAGAGTCATTAATTATGTCGATCTCTATTGTCATCCCGCAGAGATCGAGATCGAAGCGATCGCCTGCCTTGAAGCCATAAGCTGCGGAGTTGTCCCCATTATCAACAATTCACCCCGCTGCGCCACAAAAGCATTTGCGCTTGACGAGCGCTCACTCTTCAAATGCAACGATCACCGCGATCTTGCAAAGAAAATAGATTTCTTTATAGAACATGATGACATAAGACGTGAGTATTCCAAACGTTATCTTGCTTCTCCTTATGCCGAGAGCCAGAAGGAATGCATGATCAAAATGCGCCGAATGTTATCCGACACGATAGAGAAAAGGAAATGACTTATGAAGAAACACAAGAGGACGATCTACTATTCCGATCCCGTCAACGATGATTTCGCATCAAATTCGATCGAGACCAAAAAACTTCCGAAGGACTTTAAATATGTCCGTAAGAATCCGTTCTGGCTCTTTTTCGAATTTACGATCTATCATTTTGTGGTCCGTCCTCTTGTCTTCACATGGATCAAACTCAAATATCATCAACACTTCGTGGGACGCAGAAAGCTTTCAAAATTCAGGAAAACAGGCTATTTTGTCTATGCCAATCACACAGGCACCGACCTCGACGCTTTTACTCCCTCGATGCTTACTTTCCCGAAGAAGGATTTTCTCATTTGCAATCCCGACGCAACTTCGATACCCGGAATCCGTAATTTTGTCGTGATGCTCGGCGCGATCCCGGTTTATACCGACATTGAGCACGCACGCAATTTCAGGAATGCCGTGACCACAAGGATCAGGGAAAAGAAAGCGGTCATCATCTATCCCGAAGCGCATATATGGCCTTATTATACGGACATCAGGCCTTTTAAGGACACATCCATGGCTTACCCCTACGATCTTGATGTTCCCTGCTTTACGATGACCAATGTCTATAAAAAACGTATCCTTCCGTTCGTAAAACGCCCGCGTGTCGTATCGTTCGTCGCAGGGCCGTTCTATGCCGACAAAAACCTTCCCCGCCATGAGGCGAAGAAGGTTTTGCGTGACATGATCTATAAAGAAATGAAACAGACCGTCGACAGGTTCCCGAAATACGAATATGTTCATTACGAATACCGTGAACCCGCGGATGACACCACTGCCATGTAACGGCACGCAAAGGTCTTTTAAAACCGCGATACCGCCGGCATATGACTCATAACGAAAACTTACTTATGAATTTCCATGCCTCTTCCGCGGTATGATGTCTATACTCATGGATCTGGTCGTCTATGCTTGCAAAGGCCGTGCGACAGACCCCGTCCTCGCTGTCATAATAATTTACGGTGAGATTTGATCCTCTGCCCTCGTCACGGATGACTTCCTTTCGATCGGGCGCATCGCCCCAGAGCGGATCCGTCCAATTCTCTTTGTGTTCGAAATCAACCTCAAATTTTTTCTTTAGTCTGTTGACCTTGGCCGCATACTGAACTCTCTCGAGAGCCGTAACGTCTCTTTCGGGAAGCTCCGGTAAAAATGTCTTTTCTCCGCCCGAATAAAAGATGGGAACCGGAACCGTAAAATTGACCCACTCGCCGTCGCCCCAAGGTTTTCCGAAGAAATTGTTCTTAACCGGGAAAAGCGCGCTTCCGGGTGCAATGCCCGCGAATGCCTGCGGGAATTCCTGGAAAAGATCCCATGTCTTTCCGCTTCCCATCGAGAACCCGGTTGCGTAGATCCTCTTTTCGTCTATATTGTAGTTCTCTTTGATATGCGCTATGAGCTCCATAGCTTCGGAAGCGGTCACATCCTGATGGTTCTCGACGGAAACGAACATAAATCCGTATCTGTGCGCGATCTCCCACCATCCGACAACGAAAGTCAGATACATTGACGAATCTCCGCCGCCGTGGAAGCCTACAAGAAGCGGAGCCGGTCCGTTCTTAAAGAGATCGTTGTTATAATATGCGAAATATCCGACGGGATGAGTTTTTGTTCCCTTATATTTTCCCATGTTGTAGGAAGAAGTGTTTACCGTGCACTTACCGGCAACCTCGGTCATGTCGAGTGCTGTAAAATCAGGCTCTAAATCGATATGACCACACCACATCTTAAATTTCTTTACAAAATTGTTGAAATCCTCTTTGTAATCTGCCCTGTCCTTTACAAGAATGTTCTCACATCCCTCAAACGCTGCATTTATCTCTTCGCTGTTACCGACGGAGAGTATGGCGATATCCTTTCTTTCGACCTCCGGAATGACGGAAAGGTTTTCCATCGAACACACGGCGGGTGTGATCTCTCCGGGTCCCCAAAGGTATTCGCCTTCGATGGTCCTGAGTAAGTTCTTAGCGACATAATCCGCCGAAGCGCCTTTACTGTAGATATCGGTTCTGAATTTTGCTCCTCTCGCGAAATAGCCCTTAAATTCCCTTGTGAAAAAGTCGGTGATCTTAACAAGACCGTCGGAATAGTTGGCATCGATCTTTATCTCACCTATAAGATCGACAAACATCTCTTTTGTGGCATTTTCCCAGCCGCCCGGGCATGTGGGATATACAAAAAGAACGCTTGAATCGTATTGCGCGGCTATATCGCCAAGTCCGGTCTCATTAGCATATGCGCACGCACCGTTCATATCAAGCTTTTCTTCGGCAAAGACAAGCAGCAGCGGTGCCCTGAAACCGTAGTTGTTGATGTCTCCTTCCACTTTCGATCTCGGAACGTATACCTGAAGATAAAAACTCTCATATCTGTTTTCCCAGTACTTTGAGAAATCATCCAATACCTTAACTTTCGGTCTTTGCATCATCGGCATAAGCAAACCTCCTCGTAAATCCCTTGTTATTTGATTTGGCGTGTATATTTCAATAAAAGCCGCTATTTAGATGATATCACATTGAAATTGATTAAGAAATTCAATTTACTCTCGCTTGCCTCAACCGGATAAAAGATGTATACTTTCTACTCCGACGATCACAAAGAGGTAAACGGTTTTGAATAAAAAAGATAATTTCGGCAGGAAGTTACTTTCACTCGTGCTTCCCATGACATTTCAATATTTCATGTATGCCCTCGTCCCGGTTGCGGACGCGGTCATGCTTGTTGTGCTCTGTCAGGATGCGATGACATCCGTTAATCTGGCTGCGCAGGTATCGTTTGTCAAAGATCTGTTCATCTTTGCCATAACCGCGGGCGCAAGTATGCTTGCTTCCCAGTATTGGGGCAAAGGCGACATTGCTTCGATAGAGAAGCTCCTCGGATACATCTACAAACTCGCTTTTCCGACGGCGTTCTTCTTTTTTGCCATAACGTTTATGTTTCCGAACGCAGTCATCCACATCTATACGAACGAACCCGGGATCGTCGGATACGGTATCGACTATCTCAGGATCGTCAGCTTTTCGTACATATTCCTCAGTCTGGCAAGTATAGAGCTCACGATCATGAAAAACATCGGACACGTAAAAGAGGCGACGATCATAAGCATTATAATGGTGCTTACAAACATCTGCCTCAACGGTGTGTTTATTTACGGATTGTTCGGTCTGCCCCGGATGGAAACAGCGGGTGCCGCGCTCGCGACATCGATATCCGGTCTTCTCGGCTATACGCTCAGCGTCATTGTCCGCATAAAGAAAAAAGTCCTCAAATTCAGGATCTCATCGATCTTTTCGACTCCGAAGGAGATCTCTTCGATATATGTCAGACATACATTACCCGTACTGCTCAATCAGCTTACATGGGGTATAGGCTTCACGATGACCAACGTCATTATGGGTCATCTCGGTTCCGATGCGGCAGCTGCGAATTCTATGGCATCGGTCGTAAAGGACCTTATATCATGCTTCTGCTTCGCACTTGCGACAGGCGGCTCTATCCTTGTCGGAAACGAGCTTGGTGCCGGGCATCTTGAAGAAGCACGTGTTTGCGGTAGAAAGGTTTGCATCCTGGCGATCGTAAGCGGTGCTGTCGCGGGTATCGTTGTACTTGCTCTGACTCCGTTTATCGTGAGCGTCGCCAACCTGAACGATCAGGCAAAAGATTACCTTTTCAAAATGCTCGTGATGTGCGTTTACTACATGGTGGGACGCTCCATAAACGGCAACGTTATCACAGGTATCTTTACGGCCGGCGGCGATACCAAATTCGGCTTTATCTGCGACACCATCACTATGTGGGGATTTATCGTACCCTTGGGTGCGCTCGCTGCCTTCGTACTTGACCTTCCGGTTGTCGTTGTCTTCTTTATCATAAATCTCGATGAGATCGTGAAGCTCCCTGCCGTTTACATCCACTACAAGAAGTACAAGTGGGTAAAAAATCTTGTGTCATGACATGCTCGTGGTAAGGTCGTTATGACGTGGTCACGATCCGGTCGTTATGACGTGATCACGATCCGGTCGTT
Organism: uncultured Clostridia bacterium; assembly: GCA_946403295.1. Taxonomy (GTDB): domain Bacteria; phylum Bacillota; class Clostridia; order Lachnospirales; family Lachnospiraceae; genus RUG11977. Next base: position 113,068 of record CAMIZL010000001.1, on the reverse strand, counting down.
ATGGCGTGATCACGATACGGTCGTTATGACGTGATCACGATACGGTCGTTATCGTCATGATCCGGTCGTTATGACGTGATCACGATCCGGTCGTTATCGTCACGATCCGGTCGTTATGGCATACTCCCGGTCCGGTATTTACAAGCGTTCCCGTACGGTATATATTATATTTGATCATATCAATTTGCATATATTGAAAGGATTTAATATAACCAAATGCTTTACAGTATCGACCGTTCCTCTCACGAACCCGCTTATTTACAACTTTATCACATGCTTGTCAGGGATATCACTTCCGGTGTATATCCGCGCGACAAAAAACTTCCGTCAAAGCGTACCATATCCGATGATGTCGGGATCAGCGTGATAACGGTCGAGCACGCTCTCTCGCTCCTTGTGGACGAGGGCTATATCGAAGCCCGTGAACGGAGCGGATATTATGTCATATACCGTGAGGACGATTTTCTTACGGATGCCTCACACAAAAAAGAAAACACCGGACTTTCCGTGAAAACACCTGTCTGTACCGAAAGCGTACCACAAAAGACCGGAGATTTTCCTTTTTCGGTTATTGCACGTACCATGAGAAAAGTCCTTCTTGATAAAAGTGAGAGCATTCTTGTCAAATCTCCCAATGAGGGATGCAATGAACTCAGAGAAGAAATATGCAGATATCTGGCGAGAAGCCGCGGGATTTTTGTCTCACCCGAACAGGTAGTGATAGGCGCCGGCGCCGAGTACCTGTACGGGCTTATCGCACAGTTACTCGGACGGGACCATATATACGCAACGGAGGATCCCTGTTACAACAAGATCGAGAAGGTCTACGAATCATTTGGTATCAGATGTGACCATATCACTCTCACTTCTGAGGGACTCTATTCACCGGAGCTTGCCGCCACGAAAGCCCATGTACTGCATGTAACTCCCTTTAACAGCTTCCCGAGCGGTATCTCCGTCGGTATCTCGAAGAAGAAGGAATACCTTCACTGGGCCGAAACACATAACGGCATCATCATTGAAGACAACTACGATTCCGAGCTTACCGTTTCAAGCAAAGAGGAGGACACTTTGTTTTCTGTGTCGGGAGGGAAACGCGTCATATACCTGAACACCTTTTCAAAGACCATCGCTCCGTCACTTCGTGTCGGATATATGCTGCTCCCTGCGGATCTGCTTGAAACTTTCAGGGAGAAACTCGGATTTTATTCATGCACGGTTCCTCTTTTCGAACAATACGTGCTTGCGGAACTCTTAAGGAGCGGTGATTTCGAAAGACACATCAACCGTGTCAGAAGGAAGAAAAGGCAGTCTCACGCTATCTTCCATGAAGCGGAATCAGTTCACCGGAGCGCAACTCCAAAATGCAATCAAAGCTCTGATATGCAATCGGATTAGAAAGCCTGCGGGATCATTTATTACAATCCTCGCATTTTCCGATTATAACAGTTTTACCGAAATCGATCTCCAAGCCGTATTCTTCTTTAAGCTTCTCTTCCGCTCCGGCAAAGATCTCATTGTCGAGATGATATATCTTCCCGCAGTTTGCGCACTGCGCATGCATATGCTGATGACACGAGCCGTGTCCTTCAGAATACTGGAAACACGCGCCGTTGACGTCGTTCTCCTTATACCTGACGAGCTTTCCGTCATCGCAAAGGCGATCGATATTGCGGTATATGGTGGAACGGTCGATGGTCGCTCCGCTCGCGGAAAGAGCTTTTACTATATCACCTGCCGTAAAACGCTTGTCGGCGTTTGACTTCAGATAATCTATGATCATGTTTCTGGCTTTAGTCTTATATTCACCCTTCACGGCCGATCCTCCTTCCTTTCTCACCGTATTACATGTCAAAAATATTTAGCTGAGGGTATCTGTCCGGGAACGCATTCATGTATGCAAAACATGCGTCCGGACTCGAAAGCATTCCGTATGTCTCGCAGATCCTGTAAAAAACTTTGAAGAGTTTGCGGGATTTTGGGCTTGCGATCTCATAGGCCTTACCGAATTCCCTGATATATCTTTCTTTGAGGCCCGGAAAATGCTTATCGAGTGCGGCATAAAAATATTCTCTGTCACCGTCCCTCAGTGTAAGTCCCATGCCAAAGCATATGACTCCCGTAACTCCGACGCGGCCGCATTCTTCGAGGATTGCCGATATATTTTCTTCCGTATCGTTTATGTAAGGAAGTATGGGCGAGAGCCATACTACGGTTGGGATACCTCTCTCCTTCATCTTTTCGAGCACTTCTATCCGCCGCTTCGTGTTGCACACATTCGGTTCGATCTTCCCGCACAATACGTCGTCATACGTTGTGAGTGTCATCTGCACAACGGCTTTTCCGTTTTTGTTGATCTCGTCAAGAAGATCGATATCATCAAGGATCCTGTCGGATTTGGTCTGTATCGCAACACCGCATCCGTTGTCGCGTATTACCCGGAGACACTTTTGCGTGAGCCTTAGTTCCTGCTCGCAGTGCATATACGGATCTGACATTGAACCCGTTCCGACTACGATCTTTCTTTTCTTCGATCTTAATGCCTTTTCAAGAAGCACGGGTGCATTCTGTTTTACCTCGATATCCTCGAAGGGATGCGTGAAACGGTAACAAAGACTGCGACTGTCACAATAAATGCAACCGTGAGTGCAGCCTCTGTAAATGTTCATTCCGAAGGTCCCGTTCTTTTCGGTCAAAATCCCTTTAGCGTCAACAAAATGCATATCGTTTTCACCCTGATCAATCTTTCGTCCTTCTCTTCCCGGACGTCGGACTTATTTAACACGATCAAAATCGTAAGGCGTAAATATCGCAAGCCATAAACTACATTTTCCCTGACCTTGTCAGAAGCGTTACGGTCTCGATATGGGCCGTTCCCGGAAACATATCTGTCGGAACCGCCCTTATAAGCTTAAAGCCGCCCTTGATAAAGATCTTCAGATCCCTTACGAGTGTTTCGGGATCGCACGAGATATAAACAACACGTTGAATATTTGAATCGATCACCGCTTTTATGAACTCCGGCGTACTTCCGGCTCTCGGAGGATCCATGATAACAACGTCAAACGGACCGCCTCTTTGCTGCCGGTCTCTTGCCGGTCCCGATTCCCCGCGTGAAATGCCGCTTCTGTAGTTTTCCTTCCCGCCGGAGCCCGTAATATATTTCGTCGCATCGGCGCAAACGACCCTGTAATTTTTTATCCCGTTGAGCTTTTTGTTAAAAACCGCGTCCCTGACTGCGGACTCACAGAGCTCAACGCCCAATACACTTTCCGCCATATCGCACATGAGCATGCCTATGGTCCCTGTCCCGCAATATGCGTCGAGCACTCTTTCATTTCCCGTAAGTCCGGCAAATTCCTTTGCGAGCGAATACATCTTTTCGGCACCCCTGTGGTTTACCTGGTAAAACGATCCCGCAGAGATTGCGAATTTAAGCCCAAGCATATCGTCGATTATGTAACCCGGCCCATAGATCACAGTATTGTTGTCCGACAGGACCATGCTCGTCTTTTTCGGGTTATAGTTCCAGATGATCGTTTCGATCATTGGGAATCTGCCCGTCAAAGCCTTAATGAAATCATTCTTTTTCGGGAATTCCTTAAGCGCAGTAACGATCACGACAAGGAGCTTTTTTACACCGTCCGAATGAGCGACCCTCACAAGGACGTGACGAAGGAATCCTCTTCCTTTATCCTCATCGAATACGGTGTATTTAAAGGAACCCGCAAGTTCCGCAACGCCCCCGATGACCGCCGAAGCATCCTCATCCTCTATAAGGCAGTCCTTTACCTCAACGATCCTGTGGCTCTCCTCGCTGTATAGCCCGCTGAAGATCTTCGAATTTTTATATCCCAGTACTCCGTGTACCTTGTTTCTGTAATGGTAAGGATCCGTTGCGATCATCCTGTCGGGCTTAAAGTTTTTGTAACCAGGTAATTGCGCAAAAAGGCCGCGTATACGGCCCTCTTTCTTTTCCAACTGTTTTTCGTAAGGTATATTGTTGTAGCTGCAACCTCCGCACTTCAAAGCATACGGACAATCAAACAAGTATTTTTTATCCATGATCACAACCTTCTCTTCCAGCTGCCCGGGGTCATGAGAAGCAATATGGGGAAGAGCTCAAGACGTCCCGCAAGCATGTCTATTATCAACACGATCTTTGAGAAAGGTGAAAAGAAACTGTAATTACAGGTAGGACCAACCAGATTAAATCCGGGTCCCATGTTGTTAAGGGTTGCAAGTGTCGCCGTAAAGTTCGTCGTGAAATCGAAACCGTTGATAGAAAGCAAAACGGTCGAGATTGAAAGGAACAGGCAGAATACCGCTATATATGCGTTGGTAGCGCGAACGACATCATGATCGACATCGGCGCCGTCAACCTTTATCTTCTTGATCGCACGGGGATGGATGAGCATCTGGAGCTGTTTCTTGATGCTCTTGAATATGATCATGACACGGCTCATCTTGATACCGCCGCCCGTACTGCCCGCACAGGCACCAACAAGCATTATGAATATGAGCAGACTCTTGGAAAACTCGGGCCATGCGTTAAAGTCAGCCGTCATATAACCCGTAGACGTAAGCAGCGTAGATACCTGGAACGCACTTTGACGGATATTTTCCGAGAATACGGGATAATAATTCCTAAGGTCAAAGCATATAAGCACCACGCAGATCACATATACGAAGAAGTAAAGCCTTACCTCCGACAATTTCAATGCGCTCCTTAGCTTTCTGCGCAGGATAAGGAAATACATTGCGTAGTTTACACCGCTCAGGAACATGAATACGGTGATGGTCCACTGGATCGCGGGGCTGTAGGTCGAGATACTTGTGTTTAAAACACCGAAACCGCCGGTACCGATCGTACCGAATGTAAGAAGTAAGCTGTCATAAACGGGAAGTCCGAGGATAATGAGCGTAACTGCCTCAACAAATCCCATCGAAAGGTAGATCGCGTAAAGGATCTTGGCCGTGTCTTTAAGTCTCGGCACAAGCTTGTCAACGGAAGGTCCCGTACTCTCTGCTTTCATGAGGTTCATCGAATTTCCGCCGAGCATGGGGAGAAGTGCCGAAAGGAACACAAATACACCCATACCGCCGAGGAGGTGGGTAAAGCTTCTCCAGAAAAGATTTGTACGGCTCAAGGCTTCAACATCGGTGAGGATCGAGGCACCTGTGGTCGAAAGACCGGAAGCCGTTTCAAAAACAGCATCGATATAATTGGGGATATCGCCGGAGATCACAAACGGAACGGCACCGAAAGCACTCATCAGGATCCATCCGAGACCAACGACAAAGAAGCCTTCTTTAAGGTAAAGGCCTCCTTTGTTCGGCTTGCGCAGCGACAAAAGCGTTCCGACAAGAAGACATATCAGAAGCGTGATGCCGTATGCTAAAAGATCGTTATATTCCCCGTATATGATCCCGACGATTATCGGGAAAACGAGGAATACGCCTTCCGCCTGAAGGATTCTTCCGAGTATATATCTGACTACTCCGTAATTCATCCTGACTCCTCTGCAAATATGTTTATCACATCATTTTTTGTTCATAATCTGATCAATCTATGATATCGTCAAGATTATGAATCTCAGAACCGTTATGAATAACGATTACCCTGTCGCCGACTTCGATCTTGTCATGACCGCTCGGGATAATGATCTTCTTATCCCTCGTGATGCAGCAGATAAGAACATTCGGCTTTTTCTTGAGGCTTGCAAGCTCTATGCCGACCACCTCACTGTTCTTGTTTACGACAAATTCAAGCGCTTCCGCCTGGTCGGAAAGCTTCCTGAAGTTCTCTATATTGCTTCCCATCGTGTATTGAAGCGATCTGACATATTGAATTATCAGATTCGTCGATATCGTATTGGGATTGATGATCGTATCAAGATCAAGCTGATTGATAACTTCGTCAAAATTGATACGGTTGATCTTTGTAACGGTCTTTTGAGCATATCTGCGCGCAAAGAGCGAAAGAAGGATATTTTCCTCATCAATGTTTGTAAGCGCCGCAAATCCCGATGTCTTCATAAGGCCTTCTTCCACAAGAAGATCCCTGTCCGTTCCGTCACCGAGGATTATATCTGCATCCGGGATACCGGAACTGAGCATCTCACATCTTTCTTTTCTGCTCTCTACGATCTTGACATGAATGCCCGAATCGATGAGACAGTTTGCGAGATAATAACCTATCTTTCCGCCGCCGACGATCATAACATCCGAAACCTTCTTGGTTCCGACGCCGAACATCCTGAAGAATTCATGTATCTCGCTTCTTGAAGCAACAACTCCGAGGATATCGTTTTCGGCGATGACAAAATCTCCTCCGGGGATGATTACTTCATCGTTTCTTGTTACGGTTGCTACAAGGAGATTGCAGTGGTACTCACTCCTGAGGGCCATCAGCTTAGTTCCCACGAGCTTTGAATCTGCGGGGATCTTGTAATGGACAAGCTCTATCTTTCTGTTCGAGAAAACATCGATACGCAGGGCGTTCGGGAAATTAAAGAGTCTCGCGATCTCTTCCGCCGACGTCATTTCGGGATTAAAGATAAGACCGAGGTCAAGCTCTCTCTTAAAGAATTCGATCTCACCGTTATAAATGGGATTTCTCACACGGGCCACAGTCTTGCAATTGCTAGCTTTCTTTGCGATAACGCAGCAAAGCAGATTCGTCTCGTCGGAGTCCATGACAGCGATCACAACATCGGCTCTTTCGACACCCGCAGCAACAAGAGTCGTATAACTCGTTCCGTCGCCGACAAGCGTCATTACATCAAGATTTGAAAGAGCAGACTTTAGTCTCCTCGCATCGTTGTCGATTACGGTGATCTCATGTCCTTCACTATTGAGTTGTTCAACAAGCGCGAGTCCGACCTTCCCGCATCCAATGACGATAATTCTCATCTTTTCTAACCTCGTATCAATTTACGTAATGATCCCTCACGGTCCCTAAGACTAAAAAGCATTCATGACATTACCCCGATGAAACTTAAGATCTCCCCTATCATCTCATCGATATCACGGCTTATGACCGTATGATCGGCGGTGCCTTCATAAAAAGCACGCCTTTTCTCATACAATGTTTTCACAGAATTCCTTACAGAAAGGATCCTGCCCTCGACAGGCAGATTTTCAAGCTCTCTCTTAATGTATATGATTTTTCCGGTCTTCTTCATCAGCTCGCGGTTTTCTTCGCGAATGATCACCCCGCCTCCGGTAGCGATAACAAAACCGGATTTCTTTGAAAGCTTTTTTAGTATCTCACTTTCAACATCTCTGAAAGCGGGCTCTCCTTCCGACTCGATATACTCGGAGGGCTCTCTTCCGGTGACAACTTTAAATTCTTCGTCACAATCGATGAAGGGTGAAGCCGTTGCCGCCGAAAGTCTCCTCCCGACAGTGCTTTTGCCGCTGCCGGGCATTCCGATCAGATATATATTCATATTATTTTGAAAGTTCCTTGTCTATTGCTGCCGCAGCTGTCTTTCCCGCACCCATGGCGAGGATAACGGTAGCGGCGCCGGTAACGGCATCACCGCCGGCATAAACGTTATTGCGTGATGTGAGGCCGTCCTCGTTTACCACGATACCGCCCTTCCTGTTGATCTCAAGACCTTCTGTGGTCGACTTGATGAGCGGGTTGGGTGATGTTCCGATAGCCATGATAACGCAATCGACATCAAGTACGAATTCGGATCCTGCTTTCTCAACAGGACTTCTTCTTCCCGAAGCGTCGGGCTCACCGAGTTCCATCTCGATGCACTTCATGCCGCAAACGCTCTTTGTGTCGTCTCCGAGGATCTCAACGGGATTGTTGAGGAGCTTGAAGATGATACCCTCTTCCATAGCATGTTCAACTTCTTCTTTTCTTGCGGGAAGCTCGTCAAGCGATCTGCGGTATACGATATATACTTCTTCGGCACCGAGTCTCTTTGCGCATCTGCAGGCATCCATCGCAACGTTTCCGCCGCCGATTACAGCAACCTTCTTTGCTCTCATGACAGGAGTGTCGTTAACCTCTCTGTACGCTTTCATAAGGTTGATACGTGTAAGGAATTCGTTTGCCGAATAAACACCCTTGAGGTTCTCGCCGGGGATGTTCATGAATCTCGGAAGTCCTGCGCCCGATCCGATGAATACGGCTTCAAAACCGTTTTCAAAAAGCTCGTCTACGGTGATCGACTTTCCGATGACAACGTTTGTCTCAAATTTAACTCCGAGGTTCTTTAAGCCCTCGATCTCGCCTTTTACGATGTCCTTGGGGAGACGGAATTCGGGTATACCGTAAACAAGCACGCCGCCTGCCGTATGAAGCGCCTCAAATACGGTTACCTGATAGCCCTTCTTTGCGAGGTCGCCTGCACAAGTAAGACCCGAAGGACCCGAACCGACGATAGCGACTCTCTTGCCCGTAGGCTGCTTGGGTGTTAAGTTCTCAGTTGATTTATTTGCATTGTGAAGATCCGCAACGAAACGCTCAAGTCTTCCGATACCTACGGGATCGCCCTTAACGCCTCTTACGCATCTCGATTCGCACTGCTTCTCCTGAGGACAAACACGTCCGCAAACAGCGGGAAGTGAGCTCGAGATCGAGATAACATCATATGCGCCCTCGAAATCTTCCTGTCTGATCTTCTCGATAAAGCCGGGGATATTGATACCGACGGGACATCCCTCGATACACATGGGCTTCTTGCAATTGAGGCATCTTGAAGCCTCGTCGAGAGCAGTCTCTCTTGTGTATCCGAGAGCTACTTCCTGAAAGTTTTTATTTCTGACATCTGCTGCCTGTACAGGCATCTCGTTCTTTTTAAGTGACATATTTGCCATGATCGTAATTCCTCTTATTCCTTGTGTTTTCTGAATATGGGGTTCTTAGAGCTTCCCCTCGATATAATCCTTCTCAAGCCTTCTGCGCGAACAGATTGCATGTTTCCTCATAAGCATGACGTTCAAATTCCTTGTACATGCCGCCTCTGCTCATTGCTTCGTCGAAATCAACGAGATGACCGTCAAACTCGGGTCCGTCAACGCAGGCGAATTTTGTCTCGCCGCCGACGGTAAGTCTGCATCCGCCGCACATTCCCGTGCCGTCGATCATTATGGGGTTCATGCTGACAACTGTTTTGATGTTGTATTTCTTTGTAACGGCGCAAACGAATTTCATCATGATAAGGGGACCGATCGTTATGACCTCATCAAACTGTTCACCTGCCTCGATGAGCTTTTCAAGGGCATTGGTTACGAGACCCTGCTCACCGTAGCTGCCGTCATCCGTCATGACGATGTAATTATCACTGGCTGCTCTGAATTCATCCTCGAGAATGAGCAGATCCTTGGTTCTGAATCCGACGATGGATGTTACATGTGTTCCCTGCTCGTGGAACTTCTTCGCAACGGGAAGAGCGATGGCACATCCTACGCCGCCGCCGACAACGGCTACTTTCTTAATACCTTCCGTGTGGGTTGCGCGTCCGAGAGGTCCGACGAAATCCTGTATCGAATCTCCTTCATTCTTCTCATCAAGCTTTCTTGTTGTTGCTCCTACTATCTGGAAAATGATCGTAACATTTCCTTTTTCCCTGTCATAGTCGGCAACGGTAAGCGGAATACGCTCGCCTTCTTCATCGACTCTCAGGATAATGAACTGGCCGGGCTGTGCCTTTGCGGCAACGAGAGGCGCATGAATATCCATCAGTGTGACTGTGGGGTTGAGCTTCTTCTTCAAAACAATCTTGTACATTTTCTTTCTCCGATCCTTTATTTTACGGGCGGTTTCAGCCCAAAATGTTTATATCCTTCGGCCGTTACGATCCTGCCTCGCGGTGTTCTCGCGATCAGTCCCGTTTGTAAGAGGTACGGCTCATAGACCTCTTCTATCGTTCCCGGATCCTCGCCTATCGTAGTGGCGATGGCATCGATCCCGACGGGACCTCCGCCGAATTGCCTTATCATCGTCTCGATCACGGATCTGTCGGTATTATCGAGTCCTATGGGGTCGACCTCCATAAGATCGAGCGCCTCTTTTGCGACTTTTGCGGTGATCCTCCCGTCGAAACGAACCTGGGCAAAATCCCTGATCCTCTTTAGGAACCTGTTGGCAAGCCTTGGCGTACCGCGCGATCTGCGGGCAAGCTCAAGAGCGCCCTCATCGTCTATATCTACCCTAAGAAGGGATGACGAACGTTTTATGATCGTAATGAGCTCGTCGACCGTATAGAAGTCAAGTCTGCTCACAATGCCGAATCTGTCCCTTAAGGGCGCCGAAAGCATTCCGGCGCGGGTCGTGGCACCGACCAGCGTAAAATGCGGAAGATCGAGTCTTATCGTCTTTGCGGAAGCCCCGCTTCCGATGATAATGTCTATGTAATAATCTTCCATCGCCGAATAAAGGAGTTCCTCCACCTGTCGGCTCAGTCTGTGTATCTCGTCGATAAAAAGTACTTCTCCTTCACGGAGTTCGTTTAATATCGCGGCCATGTCGCCCTGTTTCTCTATCGCGGGTCCCGAAGTCGTTCTGAAGCCCGCTCCCATCTCCGCGGCGATTATGCCGGCAAGCGTTGTCTTTCCGAGACCGGGAGGTCCGAAAAGAAGCACATGATCAAGCGTACCGTGTCTTGCCAGCGCGGCTTTTATATAGACGCTCAGGTTATCTTTGACTTTCTTCTGTCCGATGTAATCATCGAGCAGTTTGGGACGCAGCCCTGTCTCGACACCGACGTCTTCTTCGGTAAATTGTGTTGTTATCATCCTCTTGGGCATAACACATCTCCGTCTTTAGTCTTATATTCCTTTTCTCATCCGCAGGCTTTCCCTGATGAGGTCTTCGACCGTCATCGAATCGGTTATTTCCACTTTTCCGGTGGAATTTCTTGCTTCCTGCTTCGAGTATCCCAGTGCACAAAGAGCCTCCATTGCCTCGGCGCGCAATATCTCGTAACGTGTTTCTGCGTGATCGCTCTGCTCTCCGGTGGGTTCGGGTTCAATGTCTTTATATGTCGCAGACATGAGCCTGAATTTGTCCTTCAGTTCTATAACGAGTTTTTGTGCCGTTTTTGCGCCTATACCGGGCGCTTTCGAGATCGACTTCGCATCCTCGGCCGCAACCCTCATAAAAAGATCTCTCACCGAGAACGTCGAAAGGATGCTCATGGCTCCTTTCGGACCGATACCGCTTACCGTTATCAGATGTTTGAACACGGCAAGTTCATCCTTATAAAGGAATCCGTAAAGTGTTGCTCCCGCATCGGAGAAATGCGTATGAACATAGAGTTCGACTTCCCCGTCGGCCGAAAGCAGATATGAACCGAGCGCGTTCGTGACAAAAACCTCGTAGCCCACTCCGTTCACATCGATTATGACGGCACCGCCGTCATGCTCGTATACCATTCCTCGCAAATAAGAAATCATACGGTACCTCAGATACTCTCAAAATGACCTTTAGATATGACAAAATCTCCGTCTTCGACATACTTCAGTATCAGGGATGCTTTTATCCCGAGCCCTTCCGCAACCTGGATGGTGTTGCTGTTGGGGTATTGATGAAGATATGCCTTTATCTTCTCATATATTTCCTTGTCAAGTTCCTTGCATTTATCACATGTCGATGTGTAAGTTCTGCTCGGAAACGATTTGTAGCAATGCTTACATGTACATAACATTTAAAGTCCCCCTTCCTTTTGCGAACCGTCAGGCGGTCCGAAAAACTACAAAAGACTCGAGAACAACGATAAAAACTTTTGTTTTATCCTCTCGCCGAGAGGTCTGTTGTTCCATTCCTCAAGTGTTATCTCATGAGACGATTCAAGAGTTTCAAAAACGTCATTTTTAACATCATCAAGCACTTTCCTGTCCCAGATCGCGACCTCACATTCATAATGGAGATAGAGACTTCTGTAATCAAGGTTTACCGTGCCGAGAAGGCCGAAACTCTCGCATGTATAGCTCTTTGCGTGTATGAATCCCGGTGTGTATTCGTAGATCCTGATCCCTGCCGGAAGCAGACGACCGTAATTAAGTCTCGTGAGAGCAAACACAAATTTCTTGTCCGGTATCGCGGGAGTGACTATCCTTACATCCACTCCGCGCTTTCGGGCATCTATGAGCGCATTAATTATCTCATCGCCGACAACCAGGTAAGGCGTTGTGATATAAAGATATTCCCTTGCGCTATAGATAAGCTGCCTGATCGCCGAAGGGACCGGCGTGCTCTCCGTGTCATCGGGTCCGTCCGCAAACGGAATGCAATAAACATTATTGTCAAGACCCGAAGATCTTTTATAAACGCTTATATCATCGTCCGGGCTTCCCGTAGTCATTCCCCACATCTCAAGGAACAGCGCGGACAGTCCCCAGACCGCATCTCCTTCGATCCTCACTCCGTTGTCTTTCCAATGGCCGAAACGGCTCAATGCATTGACATATTCATCGGCGAGGTTAAATCCTCCCGTATAACCGATAACACCGTCTATGACGATTATCTTTTGATGACTCCTGAAGTTCTTGTAAAGCTTATCAAGATACTTATGCACCGGATTGAAAGCCGCTACCTCGACTCCCGCATCCCTCAGTTCATTCCAGAAATGCTTGTCGGTCCTGAACATCGAACCGAAATCATCGTAGAGGAATCTGACTTTCACGCCCTCACGTGCTTTACCGACAATGATCGGTTTCATGCTCTCCCAAAGAGCGCCCTCGGCAACTATAAAAAAACTTAAGAATATGAATTCTTTTGCCTTCTCAAGGTCCGAAAGAACCGCAGCAAATGCGTCTTCACCGCTCGGATGGTAGGATATGGCGTTATTCTTAAATACCGGATATCCCTCCGATGTGAGGAGATTTCCGATCCCGGCATATTCGGGGCAGTCCTTCGCAAATCTTTCGAAGGTTTCCTGCTCTCTGCCCATTTGGGATTTTACGGCGCCGAAAAGCCTTGTGTGTCTTTTTCTGATCTTACGGAAAGCCGAAGCTCTTCCCCAGATCAGATACATCAGGACTCCCGCTATCGGAAGAACGCTGATGATTATCAGCCACCCTATCTTGAAGCTTTCGTCGGTACGTTTGTTGATAAGGTTACATACGATCAATATGAGCATAAGCTCAACGGCGATATAAACATAAAGGCCGTATCTGGACAGAAAGATGGCAAGCACAAATACAAAAGCGAATTGTAAAAGCAGGATGGCCGCAACCGTCCAGGCTCTGATAAATCCGCTGAGATATTTCTTAACAAATCCCTCATCCTTAATATGAATGATGTCCATACTTGGCCTCATTTGCAAACTCCCCTTTGCCTAAATTCGTACCGAAGAACAATCTATATAATTTTACTATGTTGATCGATAAAATTCAACCTGTACATGACAGCGGCCTTTAATACTTCGGGCGAAATATCCTGTTTTCTCACAAAGGCGATCTTTTCCCCGTAATCGCGCTTTATAAGAGGCATCCCCTCGGGAAGATCTTCTTCGTTAACGGTCAGGAATTCACCCCGGCACGGCACATAACAAGTAGCGGGCGTTGCCCTTTTTTTGTCGTGCGGCGAAATGAACGCGGCGACATCGGCGTGTACTGCCATATCCTTTGAAGGGATATAATAATGCTCCCTGAAATCCTTCATGAACAATCTCAATGAATCCTTTATGAGCGGTACCTTTATACTTAGGGACCCCGCCTCGTCACACGCGATGAACTTAAAAGGACCCTTGCCTTCAAAAAACCGGGACGAAAGCTTTTTGTGCGGCTCTATACCTATCCTTATCGCGCCGTCTTCAAAATACGGCTCGCAAACTTCAAAATCACCTTTCACAAACGATACGATACCGAGTAGCTGTGCAACCGGAAGCATCCCCTTGATGTCATCGCTGTTATGTAAAAGAAGCGCATTTCTCATCTCCCCGATCGCGAGAGTGTTCCCCTGCACCCCGCCGGCTCTCTCGAGGAGCACAGCTTTTTGGTAAGCCTTATATACGCTTATAAGCTCTCCGCCGGTATAGATATCCTCCCGAAAGATCCCCAAAAATTCCTCGAGTGCTTTTTGTTTCATCGACTTAAGAGAAAACCGTTTCTTGAGGGGCATGAGTTTTCTGTATATATCGCAACTCTTTTTCCCCGAAAAAGGATCCTTCAGACTGTGTTGTTCGTATTTTGTTTTGAGATACGGGATATCAAACGTCGAGCCGTTAAAATGCACCATATGCCCTTTTCCCGACAAGACCTCCGAAAATGCCACGAGGACCTTCTTTTCGTCTTCGTGATCGTCGGCAAAGAATTGTCTGAGGACCGTATTTTTCCCGTCAACAAACATGCACCCCACAAGATACAGACCGGACCGCGAAGGGGAAAGCCCCGTCGTTTCGATATCAAAGAATATCACATCCGTCGGATCCGCTTCGGGGACTGCTGCTTTTGAGGACAGTTCGAATGACAGGTCGTCAATGATCTCGTCAATGATGTACATTTTCTCTCCTGTTTAACGCAGAAATCCGGCAACCCTTCGGCTGCCGGATCATAATGAGCGCACACGCGCTCCGTCTTGCTATCTCAAATCGAAAAAGATTCTTATGCCTCCTTGGCAATGATCTCCTTCTTGTTGTATGAACCGCAAGCCTTACATACCCTGTGAGGTACCATAAGTGCACCACACTTGCTGCACTTTACAAGGGCGGGGGCGGTCATTTTCCAATTGGCACGACGGCTGTCACGTCTAGCTTTAGACGTTCTGTTTTTCGGGCAAATAGCTCCCATGATTACACCTCCTTCGTGTTTGTTCTATCTTCTAATCACGCGGTCCGTGATCAGACCGTATGATCTTAATTCACTCACACACGCAAACCATTATACTCACGCTTCAAATGCTTGTCAAGGATTTATTCTTCGAATATGTCCATTCCCTGATTCTTTTCCTGACGTTGCTCGCGACTCTCTATAACCTTCCGGTTTACACTGTCGATATAGTCCTCTATCTGCGAGAAATCATCGTCATGAACGACACGCATGAACGCAAGAAAAACTTTCATGTCAAAGTTCTTCACTTCGTCGATCATAAGCTCCATGGTTGTGTTCTTATCGAATGCCGGTCTGTAGGGACGCTCCGAAGTGAGCGCGGCATATACGTCGCAAACGCGCAGTATCTTTGAACCGTCCGGTATGTCGTCACCCTTCATGTTGTCGGGGTATCCCGATCCGTCACAATTTTCGTGATGGTGAAGGACATAAAGCCTGAATTCTTCATCTCCGATATTGTTGTCCCCGAGAAATTTATAACCGAGCGTCGGGTGCATCCTCACATATTTGATCTCTTCGATCTTAAGGGCATTCGTACGTCTGCCGTAGAGATATTCACCAAGTTGCAATTTTCCTATGTCATGGAGCATTCCGGCATCAGCCATCTTAAGACAGAATTCCTCCGGATAACCAAGCTCTTTGGCGAGCCTGTATGCAAGATTGGAAACAAGCCTGCCGTGATTAAGCGCGTCGACGATATCTTCATGAAACGCCGACTTTATCTCAAAGAGCTTCATAAGCTCCGGCTTATCCTTGAGCATTCCGCACTCCTTTCAAACTTCAATGTTGTTTTCGGCGATATACGAACGCTTTCGCTCAATCATATCGTCGATCCTTTCAACATAGTCTTTTACCGATTTGACGTTTTCAACTCTTTCGAACCGCTCCCTGCAGTCCCTCACGAATTTCGACGAGGCTCCCGCGCCGAGAGCAAGTATTGTCTGCTTTTCCTCCATGATGAGGATGTTATAAAGGCATTCCTTACCGGGAATGCTGTAGCCGATATTTTCAAGGCTCTCCGTCATGTTTTTCTGCCTGTAAAGGTAATACGGCTCCATCCCGTGTTCTTTTGCCCAGTCGGCTCCCATCCCGACCATCTCGGGCACGCCGTGTGCTTCAAGCCCCTCATACATTTCGGGACTCGTCGTCAAACGCGCCGCACGCTTATGTGCGAGCGTGTGAACCGTAAGGCTTTCCGGCGAGAGCTTTTCGATCTGTGACAATGTATATCTGAAATCCTCAGGCGTCTCACCCGAAAGACCTGCGATCAGATCGGCGTTTATATTGTCGAACCCGCATTCACGTGCCGCCATGAATGCTTCCGTTATCTGGGCGGGTGTATGCGCACGTCCGATCGTTCTTAACGTCCTCTCGACCATGGACTGTGGATTGATCGATATCCTCGTGACCCCGCCTTCACGCATTGCTTTAAGCTTTTCTTTCGTGATGCTGTCGGGTCTTCCGGCCTCAAAAGAAAACTCCTTTGCCGTATCCGTATCAAAATTTTCTCTTATGAGAGAAATAAGCCTTTTTATCTGATCCGGAGAAAGGATCGTCGGTGTTCCTCCTCCTATGTATATGCAGTCAAGACGCTTTTTCATGAAACGCGCCGTTTCCCTTATCTCCTTCTCGAGAGCATCAAGATACGGTTCGACGTAATGACCGAATATGTGGAGCGGATGAGATCCGAACGTACAATAATTGCAAATGCTCGCACAAAACGGGATACCGACATAAAGGCTGAATCCGTGTTTGTAATCGAGATCGTTAATGAGCGTATATTCCTTGTGCGCCACACGTACGGCAAGAGCCGCCTTTTCCTTTGTGACGCAGAACCTGTCCATCAGATATGACGCATGCATCCCGAGGCCGTTTTCAAGTCTTTCGAGAACAAGCTTTGTGGGCCGCACACCCGTGAGCATTCCCCACGGTAATATCTTTCCCGTCAGGCATGATATCTGAAGATAAACGACACGCGCCACTTCTTTTCTGAGTTCGCGACGTATCACGCCTTCGTCTGTTCCCTCCTCCGGCTTAAACGGCACGATCTCGTTCTTAACGGCCGATCCGAACGATGTCACCGCGCGTACGGTACCGTTTTCTTCCGTTACCCGGATATCAAGATCGCTTTGTGCTTCTCCGTCCGGAAAGAACGAATGCAACAGAGGAAGAATATCATCTTCCATGAGCGGATCGTATGCTGTGATCCCTATATTAACGCCTGCCTGTCTCATTCCTTCCAATTATCCCCATACATGTATGAGTTATTCCTTTTCTCATAGTCAAGCTTTGTCTCGGGACCGTGACCGGGATAAATGGTCGTCTCCGGAGGCAAAACGATGATCTTGTCACGAAGGGACTCGATCAGAAGATGGGTATTGCCCGTCGGGAGATCGGTACGTCCGACACTTCCCTTAAAGAGCGTATCGCCCGAGAAAAGAACACCTTCATCTCCGATGTAGAAGCACATGCTTCCCTTTGTATGACCGGGTGTATGAATACCTTTTATCTTGAATCCGGCAACGCAAAACGTATCGCCGTCCTCAATATAGTTTTCGGGTACGACGCTTACTTCTCTTCCGTAATATGCCGAGCAGTTCATCTCGGGTTCCATAAGAAGGGCGGCTTCGTTTTCCGAAGCATATACGGGGATCCCGAATTTTTTAACGAGAGGTTCGACCGCGTAGATATGATCGAAATGTCCGTGCGTCAAAAGAATAGCCACGGGCACGGCTTTCGTTTCCTCAACGGCTGCGATTATAACTTCCTCATCGTCACCCGGATCGATGATGAAACATTCATTCAGTGCTTCGTTCACCACTATATAGCAATTGGTTTCAACTTCTCCGACCGTCTTTTTGATGATACGCATGTTTCCCTCTCCTTTCCGTAAAACTAAACCCCCGGGGGATCACCCCATTGATCTTTCGATGTCTATGATACCTTCGATGGAACGAAGCTTACCGATAATGGTACGCAGCATTCCGGTGTCCGGAATATCAAACCCGATCGTTATCGTCGCGGTTCCCTGCTTGCTCGTTCTGACATTCATCGAAGAAATGACGATGTCGTTCTCTGTGAGCACCTTCGAGATATCAAGCAATACTCCCGCTCTGTTGCGCGAATAAATATTGATCTCGGCCGTAAAGAGTTCCGATCCGGCCTTGTTCTTTGTTTCGTTCCATTCCGCGGGCACGAGCCTCATACGCTCTTCCTCGGAAAGATTTATGATATTGAGACAGTCCGTTCTGTGGATCGAAACGCCTCTGCCTCGTGTGACATAACCGAGTATCTCATCACCGGGAACCGGCGAACAGCACTTCGAGAAATGGACCGCAACGTCGTTCGTACCTTGAACGATGATACTTCCCTTCGAAGCAAGGATCGCCTTCTTTTCCTGTGTGATCTCGGCAATGGTCTCAAGAACCTCTTCGTCCTTGACTTCCTTACGGTTATGTTTGTCGTATTCTTCTTTAAGCCTTGCGACTATCTGGCCTTCTTTGAGTCCTCCGTGACCTATGGCCGCATAGATGGCGTCCATATCGCGGTAACCGTATTTTTGAAGGATAACATCGATATATTCCTGCTTTGTGATATCGGTAAGTGTGATGCCTTTGACCTTACAATAATTGGCAACGAGCTCCTTGCCTTTTTCGATGTTCTCCTCTTTAAACTCCGATTTGAACCATTGATTGATCTTGTTCTTTGCCTGTGTGGTCTTTACAAGCTTAAGCCAGTCTCTCGAAGGGCCTTTTGAATTCTGAGACGTGATGATCTCGATCTGATCACCGTTCTGTATCTCATAATCAAACGTTACTATCTTATTGTTGACACGCGCACCGACCATCTTGTTGCCGACCGCACTGTGGATGCTGTAAGCAAAATCGATGGGCGTCGAACCAACCGTCAGGTTTTTGACCTCACCCGAAGGAGTGAAGCAGAATACACTGTCCGAGAAAAGGTTAAGGTCATCCTTAAGGAGCATAAGGAATTCCTTGTTGTCCGAAAGATCTCTCTGCCACTCAAGGATCTGCCTCAGCCATGTCAGCTTCTCCTCTTCGGAATCGGGCGTCATCTTTCCTTCGGGATCGACCTTGTATTTCCAGTGTGCAGCGATACCGTATTCGGCTGTCTTATGCATCTCCTCGGTACGTATCTGGATCTCGAAAGGAAGTCCTTTAGCGCTGATGAGGGTTGTATGGAGCGACTGATACATATTGGGCTTGGGAATGCTTATGTAATCCTTAAAGCGTCCCGGGATCGGCTTGTACATCTCATGGATAACGCCGAGTGCCGTATAACAGTCTTTAACGCTGTCAACGATTATCCTGACGGCGAACAGATCGTAGATCTGATCGAGCGTCTTGTTCTGGGTCACCATCTTTCTGTAGATCGAGAAAAGATGCTTAACCCTGCCGTTTACCTTGGCCTTTATGTTTGCCTGTCTGATATGGTATGCGACTTCTTCTACGATCTCGTTTATGAAATTCTCTTTTTCGGCGAGCTTTGCGGCAACTTTTTCCGAAAGCTCCTTATAAACTACGGGTTCAAGATATTTGAGAGAAAGGTCATCGAGCTCTATCTTGAGCTTCGATATACCGAGTCTCTGCGCGATCGGCGCATAGATGTCCATCGTTTCTCTGGACTTTTCATACTGTTTGTGAGGCTGCTGGTACTGCATGGTCCTCATGTTGTGCAGCCTGTCGGCGAGCTTAATGAGGATGACACGGATATCCTTAGCCATGGCAAGGAACATCTTTCTGAGGTTTTCCGCCTGAAGCTCCACCTTATCGGCCGAATAATTGATATTAGTCAGCTTTGTGACTCCGTCAACAAGTGACACGATCTCGGATCCGAATGTCTTTTCAAGTTCTTTTTCATCAACTGCTGTGTCTTCTATTACGTCGTGTAAAAGTCCTGCCGCGATACTTTCCAGGTCGAGTTCAAGCTCGGCGAGAATTATCGCCACGCATAGCGGATGAATGATGTAAGGCTCTCCCGATTTACGCTTTTGATCTTTATGTGCGTCCTTTGCAACTTCATATGCCTTCTGTATTGTGGAGAGATCGGTAGACGGATGATATTTTCTTATTTTTGTGATGAGAATATCATACAGCTTATCGGGCTCGGTAAAATCCTCAGGTATATCTGTGTTAAAGACCATTTCCCCCATATAAGAGCCTCCTTTCCGTCATTTTCCCCTCTTGTAAACGGGTTATAATTAATAGATTTTATTATATCAACAGAAAAAAAGCAAGCCTGTGCTTAAAAGCACAGGCTTACGGACAAAAAGCGGAGTGGGTGGGATTCGAACCCACGAGACGTTGCCGCCTACCTGATTTCGAGTCAGGGCCGTTATGACCACTTCGATACCACTCCGGATCACAATATGCGTGCGCCCTCGGCGCTACGACTTCACTATATTACTACACACAGGACAAATCTGCAAGCATTATTTCAAGACCTGTCTGCATATCTATATCTCCGGCTTTTATATTCTGCTCCGTACCCCCGATAAGTTCCACGGCATGTTTTATCTTCTTTGAATCAAGACCCCGTAAGAGCCCGAGCCTCTTTTTGACGAGCCAGTCTGGTGTCTTGGTCTCGGCGGCTATCGTCGCTGCCGAAAGGCCTTTGTTCTTCAGTTCCATAAGGGTTGCGAGTCTTAGATACTCATTTGCGAGGAGCCTTAGGATCTTCATCGGATTTTCTTTGAGATACATAAGATCGGCGCATATGCCCATGACCTTTTCTCCGTGTCCGACAGAGATCTCGCCTATAAGATCGAATATCCTGTTTTCGGTCTGCATAATGCAAACTTCATCTATATCCGATCTCGTGACACGGTCTCTTCCCTCCGCATACGAAGCAACCTTATCGGCCTCGTTCATCAGATTAAAGAGATCTCCTCCGACGTTCTCGGCAAAATATTCCGCGTCCGGACCGCTGACGCTCTTTCCGTATTTTTGAAATTCCTTTACGACAAAATCCACCCTGTTTCGGTCGGTTATCTCCGAAAGATCGCAGACATAACCGAGTTTTGCGACCGCTTTATATATCTTTGTCTTTTTGTCGACCGTTTTGTCCGTCATGATGATGACGGTCGTTGACGGCATCTCTTCAAGAAGCGATATGAAAGCATCGGTATCGTCACCGAATTTGCAACCCTCAAGGAGCAGCAATCTGTAGGGAGCAAGGAAAGGGATAGTTCCCGCACTGTCGGCAAAAGCCTTGAAATCAAAATTCTGCTCGTTATATGCGTCGAAGTTCATGTCGGCATTCTCATCCGTTCCGAGAGCTGCCTTTTTAAGCAATTTAACACAATATTTTATAAGATATGTCTCGCTCCCGTAGAGCAGATATATCTTTCGGAGTGCCTGATTCTTTATGTCTTCAACGATAGTCTTCAATGCCAACCCCTGTCATGCCTTTTTGTGCCCTATCTTTTCACCGAGTTTTACAAGTGTTTCGATACCCTTGCGTGTATTAAAGAGTATGTCGTTGTCGGGAACCATATCGCCCTTTGTCAGGAGAACGATCGTCGAACCTCCGAACATAAAATAACCTTTTTCGGTTCCTCTCTCTACTCTCCCTGCACCGTGATGATTAACTATCTTTCCGACGAGCATCGCGCCGACTTCCATCATCACGTGACGTCCGATATTGTCTCCGTCGATAACGGTATATTCCCTGCAATTCTCGTGGAACACGGGTACAGACTCGAGTGCAACGGGATTAACGGTATGAAGCTTTCCTCTGATGAACGTGTTTTCGGACTTCATTCCGGAATCCACATATGAATATCTGTGATAATTATCGACGGTGAGCCTTATGACATAAACGAAACCGCCGGCGAACTCCGCAGTCACTTCGTCGCCGTCAAAAAGCTCGTTTAACGTATATGTTCTGTTCTTTATCCTTACACTCAGATCATCCCTGACGCGGTAAGCAAGGACCTTGCCGTCGGAAGGACTGATAAGAGCGTCTTTATCGGGACATACGGGACGTCTCGAAGGAATTATCTTTCTCGCAAAGAAATCGTTAAAAGAATTATACTTCCGCGGGATATAATCCTTCATGCGGATGTTGTTGTTGATTATGAACCTGTCGATCGTGAGAGCCGAAAAAGGAAGACTCTGCCACAAACCGACAAGCCTCGAAACGGGCCTGCAGGTCATAAGCTTTAAAAGCACTCTCCCGGGGAAAGTACCGTACATAAACTTAAGTGTGCTCTCCTGTCCCGAATCAACGATATATGTATTGCCTTTACGATCCCTGTATCTCATATGCTTCTCCTCCGATCCCTTTTACATCCGTGGGGGCTTCCTGCCCTGCGGCGTTGTTGAACAAAAAGATCAAAATCCTTTAAGGGGTGATAAAAATACACCGATGAGCGCCGCAAACCCTATAAAACCGATCGCAATAAGCTTCTTACCGTGAAGCTTGACCATTTTGAAATCAAGCACAAAGAAAAATGCGGTGAGAGCCGTTACAACGATCATTGTAATGACAAAAGCGTTGCCGCCGATAAAATACGATACGAGCGAAACGATCGCAAATATAAGCGATACGTTTGTTACGGGAAGACCTCTGTACGAATCGCGAAGCTTTGTTCCGTCAACCGCCTGTCTCTCTTCCTCCGAAACATTAAAGAAAGCAAGTCTGATCACGGCGCAGACAAGAAGTGCTGCCCCCGCAACGGCAGCGGGAACGGTAAGCCACTTTGAACCTTCGGACGAAAGGTAATAAGCGACATTGTAAACGATACATGCCGGTGCCACGCCGAAGCTGATAACATCCGAAAGAGAATCGATCTGGATGCCGAACTTACGCTCGGTATCGGTCCTGTTCTTCTTGGTACGTGCGATAGGACCGTCAAGCATATCGCACAGACCGGAAAATACGAGCATAAGTATCGCCCACTTGATATTTCCTCCGAAAGCGAAACAAACGGACGTGCAAGCCGAAAGTACACTCATATAAGTGATGACTACCGTGTAATTGTAAAACCCTATCATATGATCACTCTGCCTCCGATCTTTCTGCGGAACAATTTATATCGTCCTCTTCTCCACCCGAATTTATAACGGGATCCTTCACGTAATGCGACAGCACATGAACCTTCTTTGCATGCGCCTCTATGCTCTTCATCTTCTTTTCCCATCTGAGGCTCACAAAATGAGCGACTATCGTAAAGAAAAGCGTAAAGAGCATCATGAAATAATAAGTGATGCCTCGGTTAAGGATAACGGCCGAAACCGCAACATCCGCATATAACGCCCCGTAAAGGAGCTGGAAAACAGTCTCGTTCGCGCCGCTGGCTCCGGGAAGCGGAAGCGCATCAACCGCGAGTGCGAGTACAAGCTGATATGCTATGACATCAAGCCAGTTGGGATCGAGATGAAGCGCCGAAAGAACAACGAACGTTACCGAGAAATAAAGGAGTCTCTGCACTAACGTCATAAGCATTGCTCCGCCGATCATACCGGGGTGATTTTTAACGAATATCGAGGCCTTTTCGTAACCGCGTATCGAATGGATCGCTTTTGAAAGCGTTCTGTCGGGGTTCTTTATGAGCTTTATCTTTCCGCCGAACGAGATCACCTTCGAAATGATAAAGAAAGCGATCGAAGTCTTATAAACACAAAGTCCGAGGAAAACAATAAGCGAAAGTATGATCACGACACCGATGAAGAACAGGATCGGTGCATTGCTGATAGCTTCACACATCGCCGAAGGTCGTATTATGAGGAATAAGACCGTAAGCAACACAAGCGTCATTTTATAGCAGATGGTAACAACCGCGATAACAAGCGTGCCCATTAAAGGGTCAACACCGTATTTTGCAAGGTAGAAAACCTGCATGGGCTGACCGCCCGTCGCACTCGGTGTTATCCCACAGAAAAAGAAACCTACGTTGGAGACAAGTATGCATTTAAAAATGCTTATCTCCTGCTTAAGGTTATGAAGAATATATCTTATAATGACCGATTCGCAACAAACATAACCAAGTACAAACATTGCTCCTAGCATAAGCAAATATATATTGGCTTCACCGATCTTACTGAAAACAACCTTGATCTCGCTTCCCCTTAAGAGAAAATAAAGAGTTCCGGCCGCAAGCAGGAAGATTAGTATTATATTTATCAAATATTTTAACGTTTTTTTAGACACGATCTGTTTAACTCCTCTTTCGAAGCATACCACATTTAGAGTACAGTATAGCCTATTCAATAAACCGTGTCAAATATATGTCATTTTATTCTTCATCGTTACGACGCTTATGTTTTTGCCGTCACTTCTGATCCTTATATATCCGCACTCCGGTGTGGCGAATATATTACATCCCGCTTTTTCAAGCCTTTTCACGGTTTCCGGGGAGGGATGCCCGTACCTGTTGGTTGCTGATGCCGAAACTATCCCGATCGCGGGCCTTGTTTTCGCCAGCAATTCCTCACCCGTCGAATATTTCGAGCCGTGATGGGCGACTTTTAAGACATCGATCTTTTCTTCCCCGAGCCCTTCAATATATGTCCTTTCGGCTTTTGAAGACGAATCTCCCGTAAAAAGCGCCGTGATCTCATTGCTCCTGAAGAGGAACACTATGCTTTTATCGTTTTTTTCCGCACTGCTCCCTCCGACAGGAGAAAGCACGTTTATCCTGCTGCCCGGCGATATGAATAATTCGTCTCCCGCCGCCACCGTCCTCACCCCGCATGGTTCCTTCGAAAGTTTTGCGAGACCTGCTCCGTTATCATCCGTGTCCGCGACCATAAACTCTTTCACTTCGATGTCGCTGTCTCCGAACAGTTCCTCCATCCCGTTCTTATGATCGTTATCGGCATGAGTAAGGATCATTCGGTCTATCGTATCGATGCCCATATACTTTAGGAACGGTCCTATCCTGTATTTATATACCTTCGTAACGTTCGAGCTCCCGGCATCTACAAGGATCTTTTCTTTACCGTCTTCTATCAGTATGCATTCACCCTGTCCGACATCGAGCATATGAACCGTAGTCCCCGTATCCGGGAAATGTATAAAGATGATAATGCATGCCGTCAGAACCCATAAAGGCTTCTTTCTTCTGAAGAACATGACAAGCATAAGCGTCATCAAAAGAACCGAAAAATACAGTATGAGTACTTTGGGACCCCTGTGGCCTATTATGATCCTGTTAAACGGAAGATCCTTTGAGCATTCACCGAGAAATATCATCCCCTTTACGATATAATGGCAGATCCCTCCCGCAAATCTCGCCGGAACCCCGCCAAAAAGCAGGGAAGCGAGTATCAATATTGCACCGCATGGTACAAGAAGCGACATGAGCGGGATGACAATGATATTGATGACTACCGAATACGGCGAAACATAATAATATGTTTCGATAAGTACGGGCAAAAGGAACAGATAGATAGAAAAGACCGTTACAACACCTCTCAAACGCGTGTTTCCGATCCTTGCTCCGCATGAGATCTCCTGCCCGAATGCCGCTCCCGCTGCCGCGCAAAAGGACATGATAAACGACGAATCCCTGACATACAGCGGATTGACAAAGAGTATAAAGAGCCCCGCAAGCGAAAGAGAGCTCATCATATCATAGCTTTTTCCGAAGAACCTCGACAAAAGCATGCACGAGCTCATGATTATCGCTCTCACGGCCGATACCGGCATTCCTGCAAAAATTCCGTACATCAGGAGGAAAAAAATGGTTATGACAGAGTTTAGCTTCTTTCTTCCCGTGATCCTCATCAAAAGCGAATACATCCCGTTCGCGATGAGCGAAATATGAAGCCCGGAAACCGCAAGTATATGCGATATGCCGCCTGTCGCAAGACTCTCTTTTATCTCGTCGTCGATAAGGCCCCTTTCTCCCGTCAGAACGGCGGACAAAACGGCCGCTTCATCCGGTCCGAGACTTTCCCTGAGACCTTTTATCGCGTCAAGCCTGAGATTTCTTACGAAACGTTTAAGCGAAACGGACACGTCCTCTTCATAAACCTCTTTCGTTTGCATCCCTGTGGCCGTGATAAGCCCGTCTATGCCTCTTACGGTATAATAAGCTTCTTCGTCAAATCCGCCCGGATTTGCGGGAGGGTTTGGTTTACGAAGCTTTCCGGTACCCTCCGCATAGTCACCTATCCTGTATTCGTCTTCGAAAGAGCCTTTAAGGGTCACTTTTACCGATCCCGTATAAGAATTTACACAGGCATCTTCAATGAAATAAATTGTCTTGTCGTTATCAAGAGAAATGTCGGATATAAAACCGCTAAATGTACAATCTGTTGAAGAAATGAGATTATCGAGACTTTCCTTAAGAGAGGAAATATTTCTGACGCTCCTTACCCTGAGCGTTGCACCCGTCAGGAATACGGGTATGATGAAAAAGATCGCGACAGCCCTTACCGAAGTAGGCCCCGCCCTTCCCTTGTATATCCTTACCAGCAAAAAGACGGCACATGCAAGCGATACAGCCGAACCCTTGGCTGCCGCCGCCGGGATATCATCCATGACAAGCAGGATAAGGACAACGCAGGCGAAAAAAACCGTTATCGGCCTGACGGCGATCCTGGCAATACTATCCGTTTACATCACCCGCCTTTTCGTTGACGATGAGATCGGGACGTCTTTCGATCAAACCGGATTGAGCGTATTTGTCTATGGTCTTGCGGCTGGTACCGTTGACCGTGATCTGCACCTTCATGATGCCCGGTATATCGCAAAGCGAATTAACGATCGAATAGATCGTCAATTCTTCTCCGATATCCTCCCTGTAATTAAGAAATGCTTCATTGACATCGACATAAACGATCCCGTCCGTCGATGTTATCTTATTGATCACGGTTCCCTCGGGAACGGTGGGTAGAAACTCCGTTCCATCCTCTGTGGGACCCTCAAGGAGAAGGTCCGTCACAAGCTTTTCGTAGGAACTGGTTCCGTCGTATGTAACTTTACGTATATCGATCGCAAGCATCTTCTCGGCTCTCGATACGAAATAAACACTAAGCTCGACTTCCTGGCTGAAATATGTCGTATCTCCCGTATTATCAACAAAATCAGTGCTCTTCATGAGTCCCGGAACAACCTCTCCTCTAAGGATCAGGGGTGAATCTTCGACATAGAATTCGACATAATCGACAAAATCAAGCTGGCAGAGCGTCTTGACATAGCCCGAGCGAAGCAGGAGCTCACCGACGGTCGAAAGACTGTTATATGATTTGCTGAAATTGATGATAAGCTGTCCGTCCTGGCCGAAATATGTATCTTTCATGAATATCCCGTCAGGCAGGAGCTTCTTTGTGTCATCGGAAAGAGTGGCGCTTTCAAGTTCCCTCAAGACCTGTTTGACCTGTTCGATCCTCGCCAGACCGGGATCCGGTACTTCTCCGCTCTCCCAAATGAGCGAAGACTGTGTGCTGTCGGTCCTGAATATCTTAAATGTGTCCTCACCGACCGCATAATTTTGCATTTCAAGAGGATCCCCCTGCTCGTTAGAGCATGCGGACAATGCCGTTGCGGACAAAATGATGACCGTCAAAAGAAAGAACTTCCTAAAAACCGACATGTAACCCCCAAAAAAAATATCATTCGGCACCGATCTTGAAGGAGACGGGGACGCTGACTATAAACGTTGTGCCTTCTCCCTCCACACTTTCAACCTTTATTGCTCCGTTATGCATGAGCACAACGCTTCTGGCGATGGCAAGACCGAGTCCCGTTCCGCCGCTCTCGCGCGCTCTTGCTTTATCGACTCTGTAGAAGCGCTCAAATATCTTATCGATGGAATCGGCCGGAATACCGATACCGGTATCGGCGATCGTGACGTTGAAATACTTACCGTCACTGTTGAGCGAAACCTTTACCCTGCCGTTCTCTTTGTTATATTTTATACTGTTTTCTATCAGGTTTGTGAGCGCAAGGCTCATCTTGACCTCATCAATCATGGCGTAGACATCCCTGTAGCTCTCGAATACGATCTCAACCGAAAGCGACGACGCTATGGGTGTGAGACGCTTCATGATCTTCTCGAGAAGAGCGTTTATGTTGACCGTCGCGAGATGCATGTTTCCTTCCTTGCGGTCAAGCTTTACGAGCTCGAGAAGATCGGAGATTATCTTGTTTTCCCTGTCTATCTCGTCATTGATGTCACGCAGGAATTCCCTGTAAACCTCGGGTGGCGAATCGGGCTGCGTTATCAAAGAATCGGCGAGGACTTTTATCGAAGTGATGGGAGTCTTAAGCTCATGCGACACATTTGAAACGAATTCCTGTCTTGAAACTTCAAGCTGCTCGATCCTTCGAAGCATGTCGTTAAACGAATCGGACAAACGCCTTACTTCGGAATAGCCGCCGATCGTGACAAGATCGTCCAGATAGCCGTCCGAAACATGGCTGATGCTTTCCTCGATCCTTTTGAAAGGCTTGGCAAACTCCGTGGAAGAAAGGAAACAAATGAACAAAAGAACGATCGACAAAAGAATGACCGTTACGATCAAAAACTTTTCAAGATCCTTTATCATGGCGATCTCGTCTTCAAGGGATATCTTTGCGATCAGGACGCCGATATAAGGCCCTCCGTCGGTATTGTCATGATCGATAAGAGGCATGGAAAGCTCGGCATATTCTTTCTCAATGCTTATGAATCTGCTGAGTCCCCCCCTTATGGCTTTGATTGCCTCTGTCGAGACCATTGTCTTGCCCTCTTCGGCGGAGAACGAATCATAGATTATCTTAAGTCCGCTGTCGGCAACGATGATCCTGCCGCCGAAAAGTGATGCGGCGATCGAAAGCTCGCTTGAGATCTGAGGCGCATTTTGGGGATTGCCGACATACATATTGTTGACTATCTTGACGGACATCTTGCTCAAATGGTCATATGCCGTATCAACCCTTTTTTCCACCAGTATGTTACTGCACACATAATGTGCCGTAATATACATGGCCGCTATCGAAACCGCCCCGGTGAGAAGTATGGTAATAAAGAGCCTCAATCTGAAGCTCCCGAAAAACCGGCGTACCTTTGAAAATTTCTCGCCGTCCCCGGCTCCCTTTGCCGGGATCTTTTCATCAGACATTTTTAATCTCCTCATTAGAAGCGGTTATTCATCAACATGGAAATAATATCCGACGCCCCACTTCGTATGAACATATTTCGGTGAGCCCGGGTTCTCTTCGATCTTTTCCCTTAGTCTTCTGACATGAACATCGACGGTACGGGCATCGCCCTGGAAATCGTCCTTCCAGATCGTCTCAAGCAGCATTTCTCTGCTGTAGACTTTATCGGGATTAAATACAAGCAATTCAAGTATATCGAACTCGCGAACCGTAAGATTCATCTCGACATCGCTTACAAAAACTCTTCTGCTCTCGACATCAAGCTTAAGGCCGGCACCCTCAAACAATTTCTTTGCGGGTTCTTCCGCGCGTATCTGACGGTTTCTTCTGATGATCGCCTTTATGCGCGCCTTTACCTCAAGGATATTGAAAGGTTTTGTGACATAATCGTCGGCACCGTACTCAAGACCCATGATCTTATCGATATCTTCCGATTTTGCCGTCAGCATGATTATGGGCACATCCGACTTCTCCCTGATTTTTTGGCATACTTCGTATCCCGTAAGTCCGGGAAGCATGACATCAAGAAGTATCACATCGTATTCCTTCTTCTTCGCCATGTTGACGGCCTCAATGCCGTCGTAGGCGCAGTCAACCTCCATCCCTTCCTGTTCAAGGCTGTATCTTATACCTTTAACGATCAATTTTTCATCATCAACAACCAAAATCCTGGCTTCCATAATTCCCTCATTTCAGGCATCCCGGCTACCCCACCGTGATGCAGTCTTTTATCTTGGAAAATGTCCCTTCCTTTATCCCCGGAACAAGCATCAGTTCATCAATGCTCTTAAACACTCCGTGCTCCGCACGGAACCCTATTATCTTTTGTGCTTTGGCGGGACCGATCCCTTTCAGGGTGGTCAGTTCCGCTTCGCCCGCTGTATTTATATTAATCTTTACGCTATCGCTTGTCAAAGCTTCCTGTTCGGGCTTTGATAAATTTCTTTCCCCCGGGCCCTCTTCTTTCCCGTTTTCCTCTTGTACGGACATAGCGCCGTCCGCTTCTCTTACAAACACCGCTTCGCCTTCTTCCCCGCACGAGACATAGCAGATCCCCGCCGCCGCAAAAGCCGCGATCACACAGATCCTTCGGGCTGTCATAAGTATTTTTCTTCTTTTTGAACATTTTGTATCTTTCATGATGGATTTCCTCGTGTATCTTTCATGATGGATTTCTTGCTCACGGCGTGTTAAATCATGCATTTCTTCGGATAAGTTATCCGACCGGCCGTAAGCATGCATTTTTCCGATCGTTATATGTTTACTGCAAGAACAAACTGTGATATCATACGTGATAAAGTTTTAACAAAAAGCGCATCCAAAGAGGAACAGAATATGGGATTACAGGACAAACTAAAGAACATCAAATCCACAGGCATCTCTCTTGCCGCAACAACGCAAAAGCAGAGAAACGATGCTCTCATTGCGGTAAAAGAAGCTCTTATCTCTCAGAAAGAAAGTATCTTCGAAGCAAATAAGATCGATGTTGCGACCGCCGAAGAACAGGGTCTCACAAAGTCGGTCATCAAAAGACTCGGCTTCGATGACAAGAAACTCGCAAGCGTTATCGACGGTATCGATTCACTTATCTCGCTTCCCGACCCCATCGGAAAAGTTCTCCTTTCGAGGAGTCTCGACGAAGGTCTCGATCTCTACAGGATAAGTGTTCCGATAGGTGTAATATGCCTCATCTTCGAATCACGTCCCGACGCACTTGTACAAATAGCATCCCTTTGCATCAAGAGCGGTAATTGTGCCGTTCTTAAAGGCGGAAGCGAGACAAAGAACACTAACCGCGTGCTCTTTAACGTGATCTCAAAGGCAGCTTCCTCCGTACTTCCCGAAGGCAGTCTCGTTCAGATAGAGGAACGAAGCGAGGTAAACGAACTTCTCTCCTGCAGCGAATCGATCGATCTTATCATCCCTCGCGGTTCGAATGCGTTTGTTCAATACATTATGTCACATACGACGATCCCCGTAATGGGTCATGCCGACGGTGTATGCCATCTCTATATCGATTCCGATGCCGATATCGAAACTGCGCTTAAGATATGTCTTGATGCCAAAACACAATATACATCCGTTTGTAACGCAGTTGAGACCATACTTATAAACAAAGATATCTCCGACACGTTTATCCCCCGTTTTGCGCGTATGATGAGCGAAGCCGGAGTAACACTTCACGGCAACAACGAATTTGCCGGCAGGCTCAAGGCTCTCTGCGGTGACGATATCTACTGTGAGCTTATGAACGACGACGATTATCATACCGAATATCTCGATTATGCATGCTCCTGCAAGATCGTAGACGATATCGACTCAGCTATCGCTCACATCAACAGATTCGGCTCGCACCACAGCGACAGCATAATCACACAAAACAAAGAAAAGATCGAGCATTTCATGAACATGGTCGATTCCGCAAATTGCATGAGCAATTGCTCCACACGTTTCTCGGACGGTTTCCGTTACGGCTTCGGCGCCGAGGTAGGTATCAGCACCGGAAAGCTTCATGCAAGAGGACCTGTCGGTCTTGAAGGTCTTATGACATATAAGTACAAGCTTTACGGAAGCGGTCACATCGTCGGGGATTATGTGAGCGGAACAAAACAGTTCCATTTTAAAGATATCTGATGATATGAAATGACATCTCGCGTACAAGTCCGCTCGATGACCGTTCACTCAGCCATCTGTACGTGAGGCTACGCCTCACTTTGGATATGTTTTCATGTTTGCTTATGAGAGCAAGCTCTCCCCGCAAACCTGAAAACATATCCAATTGCAAACAAGCTTGCAACAGATGGCATTCGTTTATCGCACAAAAAATAAAGAAACAGGGCTTTTGCTCTGTTTCTTCATTTTATCATCTCATGTTGAAAATAACAGTCGGAATAATGTACAAAAATCGTACCTCCGATTTGTGAAAAAATACCATAAGGTCATTTCACAAAACCGTTTTTACTGTCCCATCTGCTTTGCAACTTCTTCAGCGAAGTTCTCGTTTCTCTTCTCAAGGCCTTCACCTGTCTCGAAACGAACAAACTTGTTGATAGCGAATGAGCATCCGTTGTCCTTGGAAACCTTAGCGATGTACTGGCCAACGTTTTCCTTGTCCTCAGCCTTAACATACTCCTGATCAACAAGGCAGATCTCCTTAAGACGCTTGGAGAAACGTCCCTCTACGAGGCCTGCAAAGATCTTGTTCTCAAGATACTCAGCCTTGTGTGTAGCTGCGATGTCTCTGAGAACCTGCATTCCCTCATCAGAGATGAAGTTATACCAGAACTTGTTGTTCTTCTGCTCTTCGTAAGCAGCCTTGTCCTCTGCGTTCCACTTGTTGGAATCAATAGCTTCCTGAATAACAGCCATCATAAGAGGCTTGGGAAGTGAAGCGGGATCTGCAAGAGAGCTGTCAACTACGATCTCTCTCTCCTTTGCGATCGTATCTGCAGAAATGTCTTCCTTCTTAACGTAAGTAGGATTCATAGCTGCGATCTGCATAGCGATGTTCTTTGCGCACTCAACCGTAGCATCGTTCATGGGAGCATCAACATCAAGAAGGATACCGATCTTGCCGTTCATGTGGATGTACTTAACAAGGAATCCGTTTGTGTTGAACTTAACGAAACGACGAACCTTAAGGTTCTCGCCGATAACTGCAACCTGAGCTGCACGAGCCTCGTCAACAGTCTTGGTTGTATCAAACTTCCAAGGCTTTGCAAGGAAATCTTCGATGCTTGCTGCGTCTGTCTCGGAAGCTGCCTCTGCAACCTGCTCAACATAAGCTCTGAACTTCTCGTTCTTAGCAACGAAGTCTGTCTCAGAGTTAACCTCTACGATAGCGCCTGTCTTGTTGTCTGCGGAAATGTAGATGTCGCAAACACCCTCAGCTGCGATACGGCTTGCCTTCTTCTCAGCCTGGGCAAGACCACGCTTACGTAAGTACTCAATAGCCTCATCGAAATTACCGTCGGTCTCTGTAAGTGCCTTCTTGCAGTCCATCATACCCGAACCGGTCATTTCTCTTAATTCTTTTACCATTGCTGCAGTAATTGCTGCCATAATAGTTATCCTCCTCTAATATAATCGCAATGTAACGGATTACGCCTCTGCTTCAGCCTCAGCCTCTGCGTCGCCGCTCTCGGGTGTGCCTGCGTCAACGCCCTGGTTTGCCTCGATAACTGCATCAGCCATCTTGGAAACGATAAGCTTAACGGCACGGATTGCGTCGTCATTGCCGGGGATAACAAAGTCAAGCTCCTCGGGATCGCAGTTTGTATCAGCGATACCGATAAGCGGAATACCAAGTGCATGTGCCTCAAGCACACAGATTCTTTCCTTCTTGGGATCTACAACAAAGATAGCGTCGGGAATGTTAGCCATATCCTTGATACCCGAAAGGTTCTTCTCAAGTTTGTCCCATTCCTTCTTAAGCTTGATAACTTCCTTCTTGGGAAGTACATCAAATGTTCCGTCCTCAGACATCTTCTCGATAGCCTTAAGTCTGGCAACACGAGCCTTGATGGTCTTGTAGTTGGTAAGCATACCGCCGAGCCATCTCTCATTTACATAATACATACCGCAGCGCTCTGCTTCGGTCTTGATAGCATCCTGTGCCTGCTTCTTTGTTCCTACGAAAAGGATCTTGCCGCCGTTTGCAACAATGTCCTTAACTGCGTAGTAAGCTTCGTCTACCTTGCCTACAGACTTCTGAAGGTCGATGATATAGATGCCGTTACGCTCTGTGTAGATGTAAGGAGCCATCTTGGGGTTCCAGCGTCTTGTCTGATGTCCGAAATGAACACCGGCTTCAAGAAGCTGCTTCATTGAAATAACACTCATTTTTTGTTCCTCCGTTTGGTTGGTCTTCCGTATCGGTTTTCGGTCGGACTGACGGGACAGATATCCCGCACCGGGTCGTTCCTGACGATACGTGAATGGTTAAAAGTACCGTGCACTGCGCACAGCCTTAGATAATATAGCACAGAGCACGGTTATATGCAAGCAATTTCTTAATTAATTACATTAATTACATATGCGTTCCCGTTTAATTGCATATGCTTTCTCGTTTGATCACATATGCGTTATCGCACGACCGGATTTTTCCTCCCGGCCCGTTCATTTCACGGTAACGTTTATCTTAATTGTCTTTTTCGTTCCGTCGGGCAGTTCGAATTTTGCTTTCACAACTGTCGTTCCCTTGCCGACGCCTTTGATCTTTCCGGTCTTTTTGTTTACATCGGCTATACTCTTGTCGGCGGATGTAAATGTTGCCTTAACGTATATGTTTTTCCCTTCATGCTCACTCAAAAACTTCTTAACGACATTAAGTCCGGCCGGCACGGAATATGAAACGGATGCAGTCCCGCCTTTCTTAACCTGAACATCTTTGTTTACCGAAATATTTCCGAGTATCTTCTTCGGGGAATCGGTGAATTCGTAACCAAGACGAAAATAATTGTTATCGTTATATTCGCTGATATAATCAGCCACCGTCGAACCGATCTTAACCTTCGAAAGCTTTACGGCACCGAAGGACTGTATGTCCGCTTCCTCTATCGATGCCGGGAATTCGACGGTAAGGTCTCTGTCGACCTGCCAGCCTGTTTCTTCATCCGTAACAAATTCTCTTCCGAGCGCATAAGGATCGATCCTCAGGCAACCCTGCGGGATCTTTGTCTCTTTCTTCCCGACGGGTATGCATAAAAGCGTTGTTTTCGACTTGTCGTAGAGGCATCCGTCGTATGACGAATATGTTTTGTTCCTGCTGTCCGCTTCGATGTTCGCGAATGAATCGGGCGTACTATATTTTAAGAACCACAGATCGATATCCGAAACGGTCGACGAAAGCTTTATCGATCGGAGCGATGTGCATTTTTCGAGTGAAAGCGACATCCCCGTAACACCCTCAGGGATAACGAGTTCGGTGATCGGGCAGCCGTTAAATACGTCCGTCGCGATAAAGGTACATTTCCTGTTTACGGATATTTCGCTTCTGTCCTTCGGATAATACAAAAGCTTTTTGAAGTCCTTTGTGTAGATCGCGCCGTTTTCCTGTGCGAGCGCCGCCTGATTCCCGTCCGCAAGACTTATTTCGTGCTTATATCCGCCGAATGCGTTATCTGCAACGTTCTTGACCGAAGCGGGAATAACAAGATCCTCGTCCGCAAGTCCTTCAAACGCATACGCTTCAATATCAGTAAGCTTCGAAGGAAGCTTGAGATCCTTAACGTTTATAAGGCTCATAAGGGAATACATCTCAAGTTTTGTAACGCTTTCGGGGATGTTGACGGTCGTTACGGCATAACATCCGCAGAGTGCAAATGCGCCTATGGTCTTTGTTCCCTTCTTTATGTTGACAACTTCTTTGTTGGGTGCCTGTATCAGCGTTTTCTCCCTGTAAAGACCCGCATCATAAACACTGAACAGTTTGTTTTTCTTGTTTATCGTGATCTTAGAGAAGTCGTCGCTGTGTAACTCTTCCACCGTATCGGGAATTTTAACGGAGAGGTTGGGGCAAAATGCCTGCGAATACGTCAAAAGACCCGAACGAAGCTTGGCGCTTTCGAGCTTTTCGCACGATTCTACCATAAGCGCCGTAACCGACGAAGGTATGTCAACGGTTTTCAAACTTCCGCATGCAATGAGATTTACTTCTTCGGTACCTTTCTTTATAACGAGTTTTTTAAGATCGGGCACGAGCATCAATGTCACCCGCTTGATACTTCCGGGAAGTATCAGCTCTTCAAGGTCGTCAGCGTTATAAATATATAACGATTCATAACCGTCTTCTATCGTGAGCGAACCGATACCCGTGAGATTGTCATAAAACGATACATGCCTCAGATGTGACTTTGCGGGAACAGTCACGCTGCCCGTGGCATTTTGAATGCCCGTAAGATAATCCTCCGATTCGACAAACCGTATTCCCCCATCAACGAATGCTTTTGCCGGGACCGAATCGGAAAATGTGAATGTTTGTGCGGCAATTGCAAGGAAAACAAGGAATGCAACCGCTTTTTTAAATGATCTTTTCATCAAATATCCTCCGATATCATCTAATAATCTTCCCTAACCCGGATCATTACACGCTTTGTTTGTCCCCGATGATCATTTTTCTTGCTGCCACCCCAAATACCAGCCAAAAGACCGGGTTCACCGTTATGCAGCTGTCATTTATGATGCCTGCGATCATAAACGAAACAACCCCGGCCAGCAGACCCGTTTCAAATATCCCGAGCTCATTTCCGATCGCTTTCTTTATGCCTTTGAAAACGACGAAAACGAACAGGGCGAGCATGCACAAAAGGAATATAAGGCCGTTTGAAACAAAGCACTGTATATACCAGTTGTGAGGTCTGTCAATTACATATTTCATCGAACCGTGAGTATTTAAGAGTCCGACGATCTCGTTCTGTCTGAAGAAGAACGGGAAATTGCCGCAGCCCTTGCCGATGAGCAGTGAGCCTGCCATTACAGGAAGGGATTGAACCCAGATATATCCTCGCCCCGTAGCGAAACCGTATATACTCTCCAGTCCCGTTACCGCGGGCTGGGTAATATAGTCTTCGAGGATATCGTTCTGCGCGAAGCTTTTAAAACCTGAGTTTGTCATCGCGAACTGTGCGGCTCCGTCATATCCGAAATCAAAATATGTCATCTGTCCTTCGGTTGCGATAGTTATCATGTCAAACCGTTCGTCATCGGGAGTGATCCCGACGAGGAACAATCCGAGGCGATCGTTTTCAATTATGGAATCTTTCCTTCCCTCAATAACCTTCTCTCCGTCCGAAACGATGATGCAGTCGACGAAGCTCACGTCGCTATACGGGCCTTCCATATGTTCAAAGAACTTTCTCATGTCCATACTGCAGACAAGAGTTTTGTCACCCGATCCAAATTCGAGCACGCCGTCCTTAAGAGTCGCGCTGTCGAGCTTAAAGAGCCTGTCGGAGCTTGCTGCGGGGCCGCTCGAATATGTCTTCACATCTTCGTTTTTGATTCCGACAAGTGCCGAAGTGAGGACAAATACGGCAATACACGAACAAACCGTAACAAGCGTCACGATGATCCCTTTTTTCTCCTTATTGCGGATCATCAAAAATACGATCATCGGGATAACGGTCATGAGCACGGCGATCCAAGATGCTTTCGAAGCCGACCCGTAAAGTGCGACACACATAAGCGCCGAGGCAATGATCCTGACCGTTCTTATCCATGCTTTTTTTGCCGACAGGGCAAGTGCGATATCTATCGGAAGTATAAGTGCCGCAAACCCGCCGAGGAAGCCGGGGTTATTGAACATAAGCGCCGACTGACCTGTGAAATATTTACTCTCTATGCTTTCGGCAAGGGCTCTGTATTTCTCCGAAGAAATAAGATACTGAACAAGTCCGAACTCAAGGATCGGTCTCACAAAAAGCTCTATCGAACAGAGGATACCGGTGATCAGCGAAACAACGACGATAAAATGTCTGAAGAATTCCGTACAATCCTCTTTTCTCATATAATAGAGCCCGAAAATGAATATGAGGATGTACGAGAGCATCGCAAGATACCCTTCAAACTCCGTAAAGATACCGCGGAACGCCACCTCCGTGTCAGAAGAGAACAAAAACGAAAGCGTTGCGAACAAGGTCATAACGCCTATGAGCACGAGCGGTACTTTAAGCTTTGCGAATGCATCCCTGTCAAAAGGTTCGGGAGAATCGACAAACACCCTCTCCCCAACAAAAAAGAGCACCGCAATTGCCGCAAATGCGGCAATCGCGATCTCTTTTGAAAATAATGCAATATCACTGATATATCCGTTTTGAGTAACAAAATATGCCTGCTCGTCGGATGTGACTTTTAAAACAATGATCCTGGCTATAAAGGGAAACACAGTGAAGAAAACCATGGACAGCGCGACAAAAATCTTTTCATATCTTGCAGTTCCTTTATCTGCCGTCTTAAGAGATTTTCTGATCGTCTGATGTTTCATCTTTTATCTCCGTTATTTTACATTTACTTTTACTTTGTACGTTTTCGAGGTTCCGTCCGTCAATTCGCATTTGACTTTGATCGTTGCGGTACCCTTCTTTACGGGTGTAAGAAGACCTGTCTTTTTATTTACCTTACATACTGACTTTTTTGTAGAAGTGAAGGAAACCTTTACATAAATATTCTTTCCCTCGTGAAGGGGTGTAAATGCCGGTACACTGACGAGTCCGGTAGGAACGGTATATGTTACATTTTCATTCTTATCGGTCTTCTTGAGCTGGATATCGTCGGATACTACGATCTTTCTGAGGATATCCTTGCTCGAATCGGCAAATTCATACGAGATCACATGCCAGCCGAGGTCATTGTACTCTGTGATCAATCTTGCCGCACGGGTTCCGCAATCAACTTTGGCCGTATCGAAATAGTAATAACCGTCACCGATATCCGTAACGGTACCGGGCAATTCGATGTCCACTCTGTTATCATACCAGTAATCCGCTTCGGGATCATAATAATCTCTGTTCCCGAATGCATAATAACCGATAGTTACACATCCTCTTGCAACCTTGACTTCTTTCTTTGCCTTGGGAACGCTGTAAAGGAAGTCCTTGTCTTTTGAATAAAGGCAACCGTCCTGTGATGAATAGCATACATTTGTCTTGTCGACCGTATATTTTGCAAGCGATGCGGGCGTCGCATATGCAAGACTGTATTCACTGATATATGTCATGCTCGAAGGGAAATTGATGGTCTTAAGCTTTTTACATTGTGAAAGATCACACCAAAACTCCGCCATGCCATCGGGCAGATCAAGTGAAGTGAAGGCACAGCCGTTGATAGCCGAATATGCGATCGTAACACAGCCGAATTCAAGATTGAGAGCCGTTCTTGTCTTGGGATAGTATAACAGACTGCTGTAATCGGATCTGTACACGGAACCCTTCGATACGACAAGTTCGGAATTATAACCGTTCTCAAGACTGATAACGCCGTTATATCCGCCAAATGCGTTATCGGCAACATAATTTACGGAAGAAGGGATCTCAAGCGCATCTGCGCCTAATCCTTCAAACGCATATGAATAGATGCACAAAAGGCCCTTGGGAAGTTTTACTTTTTTGATCCTTGTGGCTCCGGCCAAAGCAGCCTCTTCAAGCAATTCCACGGAATCGGGGATGTTGATGCTTGTTGCCGCATACGCGGTGCAAAGAGCCTGGCTGCGGATCACCTTGGTTCCGGGTTTAACATTGATCTCCTTCATATCGGAAGAAGCGATCCAAAGACCGTCATACATATATACGCTTCCCTGATACATGGAGAATTTGGGATTGTCGGGGCTTATCGAGACCCCTTTATAGTTGTCGCAATAGATATAGCTTACGGTCGAAGGGATCGTAACTATTGCGTTGGGACATCCCCACATCGTGAAATCGGTAAGACCGGGTCTGAGCTTTATGGTCTTAAGATTATCGCAATAATCAAGTGTGAGCACGGATACATTTGTGGGAATGTCAAGCGTTTCTCCTCCGAAAGCATAGAGATTGACTTCCGAAACACTCTTGGGGATCGTAAGATCCTTAAGCTTTGCAGCATCGCTGATATAAATATAATCAACGGTGTCGGGAAGATTGATCTGTTCAAGATCTTCCGCGCCCCAAATGCTTACTCTCTTAATACCTTTTTCAACATTGATGATCTTTACGCCCTTTTCATAAAGACCCATACTTACGGTATCCGATTCTTCAGAGGGGATTGTGAGTGTCTCCGTGGGGTTAATGACATCACTTATAGACCCGTAATACTCATCATAAACAAATTCTGTCTGAGCCTCCGCTGCTCTTACAGGTGTGACATCGGGCACTACAAAAAGTTCCAATGCCATTGCGAGAAATGTGAGGAAAGCATCTGCTTTTCTGATAGATCTTCTCATGTAATTTCCTCCTGATCGTTTTTCTATATGTTCCGCCAAAGGCAGGACCGGGATCCTCCCGTTTGGCGATACATTACCACCCGATTATACAATAATAGTGTTACATCTCTTTCACAAAAATATGACATTTTTATTTCTTTTTTGAAGTTACCGCCGAAGCGATCTCTTTATGATCGGCACCCTTCTTTATCTTAAATGTGCCGGTCTGTATTCTTGAGGCATAGCCGTTCTTAACGATATATTTGTTAAGTTCCGCCGAAGAATCCGTTGCCCCGGCCTTTTGAAGCGCATCGCATAAGAGCTCCGATGTGCATCCTCCTCTTATCGTTACCGAGAATGACCCGTCCGAATTTACGGAAACACTGACTTTACTTGTACTGTCGGCGTTCTTCGGAGCCGGAGTGGCCGTAGGCTTCGGTGTAGGTGTGGCCGTCGGCTTCGGTGTAGGCGTCGCCGTAGGCTTCGGTGTAGGCGTCGCCGTAGGCTTCGGTGTAGGTGTCGCCGTAGGCTCAGGCGTCGGTGTCGCCGTCGGCTCAGGCGTCGGTGTCGCCGTCGGCTCAGGTGTAGGTGTCGCCGTCGCTTCAGGTTCCTGTGTCACTGTCGCATCAGGTTCCTGTGTTGCCGCAGGTGTGGCCGTCGGCTCAGGCGTCGGTGTCGCCGTCGGCTCAGACGTCGGCACGATCTCATCACCGTTCCCGTCGTTTTGTTCCGGCGTCACGGATGAATTCCTGTCACTGTTACCGAGCAAAGCCGAAACCTTGCTCTCATTTATCTGTTTATTGACATTTTCCTGTAATTGTGTAATCTCATCGAATTCGAGGTTCGGGATGATTATTACGGTAAAAACGAAGACCGTGAACAATATGCCGATCCCGACTCCTCTCATATAATATTTCAGTTTCATAAATCACTCCTCCGCGACCGATATAGGACAAAAATACCGGTTTCGTTATCTGCAGTACAGGTCTATGATCAGTTTGACCTCTCCCTGTCCCATCTGAAGGAGCCTTGATATCTCCATGACGGATTTGTTTTGCTTATACAATGCTATTATCTCATCATTACGCGAGAGCATTCTTGTGTCTCTCGAATCGGTGGCTTTTACCGATTCCCAACCGCCTTTCCTGACGGTCTCCGGCTTCTTTGAAGATGTGCCCTTTGTTACCGGGGGCTTCGCAGCCGGACTCTTTATTGTTTTGGTTGCTTTAGCGGCCGATTCGGTTGCGGTTTTATCATCCCCTGACATAGCGGTCATATCTTCATCCGCCGTATCCGTTTTTTCCTTCTCCGCAGCTTTATCCGCAGCTTTTTCCGCACGCGGTTTTGAAACCTTCCTTGCCGCTTTCAGTTCCGCATCAAGTTCTTTTTCAAGTTCTTCCCTTGCGCGGGCCTTTTCGTTTTCAAGTTCTATCCGTGCTCTTTCTTTTTCCTCTTCAAGCTGGAGGCGGAGCTTTTCGATCTCTTCCCTGAAGCTTTCCTTCCGTTCGGAATCTTCTTTTTCTTCCATGATGACTCTTTCGCACTCCGTCTTTAACGTGCTCATGCGATTCGTCATTTCTTTCAGTTCCTCTTCTTTGTCACACAACATTTGATAGAGGAATACCACTTCCTTGTGATCGGCCTCTATCTTCTCGATCACCTGGTCGGAATACTCCCCTACCGCAATAATCTTATCATTTGAAAGCGACTCGAGCTTGTCCTGCGCATCGGCAATGATCCTGCCTGCCTCACCGTGGATGTTTTGTCTGATATCCTCGCCCATCCTGGTAAGACCTTCCTGATCTTCGATCGAGAACCCGGTTTCTTTTTCGTCCGACGAATTCTTATCGATGATAAAGAAGCTTATGATGACAAATGCAACGCCGAGTATTAAAAGAATTATCTCTAATGCTGTCATATTTTCCTCAATTTCAGATGCGGATGTCTATCCCGTCGGAGCGGACATATCCTTCCTTATCTTTCTTTTCCTGCTCTTCTT
This sequence comes from uncultured Clostridia bacterium, assembly GCA_946403295.1. Classification (GTDB taxonomy): domain Bacteria; phylum Bacillota; class Clostridia; order Lachnospirales; family Lachnospiraceae; genus RUG11977. The sequence continues at coordinate 71,264 of CAMIZL010000001.1, read as the reverse complement.
CCTTCTTTTTCTTATGACCGGAGGGCTCATAACCCTGACCGTTTCCCTCCGTACCGTCATAACGGTACTCGGGGCTGTCGGTTTCATTCATTCTGACTGTTCTTTGACTGTTCGACATCGTCTCGTGGTCAAAATGCTGCATACCGTTTACGTGCTGACTGCTGTCTTTCGCGAGTTCTCCCTGACGCTGCATCGCCGCTGCGTCCGACTTAGGGATCATTGAATACATTTCGATCGGTGATATCATAGAAGCCCCCCTTTCTTCTAAGATCTATCATGATTGATCAATAACCTTTAACTCTTACATCCGCACCGTCACGTACAAGCCTGCAATGCTTTGTTTCGGAACGGATAAAAGTCGAAACGTTTGAAACGGTGACCTTACACCCGGGGTAGATCACATCATCTATGAGGATGTAGCCGCCGACGGAGTTATCAAGCTCCTCGTATATCTTGGTGATCTTTTCCGTGATCTGGATCAGTCTGTTCTCAAGATCTTTCTTGTTGGCGGAAAGAGTCTGGAATTGAGCCAGCTTATCGGGTGTGAGTGCTTCTCTGTCCTTGATCTTCTTAGAGATAAAGAAGATAATCTTTGAAGCCTTGTCGATCTGTTCGGTGATATTTTTCTTCTCTTCTTCGAGTTTCCTTGCTTCCTCGGTGAGATTAATGTTTACACCGACTTCGATATTGGTATTGGTGCCCATGATCGAACCGGCCGTCTTCGCTTCGATATATTTGCCCGATCTTATGGAACCTCCGGTAATGAAACCTTTCTTTCCGCGAACAAGTATCTCGCCGCCGGCCGATACCTTACTGTGCATGATCGATTCCGTCTGGATGAACCCACCGGCCGATACCTCCGCACTCTCTATAAATCTCGATACGATATTTGTTCCCGCTCTTAAGATGCCGCGGCTCATTCCCTGGATACCACGCTTCAGAACGATCTGTCCGTCGGCCTCAAGGACCGCACCCTCAACGATTCCGTTAACGATTATGTCACCGCTTGCGGTCACCTTATAACCGGTGTTGACATTACCCGTTATCTCAACGTTACCGTTGTAGTTGATATCTCCCGTCGATGCATCGACATTGGCGGGAACCGTATATGTGTCAAGAACGAATATCGCTCCGTCCACAAGAGAAGCGTGACCGTTACAATTGCAATAAAGATTGAGACCGTCCGGCGAAAGATGTGTATTCTTGCTCTGACGGAGGAATTTTACCTGTACCTTTTTGGGATTTATGGGTCTGCCCATAACATCGGTACCGGGCTTTCCGTGAACCGCGGGAGTAAGTGTTGCGAGACATTGATCCTTCTCGACAAGGCACACGTTATCAAGCTGATGGAAATCAACCGATCCGTCTTCATTCTGTTTGGGTTTTCTCGAAAGGTCTGTATTGAAATGATACGTGATGACCGCATCACTGCCTTCTTCGGGCATTTCTGCGTCCGCAAGTATATAAGAGGTACAATATTTACGATCCTTAAGGAACAATTCGATCGCTTCTTCATCGATACCGAACTTAACTCCCTGACGTCCGAGCTGATATACAACATCGTCTTTTGTAAGGAGCCTTCCTCCTGTCGAGGGCGGATAGAAACGTGCGATCGCACTGGTAGCTTCATTTGTAATGGATACAAATACAGTTTCGTCAATATTGCCGAGCTGAAGAGTTGTAAGTCTGACCTCCTTCGGTTCGGTGGCATTCTTAACAACGTCATAGACAACATTTTTCTCGTAATCGATGTTAAATCCGTCAAGATATCGCGTAACTTCAACAGGATCCACCGAATTCCCCATATCTTCCGGCGGAAAGACCATAAGGTACGCACCGTCTTTTCTCTTGTCCAGTTTGAAATATCCGTTAGTCATAAAATGTGTTTCCCCTCCTCGTTGCGATCAGTAAACGGTGACATCGTCATTGATGTATCGGTCCTCCCATTACCCGAGGAAAAGCTCCATTTCGGGGCCAAGTCTCTGCTTCATCTTAACGAGTGCTTTTGAGTGAAGCTGAGAGACACGCGATTCTGAGACATCAAGTACCCTGCTGATCTCCTTAAGAGTCAGGTCTTCGTAATAATACATCGTAATGACCTGCTTCTCTTTGTCGGTCAGTGTCATGATCACCTCAAGCAACAAGCGCTTGAGCTCTTCCTTTTCCATCATCTTTTCGGGCTGCATATAATCTTTGTCGGCCCTTGGCTCGACTCTGACTTCGCCTTGCTCCATATATTCGTCGAGTGAAAGGATATTTGATACCTTCGTCTCGTTATACAGGCTGCAAAGCTCATCGTCCGAGATTTGAAGCTCCTCCGCGATCTCTTCGTCTGTTGCGGGACGCCCCGTACGTTCCTCAACCTTTTTATATGCCGCTTCGAGCATCTTCTGCTTCTGCCTAACCGTACGCGGGATCCAGTCCATACGTCTGATCTGATCAAGGACCGCTCCGCGTATCCTGAGCGAAGCATAAGTTTCAAATTTGACTCCCTTGCCGTAGTCGAATTTATCAATGGCATCTATAAGTCCAAAAACCCCGTATCCAACGAGGTCATCAAATTCCACGTTATAACCCAGATACATGCCAAGCTTTCCGGCTACGAGTTTAACAAGAGGAGCATATTCAATTATGAGTTTTTCTCTCAGCTGCGGAGATCTGTCTTTGACGTATTCACTCCACAACTTTTCCTTGTCAACTGCCATCAGTCATCTTCTCCTATTTTGGAAGCATTTTGTGGATCATCAATCTGCGGCTCTTGCGTTTCTTCGACTTCGGCCGGCTTCTCTTCTTCGGAAGGAGGCACTTCGCCGTTCGCACGCGCAATAGCCAACTCATTTTCTCTCTTTTCCCGTTCAAATTCTTCGGATTCCCTCTTGATCCTCTCACGGGCCATTTTGCTTTCTAATTCATCTTTTATTCTAGCATATATTTTGTTCACGACAATACCAATGATCAGAAAAGCGATCAAAGATATAAGTACGAGCAACAGTGTCATTGTAAGGCTTGCCCCGTTTATCAGGCAGGATATCGCCGCTATTGCTCCCCCAAGCAATGTGATCACGATCACAAGTGGTTTATCCTTCACTTAATTCCTTCCTCCTCTTCTTTTTATCAGATAACTTTGAGCGGTTTTCCGATTGCTTTAACATGAAGCTCGCTCGTGGCGGGATAGAATTCGATCGTTCGTCCGAATCTGTCTCCGCAGTCCTCAGCGACCAGTTTGATGTTGTTTTCTTTTAATACCGCTCTGCATGCTTCAGCATTTCTTTGTCCGACTTTAAGAAGATCGTTGTCCGTATTGAATGCGAACATCTGCGCTCCGCCGGCCATCTTGGCCAAAAGAGCTCCTTTTGTGGTTCCCATCTTACATACTTGATCGATCAGACCCTTTATTCCGGTATCGGCAAATTTTGCCGGATTGTCATTGTTACGGATAATGGAACTGTCAGGTAACATCACGTGAACCATTCCACATACCTTCTTCACCGGATCATACAAAACAACTCCGATGCAGGACCCAAGTCCCAAGGTTGTGATAGCATCAGCTCCGGCACATGTGTTCATGTCAGCCATTCCGACTTTTATCATGTTTCCCATAATCGGCTGTCCTTTATTCTCATCTTACCTCATACACGCAACACTTATGTATCAGGCCTTCTACAGAGATAAACCAAGAGATTTGAATATCTTCTCAAATGCTTCAAGTGTGGGGATCAGGATGAAATATCCGTCTACGGTGAGCGACTTGTCACCGAACTCGGACTGGATAAGCAATGCCTTATCACTGACCTTTCCGTATTCGATCGCGGGAACCGATAAGATCGCGCCCGCCATGTCTACCGATAAATACGGAACACTTGAAGTAATGCACATATTCGTGAGTGAAGATATCGCAGAGAGATACGATCCCGCAATAATGTTTCCGAGTTCCTGCAGAACCGAAAGCTCCATCTCCGTAAAATCCCTGTCGCCGCTCGCGTCGCCGCCGCCCGCTCCGGGAAGAATATTATTTACAATGCTCTCCGCTGCCTTCTTTTCCATGACGAACATCATCATGCCGTCAATATCACTTTGAAGCGCAAGCAAAATGCCGACAACAACGTTTTCGGCTCCGCCTATGACTTCGGCGAGTTCCTTGAATTCAAGGAACTTTATTACGGGAACCTGCATATCAACCTTGAGATTCATCATGGTAGATATAGCGGTCGTTGCGTTACCGGCACCAATGTTGGATATCTCCTTAAGGACGTCGAATTCCATATCGGAGAATTCTTCAAGTCGACTTCCGGTCAAACCAAACACCTTCCTCTCTTAAAAAAAACCACGGTTTCCTGCCGCCTTATACCCCTTGAAAAGCGGCAGGGAACCTTATGATCGATATTTTTAAATTGCTGCTTCCTTATCCTTTTCGGCGATAACCGCAGCCACATTCATCAGGGAGATAAGACCCTTGCTGTGTTTGCCGACACCTGAGATGAACGACCCCTGCTCGGCGGTGTTGCTGGACTTATCGATGTCACTGTCCGCAAGGTTTACTACTTCTCTTACCTCATCAACGATGAATCCCACGGGAGCCTGCTGCTCGGGTTTAACGATCAGGATCCTCGTCTTCTTGGAGAATTCATCGGCTTCAAGTCCGAATTTTACTCTGAGACTCATTACGGGAATGATCTCGCCACGGATATTGATAACTCCGTAGAAGTAGGGCTGAGCCTTGGGAACTCTTGTGATCCTCTGCATCTTTACGATGTTATCGATATATTTGATGTCTATACCGTATTGTTCGTTACCGATGATAACGCCGATATATTGTGTTGTATCAAGCGTAGAAGCAACTGTATTATTGTCAGCCATATTCTTGTCCTCCTATCAAACTAAAGTATTGGCATCAAGAATGAGAGCGATCTCGCCGTCGCCGAGGATGGTTGCGCCGCTGATCATCTTGCTGTTGTTGATATATTTGCCGATGGACTTGATAACTATTTCAAGCTGTCCGATAAGATCGTCCACAATAAGGCCGGCCTGCTTGTCGCCCTTTGCAACGATGACAACGGTAAGGCTTTCCTGATCCTGCTTTGCGTTCGGTACATCGAGTATCTTGTCGAGACGAACAAGCGGGATAACCGTTCCACGGAGATTGATAACTTCCTTGCCTTCCACATACTTGATATCTGTTGTGGGGATATCCTCGATCGTCTGAATGCTTCCGAGCGGGATAGCATATTTCTCGTTTCCGAGAACAACCATGAGGGACTGGATGATGGCAAGTGTAAGAGGAAGTCTGATGATAAATGTGCTTCCCTCACCAAGGACTGATCTGCACTCTACGCTTCCGCCGAGAGCTTCGATCTTAGTCTTAACGACATCAAGTCCGACTCCGCGACCGGAGATATCGGAAATCTTTTCAGCTGTTGAGAAGCTGGGTCTGAAGAGCAGGTCGATGATCTCCTTATCGGACATTGTCTCTGCCTGATCGGAAGTGATCGTGCCTCTCTCGATAGCCTTAGCCTTAACCTTCTCTACATCGATTCCGTGACCGTCATCACGAACTTCGATAACAACGTTGTTACCTTCCTGATATGCGCTGAGGAAGATGGATCCGACTTCGGGCTTTCCTGCCTTGATACGTTCCTCATTGCTCTCAAGACCATGATCTGCCGCATTACGAAGGATATGCTGAAGAGGATCGCCGATCTCATCGATAACGGTACGGTCAAGCTCTGTCTCTTCACCGCTCATGTAGAGCTCCATCTTCTTATCCAGCTTCTTGGATAGGTCTCTGATCATACGAGGGAATCTGTTTACAACGCTCTCGATAGGTACCATCCTGACCTTCATTACGGACTGGTGGATGTTTGTTGTAATTCTCTCAAGGTATTCAACCTGATCACGGAAGCTCGAATTCTTTTCATCACGGACAAGGTCTGCGGGCGAGATCGAAACAAGTCCGTTCTTGGCAATGATAAGCTCGCTCACGAGGTTCATAAGGTCATCGAGCTTGTCGATATCAACACGTACGGAGCGGTTAACAACGGGCTTCTTTGAAGTCGTTGCGGGAGCCTTTGTCTGGGCTGCGGCTGCCGTTCCGGTTGCAGCCTGTGCGGCCTGTTCCGTCTGCTCCGCGATTTCCTTGGTCTCGCACTTTGTCTCATCAATAAGTGCGATGTCAACGCTCTTAACCTCGGAAACGTTCATAACTGCTGCCTGAACTTCTTCCATGGTCTTCTTACTTGTAACCACAACGGAGAACGAGAAATCGAATTTCTCATCTTCAATAGCCTGGGCATCGGGCATGGACTTGATCGTTTCACCGACCGACTCGATAGCCTTAAATACAAGGAATGCACGTGCAGCCTTGAGCACGCATGTGTCCTGAATGTTTATTCTTACGATATATGCCTTCTGCTCCTGTGCACGGGCCTTGTTGATCATGTTCTTCTCGGCTTCCGTGAGAGTGAAGGAATTAAGAAGCTCCTGAGCATCTGTAGCTGCAGCCGATGCTGTTGCGGTTGCTGCCGCTGCGGGCTCTGCCGCTGCGGGTGCCGCGGGTGCTGCCGTGCCGTTAAGGCCTGCCTGAAGCTCTTTTTGGAAAAGATCGATTATATCCTGGTTGTCGTTTGTACCTTCGTCCTGGTTATTGACGATGTTGTCGAGGTATTCCTCAAGCGCATCAAGGCCTCTGAAAAGACCGTCAACAAGAGTAGATGAAACCTTCATCTTCTCGTTACGTATTTCCTGGAATACGTTCTCCATGTCATGGGTAAGCTTCTGCATTCTCTTATAACCCATGGTTCCTGCCATGCCTTTAAGAGAGTGGGCAGCCCTGAAGATCTCATTGATCGTTTCTTTATTGTCGGGCTCCTTCTCAAGAACAAGCAACTGCTCGTTCAGGCTTTGAAGATGTTCCTTGGTTTCTTCGATAAAGATTTCAAGATACTGACTAACGTCCATAAACAACCTCCTTTGTCAGAAACGGCCATCCCGCTTCTGTTTCCTTATTAAGAAAGGCTTAGCATGTTCCGACGATCCTTACTATTGCGGCTGCGATATCCCCGATCGGGAGTATCTCGTCGGTAACACCTGCTTCTTTTATCATACGGGGCATCCCGTATACCGTACTGGTTGCTTCATCCTGAGCGATAATGTATGTGTTCTTTACCGTTGAAAGGCTTCCGATACCTCTTGTACCGTCGCTTCCCATTCCTGTGAGAACAACACAAGTTATTTCATCAAGATCAAGCTCTTTGATCGATTCGTACATGATATCCGCGCAGGGTCTCAAACCGTTTCTTGCAGGCGAGTTATCGAAAACAGCAACATAATCGGTTCCCTTCTTTTCGATGCGAAGATGTCTTCCTCCTTTGGCTATATATACCCAGCCTTTTTTGAGGATATCTCCGTTTTCCGCTTCCTTAACGTTTATCTTTGAGATCTCGTTCATTCTCGATGCAAGCGAACCTGTAAAACTTTCGGGCATATGCTGCACGATAACGACGGGAGCCGCAAGATTGGGAGGGAGCAGCGGCAGAACCTGTTGAAGTGCTTTCGGGCCTCCCGTGGAAGAAGCAACGGCCACGAGCCTGCTCGCATTCTTCGCTACGGTCGTATGAGGTTTCCTGACGAAGGCATCGATATTTGCGTATGACATCGGGCCGCCCAGAACCGAAGAACCTTTCGTCAGGGTCGATGTCGCGCCGGAGGTATCTTTCTCCGTCTCGTGATCCGAAACACGTTTTGAAGGAAGCTCCGTCACAGCCGAATCGGGAAGCAAAAGTCCCGCAGCCATGAGACTGATAAGTCTGTCTCTGAACCTCTCGCTCTTCGTCTCCATGAATGTATCGGGCTTGGTAAGGAAATCAAACGCTCCAAGCTCGAGACATCTGATGGTCTCATCGGCACCTTCTCTTGCGATCGTGCTGACAACAAGGGTAGGTATCCTGATGTTCTTCTCGTTGAGCTTTTCAAGAAGCTCGATACCATTCATCCTCGGCATGTTTATGTCAAGAATGATGATGTCATACTTCGAGGGATTCGAGACGATCAGGTCATAAGCTTCAAGGCCGTTAACCGCATTGTCTTCGAGTACAAATCTCTCATCGGAAGCTATTATATCAGACAGAACCCTTCTCATGAGTGCAGAGTCATCAATCGCTAGTACTTTTTTAATCATTTTGTCTCCTTGTTTGCTTTTTGACGATATCTGATTTGCAAAATCGTGAATTATTTGCATGCTTCGTCAAAACAGTATCTGACTATTCTCTCTTTCGTGTCCGGATTGATATCCGTGAATTCCACACGGTGCTCGTAGACTGCATCTTCCTGTCCTACATTATCCGTGTATATGACCCGGCCCGACACGGTTATGACTTCGTTCTCTCCGTCGAGCATCAGATTCATCAGGATCTTTCTTCCTCTTTCGATGTCTGTTCCCGAGGAGAATCTGACACCGCCGGCGCTGAGGTTGAAACATGTTCCGCCGAGCATCTGCCCCGTATGTTCGTCTTCAACAATGCTGTACGAGACGGGGATTACCTTATCAAGTCTGTAAAACATACGCTTACAGTCCTTTGTAAGTTCGGAAATGAGTTTTAATTCAAACCCGTTCCCGATCTCGGCATCCAGGTCGTCCACCACCTGTGCCCTGCATGCAAAACTGCCCGATGAAGCTATGAACCGCAGCTCATAGACCTCACCGTCCTCAATGGGACTTGCCTGCCCCCGCTGTGTCGGCATCGCTATCCGTATCTCATTGTCAGCTCCGGTCTGCGTGATTATGCTTTCCGACACCAACGAGTTTTCTCCGCCCGGAATACCCTTCCGTCCGGACAGAAGTCTAAGCTCTACATAATCACCCGTTTTATAAAGCCCTTCCGTCATAACGGTCCTCTTTTCTGTGCTTAACCCGTGTTGCGTCCGCCTCTTTGATCACCTGTCAGTTTTCTTTTTTGTTCTTTTTATATATGCTCTTCATCCATCTGTTAAAGAGCTGCGTGATGCCGGAACCCGACGATGCGGCCGGCTCGGCCTGTGCTATCTTCTGCGCGATCTTTGCTATGGACTTCGATGCCGCAGAGCCGGGATAGCTGATCATCAAGGGTTCCTGAGCCATAATGGCCTTTGAACTGTTCTGATCCTGAGGGATATCTCCGAGATATTCCATCCCGATACCGAGGAACTTGTCAACAACAAGACTGAGCTGACGGTACAGTCCTTCACCTTCCTCGCTGTTCTTTACGCGGTTGGCCACCATTCTTATGACGGTGCTGTCCTTTGAGAAATCGCTTTTCCTGTTGAGCGTCTTAAGGAGCGCATATGCATCCGTGATCGATGTAGGCTCAAGAGTCGCCACTATGAGCACCTCGTTGCTTGCGCTCAGGAATTCGAGAACGCTGTCGGCAATACCCGCACCCGTGTCAACAATGATGACATCCGCCATCTCGTCGAGCTCGTAAAGCTTTGAAACGAGATAAATGACCTGATCTCTCGTAAGCCTCGAGAGTTCCTGGATTCCCGATCCACCCGATATAAATCCGATATTTTCCGGACCGGGTGTGATAATGTCTTTAAGGTCTTTGCCCCTGAACATAAGATCCGCAAGATTGTATTGCGGTCTGATACCGAGCATGACCTCTATGTTCGCGAGTCCGAAATCGGCATCGAGTATTATCACTCTCTTGCCGAGTCTTGCGAGACTTATGGCAAGATTAACGGATAATGTCGATTTACCGACGCCTCCCTTACCGCTCGTTACGGTGATGACACGCGATACTTTTCTGACTTTGGTATGTTTTGATACCAGTTTTCTCAGTTGGTCGGCCTGATCCATTAATCTTCACCTCCCAACAGATGCCTGGCGATGGTCTGGGCATCGAGCCGGCTTATATCATTGGGAACTTTCTGTCCGAATGTCGCATATGAAAGCGGTACGCCGGTCAGCATCTTTATATTGAAGATATTTCCGAGGCACGACGTCTCATCAAGCTTTGTGAATATAAGCCTGTAATCGGAAATATCCGAATATGTCTTCGTGATCTTTATAAGATCGCTGTACTTAGTCGCAACACTGAGCACAAGATAAACCTGACGCCTGTCCTCCGGAACGGCCTCAAGAAGCCTTCTGAGATCGTCCGTCTGCTCGGAATCCCTGTGAGATCTGCCCGCGGTATCGACAAGCACGATATCAAAGTTCTTGAGATCGTCGATCGAATCCTTAAGTTCCGTTTCGTTATATACGACCCTCAAAGGAACCTGAAGGATATTCGCATATGTGTGCAATTGCTCTACCGCCGCGATCCTGTATGTGTCCGCCGTAAGGAGCGCTACGTTGAGCTTCTTTTCAAGCTTGAGCTTTGACGCAAGCTTCGCTATCGTGGTAGTCTTACCGACACCCGTGGGTCCGATGAAGAACACATAATCGGCATGACCGGGTTTTACATCAAGGACTTCCGATTTGCCGAGTTTAAGCACTATCTTCTGGTAAACGGCCGAAAGTATGTTTTCAACGGAAGAATCCTTCTTTAACGAGGGCTCCACCTCACCGATCACCTGGTTGATGTATTGCTCGTCGACTTCGTTATCGACAAGCTGGTTATAGATAAGACGCAGACATTCAACATTGCTGTCATCGTTTTCTTTTTCTTTGTCTTCTTTATCCTTATGTCCCGCAGGCGAAACGTCGTCGCCCGATTTTATCGATACGGAATGGCCCATCTGTTGCTCGATCATCGTGGTAAGGTTGTTAAGCTTGACCTCAAGAGCCTTGGGGTCGGGGAAGAAGGGCGTACCCTCCGGAGCGTCATCTTCGACAAGAACGTTCGGATTACTCTTGAGTGCCGCCATCATGCTCTCTTTGCGGGAAAGTTCCGCTTTTGGAGGTGTTTCGTCAAGCGTGACGGTCACCTCATAGGTAGGCTTCTTAAACAGCCTTGCGAGTCCTCTCGGCTTGAGCACCCTGGTGTTGGCCACCACGGCGTCTTTTCCGAGCTCGTTCTGAGCCGCTAAGAGCGCCTCCGTTTTACTTTTCCCCGTAAATTTCTTGATAATCACTTAACTGTCACCATCCCTACTGATTGTAATTCAACACCCGAATCGATCTCATTGTATGAAATAACAATGAGGTCCGGGAAATAGTCCATTGTCAGTTTCTTAAAATACATCCTCACTATGGGCGATGTAACAACTATCGCGTTTCTTCCCATATTCTCAAGTTTTTCGATCTCGACCTTAAGCGAATCCATCAAACGCGAAGCCTTGTCCGGATCGTAGCTTATATACGAGCCCTGCTCCGTCGTCTTTACGCTCGCCATGATCTCCTGTTCCACCTCGGGGTCGAGTGTCACCACGCTGTTCTTTTCGTGTCCCGGGAAATATTTGTTTGATATGGCACGTTTTAAAGCCTGACGCACATATTCGGTGAGGATATCCGTATCATGTGTCGTCGGTGCGTAATCGGCAAGTGTTTCAAAGATCGTGACAAGGTCCCTGATCGAAATGCCTTCACGCAGCAGGTTCTGAAGAACCTTTTGTATCTCGCCGACTCCGAGGAGCTTCGGTACAAGCTCCGAAACAAGAGTCTGGTTCTGTTCCTGAATGTTGTTGATGAGGTTCTGAACATCCTGACGCGAGAGCAGCTCCGCAAGATGTCTCCTGATAACCTCGGTAAGGTGTGTCGCGATGATCGAAGGAGGGTCGACAACGGTGTAGCCGTACGATTCCGCTCTCTCCCTCTGGCTTTCCGTGATCCACAACGCCGGCAAATGGAATGAGGGTTCAAACGTCGGGATACCCGTGATCTCTTCCTCAACATAACCGGGGTTCATGGCCATATAGTGATCGAACAATATCTCGCCTTCCGATACAGGAACGCCCTTGATCTTGATCACGTATTGATTGGGGCTCAGCTGTATATTGTCTCGAAGTCGGATCGTCGGAACAACGCAACCCAGTTCGAGCGCAATCTGACGTCTGATAAGTACAACACGGTCCAGGAGATCGCCGCCCTGGTTTGTGTCGGCAAGAGGAATGATGCCGTAACCGAATTCAAATTCGATCTGGTCAACCTGCAGGAGATTGACAACATTCTCGGGACGCCTGATCTCCGATGCCTGTGTTTCTTCCTCGGACACCTCCGCCGTAACTTCGCTCTTCTTGATCCTCTTGTCGATATTACGTCCCGTAAGAAGGAACAGAACACCGAAAGGCACAAATACGAACAACGGAAGCGGCGTGAAAAGTCCGAACAACACCATTGCCGCGCCTACTATATAGAGAACCCTCGGTATCGAGAAAAGCTGCGATACAAGAAGATTTCCCGTGTCCGCCTCTTTTGAAACCTTTGTGACGAGCACACCGGTTGCGAGAGAGATCATAAGCGAAGGCATCGAACTGACGAGTCCGTCACCGATCGTCAATATTCCGTATGTCTCAAGTGCCTGTGACGCATCAAGTCCTCCCGACGTGATGCCCATCACGAGGCCGCCCACAAAATTTATGAGTGTGATGATGAGTCCGAGGACCGCATCTCCTTTAACGTATTTGGTAGCACCGTCCATGGAACCGAAGAACGTTGATTCTTCCTGGATCTTCTCACGTCTTTCCTTCGCTTCCTTATCCGTAATGGCGCCGGTGTTCAGGTCGGCATCGATAGCCATCTGCTTACCGGGCATCGCATCGAGCGTGAAACGCGCCGTTACCTCGGATACACGTTCCGAACCCTTGTTGATAACGATGAACTGCACCAGGATGATCACGATGAATATTATCGCACCGACGATTATGTTATTTCCGCCGACGAATGCTCCGAATTGCTTGATAACCTCTCCGGGATTACCGTTCATGAGGATAAGTCTCGTCGACGAAACGTTCAACGATATCCTGAAGATCGTCGTGAACAAAAGGATCGTCGGGAAACTCGACATATTAAGCACTTCGGTCGAAAACAGCGCATTAAAAAGTATGATCATCGCGAGCGCTATGTTAAAAGCCACGCCCACATCGAGAAGCCAGGAAGGAAGCGGTACAACGATGAAGATGATGATAGAGAGCATGTACAGTCCGATTGCATAATTCTGCAGATTCTTTATGCTGAACTTCATGACTCCTCATCTCCTCCCTTCTTTCGGATTTTTTTACTAAGCCTCTCTACCCTGCATCGCATATACGTATGCGAGCACTTCGGCCGTCATCTTATAGAGCTCTTCCGGGATCTCCTCATCTATTTCAACATTGTGATAAAGCATTCTCGCGAGCGGCTTGTTCTCAACTATCGGAATGAAGTTTTCGCGAGCCACTTCTTTTATCCTTTGCGCAAGGAAATCGGCACCTTTTGCAATGAGGATCGGCGCCGTGCCAACATCCTTGTCATATTTGATCGCGCAGGCCAGGTGGGTCGGGTTTGTAATGACGACATCCGCCTCGGGCAGCTTTTGCATCATTCGCCGTCTCGACGCATCCCTCATCTTCTGCCTTATCTGACCCTTGATCTTGGGATCTCCTTCTGTCTGTTTGAATTCGTCCTTGATCTCCTGTTTGGACATGCGCATCTCTTTATTGAACTTCATCTTCTGGTATATGTAATCAACTATCCCCAGCACGATGAAAACAAGGCTTATCTTGATACCCATGTTGAGAACGATATCTCCGATCAGCATGACCGCGGTAAATAATTCTATGTCGTACAGAATGTTTATGGTGCCGGCCTCATCCTTGAGTGTCGAATAAGTCATATAACCGACAAGCAGGATCTTGGCGACCGCTTTCAAAAGATCGAAGATCTTGTCTTTTGAAAAGATCTTCTTAAATCCTTTCAACGGGCTTATCTTGCTCGCCTTCGGCATCAGCGGCTTTGCGGTCGGTTTCCACTTGACCTGCAGAGCATTTACGACGATAGCGGCAACCACCGCCGCGGTGAACATCGGCAAACATATGATAAGCACTTCCGTGAGCGCCTCATGCATATATGCGGTGGCATAAGCGGTATTAAATACATCTTTCGAGTATGTTTCGAGCGATCCGTATACAAGTCTGAACGAATCGGCGAAACCGTCCGTAATAAACGATACAAATACTTTTATGATCGTAAATAGCAATATGAGCGCGACGGCTGTCGTAAGCTCCTGGCTTTTTGCTACCTGTCCTTCTTTTCTCGCATCATCGAGTTTCTTCGGGGTGGCCTCTTCCGTCTTTTCACCGCCGGGGCCCTCTTCAGCGAAGAACTGGAGGGATAATCTCAAAAGGTCCGGGCCGGGATCGGCGGCTTCGGGCCATATACATTGTACGCGATTCCCCTCATCCCGGAGAACTGATGTATGACGCGGCATCCCTCATCACCTCCAGCATCTTGTCGAATATCAGCTCGCTGATACCGGGGATCAATTCGATAACTACCAGCATGACAACAAGCCCAACGATGAGCTTTAACTGGATACCGATAACGAACATACTCATTTGAGGTGCAACCTTCGCGAGTATGGCAAGTACCGTATTAACAAGCAGCATCGACCCAAAAACAGGGAGCACGATCCTGAACGCCAGTACAAAATAATCCCCAAGGAAAGTTGTTGCCACCGTGTAGATCGACGGATTTATAAACACCGAACCGACGGGAGCTATCACAAAGCTGTCGATCAGCGCGTCAAGCAGGAAATGGTGCATGTAAGTGACCATCATCATAAGCATTACCGCATATGAATAAAAATTTCCGCTTACCGTAACCTGCGCGCTCGTTACCGGATCGATCTCGTTGACCATGGAGAAACCGATCTCCATATCAAGCAATTGACCCGCAAATTGAAGTATCTGGTAACAAATGTTGGCCATAAAGCCAAGTATCAATCCGACAAGAGTCTCCGAAACAAGAAGCAAAGTAAGTCCCGTGACTCCGTCATATAAAACCGGTTCGTAAGGAAGAGTGTTATAAAGCAGGATCGCAAGTCCTCCGGCAAGTCCGACCTTCACTCTCGTCGGCACGTTCTTCAGATTAAAGAACGGCGCGGTAAAGATGAACCCCGATATTCTTACGAGGATGATCAGGAAAAATTCGATTTGTTCGATACTGATCATCCCTTTTCCCTCCTTCCTTATATTCGATCGTTGCTATCTAATAAATTCGCCGAAGTTCTCGCAAACTATCTTATAAATTCGCTGAAGTTCTCGCAAAGGTACGTGAAGTATTCCGAAATGCTCGTGATTATCCAGTTTCCCGCAAACATGATCACGAGGAATATCGAAAGGAGCTTCGGTACGAAAGAAAGCGTCTGCTCCTGGATCGAAGTGACGGTCTGTAAAACGCTGATGATAAGACCGACCACAAGCGATATGATAAGCATCGGCGCCGAAACCTTAATTATCAGATATAACGTTTCGCGCAGCAGGGTAACAAGTATGTCTTCGCTCATAATCTATACTCCTAAACAGTTATCGGGTCACGGTTCCGCTAGTAGAATGTTCTTACGAGTTGTCCCACGATAAGGTCCCAGCCGTCGGCAACTATGAACAGCAATATCTTGAACGGCATCGAAATGGTCGTTGGCGGTAGCATCATCATACCCATCGACATCAGGGTGGACGATACTACCATGTCTATGACGAGGAAAGGGATGTAGATCAAAAATCCCATTATGAACGCAATCCTGAGTTCCGAAAGGATAAATGCGGGGATCAATGCCGTTGTGGGAACATCATCTCTCGTTTCAACCCCGTCGATACCGGCTATGTCAAGGAAGAGTTCGAGATCCTTCTCGCTGCCTTCCATCTGGTCAAACATGAATTCTCTTATCGGTCCGAGGCCTCTGTCAAAAGCCTCTTCCATGCTGATCTCACCGTTTTGCAGCGGTACGATCGCCTCCGTATTGATCTTGATGAATATGGGTGACATTACGAAAAGCGTAATAAACAGAGCAATTCCTATCAAAACCTGGTTTGGAGGAGTTGTCTGTGTTCCGAGAGCTGTTCTTACAAAATGTAAAACTATGATCGTCCTCGTAAAGGACGTGAGCATTATAAGTATTGACGGTGCAAGAGAAATGACGGTAAGTAATAAAAGAATCTGAAGGGTTGCCGAAAGCGAGCCCGAACCGTCATTGTCAAAACGGAATGTCAGGCCGCCCAGATCTCCTTCAAGATATGCGGGGTCAACGTCTGTTCCATCGTTCGACAGTGTTGTTATTGCAGGATCGTCCTCATCCGCCTGTGCGGAAATCGGAGTACACAAAACAAAGGTCAACAGACATACCGCAGTCAGGATGAGGGATACAATAAATACCTTTAATGTTTTCCCGTTTCGAGCATCCGATCTCATGTAAATCAACCTTTTCGCTGTTTATGTTAAGGCACCGACGTGTCAATTTGTCATACCTGACAATATTATACCAATTCTGAATAATATTACCAACATTTTTTGAAAATAAATATGCAAAAAAAAGAACAAAACACATCCCTATACGGGGATATATCATGTTCTTTTTACGATCCTTTCGGTTCTTCGGTTTTATCGCTTTTTGTGACCGCCGCGTCTGCGTCCGGAGCCTCATTTGTCACTGTCGTTTCCTCTGCGTCCGGAGCTTCGTTTGTCACTGTCGCCGCGTCTGCGTCCGGAGCCTCGTTTGTCACTGTCGCCGCGTCCGCGTCCGAAGCTTCGTTTGTCACTGTCGCTTCGTCCGCTCCGACCGTTTCATCGTTTCCCTGTACCGCTTCAATCACGTCGCGGATCGATGATCCGTTTGACGGGATATTGCCGGGGTCGTCTTCGAAGCCGCCGGTGTTGTTCTTTTTCAGGGAGAAGGACGAAATGATCTCCCTGAATGATTTGTGGGCGGCAGATTTATCTTCAAAGCTCAGGCTTTCTCCATTGATCTCGGAGATCAAGGTCATGTTGTCCTTCGAGATGCTGATCAGAAAATATTTATCACCGCATTTTATGAGCTGAAGGAACTGTTTCTGGGTAACCCTGAACGTTTCGACCGCTCTTATATTCCTGCCCTGCGAAAAGCCCTGGCCGCCCGCGCTCTTCTTTCCGATAAAGCGGGTCGTATAGTAGCAGGCAACAATGATGATCGCACACAAGAGTATCAGCCCGAACAGTTTCCAATAACTGCTCGAGCTGTTTGCAATAATATCATTTTTAATATTTTCAGCCAGTAAAAACATCATGTTATTTAATTACTTCCGTTACTCTTATACCGAATGCTTCCTCAATGACTACTACTTCGCCTCTGGCAACAAATTTGCCGTTAACAAGCACATCCACGGGCTCGCCGGCAAGGCGGTTAAGCTCGATGATCGTTCCGGGCGAGAAATCAAGGATCTCCTTGATCGATTTACTTGTACGTCCGAGCTCCGCTGTAACCTCAAGAGGTACATCAAGCAGCAGGTCGATATTCTCCGTAGTGAGAAGAGGCGACTGAACCTGCATGAAAGGCTGGAATTGTACAGGCGAAATATTTACGTCCTGAACCGGTGCCATCATATAAGGCATGGGTTGCCCCTGCATCGGCTGACCGGGCATGGGCTGCCCCTGCATAGGCTGGCCGGGCATTGCATAAGGCATCGGCTGAGGCTGAGGCGCAGCCGCGGGTGCGGGCTGGGGAGCCGCCGCGGGTGCGGGCTCGGGTGCGGGAGCTGCTGCTTCCGATCCTCCGCCGGCTCCGGCATATTCCATAAACCTTTCGTAGAGTCCTCTGGCGAAATCAAACGAATAGAGCTGCATGATCTCACTGTCTATAAGGGTTCCGATCTCCATCTTGAATGAAACCTTAACGAAATCACCCTTGAGGAATTCCGCGATCTGATCTCCCTGCATGACGGAGGGGAGATCTACGAGGCTCGCTGTAGGCGGGCTGATATCAATCTTCTTTTCAAGCATTGCGGAAAGCGATGTTGATGACGAACCCATCATCTGGTTCATCGCCTCGCTGATAGCGCTCAAATGAAGGTCCGAAAGCTCTCCTTCCTGAGCTGTACCGTCGCCACCCATCATGAGGTCCGTGATGATCTTTACATCGTTTTCCTTCATGATCAGGATGTTGTTACCGTCAAGACCCGATGTGTAGTAGATCTGAATGAAAACGCAGGGTCTCGTATATTCGCCGATCAGTTCGTCCCAACTTGCGTATGAAACCTTCGGCGTCGTAATGTTAACCTTCTGGTTGAGCAGTGAGGAAAGAGTCGTGGCAGCCGTGCCCATGCTTATGTTGGAAATTTCACCAACCGCATCCTTTTCCGCATCGCTTAAGGAATCGGAATAAGTCTTGGGCGTTGCCGCACCACCTGCATCGGCAGACGGCGCATCCGCAGCCGGTGTTTCGGCCGGCGTTTCCTCCGTATTCATGCCACTGAGCAGAGCATTTATCTCTTCCTGTGAAAGCATGCCGTCCATAAACTCTAGTTCTCCTCTCTTAAGACATGTGATACCTTAACCGCGTATGAATCCGATGACGATCCGGGCAAAGCAAGGAATTTCTTTATGTTGCCCACATATACCGGAAGTTCGTCCCCGGTCTTGGTATTGAGCTTGATGATGTCGCCCTTTTGCATATTGACGAAATCATTAAGCGAGATAATACTCTTTCCAAGCTCTGCCTTGATCGGAATCCTCGCTTTCGCGATCGCGACTTCGATCTGTGCTTTATAAGCCTGGTTGTCGGAAACCTTAACAGTCGAATACCAGTATTTCGTATTCAATTTATCGATTACCGGCTCTATTACCTCGTAAGGAAGACAGACATTTATCATCCCCTCGATGTTGCCTATCTTCATGTTCATCGTGATGATGGATGCCATCTCACTCGGTGAGATGATCTGCGCAAATTGTGAATTTGTCTCGATCCTTTGAAGACGCGGTTCAAGCTTTACCACGTTTGCCCACGGCTCCATGAGAAGGTTCGTGACCACGGTGAATATTCTTTCAATGATGACCAGCTCTATCTCGGAGAAATCTCTCGATTTTTCAAGCGGTATTCCGTTGCCTCCGAGCATTCTGTCAACGATCGCGTAACCGATGTTGTCGGCGATCTCTATGATTATATTTCCCTCCAGAGGCGAGAAATCTATGATTCCGAGAAGCACGGGGTTCGAAAGTGCATTTGAAAATTCGGAATATACCTGTGCCTCCGAGTTGATCACTTCTACCTGAACGTTCTTACGCAGATACACGGGAAGCGATGTTGAAAGAAGTCTGCTGTAGTGTTCAAATATGATCTCAAGTGTCCTTAAATGTTCTTTTGAAAACTTTGACGGGCGGTTGAAGTCATAATTCTTGATGACCTTGTCGCCGGATTCCTTCATGACATCCGCATCAAGTTCACCACTGCTAAGGGCGGCAAGCAGATTATCTATCTCGCTTTGGGATAACACATCACCCATAGCTGTACCTCCTCATCAAGAATTAATCAGTCCCCTAAAAATCTTTTAAGAGATCAAATATGTGACTGTACAGTCAACGATGAACCTCGAATTAAACAACGACTGGATATCCTGAAGTATCTTCTCTTTGATCGATTGCTGAAGTTCAACATCATTGAGATCGTCATTTGTATACTTCTGGAAGTTCGAAATGATGATCGACTGGATATCGGGCTTCATCTTGTCAACCGAAGGATTGAGTCTTTCATAATCTTCATGTGTCTTGTTGATCGTAAGTGAAGCACTGATCTTTGCAAAATGTGCCTTTCCGTCACTGCCTGTATGAAGATTCGTAGTGATCTCGTCAAGAGAATATTTCTCAACATCCTCGATGTTGTATGTATTGTTTATATCCTTGGGCAAAGGTGATTCAAGCTCAAGGTCGATTATCTGCATGATCTTTGTGATGAGCTCATCAGTCCTTTGCGCATTGGGAACAACGGTAAATACCGTATAACCGACAAGCGTGAGGTTGACGATACATACTACCAGTATCAGTACTGCCAACATGTTTTTCTTCATAATGTCTTACTCCTTTGTTTGAGCTTTAATCCTTATTTACTATTATAGGAGTTGTAAAGTCTTATTTCAACTCTCCTGTTCTTTGCTCTTCCCTCGGATGTCTCATTTGTATCGACAGGCTCATATTCACCGCGGCCCGTCCATCCGATCCTTGTAACATCGATACCGTTATTCTTAACGATAAACTGTGCGGCGCTTATGGCACGTGCCGACGAAAGTATATCGTTGCTGCTGAACGAAGCATTGTTGATCGGTATGTTGTCGGTATGACCGATGACATCGACATAATTGTCGGGATACAATCTGAGGATATCTCCGACCTTTGAAAGAAGCGGCTTGCATTCTTCTCTGAGTGTCGCGCTTCCGGACCGGAAGAGGATCGAGCCGGGGATCGTCATCTCGACATATGCTCCGTCTTCATCCATCGAAAGTGCAAGTTCTTCTTCCATGTTGTAAAGCTCGGCTATATCGGCGATCTCCTTGTACATCTCGGTCGTCTCAAGCATGCCTGCGGCGGCAGCCATCATCTTCACATCCGAAATATTATTGATCGCATCCTTGTTTTCCGCCAGTTCGGCAAGTGCTTTTAACTTCTCGAGGAGATCCTCGTCAACCGTTCCGTCCTCAAGCATCTTATCCATCAGATCGGACTGCAACAACTTGTCGAGCAGATCAACGTCTATCATTCCGAGAGCCGCGAGAAGCTTAAGGAGTGATTCATCGAGTTTTCCCTCTTCGTACATATCGGCGAGCATGTCCATCGTGATCTCGCCGGTCTTGGAGAGTTCGTCCAAAACATCTTCCTCGACGCCCTGCGAAGCGAGCAGGTTTTTGATCGATTCATCGATCTCGCTGTCACCGGAAGCATTAAGTTCTTCCCCTGTCTCTTCCGACTTTTGGCCGAGGGATGCATAATATTCATCCAGATTTGAGAGCTGCGTTGTTCCGACTCCGACGAGGGTTCCTTCACCTATTGCCTGCGAACCGACGTCAAATACACTGAACGCGCTCGTCATGGAAACCACTACTTCTTCCCACTTGTTTGCATCGACACTCGACATTGAGAACAGGAGCACGAAGAAGCAAAGAAGCAGGTTCATAAGATCCGAGAACGTAGCCATCCATGCGGGTGACCCTTTCGGCGGGTCTTCGGCTTTGCGTTTTGCCATTACTCCTCACCACCTCCGTTAGACGAGAAAGCAGACCTCTTTTCGGGAGACAGGAAGGATTTAAGCTTCTCTTCGATAACACGGGGGTTCTCACCGGCCTGGATCGAAAGGAGACCTTCCACCATGACTTCTTTCATCTGGATCTCGGTATCGCTGTTACTCTTTAACTTTGTGGCGATAGGTGCACAGATCCAGTTTGCAAGAACCGAACCGTAGAATGTCGTAACGAGCGCAACCGCCATGTTAGGACCAACGGCCGCAACATCGTCAAGGTGTCCGAGCATGTTGATAAGTCCGATAAGCGTACCGATCATACCCCAGGCAGGACCCATCGAACCGAGATTTTCCCAAAATGATACGTTCTTTTTATGACGGGTTTCGACACAGGCAAGTTCCGTCTCCATAATGGAGCGGACAAGCTCGGGATCGGTACCGTCGACGATCAGAAGAACTCCTTTCTTCATGAATTCGTCTTCTATTCCGTTGGCTGCTTCTTCGAGTGCGAGCAGACCTTCTTTACGTGCTACGTTTGAAAGATTGATAATGGATCGGATCGTTTCTTCTTCGTTTACTGTAACCTTTTTCAAGGCAAGAGTAGCTGTTTTAAGGGATTTGATATAATCCGGGATACTCGGACACATCGCCAGAACGGCCATGAATGAGCCACCGAAAGTGATAAGAACAGACGGAGGGTCGATGAATGCACCGACACCGGCGATACCTTCTTCACCCTGCGCAATACCGAAAATCATCAGGCCAAATGCCATAACGAGACCAACTAATGTCGCCAGATCCAAAACTCTTCACCATCCGTTCCCATTTAATCGCATGACCCGTCGGTCACGCACATCTATATGAAATGTTTATAAACACCTCTTTTGCTTCATAAGTAGAACCTATATATAGGTTCTAGCAAGGCCTCAAGGTACAAGACCTGCTCCGGAGCAGATTTTGTACCTTTTTCCGCCTTTATTATAATAATTCTACAAGACTTTGTGTCATTTGTCTATCGCAAATCTTGTTCCGTGAATAAGATTTTGCATTTTTTTATGCGACAAAGGAAAGACTGATCGGATCAGTCTTTCCTAAGCCTTTTTATCTCTTAAGATTTATAAGCTCTTCAAGAAGTGTATCGGATGTTGTGATAGTTCTTGAATTGGCCTGGAATCCACGCTGTGTTGTGATCATCTGTGTAAATTCCGTTGAAAGGTCTACGTTTGACATTTCGAGAACACCGGTGTTCATCTTTCCGCCGCCGTTTGAAATATCCTGTCCGACACCGTCGAAGCTTCCCGAGTTCATGGTCTGTCTGAAGAGGTTGTTACCTACCGCCTCAAGACCTGCCGCATTTGCGAATGATGCAACGGCGATCTGGCAAAGGAGCTTTGTATCACCGTTATCGTATGTTCCGTAAATTCTTCCCGATGTATCAACGGAAAGGCCTGTCATGTTACCCTGGGGCTTACCTGCACCACTGCCGTCCGCAAGAGCACCTCTTGAGCAGGAGAAGCTTGACGAATCGCTGGCTGCGTACATTGTCATCGATGAGAAATCTACGTCGATCCTCTGGAAAGGTGAAGGATCGGTGATGACCATGAAGTTGACGCTCTTGGAATTCTCGTCTCCGCCTACTCTGGCGAATTTACCGGTTGCGGCATCGAACTCAAGGTCGACGCCTTCCATATCGATCTCAACCGTTCCGTCATCATTGACCTGAGCCTGAACAGAATCACCTTCGGCACCGAACTCGAATTCTGTGATCTCGGATGCACCGTATGTGATGGTTCCGTCGTCTTCTACCGTCTTCTTTACGAAGATCGATTCGCCCTTCGCATCAAGAATGTTTGTGATACTTACTTTGTAAAGATTTGTCGCATCGTCGGACTGCTTAACTTTCATAACTGCCATGTAGCTCTGTCCGAGGTTATCGTAGAAGGAAAGTGTTGTTGTCTTTCCTGTGTCTGTTGTGAGCTGTGTATCCTTGTAATCGATATTACCTGATACATAAACATTTGTTGTAGCCACGGGCTCAACATACATTGTGTCGGGTGCCATTACTCTGAGTTCCGAAACTGTGTCCGCAACTGTCTTGGATGCATCGTTAGGGTCTACCTGCCAACCCATGACCTTACATCCGCTTGATGTACAAAGAGTACCGTTTGCATCAACGGTAAATGCACCTGCCTTGGTGAAGAGGTTCTGAACACCGTTGTTAACGATGAAGAACTGTTCGCCTTCGATCATGATATCGAGTGCGTTATCTGTTCTCTGTGATCCACCGGAGACCGTCATTGTCGAAGAAATGGATGCTACGCTTGCACCGAGACCGATCTGCTTGGCATTTACACCGGCAGTACCTGAATTGGCATTGGGTCCTGATGCACTTGAAGTTGTCTGGTAAAGGATATCCGAGAAGTTAACCTGGCTGCTCTTGAAGCCTACAGTATTAACGTTAGAGATGTTATTACCGATAACATCCATCTTGGTCTGATGAACTTTGAGTCCGGAAACACCGGAGTATAATGAACGCATCATAAGAATTAACCTCCTGTAAGGTGAAACCCGGGAAACGTCCGGCATTCGGTTTCCCGTCGCGCCCCCTTCAATTGGTCCGGCGCTTGGTTTATTTATTCAGTTATTAAGTATATCGGCTGATTTTTGTCAAACCACAACCGCTCCGTCGATATTTGTGAAAATTTTTTCATCGGCGCTGCCGACAGCGGTTATTACAGTATTGTTTGTGACGTTTACGATGAATGCCATATCGTCTACCATCACGAGAGATTCTTTTATCCCTTTTTCCGAGGCTTTTGCAACTCCGTCTTTAAGTCTTCCGAGTTGCTCGTCCGAAAGATCGAGGTTTCTGCTTTCCATTCTCAGATTGGCATGTTTTGAAAATTTAAGCGGTTCCGCTTTAGCCTGACCTTTGGTCGTCTTTTCGAGCATTTCGGCGAAGCTTATGCTGCCGGGGCCTTTAACCTGAACCGGCTTACTCTTGGCCTGCTCCACTTTGCCCGTCATTTCCCGGATGGAAGGGAAGTTGTTAAACGAACCGTTCATGCATTCTTCCTTTCCTTACGATCCGTCAGCCTTCTTCGTTGTTGACTACCGTGATCGTAATCTTGTCATTGACTGTAGTATAGATCTTGTTGTTGAAGACCACGCTTACGGGATATTCACCGTTTGCGAATCCGTCAAGCGCACCTGCCTCAACCGTAACCGTTCCGTCCTTGCATGATACATATTGGCTGTCTATCGCCTGTCCTCCGACTACAAGTGCAACATCACCCGCTCTGTAATCGTCTTTTCCGAGATTTACATTGAATCTCATTTTCTCGGGAGCCTTTACATTGTAGATGAAGCTGTAATTGTCCTCGATAGCGGGGATGCTCTGCTGCATTTCGTAAACATCATCGACTACCATGTAAAGATCTTTGTAATCGTAGAACTGTCCTGCGACATTAAGCTTGATATCCTTGCCCGACATATTAACGAAATCAACAGGCCCTTCGGGATATGTTGTTTTTCCGTTTGTATCGGTAACCTGGAAGATAACGTGTCTTCCGACCAGCGAGAACGCCTGAGCTTTTTCCTGCTCGCCCGAGAGGTTCTGGAGCTGTTCGAGTGACGAGAATTGCGCAAGCTGGGAAACGAATTCGGTATCACTGCTGGGCTCTAAAGGATCCTGGTTTTGCATTTGGCAAACAAGAAGCTGAAGAAATGCGTCTTTGCCGAGCTCGCTGTTACCTTTTTTTTCCGTAGAGGATGTTTCCTCGGATGCCTGATAATTAAGCACTCCGTTCGTAACGTCCGCTACAAGTCCCATTTTTGTATCTGCCATTTTTCATTCCCCTTATGCTACATAATTTACTGTACTTCCTTCGGGTACGGCATTTCCGGATGTGCCGGTCTCTTCCTGTATCGAAGTTCCCGCTTCACCGTCTCTTACCTGTTTCCTTCCGGTTGCGCCTGCCTTTTTGTTGTCGCTTTCAGTTTCGCCCTTTTGAGCGTTATTGCTGTCAGCAAAAGTAAATCCCGCAACACTTACTTCGATCGCTTCAACCTTAATGCCCTGTTCTGCTATCGTTTCTTTGAGCATTTCGAGCTGGCTTTCGAGTGCCTGCTTTGTCACTTCGTTCTCTGTAGCTATCCTTGCTGTGAGATTTCCGTCCCTGGATGTGATATAAAGACTTATTTTTCCTAAAGATTGAGGAGATAACGAAAGTTCGATCGATGTCTTGTCGGGTGAGAGGTTAACCTTGATCGCGTCCACCACTCTCATCACTATTTCTCTTACATCGGGTTTTCCTTCGATCATCGGGATTTCCTGCGAGTCTGTTATCCTGACTGCGTTTTCCATTCCCTTGATGAATTCTTCGAACCCATCGTTCTTTTCAGACTTCCTTGTCCCGGCATCCCTCGTATCCTTAACGTTTATGTTTTCGGATCCTGTAGCCGTTCCCATGTCACCTTCGGAATCCTTTCCGTCTGTGACCGTCCTTGTTACCGTAAATTCCGGAGTTTTTGTTTCTGCTTCCAAAGCTTCGTTTCCGGTCTCTTCGGGTGCTTTTGTTTCATTGCCTGTGATCAGTTTCAAAAATCCTTTCGGAAGGATTTCCGAAGCGAATGCCGTATCTTTGAATACGTTTTCCGTAACAAGCCCTACAAGTTCTTTTGCTGTTGTATCGAGCTGTTCGAATAATTGCGAAAGTGCTTCTTTCATGTCGTTGAACATTTGAGCGGGGGCTTCGTCAAAAAGTACCTGTTCGAGTTCATCACACTTTCCGAGATTAAGCATCAACTGAGGGATCTTCTGTTCGCTCAGCATGTCGCTGAAGGAGAAATCGAGTTCTTCGTAGCTTCCTTCAAGCTTTTCGACCGTGACCTCAAGTATTTCGGCAAATCTTTGAAGTAAAGAAGAAAGTGCTTCGAGTATCTCATTGCACCGGGTGATCATGTCCTGCGCCTCGTTATCGTCAACAACCGGGGTGTTATTAAACATACCCACAGCCCTTACCGATATCTTGAGTGCGGCAGTAACTGTCACCTTCACTTCTTTTTCGGTTTCCGAAACAGTCGGAACCGTTTCAGTGATCTGTTCTGTTTCAAGAGGTTCTTCGGACTTTGCAGCGGATGCTGCATTTGTGCCGACCGTGTCGCTTTCCTTTACGGGAGTATTTACCTCATCCCGTTCGGTACCGGCGTTTGCTCCTTTTGCTTCGTATGCCGTTTGTTTGATCTGTACGGACTCTTCTTTGTTAAACAACGAAGAGAAATCTTTCCCGGTCTTTGAAGCTGCCGCAGATACTGTGATCTGCGTTGTCTTTACCGCAACGAATGCGGAGTTCGGAGCGGACAGGTCTGCTGCGTTGATCGCGATTGCAGACATTCTTTGTCCTCCTTTCGCAGTATTAAATTGTATGTAGAAAACTCTACGAAAGATATATCGGACAAAACAGCAAAGTCCGTAACCGTCTGTTACGAACTTTTTTGATTTTTTTATTTGTAATTTTCAAGGTTTTTCGAGATCTTTTGATACCACTCGTCATCCATATCATACATGGTTCTCAAAAGCCTTGCTCTGAAGAGCGTGTCCATCTTGTTAAGGATCTCGGCCGCTTCATCGGGCTTGAGTGTCAAAAGTATCTTACAAGTACGTTCCATTGAATCCGGATCCGTCATCTCCTCAAGTGTTTTCGCAGCTTCTCCGGGCTTCATGGTCTTAAGCAATGTTGCTTTCTGTTTGATCGCCTCGTCATACTGGAGCTGCTCGATAACCTGTCTGTAGATCTCTTCGGCAGTCTCGGGATTGATCTCTTCATAGAACTTCCTGTATTCGCTTATATCGGGAGCTTTTGAATTGTATACGACATTGGCGTCGAACCTCTTTACGCGCTCTTCGAATGCGAGCTGATCTTCTTCAAACGCCTTAAGGCGCTCGACCTCTGCCTGAAGATCGAGTATTTTCTTCGCATATTCCGAATTCTTTGCGTCAAGATCGGCATTTTCGATCTCAAGATTCTTTATGACTTCGACAGCCTCTTTGATATTTTTGTAGGGATAATTTTCTTCGTTGATAAGCACTTCGTCCGAAACATCCGGCAAAATGAGGTTAAGGACCGGTACATCCTTGATAAGAGGGCGCAATTTGGTACCCATACCGCCGATATCCATCTTGACGAGCAACGCAAATATCGCAAGCCAGATGATAACGATCAATATGATGATGATCGCAGTTCCGATCTTGGAACCGATACCCTCTCCATCGGAAGTTATCGTAATGTCTTTGTCTTTCTTAGCCATACAAGATTCCGTCCTTTTCTTTTATGTCGGGATGATCCGTTTTGATCCCGAAAGCGCTCCGTTTTATTCGGTGCTTCCCGCATTATGTCTGTAGCTGACAAGCTCGTCTATCTGCTTGCGCTCTTCGTCGTTATATTCTTTGATATAATCTTCGAATTCCTTTTCTTTGAGCTTTTCAATGGTCTTTCTTTCCATGATGGCGTTCGAAAGATTCTTTCGGCACATCTCGACCCTGTTGGAAGCTCTCTTTACCGCGTTTTCCTTCTCCTCGAGATCTTCGTTTACGATCCTTATTGCATCCCTGCAGACCGTGATCTCGGTGATATCAAGCACACCGTTTAAGAGCTCTTCGAGTTTGGCCTCATAGCTCTTCACACGCGCCGCCGCTTCATCTCTTCTTTGCTCGCATGCGTTCAATGTCTGCATGGCCGAAGCAAAAGCAGCTTTGGCTTGTTCTTCGAGCCTTAGCTTAACCGAAAGCACGCCTTCAAGCTTGAACTTAAATTTGTGCATATGTCTCTCCTTCGAACATCATGACCCCTTTGATCAAAGCAAAAGCTCGGCAGGGTCACGCTCCTGTTGCTCGTTCTCTCCGAAAATCTCGCCGAGAGCATTTAATGTTTCCTCGAACGAAACCTTTTCGTCGGTCTGCTGTCTTAAGAAACCGTTTACCGAATCGATCTTCTCGATCGCATTGTCAATATTCTTGTTCGCGCCGCTCTTATATGCGCCGATGTTTATGAGGTCTTCCGCCTCCGTATATGTCGCGAGCACCATCTTTAACTGTGAAGCAAGTTTCTTTTGCTTCGGAGAAACGATGGAGCTCATAACTCTCGAAATGCTCTGGAGCACGTCTATCGCGGGATAATGACCTTTCGCGGCAAGGCTTCTCGATAATATTATATGTCCGTCAAGAACACCTCTCGCCGTATCGGTTATCGGCTCATTGAAATCATCTCCGTCGACGAGGACCGTATAGAGTCCCGTGATCGATCCCTTGTCCGATTTGCCCGCCCTTTCGAGAAGCTTGGGCATCTCCGTATATACGCTCGGCGGATATCCCCTCGACACGGGAGGTTCGCCCGCCGCAAGCCCTATCTCACGCTGTGCCATCGAGAAACGCGTAAGTGAGTCCATCATGAGAAGAACGTCCTTGCCCTGATCGCGGAAATATTCCGCGATCGCTGTGGCGGTCTTTGCGGCTTTCTTTCTTGCGAGAGCCGGTTTATCGGAAGTGGCGATCACCACAACGGAACGTTTCATACCTTCGTCCGTAAGATCCCGTTCGATAAATTCTCTTACCTCACGGCCACGCTCTCCGATAAGAGCTATAACGTTTATGTCCGCTTTCGTGTTTCTCGCGAACATGCCCATAAGCGTTGATTTTCCGACACCCGAACCCGCAAATATGCCGATTCGCTGTCCCTTCCCGACCGTTAGGAGTCCGTCGACCGCCCTTACGCCGAGTGTCATGGGTTCATCGATAAAACTTCTTTTGAGCGGATCGGGCGGCGCGCTCTCCGCCGGATATGACTCCGTCGTGAAAAGCTGCGATCCGTCCATGGGGCGTCCCAGACCGTCGAGCTTTTGTCCCAAAAGTTCAGGCCCGACGCCGACGGAAAACCTGGTTTTTGTATTCTCTACCGTACTTCCGACACCTATTCCCGAAACATCCTCATAAGGCATCAGTATCACGTTGTCGTCGTTAAATCCTATAACTTCCGCATATGCCGTAACGCTTCCGTCACGCGATGTGATAAGGCAAACATCTTCAAGTGAAACGTCGGGACCCCTTGATTCAAGGGTAAGGCCGACTATCTTCGAAACGCGACCGTATTCTTTGACATACGATCTTTCAAGAAGCTCTTTGTATCCCTCAAGCATATGTCCCTCCTAGGCGAGATTTGTTTTCCGCTGATTTCGCGTGCGGCAGTCACAAGCCCGCTTTATTCCGTGCTGCTGCGGCTAATATGCCGGGCCCGCATCGTTATATCTTGCTGTGGCTGAGTGAAAGCAGCCTCAGATTTTCATACAATGCGTCTTTTAACGTCGAAAGGCTGCAGTCAAATATCCTGCTGTCCGTTTCTATCATCGCTCCGTCAACGGGCAGTAGTTTGTCCTCGATGATCTCGACTCTTGCTTCTTCTCCCGCTGCTTCCGTAAGACGGGCCTTAAGGTCTTCCACACCGTCATGGAACGATTCGGGAACGCGGACGATATATTCGTTGCTTCGTGGAATATCCGCAAATGCGCTCTCCACGAGATAGGCGATTATGCCCTCTTTGTCCGACGCATATATGCCCGTAAGCTTATCGATGATGGATATGATAATTTCAACAAAAGCAGGTTCAAGTTCACTCACCTGCTTTTTATATGAATCCTCGAGTTCAACACGGCGCTCTTCGAGTTCACGCGTGCGCGCTTCGACCTCGGCCTGTGCCGCCTGCATGCCGTCATCATATCCTTCTGTTCTGGCGGCTTCCCTTATGAGCGAGCTGTCTTCCTTTGCCTGATCTTTGGCAAGTTTCACGATCTCATCCGCACGTTCTCTGGCCGATGAGAGAATCTCATCCGCCTCTGCCTTAAGTGATTCGAGGCGTTCTTCCTGAGCCTTTATCTCGTCAAGCTTTACGGAGAGTTCCTCGTTAAGCTCTTCTATGCGGCTTCCGATACCTGCCTCGCGAGGATCGGCTCCGTCTTCGTACACAACTTCTCCCGCTATTCCGGGAATAAAACCGTCGCCTTCCTGTTCGGCATGATCTTCGAGCCCTCTCGCTACTTCGTTGAAATCAATCTGCTTAAGGGCGATGTTCTCGGAAATATATTGATCGACAAATTCTTTTTCATAGGCGTCAGCCTTTTCGTTTGAATCGATCGTCTTTTTGTTTTCCTCGTATTTGACGGAATAAGCTTTGATAAGATTAGACAACTATATCGTCACCTCCACCTCTGCTGATGACGATCTCGCCGGTATCCTCAAGCTTTCTGATGATATTAACGATCTTCTGCTGAGCCTCCTCAACGTCCTTCATCCTGACAGGTCCCATAAATTCCATGTCTTCCTTGATCATGACAACGAGACGCTTTGAAAGGTTGTTAAAGATCGTCTCCTGAACCTGCTCGTTCGAACCTTTAAGCGCGATCGCAAGCTCACTGTTATCAACCTCACGAAGTACTCTCTGGATCGATCTGTCATCAAGCAGCAGGATATCCTCGAATACGAACATCTTCTTTCTGATCTCGTCCGCAAGTTCGGGCTCTTCGATCTCGAGAGTTTCGAGGATGTGCTTTTCTGTTGCACGATCGACTGTATTGAGGATTTCGACAACCGCATCCACGCCGCCGGCGATGGTGTAATCCTGATTGACGAGTGAAGCAAGTTTCTTTTCGAGCACCTTTTCCACCTCCTGAATGACATCGGGTGATGTACGGTCCATCATTGCTATTCTCTTTGCAACATCAGCCTGCTTATCGGGCGGCAACGCGCTGATGATCTGCGATGACTGCTGCGGTGAGAGATAGCTCAGGATAAGAGCGATGGTCTGAGGATGCTCGTCCTGAATGAAGTTGAGGAGCTGAGTAGGATCTGTCTTTCTGACAAATTCGAAAGGACGTACCTGAAGGGAAGCTGTAAGTCTTCCGATAACATCGACCGCTTTCTCGTTTCCGAGTGCTTTTTCGAGAAGTTCCTTGGCGTAGTTGATACCGCCTTCGGCAATATATTGCTGTGCGAGACAGAGCTCGTAAAACTCATCGATCACAGCGTCTTTTGTTGTCTGGTCAACGCTCTTTGTATTTGCGATCTCCAGCGTGAGCGACTCTATTTCCTCTTCTTTGAGATAAGAGAAGAGTTTGGAAGAACGCTCGGGCCCGAGTGCGATCATAAGTATCGAGGCCTTTTGAATGCCGTTATAATCGGCAAGTGTCTTATTTTGTACGACCATATCCCGTTACCTCCTCTTTAGATGCGGTTTTACCCGCATCTGATTCCTCGCCCCTTCAATTCCCGAAGGGAATGATCTGGGCCGTTAGGCCTCTTCGATTCCCGAAGGGAATGATCAAGGCCTTCAGGCCTGACACTTCAACGAAGTATCAGGTTTCTCTCTTATTGCCAGCCGTCATCACTGAGCCAGTTACGCAGGAGTGCGGCAACCGCTTCCGCGTTCTCATCGATGTACTTCTCGATGAGCTTCCTGGTCTCGGATTTCTCGCCGAATTCGATATCCTCGAGCGACTGGTTCTCACGTGTTGTGGCAAGAAGCCTCTCAACAGAAAGCTCGGGCTCTGTCTCGATAACCTCTTCGGGCTTGACGCTCCTGAATACAACGAAGAGAAGGAGTGCGATGATGAGTGCCGCAAGAACGATCTCAAGTATGAGCGAAATGCTTGCCGTCGAAGTGTCTTTTGCTATGTAGTTGGGCTGAGTGTATGTTGTTATCGAGATATTGCCGGAAGGAATACCTGAAGCATCCGAGAAAAGCTGATAAAGCTCTTCGGGTGTATCAAGTCTCGTCTTGGCGGAATTGTTCATGACATATTCCTCAAACGAGATCTCGTCTCCTATAAGCCCCTCTCGTTCAAGTTGTTCTTCGGAGATCTCCTGAACCCTGGTGAGTGTGATACCGAGCGAGGAATTGTTATTGTTGATAACGCCCCATTCCTTCATGGTCTCGGTAACGCGTTCGCTCGGCTTATACTTAATGCGGAGCTCGTCATAAGATTCGTTGCCGCTGCCGGATTCCTGAATATAATAATCCGTCTCGTCGTTCGAGTCGGTTCCGGGGATGTCGCCTCTGGCGCCCGTCGATTCCGAAGATATCTTGGTGTATTCATCGTAAAGACCCTGTTCGAGTCCTTCGCCCGCCAGGTACTCGGTGTAAAGGACCGATTCCTTGTCGCAGTTGACGTCAAGCGAAGAAACGATCTCGGCATCAAAATAACCATTTTTGATAGCGAGCTCGAAGAGTTTGTCGTTGTACCATCTTTCGACTTCTTTCTTGTAAGCGAGGTTGGCCGAAAGATCGACGATCTCCTCGTTCTCCTCTTCGCCTCCGAAAAGAAGAATACCGTTTGTATCAAGGACTTTGATCTTGTCCGTTGTTGTGTTTCCTATCGCATATGCAACATAAGTTGCGATCGATTCGGGAGCGTTTTTGTAATCAAATTCTTTGCTGTCAAGCGTCAAAAGTACGCTACAGCCGATCTCTCTTGCGGGAATAAGGATTCCGCCCGAATTGTCGGAAGGGAAATAAAGAACCGATGCCTTCTTGACTCCGTCGAGCGTCTCGATGTTTGCGGCGAGAGACGATTGCATATAAAGGTGATTCTTGAGGATCTTGTCGTTGCTTGTCGTGCTCAGATCATTGTCGAGAAGCATGGAAAGCGTCATTGCACCTTCTTCGAGCATATCATTACCCGTGAGCGCAAGGACCGCATCCTTCTTTCTTGTGACATCGACCTCAACCGTCTTCATGTCATCCGCAAGCCTGTTTGTGATGCTTTCGTTGTTAAGGACTTCGATAGCGGTCTTGGCGGTCTCGGTGTCATCAAATGTTGTAAGTTTCTCATATTGAACCCTGTTGAGCAGGATGATCAATATAAGAAGCATCAGAAGGACACCCGCCACCGTGCTCACGGTGATGATCTTCTGACGCTTTGTAAGCTTTTTCCACAGCTCAAGTAATTTGGCCGGGATTTGCTTTAATCTCTCAAGCATGACATATTCCCCTTAAAATCTTCCGTTCGCTTTATGCGACCGGCATATTCCCCTAAATGTAGATCAAAAACTTTCAGAACTGGAGCTGCATTATCTCCTTGTATGCTTCAATGACGGCATTGCGTACCGCAACGGTATATTGAAGTGAGATATTTGCTTTCATCTGGGCTACCTGCAGATCGTGCGTGCTGTTCGTAATGCCCATCGCGTAAGCAAGTTCCGCTTCACCGGCCTGATTTGAATAATCGTTTGTCTCCTTGATCATGTTCATGGCCGAGTGGAGTAATGAATCAAACGATTCCGTCTTATCGGTCGATGCCTCTTTGTTAAGGATCGAATCTTTATACCCCGGAAGCCTTTCAAGTTTTCCCGGATTTTTAAGAGAACCTGCACTCGAGAGCGGATCGAGTCCGTTAAGCCCCGATATCTTCATGAGATCGGAAGGATTCATGAGCACACCTCCTGACTAATGATCCGTACTTCACGTTACTCTCCGAGCTCAAGGCCCTTAAGTAACATGTTCTTTGTGGCATTGAATGCCGTAACGTTTGCTTCGTAACCACGCGTTGCATCGATAAGGTTAGTCATTTCGGTGACCGTATTGACGTTCGGATAGATAACATATCCGTCTTCATCGGCATCGGGATGCGAAGGATCGTAAACTTTTGCCATCGCCGTAACGTGATCTTCGACGATCGAAGTAACTTTGACACCGTTACCGTTTCTTGTTGATGCATGTTTCGTTATGCTTTTCGAAAGAGCCGTTTTGAAAGGATCCGTTCCTCTCTCGGCAAATACGACCGTCTTTCTTCTGTAGGGCTGCCCGTTCTTGTCGCGGGTAGTGTTTGAATTTGCAATATTCTGCGAGATCAGGTCCATACGCACCGACTGCGCCGTCAGACCGCTCGCCGAGATGTTGAGTGCATTAAATATTCCCATGGTATACCGTCCTTTCTCATGTCAGAGCAGATCGTTCCGTATCAATATCACGTCATGTTCTCGAGAGAACCGATTTGATACGGCTGAATTCCTGTGACATGGAATCGAGTAATGTATAATATTTGATCTGGTTTTGAGCCAGATTGGCATTCTCGGTGTTGATATCGACATTGTTACCGTCGAGGCGGTAAGCAAGTTCCGATTGATCCGTATAGATGGTTGTGGACAGCTTGGAAAGATTGACCGAAGCCACTCTCTTATTGAGGTCCCCACCCCCATACATGTCCTTTTTGATCTCGTCCTTTAAATAGTCCTCAAACTTAATGTCCTTACGCTTATAATGAGGAGTCGCAACATTCGCGATATTGTTGGCGATGACCTCATTACGAGTCCAGCTTGCATCAGCGGCTTTGTTAAGTACATTGATGTAGTTGAAGGCATTTGACCCTATCATTTTTAACCTCCTCTTAAACGGCTGCGGTAGCGGCCGTTGATTCCTCGCCGTAGCATTTATTCCCGAAGGAAAATGTAAAAAACGGATGACACGCATGAGCGCGTCGGGACCGGAATCACGCATAACGGGCATATTTTCACATATATCCAAATATCATTATAATGTATTGCAAATAAAACACAAGATATATTTATCAAAAAATCTGAAAACACAAGGATTTGTGTTTCCAAATCATGATTTCTGCCCCTGATAGCAAAAAAAGGACCTTGCGCTGGCAAAATCCTTTTCTATGGCATTCAATCCGTTATGTTCTATATCGTACAGATCAACGGAAAAATTAACCCTCTGTTCTCTTAAGTTCGTCAAATACCACATCGTTGAGAACCTTGATATAAGTTCCTTTCATGCCCGAAGACTTCGACTCGATGACTCCGGCACTCTCAAATTTACGAAGAGCGTTTACGATGACCGATCTCGTGATACCGACTCTGTCGGCGATCCTGCTCGCAACAAGCGTGCCCTCCATGCCCGTGAGCTCATCAAGGATACATCTTATGGCTGCAAGTTCGGAGAATGACAATGTGCTTATGGCGGAACGAACGATCTGAACCTTACGAACTTCTTCCTCGTTCTCCTCGTTGACGGATCTCATCATCTCAAGGCCTACAACGGTTGTGCCGTACTCGCTCAAAATGATGTCGTCTATATTGAACTGATTCTTTTTTCTGTAAATAAAGAGCGTACCGAGCCTCTCACCCGCAATATCGATGGGGGTGATGATCGCAACATATTTGTTGACATTCTGGGATTCGAATCCGAGAGTTTCGAGATCCACATTTTCTTTGGTGGAAAGGATATTGAGGAGACGCTCGTTAAGCGATTCGTCGATATGACCTCCGACGTTGTCTCTGATAAGCTCGCTTATGGCAGGGATCTCGGATCTGTTCTTTATTCCGAGGACCTTTCCTTTCTTACTGATCACAAGGATGTTAGACTCGAGAATTTCTCCGAGTACCTGACAGATGTCATTAAAAACAACCTTATGAGAATTGTTATTGTGCAATAATTTGTTGATCTTTCTTGTCTTGTCAAGCAGCTGAACGCTCATATTTTCCCCCGTTGTGAGTATTTTCTCTCCCTTTGTACATTGAGGCTTATTGTAGCACAACAAAGGGTGATTTTCAACAAAAAATACTAAAAAACAGAATATTCATCTCGATAAGCAGACAATATTGCAAAATTTCAGTAAATTTACAAAAAGCAGGAAAATCAACCTTCAGTGGGAGCCGACTCACCCTTGTCTCCCTCGGGTTTATTCGGATCGGGACGTGTCCATGAAACGAAGTCGCAATCCGGATGATTTGAGCATCCGAAGAACCTTCTGCCCTTTCTCGTCTTCTTTACAAGAATATCACCGCCGCACTTGGGGCAGACGATACCGGTCTTTTCGTTGTAGGGCTTTGTGTTGCGGCACTCCGGGAAACCGGGGCACGCAAGGAACTTTCCGTGAGGACCGTATTTGATGACCATCATCCTGCCGCACAGATCACAGGGAACATCCGAAACCTCATCCCTGATCTTTATCTTTTCAAGATCTTTGTGTGCTTCATTGACAGCCTCGGCAAGGTCGGGATAGAAATTCCTGATAACGGTCTTCCATTCGATCTCGCCTTCACCGATAGAGTCGAGCAGACTCTCCATCGTTGCGGTAAAATTAACATCAACGATCCCTTCGAACGAACCTGTCATGATCTTATTGACAGCCTCTCCGAGTTCCGTCATATAGATGGATTTGTTTTCTTTAACGACATAATGTCTTGCGATGATCGTGGAGATCGTGGGCGCATATGTACTGGGACGTCCGATCCCGAGCTCCTCGAGTGCTTTTACGAGCGATGCCTCGTTGAAATGAGCGGGCGCCTGTGTAAAATGCTGGGATGTGATTATATCCTGCGCACTGAGTTTTGCTCCCTGCACGATCCAGTCAAGCGAAACGGCTTTGCCCGTTGCTTCGTCCTCTTCATCCTTGTATACCGAAAGGAAACCGTCGAACGCAACCGTCGATACACCGGCCGTGAAACCGTATTCACCGGAATCGATCCTGACGGTTATGTTGTGATAAACCGCCTGTTCCATTCTGGAAGCGACAAACCTCTTCCAGATAAGTTGATAAAGACGGTAATGATCTCTCGGAAGCGCTTCTCTGACCTCGGCGGGAGTAATGTCGATATATGAAGGTCTGATGGCTTCATGCGCATCCTGGATCTTCTTTCCCGACTTTTCGTCTCCCGAAGCGGCAGCAACGTATTTTTCACCGAGATTCTGTCTTATATATTCACGAACGTTCTTATCCGCCTCATCCGAAACACGTGTTGAATCTGTTCTGAGGTATGTGATGAGACCGACCGTATTACGCTTTCCGAGCTCCATTCCTTCGTAAAGCTGCTGTGCTATACGCATGGTCTTTGATGTGGAGAAGTTAAGCTGTTTTGCAGCTTCCTGCTGCAAAGTACTTGTGGTGAAAGGAAGGGGGGCCTTACGTTTTCTGTCGCTCTCCTTTTTATCTCTTACCACAAATCCTGCCTTTTTAATCTTTTTAAGGCATTCATCCACTTCCGCCTTCGATGAAAAGCTGATCTTTTCGTCATTCCTGGTAGCAAGCGATGCGGTAATGGACTGCTTTGCATTCGTTCCGGAAAGCTTTGCGTCAACCGTCCAGTATTCCTGCGGAACAAATGCGCTTATCTCGTTCTCTCTGTCGGAAATGATCCTTAAAGCAACAGACTGTACCCGTCCGGCACTGAGTCCGTTCTTAACCTTTGCCCAGAGAACGGGGCTTATCTGATAACCCACAAGTCTGTCGAGAACACGTCTTGCCTGCTGCGCATCGACAAGATTCATGTCGATGGCACGCGCGTTCTTAAGCGACTCCTTGATCGCATTCTTGGTGATCTCGTTAAAGGTGATCCTGCTGAACTTCTTGGGATCAAGCTTAAGCGTCTGCGACAAATGCCACGAGATCGCTTCTCCTTCACGGTCAGGGTCGGTTGCGAGATAGACTTTATCCGCTTTTTTAACCGCTTTTCTAAGGGCGGCGATAATATCGCCCTTTCCTCTTATCGTTATATATTTGGGTTCAAAATCCTTTTCGACGTCAATACCCATGGTGCTCTTGGGAAGATCGCACACATGTCCGTTAGAGGCTATTACCTCATATCCCGTACCAAGATATTTCTTGATCGTCTTAGCCTTTGCCGGTGACTCGACTATAACCAGATTCTTTGTCATAAGTTCCTCCACAATACCCAATATGGATCTTTAACCGTAAGCATCGATAACACGATGTAACCATTTCGTGAAATAATCCACAATCCGTGATACTCAGCTTGCAAGTCTTGACAAGTTTACACTTTTTTCTTTTCATATGCAAGTATAATTTGTTATCGAACCGATTTTTTTGGCTCATAAACATTAAAAGAGCCCTCCCGTCATCGCGGGATACACTGCACATACATGCAGGGTCCGGCTTGTTTGGCAAAACCTTCAAGTTCAAGTGAAACAAGTATTTCAAGCAGCTTTCCGACCTCAAATCCCGATTCGTCCGCTATCTCATCGATACACTTCGGTTCAACGGACAAAGACAGATAGACTTTTCTCGCCTCATCGGCTCCGATCCGTCTTGCCGCTTCCCTGTTATCATAGACATCCTTTGCCGACGCGTTCAATGCCGACTTGTCATATTTTTTGACCGTTCTCTCTCCGGAATCGCGCGGCGGCAGCTTTTTGATACGCTCGACCGTATCGTACGGATCGAGAGCCGGATTCGCACCCAGACTGATAAGCTTGTTGCAACCTTCGCTCAATTTGTCCGTAATCCTTCCGGGAAGCGCAAACACTTCCTTGCCCTGGTCAAGGGCACATCCGACGGTTATGAGTGTTCCCGAACGCGATCCGGCTTCGATCGCAAGCACCGCATCGGACAGTCCGGCTATGATCCTGTTCCTTATCGGAAAATTATAGCTTTTAGGCTCGGTTCCCGGATAGAATTCGCTTATGACTCCCCCCCGCTCGACGAGTTTGTCATAGATCAACCGGTTTGTCCTCGGATAAACAAGGTCGACACCACAGCCAAGGACGGCATATGTTTTCCCGGGTCCCCCCGCCTGCAAAACGCTCTCATGTGCCGCCGCATCGATCCCGAGCGCCATACCGCTTATCACATCGATCCCGGCTTCCACGAAAGCATTGCAAAACAGGCTGCAACTGCTTCTTCCGTAATTACTGCTCGTCCTGCTTCCGACTACCGCGACGGCTCTCTTGTCCTCACCGGGGAGATTTCCTTTCACGAACA
The DNA here is from genome assembly GCA_946403295.1 of uncultured Clostridia bacterium. Classification (GTDB taxonomy): domain Bacteria; phylum Bacillota; class Clostridia; order Lachnospirales; family Lachnospiraceae; genus RUG11977. The sequence goes on along the minus strand of CAMIZL010000001.1, from coordinate 32,409 downwards.
GGCCGACGGGCACCGGATCGATCCGAAATAAGCCTTTCGGAAAAAGCGGATGTTCCCTGCTGTAAAAGTCTATTCCTTTACACGATATCCTCTGCGCCTGTGCCATCACATCGGACTTTATTGTTTCATACAATTCTTTCGCCGTCCCGGGCTTAAGAATATCAAGCGACATTATCTCATCCTCGCTTGCCGTAAAAAGTTCCTCCATTCCCCCGAAATACTCCAGAAGTTCATCTGCCTTTTTTGCCTCACACGCAAACAATTTGGAAAGCGCGATCCACCTTGCTTCATTATATATATCTGTCATGTATGCTTCTCCTTTTCTTTGGAAGCGAATTTATTCGCTTCCGTTTCCTCGCCCAACACATCAACAACGTACCAGAGTTTTCTTTGGAAGCGAATCTATTCGCTTCCGCTTCCTCGCCCAACACATCAACAACGTGCCGGAGTTTTCTTTGGAAGCGAATCTATTCGCTTCCGCTTCCTCGCCCAACACACAAACAACGTACGGACTCTGACTACATAAACCCGCGATATCCTATGGCTTCGCGCAGATGCTCCTCCATAATGCTTTCAAAGCCGCCCATATCCGCGATCGTCCGCGCCACTTTTAGGATCCTGTGATAGCCGCGTGCCGACAATTGAAGCGCATCGTATGCCTTTTCCATGATCTTGCGACATTTTTCGTTCAATACACAGTATTTATCAACCATGCCTCCCGTCAGCTGGGAATTAAACCTGATCTTTTCGGTCGCATATCTTTTAAGTTGCAATTGTCTCACCGTTTCGATCCTTTTTCTTATACTACACGATCCTTCTCCGCTCCCACCGTCGCAGATATCCTTAAAATCGGTCTTTTCGACGTTTACAAAGATGTCGATCCTGTCAAGTATCGGTCTGCTGATCCTGTGTTTATATCTTTCTATGCTCATCGGCGAACAAGTACACTTTGTTCTGTCGGGATAGAAACCGCAGGGGCACGGGTTCATCGATGCCACGAGCATAAATCCCGCCGGATATGTGTAGGAAGCGTTCATTCGGGATATATTTACTTTTCTGTCTTCAAGGGGTTGTCTGAGCGATTCGATCGTTTCACGCCCGAATTCGGGCAATTCATCAAGAAACAGAACGCCGTTATGACTTAGTGATACGGCTCCCGGTGTCGCTTTTGCGCCTCCGCCGATCAAAGAAGGGATAGTCGCTGTATGATGAGGTGCACAAAAAGGCCTCCTTGTGAGGATATAACGGTCCTCGTCGAGCAGCCCCGCGATACTGTATATGCGTGAAAGCTCCACACTCTCATCAAACGAGAGCATGGGCATGATGGTCGGGATCCTTTTTGCGAGCATTGTCTTTCCGGCTCCGGGAGGACCCGAAAGAATGATGTTATGCATTCCGCTGACGGCTATCTCGACCGCTCTTCTTGCAAGAAGCTGACCGGATACTTCGCTGAAATCTTCGGCATAGATCTTTTCGTCATCAAGAACGACCTTTACGGGGTCCGTAACGGGCAATTCTTCACCGTTCATTATGAGTGACATAAGCTCCCCCAGCGAAGAGATACCTACGATCTCGATATCCGATACGACAGCGCCCTCAAGTACATTCTCACGCGGCACGATAACACGTTTAAAGCCCTTGTCGCGGGCGGCAAGAACTATCGGAAGGATCCCGCTGATACGTTTGATTCTTCCCTCAAGGCTCAACTCTCCGACAACCACCGATCCGTCGAGAATATCCTGCGGGATGAGTTCATAGGCCGCAAGTATCGATACGGCTACCGGAAGATCGAATCCGGTGCCCGTCTTACGAAGATTTGCGGGTGAAAGATTGACTGTGATGTGTTTGGGTTTGAGTGAAATACCCGAATTCTTGATAGATGTTCTGACGCGGTCTTTGGCTTCCTTCACCTCGGAAGAAAGATATCCGACCATGTTGAATACGGGCAGTCCGTCACTGACGTCTGCCTCAACGTTGATGATCTGTGCCTCGATCCCGCCGACCGCTGCACTGAATACTACAGAAACCATTTTTCTCCTTTCAAATATCGAAAGGAACAGCATGAAAAGCCCATCTCACAAGGCTGTATCATTCCTGCGGTTTCCACAGGGAATTTACAAAAACGATCCCAAAAGCCCTTATGTCCGGATGATCATTGCCCGAACGATCATTTTTCGGGACGATCTTATGTCCGGATGATCATTGCCCGAATGATCATTTTTCGGGACGATCTTATGTCCGGATGATCATTGCCCGAACGATCATTTTTCGGGACGATCTTATGTCCGGATGATCATTGCCCGAATGATCATTTTTCGGGACGATCTTATGTCCGGATGACCATTGGTCCGAATGACCGTCATCCCCAGATGATCATTTATCCGAATTGTCGGAAGGGTTATGCTGGGTAAAAAGATTCTGGAGCTCATGAAGGAATGTGTCTACATCCTGGAACTCCCTGTAAACAGAAGCGAATCTTACATAAGAAACCTGATCGAGCTGCTGAAGCTTGTCCATGATCAGATTGCCGATGAAGGAACTGGGAACTTCCTTTGAATCAAGGGAAAAGATCTGAGCCTCAATACTGTCGATCATGTCGGTGATCTTCTCAAGCGGTATGGAACGCTTACGTACCGCAAGCATGATACCTCTTTCGATCTTGGCTCTGTCGTAGGGCTCACGGGTATTATCCTTCTTAATGATAAATACCGGAATGGTCTCTACTTTCTCGTATGTTGTGAATCTCTTGTCGCAAACGTCGCACTGTCTCCTACGTCTGATAGAACTACCGTCATCAGCGGGTCTCGAATCAATGACTCTTGTGTTTTCATCTCCGCAAAAAGGACACTTCATACCCTGATCTCCCCCTAAAAAGGTTATTTATAACACTAGTATAACTGTTTTAATCCATGCGTCAAGGTTTTGTGTATTCATATTCGATAAATGCTTTCATAACACCATATGAAGGATCGTGGGTCCCATCAGGTGTTTATGAAAACATGCCGTGGGTCCCATCAGGTCTTTATGAAAACATGCCGTGGGTCCCATCAGGTCTTTGTGAAAACATACTCAGCGATGCCCACGGCGATCGTGAGATTGAGTGAATCGACATATTCGGTCTGCGCGATCTTAAGAGGTGTTCCTTTTGACGCATATAAAGGATCGAGGCCTGTTGCTTCATTTCCGAACACAAGCGAGTATACGGGTCCATGTTCCTGCCCGGGTGTAAGAAACTCAGCCGAATCAAGCATAAACGGGAATATCCCGCGGTCATCAGATCCATATGCATTAAGATAATCGTCAAACGTATCAAAATGCTCGCATCTGATGCGGAAGAACGAACCCATGCTCGCACGGACCGTCTTCGGATTAAAAATGTCGGCTCCGTTACCTATTATGGCGACATCGAATATCCCCATGCCGCACGAAGTACGCATGATCGTTCCGAGATTGCCCATGTTTGAAGGATTGTCAAGGACAAGATGAGGTCTCGTTTTATCAAGCCTGTTCGTAAATTTCTTAAAGATACCAATGACAAACACATTCTCCTTGTCGGAGAGCTTTGAAATGAGCTTGTCATTTGTCTCGACCGGGATACGCCTTCCGGCGCACATCCTCATGAGTTTTTCCTTATCGGTGAAGGTTGAATGAACAAGCACTTTCTCGACATATTCGGGTGCTGCTTCAATAAGCTCAAATGTAACAAAAGCACCGAGCGCATATGAATATTCCGAATCTTTCTTGTAAGGTTTGATATCCATGAGTACCTCCTTTTTCGATCCTTCCCGTCTTTTATGAGAAAAGGAGACAAATCTGTCTCCTTTTCTCTTCACGGTAATACAAAATTATTTCTTATCAAACGGGATATGCCTTATTGGCTGCATCGGCAGCATTAACATTCACGCCTGTCTTCTGTGCCTGACGATACTTAAAGAAGTCCATGGCAACCTGAGGGAACAATGCATATGAAAGAACGTCCTCTTCCTGCTCGATCCACTCCTTGCACTCTTCTCTAAACTTATCGAGCTGAGGAGGAATAAGATCTGCGGGACGGCATGTAATGGGCTTTGTATCGCCGATACACTTCTTCTGTACTTCGGGGTTGAAAGGCTTGATGGTCTGTCCAAACTCACCGGAAAGGATCTTCTTTGATTCCTTTGTTACCATCTTGTAACGCTCGCCCTGAAGAACGTTGAGAACTGCCTGAGTTCCGACGATCTGTGACGAAGGTGTAACAAGCGGGGGCTCACCGAAGTCTTTACGAACTCTCGGAACTTCCTCGAGAACTGCCTGGAACTTATCTTCCTGATGAGCTTCCTTAAGCTGTGATACGAGGTTCGAAAGCATACCGCCGGGAACCTGGTACATAAGAGTCTTGATATTTACACCCATAACCTTGGGATTTAAGAGGCCGTTTGCAAGACACTCCTCTCTGTAAGGAGCGAAGTATGCGGCGATCTCCGAAAGGAGGTTCTGGTCAAGTCCGCTGTCGTACTCTGTTCCGCGGAATGTCTCAACCATAACTTCCGTAGCGGGCTGTGATGTACCCATCGAAAGGGGTGACATAGCGGTATCGATGATATCGCAACCTGCCTCGACTGCCTTCAAGTAAGTCATCGAAGCAACACCCGAGGTGTAATGTGTATGAAGCTGGATAGGAAGCTTCGAACCGCTCTTTAATGCGGTTACAAGCTTTGTAGCCTCGTAAGGAACGAGAAGTCCTGCCATATCCTTGATACAGATGGAATCTGCACCCATCTCTTCGATCTGACGCGCTGTCTTCTCCCAGTATTCAAGTGTGTATGCATCACCGAGCGTGTAAGAAAGGGCGATCTGAGCATGTCCGCCTTCCTTCTTAGTAGCCTTAACGGCTGTCTCAAGGTTACGAAGGTCGTTGAGACAGTCAAAGATCCTTACGATATCGATACCGTTGGCAACAGACTTCTGTGCGAAGTATTCAACAACGTCATCTGCATAATGGTTATATCCGAGGATGTTCTGTCCACGGAAAAGCATTTGAAGCTTTGTGTGCTTGAAGCCTGCACGAAGCTTTCTAAGGCGCTCCCAAGGATCTTCCTTAAGGAAACGCAGGCATGCGTCAAATGTAGCGCCGCCCCAGCACTCTACCGAGTGATATCCAACCTTGTCCATCTTGTCAAGAATGGGAAGCATAAGCTCGGTGGGCATTCTTGTAGCGATAAGGGACTGATGAGCATCACGAAGTATGGTCTCAGTTATCTTAACCGGTCTTTTTTCAGCCATGATTTTTCTCCTTTTAATCAATAATTATTTCATGTACATCGCCATGAATACACCTGCCGCTACGGCTGTTCCGATAACACCCGCAACGTTGGGTCCCATTGCATGCATGAGAAGGAAGTTTGTGGGATCATACTTCGCACCAACCTTCTGCGAAACACGTGCAGCCATGGGAACCGCCGAAACACCGGCAGATCCGATAAGGGGATTGATCCTTCCGTGAGTGAGCTTCGAAAGAAGCTTTCCGAGAAGTACACCACCCATGGTACCGAAGCCGAACGCAACGAGACCGAGGAAAACGATCTTTAATGTATCCAAGTTAAGGAATGCTTCTGCGGATGTGGATGCACCAACGGAAGTTCCGAGAAGGATTACTACGATGTACATCATTGCATTGCTGGCTGTCTCTGTGAGCTGTCTTACAACACCACTCTCTCTGAAGAGGTTACCGAGCATGAGCATACCAACAAGGGGAGCTGTGCTGGGAAGGATGAGTACGACAACGATAGTGATGATGATCGGGAAGAGGATCTTCTCGAGCTTCGTAACGGGACGAAGCTGTGTCATCTTGATCGTACGCTCCTTCTTGGTGGTAAAGAGCTTCATGATGGGAGGCTGAATGATCGGTACGAGTGACATATACGAATATGCCGCAACCGCGATGGGTCCCATCAGACCGCTCTGTCCAAGCTTTCCGGCGAGGAAGATCGAAGTAGGGCCGTCAGCACCACCGATGATTGAAATAGCTGCTGCCGCTTTGGTATTGAAACCAAAGATGATAGCAAGGAAATAAGCAAGGAAAATACCAAGCTGTGCTGCAGCTCCCATAAGGAAGCTGATAGGGTTGGCGATCAGGGGACCGAAGTCTGTCTGAGCACCGACACCGAGGAAGATGAGCGACGGGAAGATAGCCCACTCATCAAGCTGGAAGAAGAACCGCAACAAACCGGTCTCTTCGCAAACAACCTCAACTCCGTTCTTCATATATGTTTCGCCGGCTTTCCACATGATCTCGGGATACATGTTTACAAGCAGCATACCGAATGCGATCGGCACAAGGAGAAGAGGTTCAAATCCCCATGCGATGGCAAGGTAGAGGAACAAAAGCGCAACACCGATCATGAGAAGGTTTCCCCATGAAAGGCTTAAGAACGCTGTCTGATTCCACAGATTGCCAAGCGTTTCTAATATATAATCCATGTGTAATAATCCTCCTAAGAAGAAGCAGTTTTTGCTTCTTATACAGTCATACCGAATCGCCGTAAGCGATTCTTAAGAAGCGTGATCGAAAGATCAGTTGAGTGATGCGAGTACGTCATCTGCCTCAACGGAAGCGCCTACCTGAACATCAATGCTGGCTACCTTACCGTCAACATCCGCAACGATCTCATTCTCCATCTTCATAGCTTCAAGGATCATGATTACCTGGCCCTTCTTTACTGCATCACCGACATTAACCTTAACAGCAAGGATCTTGCCGGGCATGGGAGCCTTAATCTTGTTAGCGCCTGCTGCACCTGCTGCGGGAGCTGCTGCCTTAACGGGAGCTGCTGCCTTGGGAGCTGCTGCCTTGGGTGCTGCTGCTACGGGTGCGCCTGTTCCTGCGCCTTCTTCTACAGTTACTTCGTAAGCAACGCCGTTTACTGTGATAGTATAATTTTTCATTTTAGTATTCCTCCTGAAATAGATGTGATCAAAATCTTCTTCTGATGCCTCTGACATACAGTCCGTTAGCGGGAACGGAGCCTGTCGTCTGAAGTTCGTACTCGTAAACAGCTGCCGTAATAACTGCGATGAGAGCATCATCGGCGTCAACCGATTGAGCCGTCTCTTCAACTACGGGCTGTACAGCCTTTGTTTCTGCTGTCTGAGCAGCTTTCTTCTTGCCGCGGTTTCCGATCGCCTTAAATATCTTACCTTCAATAGCGATGATGATCGAAATGAAAGCAAGTGCCAAGAAAACGATCGAGATACCGATAACGGTATTAAGACCTGCCTCAGACATCTTCTCGCCAAGCGATCTCGTATCTTCTGCAACCGCAGCGAGTAAAATCAGATTAGTCATGAGTTCCTCCTCTTTGGATGTGTATAAGACACATCCGAATACTTGCCCAACACTTTAAAGAAGTATCAGACTCATTAATTAAACAGTCCCATGCTTCTTTGCGGGAAGTGTGTCATTGTTCTTCATGCAAAGCATCTCGAAAGCGTAGATGATATTCTGGCGAACCGAATCCGCATCAATGATCGCATCTACAAGTCCACGCTTTGCAGCTGACTGTGCTGTAAGAACAGCTTCGTATTCAGCTGCCTTGTCAGCAATCTTGGCACCGTTCTTGATATCATCGGCGTAAACGATCTGAGCAGCGAGCGAAGCGTCCATTGTTCCGATCTTAGCGCCTTCGAGAGCGAAGCAAAGATCTGCACCGATTGACTTGGAGTTCATGATAACGCCGGCAGAACCGAGTGCCTTGCCGGTAATGAGGTTAACCTTGGGAACCGTAGCATTGGCAAATGACTGTGTGAGCTTAGCGCTTGCAAGAGCAAGAAGCTTCTCTCCGCACATACAATTGCAGAAGCCGCCTACGTTTGTAAGAGTAAGGATGTCGATGTCAAACGCATCGCAGAAGTTTACGAAACGGATTGCCTTTCTGCAGCCTGCTGTTGTAAGCACACCGTCAAAGCTCTCCTTCTTCTTGCCATCCTCAAGGATCGCTGTTCTGTTTGCCACGCAACCGATCGTAGCACCGTTAAGCTTGATAAATCCGCAAACCATATCTTTACCGGATTCCTTCTTAACTTCAAAGAAGAATCCGTCATCCGAAATGTCTGCAAGAGCAACAGCGGGATCACAGAATGTCGAAGCAAATTCGGGAGTCTGACGATTAAGATCATCCTCCGAATCTGTGAGGGGTGCGCTGTCATCGTTACATGCGGGAAGGATTCCGATAAGATCGCGAACCGCATTTAAAACATCTTCTTCTGTCTCACCGACATAATCGATAGCTCCGCACTCAGCCTTGAAATCAGCCGAAGCGGTATTGCACTTACCTTCGTTGTTGCCTTCAATGCTGTCAGGTGTGTTAACGAAGAAACGACCGTTTGTCTTCTCAACGAAAACAAAATCGTTCATCGATGCCGAAACTGACAATCCGCCGCCGCAGCTTCCGAATACCGCCGCGATCTGAGGGATGACACCTGATGCAAGGCTCTGCTTGTACATAATAGTTCCGAGTGCGTCGAGTGCATCGGTAGCCTCTTCAAGGCGAAGACCGCCGCAATCGATAAGTCCTACGACAGGAGCACCGCACTTGATAGCGAGGTCATAAACACCTGCGATCTTCTTTGCATGCATCTCACCGATGGTTCCGCCAAGAACCGAAGAATCCTGGCTATAAACGTAAACCGGGTTTCCGTCGATAGTACCGTATCCGGTGATCACACCATCGCAAGGAGCTTCTTTTGTTTGCAGATTAAAATCGGTATTTCTCTTTGTAACAAGAGCACCGATCTCTACAAAACTGTTGCCGTCAAGAAGGGTATTGATTCTGTCCCTAGCTGACAATTTGCTTTGATTACTCATGGTTACCTCCGTTGTATGTATCGTGTCTGCGCAAAATAAGCAAAAAATCCGCGCAAACCATTTTTCACCGACTAGCATTATACATAACCTAAATTATCAATGCAACCACTTTGTAAAAAAATATCCCCTGTCGGTTTGACGACCGGCAGGGGACAACCGTAAATCATTATCGGTTAGGCTCTGATCCATTCAATTATTCTCGATCCGATCCCTCTTTATCTGACTCTTCTTCATACAGCGAAATACCTTCACGTATGATATCATAAGAAAAACCTTTTCTTGAAAGCGATGCGAGGATCTTTTCTCCGGCTTGATCTTTGCCTGCATATTTTTTCTTCTTTAATATCTCAAAAACGGCAACCGCCTGTCTGTTGCGAAGTGATTCGCTGTCATCGACCGCTTCGTCGCTTATCCTCCCGATCGCGGCAGCGATATCGTCGGCGGCTATTCCTTTATGCATGAGTTTGAACTTAAGCTGCGCCAGACTCTGTTCCGACAGATGAGCCGAAATGAAATGTTCGGCCATGCGGACATCGTCGATATAATGCTTATCTCTGAGCTTTTTCAGAGCTTCGGCGGCAGCCGGTTCCTCAAATCCTTTTTTTAAAAGTCTTTCATAAAGATCTTTCTCGGAACGGTCCTGACGCGAAAGCATGTCAACGGCACAATTATATGCTGCTTTCGGATCACCGGGATTATTTGTCATCGCCTTCCTCGTCTGAAACAATGTTGTAAGGAGCTACACGGAGTTTTCTGCGAAGCTTGTCTTCTACTTCGGCAAGCACTTCGGGATTGTCATGAAGGTATGCTTTCGCATTCTCACGGCCCTGACCGATCTTGTCGCCGTTGTAGGCAAACCACGCACCGCTCTTCATGATGATATCCTCATTGACGGCAAGGTCGAGAATATCGCCCTCACGTGAAATGCCCTGACCGTACATGATATCAAATTCCGCTTCCTTAAAGGGAGGTGCCACTTTATTCTTTACAACCTTAACTCTTGTTCTGTTACCTATGCTCTCGCCGGCGTTCTTCAATGTGTCGATCCTGCGAACGTCAAGACGGATCGAAGCATAGAATTTAAGAGCACGACCGCCCGTGGTGGTTTCGGGGTTTCCGAACATAACGCCGACTTTTTCTCTGAGCTGGTTGATAAATACAACTATACAATTTGTCTTGTTAACAACACCGGTAAGTTTACGAAGTGCCTGAGACATGAGTCTGGCATGAAGTCCGACATGTGAATCGCCCATATCGCCTTCGATCTCGGCCTTGGGAACAAGTGCGGCAACGGAGTCAACGATTATGATATCGACAGCACCGGAGCGGACCATGGTCTCAGCGATCTCAAGTGCCTGCTCGCCGTTGTCGGGCTGGGAAATGTAAAGATTGTCTATATCGACACCGATGTTCTTGGCATATGTGGGATCAAGTGCGTGCTCGGCATCGATAAAGCCCGCGATGCCGCCTCTCTTTTGTACTTCAGAGACCATATGAAGGGCAACGGTCGTCTTACCGCTTGATTCGGGTCCGTAGATCTCGACGATCCTTCCCTTGGGCACACCCCCGACGCCGAGTGCGATGTCGAGACTGAGCGATCCCGTGGGGATGGTTTCAATACTTAACGCTCCCTGATCACCGAGTTTCATGACCGAGCCTTTGCCGTACGCTTTCTCGATCTGGGCAAGCGCCGATTCCAGCGCTTTCTGCTTGTTCTCATCGATTCCTGTCTTATCTTCTTTTGCCATGTGTTCCTCCTCTTATGAAGCGTTTTTCAGTGCTTCCGATTTCTCGCCTGACATCATGCCCCGATCAACCGGGCCGCCTGCCTGCGGCATCGTTCGCTTATGGCGAACATCCGTTCCTGATTAAGAATATCAGTTTACAATGCTGTTGTCAATATTGTTACGAACAAATTTTTGTATTTGTTTCCCCTGTGATTTCATGATATCTCAAAACCGCGTAAAACGATACTTGGAATATTGCACGAAATATCGGGGTCTCAATTGTGCACTTTTACCACAACCGGCGTCAGAACCGCTCCCGGTCGTCTTCTTCCTGCGCGTAGTTTTCCCCGGTCTCAACCTCTTCGTGTGAAGAACCTGAAGAAAGGAAATCCTCGAATTGTGAAGGAGTCATGAGTATTTTTCTCGGCTTTGTTCCCTCGTCGGGGCCGACCACTTCGTCGGCCGCGAGATTATCCATGATCCTTGCCGCACGGTTGAATCCGATCTTGAATTTTCGCTGGAGATTTCCGATCGAGGCCTTTTGCGTTTCGATTATGAAGCGGCCCGCATCGGCATAAAGCTCATCGCGGTCGTCCTGGGGACCTCCGGCCTCTCCCGTTGTGTTCTCGGTTTGGTTATTTCCGGCATTTTCAATATGCTTTCCGAGTGTTTCGCTGTATTTGATCTCTTTGTATTTGCTCTTGACGAAAGTAACGACCTCTGCGACTTCCCTGTCGGAAACATAGGCGCCCTGAAGCCTGACGGGCTTGGGGTAACCCTGGGGATAAAAGAGCATGTCGCCCTTACCGAGAAGCTTCTCGGCACCCGCCTGATCGATGATCGTTCTCGAATCGACGAGTGACGAAACCGAGAATGCGATCCTCGAAGGGATGTTGGCCTTGATCGTACCGGTGATAACATTGACGGAAGGTCTCTGCGTTGCAAGAACAACGTGTATGCCGCAGGCACGCGCGAGCTGAGTGAGTCGGCAGATAGACGCCTCCACTTCTTTAGAGTTGGCCGTCATCATAAGGTCATTAAGCTCGTCAACGATAATGAGTATCTGCGGCAGTCTGTCGGGGCATTCTCCCTCATTGCCGTCCTCGTAATACTTTTCTTCGATCACTCTGTTATAAGAAGCAAGATTATTCACACCGCTGTCGGCAAAGCGTTGATAGCGGTCATCCATCTCATGTATCGCCCAGTCAAGCACACCGTTTGCCTTCTTGACATCGGTAACGACCGGCCAGAGAAGATGCGGTATTCCGTTATATCCTATGAGTTCGACACGCTTGGGGTCGATCATGATCATGCGTACTTCCGAAGGTTTTGCCTTGTAGATGATACTCATGATCAGCGAATTTATGCATACTGATTTTCCCGAACCGGTAGCACCGGCAACAAGCATATGGGGCATACTTGCTATATCGAAGCATATGGTCCTTCCCGAAATATCCTTGCCTACCGCAAATGTGAGCGGGCTCGACGCATCCCTGAATTCGGGAGAATCTATCAGGTCGCGCAAAAGGACCGGTGAAGTCACCGCATTGGGAACTTCTATGCCCACCGCGGCTTTACCGGGTATCGGAGCCTCGATTCGGATCTCGGAAGCCGCGAGCGCAAGTTTAACGTCGTCCGCAAGCGCCGTAATGGTCTTAACTTTAACACCCTGGTCGGGTAACAATTCGTATCTGGTAACGGTTGGGCCGCAAGTCGCATCTGTAACGGTCACGCCCACACCGAAACTTCTGAAAGTCGATTGAAGCTTTTCGACGGTTTCCCTAAGTCCCCTCTCATCGCTCTTGGCCGCAGCTTTGTTCTTTGTAAGGAGGCTTATCGGAGGAAATACATAAGGAACAACCTTTTGTTCGGAAACGCCGCCGGTCGCCGTCCCACCCGCTTCAGGTGTCACGATGCGGAGCTGCTCTTCTTCTGCGGTTTTCACAAGGTCATTCTCTCCCGCTTCTGCGATTATCGCAGGGATATTTTTCCCCGCTTCTGTGAATCTTGCATGGGCATTCTCTCCCGCTTCTGCGATTCCTGCATGGGCATTCTCTCCCACTCCCGCGATTCCTGCAGGGGCATTTTCTCCCACTCCTGCGATTCTTGCAGTGGCATTTTCTCCCGCTTCTGCGGTTTTCGCAGGGGCATTTTCTCCCACTTCTTCGAAATCGGAGCTGGTGTATTCTTCTTCACGTGACTCGGGCAGCCTGCTTACCGCCGTCTCGAAACCGTCATCAACCATGCAATGTCTGTTTGAGCCGCGACGTCCGAGTATCTGGCCGCGCTCCAAATGAGCCGATCTTCCGGTTATTCCGGAAGGATCGACGCTGTCTCGCCCTGAAAACTTGTTTCTTAGTTCGCGTGTTACGACATCTTCTTCAATGTCCTGATCGACAAAGAGGTCAAATTCACTGTCTTCGGTACCGGTGGGAACGCTGCCCGCGGCCTCGGCGTTTTGGGCATTATCGCCTTCTTTTCCTTCCTCAAGGAGCATATCGATGAAGCCTTTTTTCTTCTCTGTCTTGTCATGAGCTTCCCTGACGATCTTTTCCGCTTCTTCGATGCTCATGCTGGCTTCACGTGCGCGTCTATCCCTTCTGCTCCTGATGCCGTCCGGATATTCCTGCTCCGATTCGGCTTCACGGCGCAACCGTTCCTGCTCTCTGTGTTCCCTGTGATGCTCGATTCCTTTCTGGGTAAGAGGTGTAAATATCGCCCTTCCCGCTATGAGAAGGAAGAATATTATCGCAAGAACGATCATGATTATGACCGAAGCGACTTTTCCCATGAACGGGCAAAGCAGACAGCAAAGGATTCCGCCAAGGAAACCGCCGTATGCGGGGTCTTTCCCGGTGTAGTCAATATCGGAATGTGTAAAATGTTCAAAGACGTTAAGATTATCGTTATATCCTGAGATCATTTCGATCAAAGCGGCAACGCATATGATCAATCCGACAAAAAACAGGATCTTTTTTATGACCGAACGGTTATGTTTATTGGCGATGGCTATGAGCGTTACAACAAACAAAAGGACAGGGAATACATAACCTATGATCCCGAATAGACCGAATACGATCGTGTTCACGATCGATCCGAAAGAACCGCATATGCCGAAATAGCTCAAGACCATAAGGACGGCAAACATAAGCACACAAATAACAGCGATCTCATCCCTCAGTGATGAATCACGTGTCTCTCCACGCACCGGATTCTTTGCGACAGGTTCCTCTTCGGGCACATATCGTCTTACGGCGCGACTTTCGGCGCCTGTCTGTCTTTTGCCGTTTGAAGGTCTTTCCTGTCTCGAACGGGTTCTCTCTCCTGTTCCGCGCGGACTTGCTGTTTCTCCCCCGGTTTTGCCCGTACCGCTTTTTCTTTGTGCCATGTTACTCTGCTTATACTCCTCTTGGGATACCGTTTTCCGCATCCGAAAGTCTTTTTGTTACGAATGCCCGGCAGTTACGATCACCGGGGATTCCCACAATTTTTTCCAAACAACCACAATATATAGTACCATACCCTTTTGCAAAAATCTACAATAAGTGTTTTTCAATTTTTTATGACATAAAATTTCACAAAGATGTTTTTTCGGCACATGATTCTTCAATAAGTGTTTTAATGGCACAACAAGAGTCGGGAAAAATCCCGACTCTCGTTATCATTGTAATAAACATCAAACCTTGGATCATCAAAGAGAATTCTCTTTTTCTCCCTGCTCTCTGAGAAGCTGGGCATCCTTGTTGAGGCTTCCTACGATATCGTTTACATGGCGAACGATACGCTGATTGTCCTCGCTGATCTTATATGTCTCGTTTGCATGAGCCGTAACTTCCTCGGCAACAGCGGATGCTGTCTGGATGCTGTTAACGATCTCTTTGTTTGCATCGGAAAGTCTGTCGACAAGATTGTCAAGGTTAGACGTATTGTTCTTAATGATATCAACCTTTTCGGAGATCTCTTTGAAGCTCTGTGCCGTTTCGGATGCACATTTACCTTCTTCTTCGCCTGCGGCAAGAAGCTTTTCGATCGTCTTAACCATGTTTGCTACCTGGGTTACAACGCTTCCGATAAGAGTTGTGATCTTATCGGTTGCTTCCTTGGTCTGTCCGGCAAGGTTCGAGATCTCACCCGCAACTACCGCGAATCCGCGACCGGCTTCACCTGCACGTGCAGCCTCGATCGAAGCATTAAGTGCAAGGAGGCTCGTTTGAGCCGCTACGCTCGTGATGATATCCGTGATCGAATTCATCTCGGCAGCCGTCTTATTAAATGAAGTAAGTGCACTGGCAACGTCTTTACCCGCAGTATCAACCTCTGCCGTGAGAGAAGTCATCTTGGCGATATTTGACTGACCGGTCTGAACTGCATCGGCAGCATAATTAACGTTTTCAAGGATAACGCCCGAAGCCGATTCAACATCGTTGATGAAATCGGATATCTGGCTTGTCTGAGTGATCTGTGACTGAGCCGCATCGGCAGAATCGGCCGATCCCTTACTTACTTCAGCCATGGAATACAGTGTCTGATCAACGGAAGCGCTGAGTGAGTTCATCTCATTATAGAGCTCCGTTACGTTCTCTGTAACTCTTCCGGATACCGAGATGATCTCATTGAGGAGTTCCGTCGTTCTCTCAAATGTTTCATTGAGTTTATCGGTTCGAAGCTTGTTGAAGAGGTTTTTCGTTTTGATAAGTATCGAAAGGAAGATCGTAACAAGTGCCAAAAGGATCAGAGCGATCTCAACATTTGCGAGAAGAACATCGGAATCCTTTTTTATCCATCCGGCATCCCATCCTACAAACTGAAGGATGGTAATAACAAAAGCAGCCGATCCTGTAAAGATCACCAGCCTGATATGGTCGTAAAGAGCAAGCGTGACCATGATCGGGATGACATAGGTAAAGCTGAGATCACTGTCAGTTGAAAACGCGATGAAACCGTACAAAAATCCGAATCCGATCAGTGCAACATATTTGATCCAGGTGAATGACTTATTGACCCTGTACGCAACGTTGATCGCTATAACGGGTATCAGTGCCAGACATAAGATAA
Source organism: uncultured Clostridia bacterium (assembly GCA_946403295.1). Lineage (GTDB taxonomy): Bacteria > Bacillota > Clostridia > Lachnospirales > Lachnospiraceae > RUG11977. Next base: position 16,785 of record CAMIZL010000001.1, on the reverse strand, counting down.
TGGCAACAACAATACTCGGCTTGGTATGTTTTACAAGCTCACCGACATAACCGCCGGCTATCGCCAAGTGCAGGATTGAAACAGCGATGATCATACTTTTGTTGGCTTTCATAAGCTCAAAATCATTTTGTGATACTTTCATTTTGACCTCCTGTATTGCAAAAATGCTTAATTGACATTTGAAAGTGCAACATAAATCCTTTATTGTCACACAATGTCGCATTTCAATATATCCGATTAATAATATACTAGCAATTTAATATTCTTGTCAATAGATTTTTACCATTATTTCATATTTTTTGTATTTGCATTCACGTATTGTAGAGTTGTGTATTGCTAAATTCCCTTATACGAATATTTGGTATAAAAATAAAAATGCATAAATCGAGTAGGCTGACTCCTACTCGATGCGACGGGACATCTCGCGTACAAGTCCGCTCGATGTCCGTTCACTCAGCCGTCTGTTCGCGAGGCTTCGCTCCGCTTTGGATATGATACCCTGTTTGCTCATGAGAGCAAGCTCTCACCACAAACCATGGTATCATATCCAATTGCAAACAAGCTTGCAACAGACGGCCTTCGCTTATCGCACAAAAAAACACTCCGAAAACCGCAGTCTTCGGAGTGAGAAATCATCACATATTCATTATTATATAGAGCCGTGCAAGCAAGGATCCGTCACATAAGCGTTAAGGGATCATTTAGCATCCTTGATGGAGAAGCTTACTCTGCCCATCTTGTCCTTGCCGAGGCAAAGGCAACGAACCTTGTCGCCGAGTGTAAGAACATCTTCCACATGATTGATACGCTCGGGAGCGATCTTACTGATATGTACCATGCCTTCCTTACCGGGCGCAAATTCGATGAACGCACCGAAGTCCTTGATGCTGACAACCTTACCCTCATAGATCGTGCCCTCTTCGAACTCGGAAACGATGATATTGATGAGTCTGATCGCTTCATTCATCATCGCTGTGTCAGTACCGCAAACCGATACGGCACCGTCATCGGTAATATCGATCTTAACGCCTGTTGTATCAATGATGGCATTGATAGTCTTTCCGCGTTGTCCGACAACATCACCGATCTTCTGGGGATCGATCTGGATCTGGACGATCTTGGGAGCATACTCGTTAACTTCGGGTCTGGGAGCATCGATGGCCTTCTTCATGCAGTTGTCCATGATGAAGAGACGAGCCTCACGGCAACGAGCGATGGCACCCTCAACGATGGGACGTGTAAGTCCGTGGATCTTGATATCCATCTGGATAGCTGTGATACCTTCTGTTGTACCTGTTACCTTGAAGTCCATGTCGCCGAAGAAGTCCTCGAGACCCTGGATATCGGTAAGGAGAACGAAATCATCGTCTGTTTCGCCTGTAACAAGACCGCAGCTGATACCTGCAACCATTCTCTTGATGGGTACGCCGGCTGCCATAAGCGACATACATGAAGCACATGTCGAAGCCATGGAAGTCGAGCCGTTGGATTCGAATGTCTCCGATACGCAACGGATCGCGTAAGGGAACTCTTCCTCTGTGGGAAGTACGGGAACGAGTGCACGCTCAGCGAGTGCGCCGTGTCCGATCTCACGTCTTCCGGGTCCGCGGCTGACCTTGGTCTCACCAACGGAGTATGCGGGGAAGTTGTAGTGGTGCATGTAGCGCTTGCTTACTTCGTTCTCATCGAGACCGTCAAGCTTCTGCATCTCGGAAAGAGGTGCGAGCGTACATACATCGCAGATCTGTGTCTGTCCACGGGTGAACATTGCGGAACCGTGAACTCTGGGGATGATATCAACCTCAGCCGCAAGGGGACGGATCTGCGTGATCTCACGTCCGTCGGGACGCTTATGATCCTTGAGGATCATCTTACGAACTGTCTTCTTCTCATACTGGTAAACAGCCTCACCGAGAAGTGCAAGCCATTCCTCGTTCTCGGCAAATGCCTCTTCGAGTCTCTCGGTGATCACGCGCATATTTTCTTCGCGCTTCTGCTTCTCGTCTGTGAATACTGCCTCTTCCATCTCCTCGGGGGGAACAAGTCTCTTGATCTCTGCGAAAAGCTCCTCGGGGATAGCGCAGCTTGTGTATTCATGCTTAGGCTTTCCGACTTCCTTAACAATGTTGTCGATGAAAGCGATGATGGTCTGATTGATCTCATGAGCCTTATAAATGGCCTCGATCATCTTAGCCTCGGGGATCTCGTTAGCGCCCGCCTCGATCATGATAACTTTCTCACGTGTCGAAGCAACCGTAAGGTTGAGGTCTCCGCTCTTCCACTCTTCCTGAGTGGGGTTGATAACGAACTCACCGTTGATCATGCCTACCTGTGTCATAGCGCAGGGGCCGTCAAAGGGGATATCCGAAATGCATGTAGCGATCGCCGAACCAAGCATACCTACAAGCTCAGGGCGGCATGTGGGGTCAACTGACATAACCATGTTGTTGATGGTAACGTCGTTGCGGTAATCCTTAGGGAAAAGGGGACGCATGGGTCTGTCGATAACGCGGCTGGTAAGGATAGCGTTCTCGCTTGCTCTGCCCTCACGTCTGTTAAAGCCTCCGGGGATCTTGCCTGCTGCGTAAAGCTTCTCTTCAAACTCAACGCTCAAGGGGAAGAAATCGATGCCGTCTCTGGGCTTCTGTGATGCAGTGGCCGTAGAGAGGACAACTGTGTCGCCGTAATGCATGAAAGCGGCGCCGTTTGCCTGAGCAGCAACACGTCCGATATCAACGGTAAGTGTACGTCCGGCAAGTTCCATTGAAAAACTCTTGTACATCATGTACCTCCATAATTTATTTCACGAAGATCCCGAAACCACTGAGAAACGCGGATACATGTCACTCCGCCGCTCACTCCTGCGATGCGGAACGCTCATCCGCCCACACGCTTATGTGGTCGGTCGTGCCTTACCCACTGCGCATCTGCGCTTTTCAGAAGTCTCGGAAATGGTCCTCGCAACTTCCTATACTACCATACTCCCGTGGTAAATGCCACAATTATTTATGATATAATGCCATTTCGCCTTCGGTCGGTTATTTCTGTACCTGCCACTCCCTCTTAAAGCCGTTATGATCCGTCCGGGAGTTGACGCATTCTTTCCCCGGTAGTAATCTTAATTCACATTGAAAAGGAAATGAACGGAGAAACACATGACATATAAGGAAGCTTTAGACTTTATCAGCGCAGCCTCTGCGCCGGGTTCCGTGTACGGACTCGAAAGGATCCGTGCTCTGCTTGACGCGCTCGGAAATCCGCAGGACTCCCTCAGGTTCATACATATCGCAGGCACGAACGGCAAGGGTTCTGTATCGCGCATGCTCGCTTGCGTCCTCACCGCTGCCGGTTACAGAGTCGGATGCTTCAACTCTCCCTGCCTCGTATCACCGTGCGAGTACCTGAGTGTATCTGACCCCATACCATCCGATCATACAGAATCAAGCCGTGAAATCCCTAACAATAACACATGGGGGGAAAATATATGTACTGACGGAAAAGACAATGCCCTTGCACACAATTATAACCCTGTAGCTGCAACCGAAGAGGAATTTGTCGAAGAAGTCGAGCGTGTTCGCGCTGCGACCGCCGTTCTTGATACTGCGGATGCTTCACAAGACTGCTCCTCCGCTCTTCGACCCACCGCCTTTGAGTACTACACGGCGATGGCGATCGACTTCTTTGCCCGCAGGGGTTGCGACTTCGCGATCCTCGAGTGCGGACTCGGCGGCAGGGACGATTCGACAAACGTCATCCCCTCCCCCGAGGTAGCGATCATCACAAGGATCGGTCTCGACCACACCGAGCTTCTGGGTCCCGATATCGCTTCGATCGCCGCTGCTAAGGCAGGTATCATAAAGAAGGGTTGCAGTGCTGTCGCCTACCCTTCGGATGAAGAAGCTCTGAACGTCATCAGGGAGGCGTGCGCCAAAGAGGCGTGCAGCATAAGCGTTGCAGATCCCGCGAAACTCAGGATCGTGCATACCGGCGTTCTCGAGGGCGATACCGTCACGTACGACGGTTCACCAAAACTCAGGCTGTCGCTTATGGGCGCTCACCAGGCGCTTAATGCTGCTGTCGTGATCGAAGCGGTCAAGGCTCTTAATGATCGCAATATGATCAGTGACGAAGCTCTCCGCCGGGGACTTGCCGGCACGGTATGGCCCGCAAGACTGACGCTTATGAGCACCGACCCGCCGGTCATCCTCGACGGGGCACATAACCCGCAGTGTATGAGTGCTCTGTGCGAGAGTCTTGAATACATATTGTCAAATATGACATCACAAGACGAGCATTCTTCCGATTTACAAACATCAGACAGTGACCTTGATAATACCCGAATTTGTCAGGGAAACAGTTTAAAACGTAAATTTCTTGTTATCACGGGTGTCATGGCCGACAAGGATTACATGGAAATGTACAGAATGCTTGCCCCGTACGCGGGAAAGGTTATCGCGGTGCGCCCCGATAACCCCAGAAGTCTCGAACCCGCGGAGATCGTCAGGATCTTTGAGGGTTACGGAGTTCCGGGTGTTGTGTCGGATTCCGTGGTCGAGGCACTCAAGCAGGCCAAAGACGAAGTCATTGCTTCCGGGAACAAAAATGAACCGGGCGCTCACACCCCGGAACCTCTTGCGGGAGTGGTTGTCACCGGCTCACTTTATATGATGAAGCCTCTGCTTGAACAACAGGATCTTTCCTGATGTCAGGCATTTCATCGATCACCTGTAAATGCTGACTCTGCAATTGAGTTTGCCTTTCTTACTGAGACCCATTTCTTCCGAATACTCAAACTTACCCTTTCCCCTGACGGATATCACATCACCGGGGCGCAGGGTGCGGGCGTTCTCGGTACAGTTCCGCCCGTTAAGATAGACAAGCCCTTCAGGGAAGAGCGAAAGCGCTTCCTGTCTCGAAAGGTTGTATACCTTGGCGATGACGGCATCGATCCTCTGCGAAGAAACCTGTATCACCTTGTCCTCAAGATCGGGTGAGGTCAGTTCCTCCGTTTCGTCCGTGACTTCAACCTTCACCGATGTGTGCTTGACTCTGGTCAGGTTTTCGATGATGAAATCAGCGATGCTGTCCTTGCAGAACACGCATGCTTCCTTGTCTTTAACAAAGATGTCTCCGAGCATCTCCCTTTTGATCCCGAGATTCATGAGCGCTCCCAGGAAGTCGCGATGATTCAGGTCGTCGGCGAATTTACTTGCCAGCGGCTTGATCAGAAGTGTCCTGATTGGGAAATCCTGTGAGAATCCAAGCTCTTCCTCACTGCCGAAACGGATCATCATTCTCTCAGACAGATCACAGCCTCCGAACAATTTGGGGCAGGCGAATCTGAATGCGGCTTCGTTCTCGTAATAAACGGCAAGCTCCGCGACGGACATAAAATCCGTGAAGGTGAACTGGCCGCTGTTATAGCTTCTGTCAGCCAGTTCGGTAAGTCTTTTCAGTTCAGTTTTCATAACCCAAATATTTTAAGAACCCCTCAAGTCCTTCCACAATATCCCTGTACGTCGTATCGAAATCCCCCGTGTACCAGGGATCGGCAACATCCCTCTGCGAGCCGACGAATTCGAGCATGCGATAAAACTTTCCGTACGGATCTCCGCCGCATATCCTGCCCATATTCCTGATATTGTAGCTGTCCATGCCGATGATGTAATCATAGGCGTCATAATCGCTTCTGCGCATCTGCACAGCTCTGTGCGGAACAAGCGGAATGCCCTCTCTCCTGAGCTTGTCAACCGTTCCGTAGTGGGGCGTGTTCCCGATCTCTTCCGTGCTTGTCGCCGCCGAAGCGATCTCAAAATCGCGGTCGATACCCCGCTCGCGGACCATATGCGTAAACACACTTTCCGCCATCGTACTGCGGCAGATATTGCCGTGGCAAATGAATAAGACCTTTATCATAGTAAAAATCAGCTCCTAACCTGCTATTCGTTTCCTTGTTTTTCAGACCTGATTTAAAGGTGCAAACGAGGTGCAAGAAAGTGTTTGAGTGGCTCTCAAAGCCTGTAAATACGCGGTTTGCTACATCGTGTCGGTGGAATGTCCCAGCAGATGAACAATACTCTAATCATGTCTATAAACCTCGTAAATACTGTGTTTCTTGCACTTATATACATTGGCATATCTTGGCATATTTGGGCATATCTTATCCGCCAAAAGGTGCAAAATGAGGTGCAAATCTACAGGACTTGCACCTCGAGCTTTTCCCTTAAATAAAGGATTATACTATTTTACTCGTTTGACGCCTGTTCTTTGTATTCTGAATAAACTGTTACCGTTGCAGTATCGTTAACATCAGAATTGGCATTCTTTCCCTTAGAGATACGAGTCATTTCCTCCAAAGCATCATCAAATCCAAGATGGGTATACGTATTGAGAGTAACTCCTATATCCGAATGTCCCATTATATACTGGAGGGTCTTGGGATTCATCCTCGCGGAAGCCATGCGGCTGCAAAATGTATGCCTGCACACGTGAGGCGTTACCTTAGGCATCTGAGCCTTATAAATGCTGTTATACTTATCAACTATATGCTGAAAGTATTTCTCCCAGTGCATCGCCACCATGGGGTGTTCATCCTTATCAAGGAAAAGAAATCCAACATATCCATCCACCATAGGCTCGATTTTCGGAGTTTTACGATTGGCTAAGCTGCGTTTAAAACACTCTGCCACTTCCTCAGTCATAGGAACAAGTCTTCCGCCTGATTCAGTCTTAGTATCCCTGACGTTATATCCAATTCCGTTATTTCTCTGGAGCTGATGATCCACATTGATCTTCATATGTTTAAAATCAATGTCGTTTATCGTAAGTCCCACAAACTCAGAAATGCGAAGTCCGGTGTTAAAAAGGATATATATTCCGTCATAATACTTGCAAAAATAGGGATCCTCCTTGACAAACTTAAGAAATTTCTTTTCGTCTTCCCGGGACAAAGCTTCACGCGTAACACTGTCGTTATAGATTACTGTCCCCAGATCAAAAGAAAACGGATTTTTTCTGACATAATCATTATCCACCGCAAGTTGAAAAGCCGGACGAAGAACACCTCTGATAGTATGTATGGAACTATATCCTCTGCCGTTTTTCTGTAACTTCACTAACCATTCTTGCGCATCCAGGACTTTGACTTTATCAATTCTCTGCTTTCCAAATGGATCCCTCTTCAAGAGGTTGATTACCGTTTTATACCCTGCTTCCGTGCTCGGACGCACTCCCTTTCTCAGTAAAACATATTTCTCCACGAGATCCGATACTGTTAATTTTCCTCCTTCCGGAACAATCTGGTCGATCATATCTGCCGCAATCTGCTTTTCAAGCTCCCTTAATGACGGTTCCATCTTTTTGCCTGCCGGTACAGGATCATGCACATCAAGTCTCCATGACCTTACATACTTGGAATCTCCAAATACATCAACATACTTAAATCTATACCGCCCGTTGGCTTCCTGAATCTCACCATTACGTAAGATACGACCTTTATTATCTTTTCTTTTTTCACTCATATTGGGCTCCTTTCATAATAAAAAGGACTCCAATACAACGTATACATAATACCATAATTGAAGTCCTTCCGCCATCCAAATCAGTCATATCTGTCATTTATACGCAAGACATGCTGTCTATGTATTTTTCAAACTGAACTCTCTTTATTTGTGTCCGATTCCCAACAGTTAATAAATAAGCCGCAGTAGGATCAAAAGAAATAATCCTTCGAATCCTTTTTTGTCCGATACCAAAGTATTCAGCTGCTTCTTCCACAGTCAGGAGATACTTCTCCCACAAAGGGACATCCGTTTCTTGTTTCTTTTTCCGCATGGATTCTTCATTTAGTTTTGAATTCAACTTAAAAAGCGCATCATACACCATCGGGATTACCACAGGTATTGCCGATGGCTTATAGGTCACTTCATTCAGTACAGTTATCTGGTTCATTTTTATAATCTCCTCGTTAATTGAAATAAAAATGTCAACCAACTCTGTCAACCTTCTAAAAAATCTCTGAGTAACTTTTGGAACTTACAGAGAAGTTTTTTCGTTGGTTGACATACTTGGTTGACACGGTTGGTTAACATGTTATCAGTCAAAAGGGATTTCCATCTGCTCCGGCACATCCATAACCCCCTCCTCCGGCGGCTTGTTATCGTCCTTACGTTTCCATGCTCTTGCGCTTCCATACTTGGTAAACCTCTGGATCCCCACGTGTTCCCATTCGGGCATATGATGCATAATCGTTGCGATCCTGTTGGATTCGCTCTTCTTCGGCTCTTCATACGATGAATGTCCCAGAGCTTCATGGAACAGCATCCTGACGCATACATATTTCTCCGTAGTGTCAGAAAGGAAGTTCTCAATTCCTACCTGCTCAGTATCCTCCGGTGTAAAACGCTGCTGATACTTATCAAGCTCCTTCTTCAGATGATCGGGAAGTGTAAGAATGTAATCACCGCTCCTATAGATCACCATGATCTCAGCCCATGCCTGAAGGATATACGCCCTGGATTCTGCCTCGTTCTCAAGGATATGGACCTCTGCATTCTCAGGATGCGTTTCAATGGGAACGATACGCCTGTTACCGCTTTTATCCATGGGAAGGATCTCGATTTTGTTGGATGTACCGCCGAAAACACACTGGCGCTTTCTGTCTCTCGGATGCTTATCGTAAGGTGTTCTGTAAGTGTCCTTTTCACGGCTGATAAAGCATTTCAGTTCTTCCTCGGCCTTTGCATTGATAACGGCAAGCATTTCAACAAGTTCAACGATCAAGTGTCCCTGGAGCCTTGCAGCCATCCTGTCATCGCTTAAGTTCTTCAGATCGTCTGTAAACCATTCGTCCCTGATTGCAAGGAACTTAAAGAAGGTGGACTTCCCGACTCCCTGGCCACCGACAAGACACATGGATGTTTCAAACTTGGTTCCCGGCTTAAATACCCTAGCTACAGCACCAAGCATGAAAAGCTTCATCGTTGTTGTTATAAGCTCCGTTTTCTCCGCTCCGAAGAAATGTGTAAGCATATTCTCTACCCGGGGCACTCCGTCCCATACAAGGCCGTTTAACACATCCCTAATCGGATGATAACGGTTCTCATTGGCCACAACCTTAACGGCGGTCTCAATCATGCTCTGATAGCCGATCCCGTAGTTTTTATCGATATATAACGTGATGTAAGCCATATCGGTATCGGTCAGTGTCACTCCGTCTCTCTTCCAGCCAAGATCCCTAATGATATCAATCCGCTCGGACAGTTCATTGAACGCAATTGCTCTGGCAAGTGTCGGATCCTCCTTCAAGATCCTCACAACATTTGAAACATTGGCCTTGGGATTACCGCGATCATTCTTTTCAAGCGATTCTCTCAGGCTCTGAGTTGGAAGAAGGTCTTTCTCCACTTCTTCCAGTTGCTCTTCCGGCAGCATCGGTAAGTTTTCTTTCATATGACGCTATGGTCTCCTCTCTGTGTTTGTACTGTTCGTAAATCTCGGCATCCTCGCCGAAATCAAGTGTCTCCAGGATCCAGTCAACCGGATCCCTATTGTTGATGGCGCATATATAATGCTCATCAATGTTCCCGGCCTCCCACTGTTCCCGGGTGGGTTCGTAATCAAGTATCCAGTTATGCAGGGTACGGAATATATCTCCCATCCTTGACCGGAACCGGCGAAATTCCTCGGCATAGGCAACACGGATCTTTTCTTTTCGTTCCTTTTCTTTCTGCAGACGGATCCGCTGATTCTTCTCATGCTTAGATTCCTTGCGTTTGGTATCGATGTTCAGATGGAAATCGTCGATCAGTTTGAATGCAGCCTGTTTGGCATCCAGTGAAAACATCTTCTGAACGAAGTTGATCACATCCCCATCGGCTCCACATCCGAAACAATGAAACCGTGCATCGACCTTCATGCTGGGATGTTTGTCATCATGAAAAGGGCAGCAAGCCATTCCGCCCCTCCCGATCTTTAAACCATAAAAGGATGCGGCCTCCCTGGTGGAAACTGCATCCTTTATCTCTTGAAACATATTCAATTTTATCTGCTCCTTTCAATGACTCTTTTCTGCACCCTTTTCCTGTGAGCATCCGCGATCTGCTTTTGGAATTTATAAGCCTGATCTGCAGCCTTTTTATAGTCGGGAAGTTTCACAGCCATTTTGCTGTACTGTGTTTTTAACTCATCTCTCTTCTTGATCAGCTCCTTGACCGGAATCTTCATGTCAGGATAAATAACCTTAAGCTCTCTCTCCGCGACATGATAGCGCTTGAGTTCGTAATCATGCTCTGCTTTGTATGCAGCTTTCTTCTTGGGATTGGAAATCTTGTACCAGACCTTGTAATAGGGGGCATTCTCTTTATAGGTTTCATAACGTTCCAGCACCTTGTTCAAAGCGGATATTTTCTTCTCCAGATCAATCATCTCATGACGATGTTTATAAAGCCTGTCATACATGACATGGGTGAAATCCTTAAAATCATCAAGGTTCGAGATGTGGTTATTGATGATAAACTCATGGACCTTAAGCATTTTCTTTGTTGCAACGATGCCGTGACCGTAGGTGTACTTCTTACGGATCTCCTTTTCATACTCACCGATGGCATCCCAGAATTCGTTGAACTGTGCCTGGGCCTCTGCTTTAGCCTGAGCCTCCTTCTTGCGCATTTCCTCAATCTCATCAAGAACAGCTTTGAATGTTCCAAGAATCTTGCGGATTGCACCGTTTATCGCTTTGACGAATCTGTTCCAATCTCCCTTGTCTGTCTTGATGCCTTTCTTCTCCATCGCTCTGACAACCGGACCTTCATGGATCTGAGGAAGAGCATCCAGCCCCTGTTCAACATAAGAACGATGATCGACTCTTGCGGTGATGCCATGCTGCTCAAAAGCCTCATTGACCTTCTTGGCCCAGTTCGCTCTCCACTGTACCAGCGTCTCCGGATCTCCCCAATCAGTGTTCTTAACAGCGTTGAAAATGCAATCGCCCTTTTCATCCTTCATTCGGTTTCCGTTCTCATCAAGAACGTATTCCCGGTGCTGTTTCGTTCCCCAGATGCCGCCCTCGTTCAATGGCCTCATGGGAACCATGACATGCACATGCGGGTTCGGAATATCGTCCGGATCCTTGCCCGGTTCGTGAACGGCCATGTCAACGATCATCCCCCTGGATGTAAAATTCTCCGCTATAAACTCCTTGGCAATCCTGATGTTTTCTTCCATGCTGAGTTCATTCTGCAAAGCAAAATCAAAAGAATATGCAAGCTGCGCTTTCGGATGCTTCTCCACTTTCTCGACCTCGTTCCAAAGCGTCTGACGATCCTTAAAACGCTCCGGCACATTCGCCGCTAAGATGATCTCGTTCATGATCACACCCTGCTTTCTGGTGTAATCATGGATCTGACCGTAATACTCATCCGTAAGTTTTTCTCCGGCTCTATAAGCAGCAGAAGCGACGGAACTCTGTCCGCCGCCTCTTGATATCTGAGCCACTGTGAAATGAAATAAAGCCATTACTGAACCACCTCCTCGATCGGTTTGGGCTTAAAGTCCTTGGCATACTGTTTAACGCCCGGAACCTGAAGCAGTCCTTCGCAAAACTGAATGAAATCCATTTTGGATGCATCCTTGATCACCGGGAATATCGCCTCGATGTATCCGGCCTTGGAACACAAAAGATGCGTTCTCTGCTTGCGGCTGACCTTTTCGATCTTCTCGATCTTGTTCTCCAGGCGATTGACCTGATGCTCGTCCTGCTCTCTTTTCGTTTCCATCTTCGCTACCTCCTTCCTCATTTTCTCCAACTTGCTGAATTGATCTCCCATTGTAAAATCCTCCTTTTCATTTTTTGTTTTGGGAAATAAAAAAAGCGCTCCGGGACTTTTGCATAGTTCCGAAACGCTTAGTTTCAAAAATTTGTTATTATATATTTTACCGCCGATCCGAGAGATGGTAAACCCTCAGTTTTACCTCTAAACAACCTCAATTTGCCTCTAAATTGCTCTAGATTGCTCTGAATAAAATCTGCTCTGCACACCCATTGGCTATCATAATTTTATCACTGTTTGATTCCATTGGGAATGAGCATTTCGTGAGCAAAACGTGAGCATTTCATGAGCATCATACCCTTCGGTTATTTTAATAATATCACACCCATTTTTTCTGGGAAATGGACAAAAGGTGGACAAAACGTAGACAGCCGATGTAATCGTGTCGCATTTTAATGATATCACGGTTGCTTCGGGATGATATGGAAGATTCGTGACATGGCGTGACAAAACGTGACATTTCGTGACAACTCTCCGAGCGCAGCGAAGGCAAAACCTCGGCGTAGCCGAATGTCGGCTCCTGCCAGACGCACTACATCCCGAAGGGGATGTATAGAAGTGCGCCCTTATTAAAATAAGGGGTTCAGGGACCCGGCCCGGCGGTACTCGCTTTTCCATTATGGCCTTTCGGCCAGTTCATCTTTTTTCAAAAGAAAAAGGATCGACTCCTCATCAGGAACGACCCTTTAGCTTAACTCGCATTATAAAGATATCACATTCCGGCAAAAGAAAAAATACTATAATCCTACTAATATCCTACCGATTTCCTACTGAAAGATTACTATTTTCTTACTCCGTCCAATAGCATAAGCATCTCACAAGAGTAGCCTCGTGCTCTTTTATACCTTCATCAACGATTTCTTCAAGGGCAAGCATTCCTGTGTAATGCTTTCTATTGTCGGTCCTGTGAAGTCTCATAATGTCTTTCCACAGGACAAGAAATTCATTACTCCATGCGTAACCTCTTTGATAATCCGGCACACGAAAAACGTGCTGACCTGATAATAGTTGGCGCAATGTAATAATATCCGTTGCCTTTTCTACTCGATCTAAAGGATTATTGTCAACCACATTCATACTTTAGCTCCATCCTCGCTTAAATGTGAATAAGTACAATTATTTGTCATTCTTCCTTGTCGCTTGTATCTATAGCGCCGATACCAAAAAACCTTTCAAAATACGCCAATAATCTATCTATTAGGTTTTTCTTCTTCTCGGCACGATTGCCGGATCCAAAACGGGTCATAGGCGGCATCAGAACATCAATATCCGTTCCGGTAGTCTTCATACCGCCAACCTTGAAGGAATAATCGATAAACTGCCATGTTTCCTTCTCTTTAAGGTGTTCTTCCTCGATAATCTTCTTAAGTTCCTCTTCCTTCTGGCGGGCAACATACTCATGCCATGCATCCATGACATCATCGATATCGTTAATGCCGGCCATGAAGGTTTCGATCAAAGCCTTCTTGCTGCGAAGCTCCGGCGATGCGTCAATGGCTTTCTTGATCGTAACAAGCACTTCCTTATCCTCGCAGTGCGAATCATGATATTTCTTTACAAGAAGAAGGATGTAATCAATGTTTATCTCGATCTGCTTGATAAGTTCGATCTCGAAAACAACATCATCAAGAATATCAGCTTTTTCGCCCTTTTCCTGTCTTGCCTTCCACTCATCACGCAGATCCTGGTATCTGCCGAGATAATCCTGCAGATCACACTCCGAGAATAGTTCCACACTGTCGAACTCGTCAAAAGAGCTCAGAATGTTTCTCATTCGCAGGATTGCTCCAAACAGCGAAATAAATTCCTTCTGATTCTGTTCGCCGATGATCTGAGGCTCTTCAAGCGGAAATTTAAGCTTCAGCTCATCCACAAGATCCTTATATCCGGGCTTAGCCTTGCCCTCGGCATCAATATATCCGTAATAGTAATCCTTAAAGCTCTGCATCAGCACAATACCGGATGCATCCTTGTCACCAAAGAGCGATATCGCACTGTCCACGCGCTTCTGAAGATTTCTGAAACATACGATGTTACCGAATGTCTTGATCGAGTTAAGGATCCGGTTTGTTCTTGAAAATGCCTGGATCAGCCCATGCATCTTCAGGTTCTTGTCCACCCACAAAGTATTCAGCGTGGTTGCGTCAAAACCGGTGAGAAACATATTTACAACGATAAGAAGATCCAGTTCCTTATTCTTCATTCGAAGAGATACATCTTTGTAATAATTCTGGAACTTATCGCTCGAAGTATCGTAATTTGTATGAAATGTCTCGTTATAATCCTTTATGACCTTTTCAAGGAAATCTCTGGAGTTCGTATCCAGTGCTGAAGTATCCTCCGGATTCTCCTCATCAAGGATACCGTCGGCCTCTTCCTCGTTGGCACCATAGCTGTAGATGGTCGCTATCTTCAAGTTCTTGGAAGGATCTGCCTTCATCTGCTTCTTAAACTCTTCATAGTAGAGTTTAGCCATATCTACAGAAGAAACAGCGAAAATAGCGTTAAAGCCCGAAATCCGCTGCTTTTTCTTGATCTCTTCGATCTTACCGCGCTCAGCTTTGGCAACTTCGGAAATATTGGTAAGTCTATTGAATACGTAGGTCTTGTTTCCTCTGTATGTCTTCTGGTCGAAGTGATCGAGGATATATTTTGTCACAAGGGAAATACGCTCCTGCGCCATATAGGTCTTCTCACGGTCGATATCCCATACCTGCTCATCCGTGATATCATCTTCCTTGTCCATGGTCTTGATGTAGTCAACCCTAAAAGGAAGAACGTTTTTATCATTGATAGCATCAACAATAGTATATGTGTGAAGCTGATCGCCAAAGGTCTGCGCAGTAGTAAAGAACTGCGGATTCCGGACTGCACCCGCATTTACGGCAAATATCGGTGTGCCGGTAAAGCCGAAAAGATGATACTTCTTGAAGTTCTTTACGATAGTAGCATGCATATCGCCGAACTGTGATCTGTGACATTCATCAAAGATTATGACAAAATGCTTGGTAAAGGCTTCATGTCCTGGATTCGTCTTTATAAATGTTGCCAGCTTCTGAATAGTGGTGATGATGATCCTGCAATTATCGTCTTCCAACTGTTTCTTAAGGATTGCAGTAGATGTATTACTATTGGCCGCTCCCTTTTCGAAACGGTCATATTCTCTCATGGTCTGATAGTCCAGATCTTTTCTGTCTACCACAAAAAGGACCTTGTCAATGTACGGCAATGTGGATGCGATCCTTGCTGTTTTGAAGGATGTAAGGGTTTTGCCGGATCCAGTTGTATGCCAGATGTATCCTCCTCCGGCAACCGTTCCGTATTTCTTGTAATTGTTGGCGATCTCGATCCTGTTGATGATACGCTCCGTTGCAACGATCTGATACGGGCGCATTACCATAAGCATGTTCTCCGCCGTGAACACGCAGTATTTCGTGAGGATATTCAGGATAGAATGTTTAGAAAAGAATGTCCTTGTGAAGTCTATAATATCTGGGATCACACGGTTATTACCGTCAGCCCAGAAGGATGTGAATTCAAAGGAATTGCTTGTCTTCTCCTTCTTGGATGAAGTCGCAGCCTTGGCATCCTTGATATGGTTAAACCTCGTGCTGTTGGAGTAATACTTAGTGTTGGTTCCGTTGGAGATTACAAATATCTGTACATACTCATAAAGCCCGGATCCGGCCCAAAAACTGTCTCTCTGATAGCGGTTGATCTGATTAAAGGCCTCCCGGATAGCAACGCCTCTGCGCTTTAATTCAACGTGAACAAGAGGTAAGCCGTTTACAAGGATCGTAACATCGTAACGGTTATCATGTACCGCACCTTCTTCCATACCAATCACATACTGGTTGATGACCTGGACAGAATTGTTATGGACATTATTCTTATCGATCAGCTTGATATTCTTGCTTTCGCCGGTATCACGTTTTAATACCTGTACATAATCTTCCTGGATCTTTCGGGTCTTCTCCGTGATGCCCTCATTTGCATTTGCGATACAATCAGAGAAGAACCGCTTCCACTCATTATCCGTAAAAGAATAGTTGTTAAGCTTTTCAAGCTGCAAACGGAGATTCTGTATAAGATCGGTCTCTGCATGGATCTTCAAATATTCATAGCCCTGTTCGGTGAGCATACGAATAAACTCTTTCTCAAGGGCAGCCTCGCTCTGATAACCCTCGGAGCGGACTTTGGCAGGCTTATATTCAGTTACTACTGTATTTTCATTCGTCTCAGCGACAATATTGAAATAGGCCATACAAGTAACCTCCCGTAGTTATCTTTCCTTGAAGGAAAGAAGCTTATCTCTGTAGTATTCGTACTGTTTCTGTCGTGTATCAATCTCGGCGGGAAGCCCCTCAGACAGGTCGTTACACAACTTATCGAATCTATCCAAAAGATCAACAATACGTTTCTGCTCATCAATGCAGGGTAGCGCTATTTCTGTACTCAAAATCAAGGAAGAATTCAAGTCACCTCTGGCTCCTTGTTTCTTCGATAGCAATTCATCATAACTGTTCAGGACACAATAATATACATATCGGTAGAGGGCCAATTCATCGTTTATTTGTAGGTTTAGACAGTGCTGATTCGTAGTCGCACGAATCTTATTTACTGCGCATCTCCCTGCTGTAGCCCCTGAAATAGCAACTATGACGCAATTCTCAGGTATCCATTTAGCCGCTGTCTCCTTAACTGCTTTTTCAGTTATGAAGCTATCTACCTCGTAAATCTCATTAAACTTAACATCCTGAGTTCTGATCCACGGAATAGTTCCACCTTCGTAATAAGTCTTTTCCGACTTCTTTGGAGTGGCTCCAGACCCCTTATGGCATATCACATCTTCCAAAGTTACGTTTACATATCCAAAGACATACTGAATAAGCTTAATTATGCTCTGTCTGTCTGTCTGTCTGTCTGTCTGTCTGTCTGTCTGTCTGTCTGTCTGTCT